>JAFZRU010000014.1 GCA_017619755.1 Prevotella sp.
GGATTGAACGCTGATCGTGGTAGTAGTGGAGTCGTTGTCGTAGCCCATGGAGGTGATGGAATAGGTCAGCGCGGGAACGTAATGGGTGGAGTTCCAGTCCCAAATGCCGGATTGAGTGGTCACCCCCGTGAGGTTGTCACGTACCGCCATGTCACTGAACCCCAGCAAGCCCTTGCCCTGGAGATGGGCCTTGAGGCCGGCGTATCTGTAGGAAGATGTGTGCGTTCCCGTGAGGCCGTCGTTCCTCGTCACCGTACTGACAAGCGTCAGAGGGAGGTGGACGTAGGCGAGAGGGAATATGCTGTCATAGACCTGCGTGTATAGGCCGGGGTCGGAAGATACGTTGTAGGTGAAGCTGGTGGCCGCCCCGAGGGCGTCCGTCGCCGCAGTCATCTTGCCGGAGGAGGGTGTGAATCCCGAGGCGTGATAGACGCGTATGTGGCAGCCGTCGCTGTTGGCCGTCGTGTTGGTGTACCAGTCCGAGCCGTTGTTCGCCAACTCCGGCCAGCCGTCGCCGTCGAAGTCGGCCAGCATCACATTCTGCGACCCGGCCTCGTCGATGAGGTGGTATGACCTGACGCGGCGCACCTCGGAAAGGGTGGAGCCGTTGGAAACAAGCCATGCAGTGACCGTGTGCGTGAATTCGTCGGTGTTCTGCAGGCCTCCGTGATAGTCGAAGCATGCCTTGGATATGACAAGGTCGGTGACCCCGTCGCGGTCGATGTCCATGGGCGTGAGGGTGAAGCGGCGGTTGTCCCTTCCCGTGACTTGGTCGTAGATGTCGTAGGTGATGGCGGTGGAGATGGAGAAGGTGCCGTCGCCGTTGTTGATGGCGAAGCAATAGTCCGGGCTGTTGTCGTCCACATACACGAAGTCCGCAAGGCCGTCGCCGTTGAAGTCGCCCTGCTCCACACGCCACATGTCGCCGAAGTTGCTGCCTGTTGTGGAATTGGCGTTGGAGAAAATGGCTGAGGCTGTGCTGCCGCTATTGTTGTAAAAGACCTTGTAGCCTCCATCATACAGTGCTATAATGTCAGGTAGGCCGTCGCAGTTGAAGTCGCCGACGAAGAGGCGCTTCGGGTCTTGCGGCAAGGTGAGGGAGATGTTCACGGGATTGTGTGTGCCCGAGGGCAGACAGAACAATATGTCAAGATGGTAATAACCTTGGGCTTTTTTAGCCTCCAAACATGCGAAATCGTCAAGTCCGTTACCGTCAAGGTCCCCGGAGATGAAAGGTGGCATCTCCTCAGCCGCCACCATGGGAATTACAAAATCCTGATAAGCAGAACAGCTATTCCTGAGGTCTTTTCCCTTAAAACATCTGAGGCGCAGGAAAGGAGGGAGGTCTGGCGGATCCATATAACACGGGAAGACGAGATCACTCAAACCATCGCCGTCGATGTCCGCTATTGTATTGATGACATTTAGAAACCTCCAATTGTCAAAGTCATAATAGTATCCGAGTTCGAACCTCGAGTCGGGTATAAAGTTCACATCGCCGTTAGCATCCCTCACGGAAAGGTGAACATAGGCATAGGTGTGAAGTTCCGAATTACCATATGGAGAAGTGTATTCATTGCAGTTGGATATCCTCACGATGTCGGCTATGCCGTCCCCATTGATGTCAGTGGCAAGAAGGAGTGAGTCCTGTTTCACGACCATGGAGTAGGGGTCGTCAGTGCTGACGTTCAAGACCTCCGCCGTCCGGGGTGTTCCCGCCAGCAGAATCCAGTCCAACGTGACGGGGTTCATCTCCTCTCCGGCCCCGTTTTTGCACGTGATGGACGACAAACGTTCATATTTAATGGTGGTGCTGTCGGAGAGGGGAGCGTAATCGAGCACGTATTCACGGTAAACGGAGTTTCCCGTCATCGTCCGAACCCGATCCAGACATTTTCGCACACTCCCCTGCACGCCGCCAATCACGAACGTGCGTATCGCGCTGTCATGAATGGTAGCATAGGAGAATCTAATCTGGTTGTTGGCACCATTCCCCGTATGTGTATTCTTACCATACGTGATGGCTTCGGGATAGACGGTTAGGTTGTCGTGCATGTAGGAATACTCCACATAGTTGCCGTTCGGGTCTTCTTGACGGCTGATATACCAGGAATGGCACCGCAAAACATAGTCGCCATCGACAAATGCGAGGCGGGAGTCGTACGTGGAGCCGTAGAGTGAGACCCTGCCGTCGGGCGTGGACACCTCGAAAGAAAGCGGCCCTGTGTACGAATTGGACGAGGTGACCTTGACCTTTGTGAAGGGGTCCCCTTCCTGCACATAGACGGCACCTAACGTACCCTCCGTCCCTGACGAGAGCAGCAGACGGCGGCCGTCAAGGAAGAGGGCGTCGCCGGAGTCGTGTTTCATGCCGCGCACCGTTCCGTCATGGTACAGGGTCTTCGTGCCACGGGTGATGGAACTGATGCCGGTCACATTCATCCCCCACCCGGCGTTGCCTACACCCGACTGGCTGGAATAGGCCAAGCCCACTTCCGGGGTCATTCCGCCGACTCCCGGCGGTGTGTCGAACGTAATGCTCCAAACAGCCGCTCCCATGGGGGAAACGGTGGCATTCGTGATGGGCGTTCCTACCTTGCAGGTGTTTCCCGACCTCGAAGGATTTGTGTCGGGATTTTTGGATTTGCTTGTGTCATTCGCTTCGGAAAGGGCATTTGGTGGGATGAAGTTGTCCGCATTATCCGGAATGTCAGGGATGCTATCTTCGATGACTATGGGGTCGAACAGTGGTGTGATGGTTCGCAAACTGTCCGAATTTGCATTGGAGCAAATGGCTTGTGCCGTGTCTGGAAAAAGAGAGACTAACCATATAACAACCAAGCACCTTGTCGTTTGTCGTATTATCTTTTTCATAGCATTTTGAAATAAGTTTTGAGTCATTCTTTTGTGATTACCCTGGAGAATTGGCGCTTGCCGATGGTGAGTTTCACGACGTACACGCCAGCTTGCAAGGAAGACATGTTGATGTTGGATACGGGATTGTCGGTGGGTGCCAGGCTGGCGACAAGCTGCCCCGATGTCGTGTATATGCTTGCGGCGTATTTCTCGCTCTTTTCAAGTTTTTTCACCATCAGGCGGACATGGCCGCCAGGTTGAATGGCGATGTCGAAAGAGGCTTCCAAGCCGCCCTGATTGCCGTTGGGGTTCCGACCCGGAGCCTGTTGTACAGGAACACCCATGGCGACGCGGTTGCCCGCCGCGTCGTATGTGAATGTTCGCGCATTTTGCGCAGATGAGGGCAGTGACACGGATGCCAGGGTGGCGCATAACACCAAGCATGGCAGAATGCTTTTTGTCTGAAAAGGATGTCTCATATTGATTCCAGTTTTAATAATGTTTGTTTTTAGCCGCGCCCATTGGCATCCCGCGCCGGGCGGGTCGCGCCCAAAGGCTGCTCCACCCGGACGGGGATGCTCATATTTGGGATAGTAAGTTAAAGAGTGACGAATGCGCCATAGGTTGTAGTATTGACGGTCAGGAGTAGTTCGAAAGTGCCAGAAAAACTTTCAGGGAAAGTGACGGTACCATCAGAAGCAACAATGTCGGAATATACCACCACATTATTTAATAAGAGGGTGACAGTACAACCTACAAACGATTCTCCGAAATAGAAGGTGCTACCATTTTGATAAACATTAATGGTCGTTGGGGATTTACCCGGGCCCTCATGGCCACCAATAGGATTGTCGAATTTCTCAGACATCACGATTGGGTCATCGTAAGCCATAACATCTGCTTTTATCAGATTAAGAAAAGCAAATGCGAATGCAAAAATAAAAAATAATTTCTTCATAATTATGTTGGTTTAAGTTTCGCAACAAAATTATGAATTTAAGCAGTATGAACCAAAAAAACAGGATGAAATGAGTACATCAATAGTACACATTTTGCACAAAATACTAATAATCAATATTTTATGTATTTGCAAGATTTGCCAATAATGTTTTGGCGTCCTTGTTTCCAAATAACTTATAATTGGCAGAAGCCTTGATATTGGAGACTCTTTGCTTGGAGGTGTCGAGAAGAACGGTAAGCTCGCCAGAAGAGAAATGAAGCATTGTCAGCAAACAAACATGTATTTCCTGTTGACTGAGTTTTTCGGAAAAAACGATTCTTCCATAGAGTGAAGGGTTGGTGCATTCCATCGTTTCCATCAGCAATTTCCAGTCCTTTTGACTTGGCAACGTTGGAGGTATGTGTGGAATGGCCATCTCCTTGAACTTTTTCACGATATCACTTTTACCTATGACAATTTTTCTAATGTCAGGAGAAAGACCATCATGGAGTTCTTTCATCCTGTCCAACTGGGATTTCAATTGGTTAATTTCATTCTCCTTGTTTCTCAAGGCTGCATCCTTGTCCGTTTTAATACTTTCAGCCTCATCGCAGGCTTGCAGGTATTTCGACATAAGGTTGGTATAGGAAATACCAAGTTCTTCTATCTTTTCCTTCTGCTTCCTCTTGTAGAGAACAAAAAGATACGTGGAAACCGCAATGATGAGAATAAAAAGGATAAGCAACAGCCTCGACATCCATTTCGACTTCTCGGCCTTGACAGCCATTTTTTCCGATTCTTTTTGAAAACGATTGTATTTGTTATAGGCGGCAGCTTGTGCCACGGCATCGGCTTGGTTTTCGATTAACAAATCATCGACACTCTTCTCATATAGTGCGACATATTTCGAGATGGAGTCTTTATTGTTTTTGTTTCGGTAGAGTGACAGCATCCCTTTGTTCGCCTGAAAATCATGGTTGAGATGGGCTGCCTGCAATTTCCTGAGATAAAGTTCAGCGGAATCATTCTTATTTGTCCCCAGATAATAAAGCCCCTTGCTATAATAATATAATTCCCTGCCTTTTTTGATGTTGCCCAACGAGTCGAACAGACCTGATTCTCTTTCATACATCCTCATCATCTCCCTTGCCTTATCGTAATTGGAATTCAGCAGGTGTATGTAAATGGCAGAGGGGAAAACGCTTGCCGCCTTTTCAGGCATCCCGTGTTCCGCATATTCTCTATGACATTGTTCTGTAATACGTAAACATGAGACGGTGTCTCCCATGTCATAATAAGGACCAATCATCAATTCCTTTCCATGGATGTGGTAGTACATATCTTCATTTTTCAGCGCAAAACGGCTGTACTGACCCCATGCTGCCAGTTCCTCGTTAGGCATGCATTGTGAATGATAGACCATTGCCATCTGGCCATAGGTGAAGAAGAGAGTCCTGAAATCACATTCCAAAGAAGTAGTGTCTGCACAGGCAACCGCATCGAGAAAACACTGAAGGGCACGGGGGGCTTCGCCCATGTCGCTATAAGCACGCCCCAAGAGATAATGAACCGTCATCCGCTCATTGGGCGTACCATTTTTGTCATAATATTCGGCAAGTATGAGCTGGAGGCTGTCGGAACGGAAGACGGTGTCGCACTTGTTTTGGGCCATGAGGCGCAGGAGCTGCCAGCGACGGAGGGTGGTTTGCGAGAAGCCTTGGGAGGAAGGTTCCAAAGAATCGAGCATGGCAAGGGCGGAGTCGGGGCGGTCGTTGATGATAGCCTGTGCCGTGTCAAGCACGGCACGCTCTCGCCCATTGTCCGCACAGGCGGCGAGTAGGATGAATGTGACGAGGATGTAAAATGCTCTTTGCATATTGGCCATGCTGTCATTTCTCATGGTTACAATGCATATCGCCCCACCTTTCTATGACGCACGAGTGGGTCTTTGTTTCCTTGTCGTAGTTGATGCCCACGAGGAGGAGATTGCCGGTGTATTGCGCCACCTTGGCCGGATAGTTCTTCCGCTTGATTTGCGAGATGGCGGTGTCGGCGTCCTTGTCGTATTTCAACTCCACCACGAGGGCGGGGAAATCGACGTTTTTCCTCGGGATGAACACAAGGTCGGCGAAACCCCTACCAGACGCTAATTCCCTGTGGATGATGTAATCGTTTTTGGCGTAGTAATATGCGATGCTCTGCACACAGGCTATGGAATTTTCATTGTTGTAGGACAGGATGCTGGTCTCCTCGTCGTGTGCGATGTCGATGCCCCTTGCCACGGCCTCCGCGTCACCGTCGAGGGTGGCACGAAGGAGTTGCTTCGACTTGTTAATGGCATTCACCACATGCACCCATTTGTTGGATTTGACCGCATTCTCCATCACCTCGCTCACTTCGAGATTAGGGATGAAGCACTCTTTCCGACTTCTGTCGTAGGAGAGATAACCTAAGTGTATAAGCATGGTGAGCACGTCATCGCGGCTGTGTATCTCTGCCAGGTCGTTGTTGAAACCCAAAGGGTCAACCTCGCAGCGTCCGCCAGCCAACATAGAGACAATGTTGTCCTTAAGCCCTTCATAATTCATGCTAATATAGCCGGCAACGGCATATTCACTATTGCGGGCTCTGCGGAAGCCCTCGTTTCCGGTGTTGATGTAGATTCCCATAACGGTGATGGTTTGGTAAGGTGTTGCAAAGATAGTGCAAGGTGAGCGAAATGCAAAATAAAAGACGCAGTTTTTTATTTTGCATTTCCGAACCGCAGCCTATCTTGGGCGAAGCCAAAGATAACAAAAGCCGTGCAGAGTGCAAAAATATAAGACGCAGTTTTTTATTTTGCATTTCCGAACCGCAGCCTATCTTGGGCGAAGCCAAAGATAACAAAAGCCGAAGGCACCACCTATCTTCGCACCAACAGAGTTGCAAATGCCGAGCGGAAAGCAAGCAAAAAACATTTTGCTTGCTTTCCCAAGCGGTTTGATAAAGTGACAGAAAGCTCATGTTTGTGATACGGAGGATAAAGCATAATCTTTTTTCCCAAAAAAAGATTGTCATTTCGATTTTTTTTATTAATTTTGCCATGCCTGTCAGAGTTTTATTAACTTTGAAATGCACCACCAAGGTTAAGTAAAGCTTCTAATTTGGCAAAACATAAAACAATTTATTGTTTTTCAGCAAATTATCAATTAAGTCAAATCAAGATGGTGCATATTTCTAAAAATATGGACAATTACAATCAATCGGGTTACGGCTATGAACAATCAGATCGCACTGTGGTAGGCGACTTCCGTGAGAAAGAATTCATCGTGGTGAGCAATAGAGCAAAAAACACATTGGCTTCCATTTCAAAATGGGTTAAGTTCTTGGCTATTTTGGGCATAATAGGATGTGCTTTCCTCATTATCGTAGGAATCGGGGCTATGTTATTTGGTGGCTTAATTGGTTCTAAACTTGGTGGAGGTGAAGTTGAAGCTGTTTTAGGTGCTTCTACTGGTTTGATATATATCATCCTTGGCATCATTTATATCTATCCTCTAATAAAAATGCTCAACTATGCCAACAAGATGAAAACTGCCATTATGTCAGACAGCCAAATAAAATATGAACAAGCACTCGCCAATTTTAATACAGCCGTGAAATTTTGGGGAGTACTTGCCATCATTGGTTTGATAATATGGGGACTGATTCTCATCTTCACCATTTTAGGTTTTGCTCTGTTTTAAACAAGTCTTTCGTCAAAGCTACACCTTATTATTCTTCATAAATGCCACCATTGTACAAAATGGTGGCATTGTATCTATTTTTGATACAGATGACCTAATGCGCTTGTTCAAACCCATTCTCAATTAAATAAAGTTAAAAAATGCAAGAAAAACCCTCTCTTGTGCTTATAATCAACTATTTGTTGTAATTTTGAACCGTCGATTCTGATTATATTCGGGAGACAAGTTTTGTCATCCTATACCTCTTATGGATTGCTTTGGTATTTTTCTTTAACGACTTGCTTGAACGTGATATGAGAAAACTTGGGTTTTTGTCTTTGTGGTTCGTCATTTTGATGACGGCCAATCACGTTTGCGGCCAAAATTTCACACGTTCGTTTTTTACACCACCCGTTCAAGAGGGAGCCGGCGACAGCCTTGAGGTGATAGTCAGTTTTGCTGTCACCGACGAAGAGACACGCACGGTGGCTATCACAGGCTATGAAGGGGTGTTCTCTTTGCTCCAGTTGCCAGGAGTCATCGTGGAGGACAGCGTGGAATATACTGTCATATCCATAGAAAGCGGGGCTTTCGCTTCTGGTGATAATCCAGAATGGGAACTAAGCACGGGGGCTTGCCTCGTCCTGCCAGCCACCCTTGAATATCTTGGCATCCAGGCTTTCGCCGAATGTGAGTGGTTGGAAAAGGTGGACTTGGGTCAAACAACGGTGACGGACATTGGTGAAGAGACGTTTTTGGGGTGCAAGTCGCTCACAGAAATTGAGCTCCCTGCTGCGCTCACATCGATAGGAAGCGGCGCCTTTTATGGCTGCGAGGCATTGGAAAGCATCGTGCTGCCTGACAGTATGCAACGAGTGGGGGACAGCGCATTTGAAAATTGTACGGCCTTGACATCTTTTGATATGGGAACGGGGCTGGTGGAGTTGGGTGACGATGTCTTCAGCGGATGCATCGCCTTGGAAGACGTGACGTGGAGCAATGCTCTCACCATCATGGGAGCCAGGGTGTTCAAGAAATGCAAAAACTTGAAAGTGGCATCCCTTCCTGAGGGTCTTGAAATACTTGAAAACGCTGTGTTCGAGGAATGTACTGCTTTGGCGGACGTGTCTTTGCCCGATGGGATGAGAAGCATTGGAGAGGAGGCGTTCAAAAAATGCGTCGCACTGGAAAGTTTGACCATTCCGGATCATGTGGAACTTATCGGTGCTTACGCCTTCGCTGATTGCACGGAACTCCTTGACGTGATACTGCCGCAACTGTTGTCGGTCATCGATGAGGGGGCTTTCTACAATTGCCGCTCCTTGTCATTCATCGTATGCCCGGAAAACGTCAGCATCATAGGAAATATGGCTTTCAAAGGATGCGAGAACTTGATAGAGTTTGTTTTCCCCAAAAAATTGACCTTCATTGGTTACGAAGCATTTTATGGGTGTAGCTTTTTGGAAAAGGTGACGCTGCCAGCTACTGTGGAGGAAATAGGAGAAGGGGCTTTCAGTAGATGTGGAAGTCTGGCCAGAATCAACGTGGAGCAAGGCAATGAGAATTATTGCTCCAAGGAAGGAGTGCTGTTCACGAAAGACATGACCACGCTGGTTTGCTATCCTGTGGCGAGGGGAAGGGTGTCTTACAACATACCGAGGCAGGTGAAAACAATAGGACTGAGAGCATTCGAGTGTAACGCCACGTTGTCTCACATTGAGGTGGGGCCGAATGTGGAATTGGTTGAGGAATATGCCTTTGCACAATGTGAAATGTTGTCCGACGTTCAGTTTTTGGGAGCGAACACCGTCTTGGGTGAAGGGGGCTTCAGCGAATGCAAGGCTTTGGAGAGCATTATGCTTCCCGCCCATTTGGAACTGTTGCCGGACAAGGTGTTCTATAACTGCGAGAGCATCACCGACATCAACTTGCCGGCCACAGTCAACGTCATAGGTGAAAGGGCCATGGAGGGCTGCGTGCTTCTGGAAGAATTGGTCTTGCCGCCGGCGTTGGAAGAAATAGGAGAGCACGCTTTCTTCTACTGCGAGGGATTGCAAAAAGTGGTCGCGCACCCGATGACGCCACCGACAGTCTTCAAGGGAATGGAGGATGACGAGGAGGGTGTGGAGCCTGTGGAGCCTGTGGGTCTTGAAGACGACACAGAGGTGGGTAATGCCAGGGCCTTCTCCAATTACGATGTACCATTATGGTTGCATGGCTTCTGTTTTGAAGACTATTTGACAGTTGTGGAGTGGAGCTCTTTCAAAGACATCCACGTCATTACTGAAATCTATGCTGCCGACGTCGATGTCTATCCATACGGTACACAAACGTTGAACCTCGCTTTCCAAAGAGATGACAATCTCGTTTTCGACTCCATCGCATTTGTGCTGAAATTGCCAGATGGATACTCCCTTGTGGAGGAAGAGGGAGAGGTGGCGTACACTTTGGCGGAGGCGCAACAAGAAAGCGGTGTGACGATGGAGGTGAGCAAACGGGATGACAATGCCTACCTCTTCTCCATAAGGGCGGGAGAACAACTCTCACAGGTGATGGCCAACGGGGATTTGTTGAAACTCACCTTGAAATCCGACACGCTCATGGTGGAGGAAAGACGGCTGAAGGCCGATATCACGGAAGCACGAACAATGGAGGCGATGGAGACAATGCCGATAGAGGCAACAACCTTTGACATACACCAGGAGAAACTATTGGAGGGAGACTTCAATTTCGACAGACAAAGAAGCGTCATGGATGTCATGATGATGATTGACTTCATCTTGCAAAACAAACCATGGCCCATACCCAAAAGCATGGCCGACTGGAACGGAGACCGTCTTGTCAATGTCGTGGATGTCTTGCTGCTCGTGCAGATGATACTACATGCCAACACAATGCAAGAACCATTCTGAAATTCAATGGAGCACTAATGATGCTCGGCTACGATGGCGAAATACACCAAGTCGTCATCACCATCGTTGTACATGGCGTGGGAGTGACCCATGGGGCAATAATGTACGTCACCGGCTGAAAATGTCTCTGTCGTGTCGTCGTATTGGAAATGCCCTTGTCCGCTAAGGCAGAGGATGATTTCCGAATTGACATCGTGAGAGTGGTAGCCGATGTTTGCCCCGGGCTTCAGACGACTCATCATCACTTTGTTCTTGTCATCTACATAGTTGCGTGTCTGCAACTGGCCGTTGCCACCCTTGAAACCTTCGATGAGTTGCTCCTCAATCTTCGTGTAGTCGATAATCATAACGATTTTATTTTTGTTTTGCTGTACTGCTTGGCTTGCTGCTCGAATTGGCATTTCCACTCGAACCGGAAGGTTTGGACGATGAACTGGAATTCGAGGGCTTGGAACTGCCGGAACCGCTGCCAGCCTTCCCTGAGCCGCTTGTTGAGCTGGTACTCTTCGGACTGCTCGAACCACCGCTGGGTTTACTGCTTGTCGAACTGGTGCTCTTGGAACTGCTCGAATTGCCGCTGGGTTTGTTAGTGTTGCTTGTTGAGCTTGCGGTCTTGGAGCTATTGGAACTGCCGCTTGGCTTGTTATTGCTGCTCGTAGAGCTTGCGGTCTTGGAGCTATTGGAGCTGCTGGGTTTGTTAGTGCTACTCGTAGAACTCGTGGTCTTAGAGCTGCTATTGGAGCTGCTGTTGGGTTTGTTAGGGCTGCTTGTCGAACTCGTAGTCTTGGAGCTGCTATTGGAGCTGCTGCTTGAACTTGTAGTCTTTGTCGAACTGCCGCTGCTGGAAGTTTTCGCTTGTGGCTGGCTGGAACCAGTAGGCTTGCTTGAGGCTGTGCTACCGCTCTGATTATTGCTTGAAGAATTACTACTCGTGGACTCTCCCTCTTTCTTGGGGGTGTATTTCGTCATCGACATCGAGGAAACCTTGTTGTTGTCGGTCACTATGGCTATCACCTTGAAATGTTCCGAACCAGTATGACCATCCTTGTGGATGACGGTTTTCTTTGCTGTGAACTCCACCGTGTTTTCATATACACCGTTCTTATCAAGCTTCGTGATTTTGTAGTCATGATTGAGCTTCCATATCACGTTGCTCACGTTTTCGCCGTGCTGGCGGCGCATCCATGACACCACATCGCCGTTGCCGGCGTTGCTCGTGCCCATGAACGACGACAAATGGGGACCGAGGGTGGCGGTGAGGCGCGAGGCATCATTGCCGTTGACGCTGAGGAAGAACTCACGGAAGAGGAATCTTGCTTTCTCCGCGTCCTCTGCCGTCGATGCTATCACTTTCACCGCCAGCGCATTGATTTTGTCTTTCGCTTCCTTTGCAAACAGGCCGTTGGCATGGTCGGCAACGTATTTCTCGTATGCCTCTTTCTTGTTGGAGGCAAGGGCCGTCTCCCAGTCGATGGAGTCCACCATGGAAAGGAGGGTGGATTTCAGAGGGGTGTCGGGGTAATCGGAGAGGAATTGCATGATTTTGTCCTTGTCGCGGGTGACAACGCTCATCGACAAATCCTCTTTCTGCTTGGTCACCTCCTCTATCTTGGAGTGGATGGCTTGTTTGTGTTCTTCGCTTGCATCGGTGAAGGTGCGGAGAAAACTGTTCATCTCGTTCACGTTGCCGCTGTTGATGGCCAATTGGAAGGCTTGGGTTTCACGAGACAACTTGCTGTCGTTGTAGAAATACAGGCACACGGCTGCAATGAGGGCGGTGATGGCAAGGGAAACCGTGATGGGGATGAATTTGTGGCTGCCAGTGCCACCGGAGGAGGTGGTGTCGTTGTTGTCGTGGATGGGCTTCTCCAAATTCTCCTCGTCGGTGTCGATGTACGGCAACTCTTCACTTTCTTCCTCCTCATCTTCTTTTTCTTTCTCTTCCTCGGGCGATGGGGCGATGGCTTCGGCCGGCTTCTCGTTGTCGGCAAGGGGGACTTCGGAGACGGGTGGAGGTGTCTCTCCATCCATCTCGTCTGTTGGTTCTTCGTCTTCCACCAAAGTAGGCGTGGCTTCCGTTGCCTCCTCTACAAGAGGTTCTGCTTCCTCTTGCAAAGGTGGCTCTTCTTCCTCCACACGGCTCTCACCATGGGGGAGGAGAGCACGGTAGCAGTGAGGACAGATGCCATCGTCTTTGAAATACACCTCGCCGCAATAGGTGCATCTCACTATGTTGCCGGCAATTTCCACCCCGCAGATGGGGCAGACTGTCGCTTTCTCGCTGATTTGGTGTCCGCATTCAGGACATTTGATAATTGCCATGGTTGTCTGTGATTATGATTGTTGAAAGGGGGAGGCCCCCGTTCCCAAAAGTCAGAGAGGATAGGGGTGTCACCAGCGTTTGAAGCGTAGCTCCCTGAGGCTGTGCTTACCCATGATGCGGCTCTTGTCAACATAGCCGTTCACACCGTTGATGCGACCCTTGCCCGTGTATTGCCAGATGATGTAGTCGCGCTCGTCGGCCAGTTGTGGCTCGTAGTCGGAATACATGGCCACCATGAGGGGGTAGTCGTCTATCTTGCCACACAAGTGGTTGTTGTAGAAATTGCGACCCGTATAAATCAGCGGCTTCTGATGGTAAACCTCCTCGATCATCTGCAGGAATTTCATCAGGGAGTCGCAGAATTGATAGGTGCTCATAGATTTCGGCTTGGTCTCTACGTCGATCATGGGTATCAAGTCCTGGTCGCGAGGGATGCATTGACTCATGAAGTTTCGCAACTGGAGATACTGTGGCACGTTGGCATGGTAGAAATGATAGGAACCCACCTTCAGCCCGTGCCGGTGGGCCAGTTCGATGTTGCGAAGATACGTTTGGTCTTGAGTCTCTTTGCCCTCCGTGGCCTTGAAATACACGTAGGCCATGTGGCTGTTGTCGCCCAATGTTTCCCACCACACATCACCTTGATAGTGGCTCATGTCCAAGCCGTGGATGTGGTTGCACGTGTCTTCACATTGAATCCCGTATGATTGGGCGCAAACAGTTAGGGTCGAGAGGATTCCGACCATAAGGAGAAAGAGTCTGTTCATTTCAATCAATTATTTCTATCGTGGGGACGCATGTCTGCCTACCCCGCATTTTGCCGCAAAGATACAAATATTTTGCGGATTTTACAACATCAGCGCAACATTTTTATTGCGCTTGTGCTTTTTTTGTTCTTTTTTGCTATTCAAAGCACAGAAAAAGCCCTTTTCCACGGTTCTGTATGTGGCTGTATCACAGCCACTGCCCCCTCACTCGTCGATTTCTGCCAGGCCACGCATGATGCCATGGCAAATAGTGGAGATTGTCTCACCAGGAGCCAGGCGACGGTAGGCCAGGGCATGGCGTATGGTGCGCCAGGCGGTTCCGGGACTGCTCAGTGCGAAGCCGTTGTGCATGTTGGTGCCTGTAGAGGTGGGATGGTTGGCGAAGTGCCCCAGCATGAGGGCGCGTAACAGCCAGCGGCGGCTGTTGGGTTGAAATTTCGACACGAAGGGTAGTTCTTCCTTGGTGAAGCCGAACCCCTCTGCCAACAGGGTGCCTTGCAGACACGCCATCTTCATCATGCGCGTTTGCCCGAGCCATCGTTCCAATTTCACAAAGTCAACCTTGTCGCCTTCCTGGCGAAGATATCGTCCAAGGTCGATGAGGCCTCTGAGGCTGCTTCTGCCGGCGAGTATGCTCTCCACGTTGCAGATGAGGATGGCCAGCAGCTGTAAGGTTTCGTAGGAGCGCTCGGGGTCGCTGTATTCTTGACTGACAAGATGCTGCAATTGCTTGTTCATCTCCTTGTTGTGCAGATGGAGGCGGCTGGCTACATACAAGTCGGAGAGACCTTGGGAGGGCGAGGTCTTCAGGTGCTCCTTCACTTGCTCTATCTGCTCCTTGGGGATGTTGAGGTTGTCGTCGAAATGATAATGCTCAATGCCTTTGGCAAGAAAAGGGGTGACACCATGGTAATGCGCCAAAAGCACCACTTGCGACCATTTGTACTCGGACATGATGCTGATGGGCTTCGACTCGTCGAAGGCGCCGCTGCGAAGGAGGTTGAGGAAATTGCTGGTCAATATGCCGGAAAGGGAGGATGTGGACATGGGCATGGGGGTTAGGAGAAACTGCGGGGATACCTAAGCAGGATGGCTAATAGCGCCACGACGCCAAGAACCATGGGATAATAGAGGTTGGGGATGATTTCTATCGGGTTGAGTTGACTAAGGCCGGCACCCATGAGCACTTGTGCGCCATAAGGTAGTAGGCCTTGAACGCAACATGAGAAGGTGTCGAGGATGCTGGCGCATTTGCGGTTGTCAAGGCCGAAGCGGTCGCCGATGCTCTTGGAAATGTCGCCAACGGTGAGGATGGCGACGGTGTTGTTGGCAGTGCAGACGTTCACCACGCTGACCAAGGCGGCTATCGACAGTTCGGCACCGCGCTTGCCGCTCACATGGTTGGTCAGCTTCTCGATGATGTAGTCGATGCCGCCGTTGCTACGGATGATTTCCAACAAGCCGCCGGCCATCATCGTGATGATGATGAGTTCGCCCATGTTGGTGATGCCGGCACCCATCGAGGAGAGCCAGCCTAACAAGTCGTAGGAGCCGGTGAACATCCCGATGACACCGGTGAGGAGAAGGCCAAGGGTGAGCACGGCCATCACGTTCATCCCGAAGATGGCTGTCAAGAGGACCACAAGGTAGGGGATGACTTTCACGTATTCCACCGGTGGTGTCTCCGAGGGTGAATGGATGTCGGAACCCATGGCGATGTAGGCGGCCAACGTGAGGAGAGCCGCAGGGAGAGCCAGGTAAAGATTGACGCGGAATTTGTCGCTCAGCCTGCAGTGCTGGCTCTGGGTGGCCACAATGGTGGTGTCGGAGATGAAAGAGAGGTTGTCGCCAAAGAAGGCTCCGCCAATCACCACGGCGACCATCAGCGGGGTGCTGGAGCCGGTGGAGGCTGCCAAGCCGGTGGCGATGGGCGATAGGGCCACGATGGTTCCCACGCTGGTGCCGATGGAAAGGGAGATGAAGCAAGAGGCTACGAACAAACCTGCCAAGAGCATGTTGCCGGGAAGGAAGGCGAGTGTCAGGTGTACGGTGGCGTCAACGCTCCCCATTTCCTTGGCCGACTGGGCGAAGGCCCCGGCCAACACGAAAATCCAGAGCATGAGCATCAGGTTGCTGGTGCTCGCGCCACGGCTGTAACGGTCCACTCGCTTGGCAAGGGGAAGACCGCCGCTGATGGCGATGGCATAGACGCTCGCCACCATGAAGGCTACGGTGAGAGGCACCTTGTAAAAGTCACCCGCCGCAAGGGAGAGTGACAGGTAGGCTCCCACGAAAACCATCAGGGGGCTGAGGGCGAACAAACCTTTCTTGTTGCTCATCTGGTATGTATGTTTCATTATGGTTGCGGGAGCCAAGGGAGGCGCCCGCAACTATGGTGACTATAGGGTCACGCCGTTTTTGAAGATGGAGATTTCGCGATAGCCGTTGGCCTCATTGCGGGTAAGTTCGCCGTTGGCAACGGAAATGATCTTGTCGATGAACTCCTTCAACAGGGCTTCCATCGATGTGCCTTCTACCAACTTGCCGGCATTGAAATCTATCCAGTTGGGCTTCCGGGAGGATAGCACGCTGTTGGTCGATACTTTCATCGTGGGGATGAACGTGCCAAAGGGCGTGCCGCGGCCTGTGGTGAAAAGTACGATTTGACAACCGGAGGAGGCGAGGGCGGTGGCCGCCACGAGGTCGTTGCCGGGAGCGGAGAGAAGGTTGAGACCGTTGGTCTGGATGCGGTCGCCATACTCCAACACGCCGCTCACCGGGGCGCGTCCGCATTTCTGAGTGCAGCCTAAGGCCTTGTCCTCTAATGTGGAAATGCCGCCGGCCTTGTTGCCGGGGGAGGGGTTCTCACCCACAGGCTCGCCATGGCTGAGGAAATATTCCTTGAAGTTATTGATGAGCGACACGGTTTGCTCAAAAAGTTCCTGTGTCTTGCAACGATTCATGAGGATGGTCTCGGCACCGAACATCTCAGGCACCTCGGTAAGGATGGTGGTGCCGCCCTGGGCAACGAGGTAGTCGGAGAACTCGCCTACGAGGGGATCGGCGGTGATGCCGCTGAAACCATCGCTGCCGCCGCATTTCAGACCCACGCGCAGGCGGCTCAACTCACAAGCCTCGCGGCGATCTTGGGAGGCGATGGCGTAAAGGTCGCGGAGAATGGCCATGCCGGCCTCCACCTCGTCGCCATCTACTTTCTGCGTCACAAGAAGGCGGATGCGCTCGCGGTCGTAGTCGCCCAAGAGGTCCATGAAGGCCTCGGGCTGGTTGTTTTCGCAACCAAGGCCCAGCACAAGCACGCCTCCGGCATTGGGGTGAAGCACGATGTCACGCAGGATTTTGCGCGTGTTCTCGTGGTCGTCACTCAACTGTGAGCAACCATAGTTGTGGTGCCAGGCATGGATGGCATCTACCCCCTTCCCTCCAGTCTCGGTCTGCAGCTGAGAAGCGAGGCGCTCGGCGATGCCGTTGACGCATCCCACGGTGGGTACAATCCATATCTCGTTGCGGATGCCCACCTCGCCGTTCTTGCGCACGTAGCCGTTGAACGTGCGGTGCTCGTTGGCGATGCTTAGTTGCTCATCTACTGGACGGTATTCGTAGGTCAGCGTGCCGGAGAGGTTGGTCTTCAAGTTGTTTTCGTTCACCCATTCGCCAGCCTTCAGGTCTTTCAAGGCGTGGCCAATGGGGTAGCCATACTTGATGATGTCGGTGCCGACGGGGGTGTCGTCAATGACCACCTTGTGACCCATGGGGGTGTCTTGGGCGATGGTGATTGGCTTGCCATCCACCACGATGGTCTCGCCTTGGCTGAAGGCTTTCAGGCATACCACCACGGAGTCGGCGGGGTTGATTTTTATGAATGTCGATGGGGTCATTTGGGTGTGTTGTTATTGTTGTGATTAGGTCTTTCGCGTAGCTTATATCATCGTGCGCTGGTAGAAATCCACGTTCTCCTTGTTGAGTATTTCGATGGGCATGTAGTTCACGGGAGCCACCTTCTCTTTCAGCACGATGGCTTGGAAGAGGGCTTCCACGCAGTAATAGCCCTGCATGTAGGCATGTTGGGCGATGAGGAAGGAGATGCTGCCCTCGCGGAGGCATTTGGCGTTCTTCTGCACCATGTCGTAACCCATGATCTGGACGTCGCGACGGTTGGTGCGCAGAAGGAATTCTCCCACGATGTGGGCTTTCGAACAGAAAGTGATGCAGTGGTGTGTCTTGGGATGACTGGTGAAATATTCCTCCAGGATTTCGTCATAGGCCGCTTTCTCCTCTTCAAGGGGGAGGTTCACCTCTTCTATCTTCACGTTGGGGAAATGGTCGTGCATGTAGTGGCGGAAACCCACCTCGCGGTTGTCTTGCTGCTTGCTCGCCACACGCCCGTCTTTCATCTGCTTCATGATCATGATTTCGCTGCTGTTGGAGGCGATGAGCATCAGCATTTTGGCTGCAAAATAGCCGCTGCTGAAAGAGTCTTGGCCGTAGAAGGACAGGGGCTTCAGGTCGGGCATGTAGGAGTCGAGCATCACGAAGGGGATGCCTTGCTCATGGAGCTGGTCGGTGAATTGCCTTGTGATATCGAGGCTGGATGGCACGATGATGACGCCCTCGGGACGTTGGGCGAGGCATGTCTCGTAGGCTTCCACGAAGGTGTCGTCTTCGAAACGTTTGTAGTAGAGCATTTTCACGTCGATGTGAAAATCACGGCGGGCCTCGCAGGCGCGGTTGGCACCCTCCTCTATCTCTTCCCAATAGGCTTCTGAGGCGTGTTTGGGCATGATGCAATAGAAGGTGTAGGAGCGGTTGTAGGCCAGGGCGCTCGCATACATGTTGGGCTGGTAGTTCATCTCCTTGAGGGCTTTCTCCACTTTTTCACGAGCGGGAGGAGATACGTTGGGACGCTTGTGAAGCACACGGTCCACCGTGCCTACAGACACGCCGGCACGGGCGGCAATGTCCTTGATTCTAATCTTTTGTGTCATCTATTCTGGGTCACTTGGTGTTCTGAATGTGCAAAGGTACGAATTATTTCTCGAAGTGGAAAGTTTTTTTCCATCTATGTGCTTGCAGAAAACATAAGGGACTTTATTCGCTTAGGATGAGCGTCACCAACTCGGTCACGTCGCTCACCGAGAAGAGGCCGTCTTGGTTCAGGTCGGCTGCTCGGTAGCAAAAAATGGGTGGAGGACTGCCTAAGATTTCGTTCACGATGCAGGTCACATCGGAAATGGAGACGACTCCGTCGCAGTTCACGTCGCCGGAAAGGTATTTGAAATTGTCAGTGAACGCCGTGCTGAGCGAACCAAAGAAATGAAGGCGGAAATGGTCGAAAATGCACCAATAGGCCGTGTTCATCGTCGTTCCGCGGATGCCCATGGTCAGTGAGCCGCCGTCGCTGTCGAGAGAGGTGGTCACGCTGTTGTCGTAAAGCCCTTGGCCGAAATAGATGCTCGCTGCCTCCATGTTGTTGGGGAAATACTGCCCGTTGACGTAGGATTCGTCGCCGCCGAGCCGCGTGGTTTGGGCATCGCGGGTGATGTGGGCCAACTGGCGGTTGGTGTTGCCGGCGTAGATTTGCGCCGTGACGCCTGCTTGGGTGCATTCGGCTGGCCAACCCGGGCGTTGGAACGCGTTGCTGAGAAATTGGTAGGTGCCGCCGGGAAGGGATGTGACCGTCTGGTGGAAGTCAAAGGTTTGTTGGTAATATTCGCCGCAGGAGAAATGGATGGTGGGCGTGTCCGACCAACCGTCAGCACGGTCCATGTCGGGGTTTTTCAGCAGGTAGGTGAGGTCGAAGGGTTGCTCGGGGTCGCGGGGGGTGACTTGGCAGAGGAAGGTGAAGACGGCTTCGCGGGCGGTGGACTGCAGGTGGTGGAGGGCCTCCATCGAACTGCCGGACAACTGCTGCTCGATATCGGAGAGGGTGGCTTCAAGGGCGGTGTCGGCGCCTGTCACGTTCTCCACGTGGGGAACAGCCTTCAGCGCTCTTGCACGGGCAATGATGGAGGAAATCTTGGCGCTTTCCAACTGTGGCAGGGAGGAGAAGTCGAAGAGACTGTTGGATAAGTCGTAAAGGGCGGCCGCTTCGGAGGGGCTGAGTGCGCGGTTGTAGATGAGCAAGTCGTCATAAAGTGCAGGGGTGGAGCCCCAGAAGGACCCGCGGCCAAGGTAGAATTCGGAGGAGTTGGAAAGATGGTTCACGATGAGGGAGAAGTCGAAGCCGCTCGCGTTGCTCACCTCGTTGCCGTTGCACGAACCGGCCCAGGTGGTGAGCGGTGCCGACGTGCCGTCCACATAGAGGGCGAGGGCGTCGCGGGAGAGCGAGAGGGTGACGTGATGCCATTCACCATGGCCGATGGTGCCAGTGGTGACGTTCGATGGGTGGTTGATGTCCACCCATGTGCCGGAACCGTCGTTGTAACCCAAGTAAGTGTTGCCCGTCATGTAAAAACGGGCGTTGCCGTTGATGAAGCCGAAGAAGGCGTCCCAAAGGTTGTCGTCCAACCGCTCCACCCAGAAGGAGATGGTGGCGCCGTCGGTAAGCGTCTGCCCTTGGAGGGGGTTGGGAATGTGGATGTAGCTTTCGTTCCCGTTGACACCGAAATACAGATGGGGGTAGCTGCCCGTGCGGTGGGTGTCGCCTGTCTCCATCGTGGGGACTTGTCCGTTGCCGTTGTGAAGCAACGTGGCGTGTTCGGAGGTGTTGTAACTGTTGGTAAGGGCGGTGTCGTCGAAGCCGTAATGGGCAACAAGGCCGTTTGTCAAGTCGTCATCCAAGAGGGAGTTGGCGATGGATTTGGCTGTGACGGTGTATGATTGTGTCCAATAGTAGCCGGGGCTCTCCAACCGGGCGGTGAGCGTCACGGGGGTGTCTTCGGTCAAGTTGGTGGGGTTGAAAGTGCCATCGGAGGAGATGATGTCGGGATGGCTGCTGCTCCAGGTCAGGGAAACACCGTCCATGCCAAGTGACATGCCCGCCAAGTCGAGGTTGCCGGAGACGGCCTGGCCGTCAGTCACCGGTACGCTTTGGTTTTGAACATGCCAGGCCAAGTCGCATTTGGGGTGGCGTTTCCATCCCCAGATGTTCACGCCGCTGCTGCTGCAAGCCGTGAACGACACGGTGAGCACGCGCTGGCCGTCCATCATCTCTTCAAGCAGGACGCCCTTGTACTTCACGCCGCCAAGTGTGAGTGTGATGTAGCCTGTGCCGGAGGTGACGGTATAGCTGCCGCTGAGGGCGCCGGTCACGTTGCCGTCGGCGTCAAGCTTCACCTCCACGGGAGACACTTCCTCGTAGTTGGCATAGTTCATTCCGTATTTGTGAACCAGCACCTTGTAGGTGCCGGCTATCTGGGCCTTGGTGAAGGGTTTCTGCGAGGCGATCTGTGCGTCGGTGGTGGTCTCGCCGTTGTATTCGAAAGGTGCGGCCACCAACCATCCATCGGCATTGACAAACACTTGGTGTACGCGAACTTCGTGGAAGATGGTGTTGTTGTTGAATTTCGTGTGGTAAACCAAGTAGGTGCGGCCGTCATTGGCGGCGATGATGGAGTTGTGGCCTTGGGCACATTCGCCAACGGTCATCGTGCCCCAGTTGTTGTAGGCGCCCATGATCTTCTCGCCGCGCTTGTCGCCGCTCGTGCCGTAGTTCATCACGTAGGAGGTGAAGATGGCATTCGTGCCGTTGCAGTCGGTGTAGGGGCCGTTGGGGTTGGAGGAGCGGAACACGCGCATCTCGTAACCGCCGTCGGGGGAATAGAAGCCGTAGCTCACGAAGAGGTAGTAGTAGTTGCCGATATGCTCGATGTAGGGGCCTTCACCAGAGACGTAGTAGCCGCCGGCGATCTTCGTGCCGAAATAGGGGTCGCTTGTCACGCCGTCGTCGCCACCGCTGACAGGGTAGCTCACGTTGTAGTCGCGCAAGCCGGTGCTCTCGTCGAGTTCCAGCATCCAGATGCCGCCCGACCACGAGCCATAGACCAGCCACAACTTGCCGTTATCGTCGTAGAACACGGAGGGGTCGATGGTGTGCGGCCAACGCTTGCCCCAGTTGCCCCCTCGGTTGTAGCGGGCGGGAAGCGACGACTGCGAGCCAAGCACCAACTCCAAGTCGGTCTCCTTGTAGGAGTGGCTGGTGTCATAGAAGCCGCAGCACACCACGGGACCTTGGTAGAGGTAGGGGCCGGTGATGTAGTCCGATGTGAGGAGGATGATGCTCGAATGCCATTGGTCGCCGTTGATGCTCAGGTAGTAGCACCATTTCCGCATCGTGGGGTTCCATATCACGTCCGGGGCCCACATGTTGCCGTTGATGTCGTAGTTGCTGTCACTACGCGCTGACCAGTTCATGGCGTTGAAAGCGGGGAATGTCTTGGTGACACCGTTGATGGTGACGCTCTTCACTGCCGGGGTGGTGAAGGCGTCGGCGTTGGAGGCGTTCGGGTTGGAAGACGTGCGCCAGGTGGGGGCGGACCAAGTCCAGTTCTGCAAATCCTTGCTCCAAGCACCGGACTTGTGCGAGCCGAAGATGTAGTAGCGGCCACTTGATGACTCATAGACCACGGAGGGGTCGTGGACGCTCGTGCGGGTTTTCGACGTGGATTGGAAATAGGTCATTGCCTCGGTGGTGGTCAGTTGGGTCTGGGCGGAGACGCCGAACATGACCGTCAAGGCTGTGAACAAAATTGTTAGTCGTTTCATTTTGAATTTGGATGTAGTTTGTTTCTTGATGGAATCTCCCTTGTGGGGGGAAAGAGGGATGCGTTAGGTCAATTTCTTAAAGTTGGCTGCAAATTTAGTCATTATTTGTCAGACCGCCAAGTGTGAGGATGTTTTTTGTTAAACATTTTTAAAGTTTCTCCTTGTGTGCTTGTCGCATGGATTTTTTAGCGTATTTTTGCTTTCACACAAACCAAAGAA
This sequence comes from Prevotella sp., assembly GCA_017619755.1. Lineage (GTDB taxonomy): Bacteria > Bacteroidota > Bacteroidia > Bacteroidales > Bacteroidaceae > Prevotella. The sequence continues at coordinate 22,443 of JAFZRU010000014.1, forward strand.
AATTAAAATCAATAGAACACACCTTAAATGTTTTATAATAATGGCTACAAAAATTGCTTTCTTTGACGCGAAAAGTTACGACCGGGACACTTTCAACAAAGTCAACCGGCAGTTTGGTTTTGACATCTGCTATTACAAGGAGAGGCTCAGCATGAACACTGTTTCTCTCACGCAAGGAGTGGATGCTGTCTGCATCTTCGTCAACGCGGAGTGTGAGGAGCGGGTTATTCAACGAATGGCGGAGTATGGAGTGAAATTGATTGCGCTGCGATGTGCCGGCTTCAATAATGTGGATGTGGCGGCAGCCAAGAAATATGGTATCAAGGTGGTCAGAGTGCCCGCCTATTCTCCCCATGCCGTGGCGGAATACGCTGTCACACTCATGCTCACCCTCAATAGGAAGGTTTATCGCTCCGTCAACAGGACAAGGGAGGGTAATTTCAAACTCAACGGACTGCTTGGTTTCGATATGTATGGAAAGACCGTCGGTGTCGTTGGAATGGGAAAAATCGCGAAGGAACTGATTAAAATCCTCAAGGGCTTTGGAATGAACATCTTGGCTTACGACCTCTACCCTGACTTGAATTTCGCAAAGGAATATGATGTGAAAATGGTTTCCCTCGATGAATTATACGAAGGCTCCGACATCATATCCTTGCATTGCCCGCTCACTGAGGAGACAAAATTCATCATCAACAGCGATTCCATTACAAAGATGAAATATGGGGTGATGATTATCAACACCGGAAGGGGGAAACTCATCAAGACTGAGGACCTTATCGACGGACTTAGGTCACACCAAGTGGGAGCCGCAGGACTTGACGTCTATGAGGAGGAAGCCAACTATTTCTATGAAGACCGCTCCGACAAGATGATTGATGACGACAAACTCGCTCTCCTGCTCATGATGCCAAACGTCATCGTCACTTCACACCAGGCTTTCTTCACACAAGAGGCAACATACAACATCGCTGTCACCACGTTGCAGAACGTTCTCGACTTCACAGAGGGAAAAGAACTTGTCAACGAGGTGAAATGATGCGCATGGGCAATGAAACGTTAATCTTTCATAATCGTGTGCCTTGTTGGTGGAAATTGCTTACCTTTGCTCCCTGAAACAAAAAATCATATTCAGAATGAAGAAAATCTACACCTTGTTGATGGCTGTCATGGCCTTTGGGAGTACTGCATTTGCTCAGACCGACGGATACAATCGGCTGAAAAACGTAGCCACAGGGCATGTCGCCAACTTTGAAAGTAGTCGCTCATTTGCTCCCAACGCCACCATGGAGGAGGCAACATCACTGCCGGGGACTGTTGCATGGATGACTTTTGACGACAACGCCGTCACAAGCCTCAAGGCGCAAAATGTGGACCTCGTCAACGTGGTCATACCCATGATGAAGGAGCTCATCCCCACCATCATCGATGAAGAAACCTTCACCGCTCTCAAGGACTCCGTTATTGACATGGCCAACACTTTCATGGGAAAGACCATGGCCACCGTCCTCGTGGGTGCTGTGAGGAGGTACTCCTACGACAATTTCCTTACTTACGTGGATGAGATGGACACCCAGCTGTATTACAAGGAGGTGAACGGTGGTTACCAACTCTATATGAATTCACCCAAATTCCCGCTCGATGCTGGCGACCTCACCTCATACGTCACTGGGAAAATCAACGGATACCTCTCCCTCTATTACGGCACTATGGAGGAGATGGCCAAGCAATACCTCGTTGGAAGGGAGAACATGCAGCCCATGGTCAATAGCTTTGTGGAGCATTTCAGGTTTGGAGACATCTATTACCTTATAGAGCAGCAAGACTCATACTATGGAGCACAGTTCGGCTTTGCCAACTCTCTCGACATCGACAACCAGGGCGACGTGGCCGTGTGGACCTTTGAGAAAATAGACAACGTCAGCAACTTCTTCGGGCCAAAAGGCGTGGTGAAGGACGCTGATGGAAAATGGTATGCACCCTTCGTCGCCGACTTCTCCATCACCCTGCCAGAGGGACTTTCCGCTTGGTATGTCACCGATGTGGTGGATCCCGGCAAGTCGCAGATACAGAGAATGAAGGTGAAGGATGGTATCGTCGTTCCCCCAATGACCCCCCTCCTTCTTGAACTCAAAGGTCCCGAGGCGGCAGACAACAAGATGGTGGTTGGCGAAGATTGGGAACAGGATGTCCTCGCAGAGGACAATGCTCTGAGCATGGCCATGGATGACCTTGGTTTCCTTCTTGGAAAAACCATCCCGGCTCCCGATGCGCACTACTACGTTCTCGGACTCAATGATGGCAAGGTGGCTCTTGTGCAGAGCGAGCAAACCTTCTTCAACCCCAACGAGCCATTCTTCTACCTCGACGACACTCGAATGAGGCTCAACACTTCTGGTTGTCTCGTCCTTGCCGACAAGGTGGATGCCATCACGAACTTGAATGTAGAAACTGTTTCCAATGGCCGTTGTTATGATCTCCAAGGACGGTTGGTGGAGCATCCCACCAAGGGTATCTACATCATCAATGGAAAAAAGGTGGTGCTGAAATAAGATAAGTGCAAAATATAACAAATTTCGGGCGGATGGCAAGCAATGCACATCCGCCCGAAATTTGTAAAGTCCTTAATGACCTTAATGACCTTAAAGACCTTAATGACCTTAAAGTCCTTAACGACTTTAACGACTTTTTTCCTCAATTGGCCGCCTCGAACTCACGCAGGAACCTCACGTCGTTCTCGGAGAACATGCGTAAGTCGCTCACGCGGTATTTCAAGTTGGTGATGCGCTCCACGCCGACACCGAAGGCATAGCCGCTGTAAATGCTGCTGTCGATGCCGCAAAGTTCAAGAACGTTCGGGTCAACCATGCCGCAACCCAAAATCTCCACCCATCCGGTGTGCTTGCAGAACCCGCAACCCTCGCCACCGCAGATGAAGCATGAGATATCCATCTCTGCACTCGGTTCGGTGAAGGGGAAGAAGCTGGGACGAAGGCGAATCTTGGTGTCGGCTCCGAAAAGTTCGCGGGCAAAGGTGAGAAGCACCTGCTTCAAGTCAGTGAATGAAACATTCTTGTCGATGTACAGCCCCTCCACCTGGTGAAAGAAGCAGTGCGCACGGGCTGTAATCGCTTCGTTGCGATAAACACGACCGGGGCAGATCACGCGAATGGGTGGCTGGGTGGCGTCCATCACACGTGCCTGCACGGAACTGGTGTGGCTGCGAAGGATGATGTTCTTGGCTACGTCGTCGGGATTTGTCTCCACAAAAAACGTGTCTTGCATGTCGCGAGCGGGATGGTCCGCGGCAAAATTCATCTTCGTGAAGACATGCAGGTCGTCTTCCACTTCGGGACCGTCGGCTAACGTGAACCCCATTCGGGAGAAGATGTCGATAATCTCGTTGGTCACGATGGAGATGGGATGGCGAGTGCCAAGGGTGACGGGATAGGGCGTGCGTGTCAAATCTATGGCATCGTCGGCCTGGGAGGCTGTGGCAAGCGACTCGCGCAAGGCATTGATGCGCTCCGTGGCTGTCTGCTTCAACTCGTTGATTTTCATACCTACGGCTCGCTTCTGGTCGGCAGCTACCGTGCGGAAGTCTGACATCAGCGATGCAACCTCGCCACGCTTGCTAAGGTACTTCAGACGAAGGGCTTCCAATTCCTCTGCATTGGAGGCTTTCAGCGTTCTCACTTCCTCCAACAGGGCTTCTATCTTCTCTAACAGCATTTTTATTTCGTTTATTATTAATAAGGTGGGGAACTGCTCCCGCACCGGGATTACATGCGAGGGTTTGTGCCAAACCCAACTCAAAATACATGCAAAGGTAATATTTTTCACGCAATAATGGAAAAATATCGAAATAAAGTTGTAATTTTGCGCGGAATATATCCCTTTTGCGGTAATTATATGAGAAAAAGAACCTTCCTTTTTTTCTGCCTGGCTTGCTTTGTCATCAGCATGGCCATTGGCTGCAAGGACAAGAAACCGGAAGTGGAGCCACCTGTCGTGGTGGTGGACACCGTGGAGGTTGTGGACACGGTGCCACAAGTGGTGATAGACACCATTCCTGAAAACGCACGTGACAGCCTCATCTCCTCAACACCCGTGCCAAAGGCCGCCGACGAATTGTTCGATGATTTCCTTTTCCTTTTCACTGCCAACAAGAAACTGCAGTATGAAAGGGTGGATTTCCCCCTGCCCGTTTACAATGGTGACTCACGGACTGCCATTGAAAAGAAAAACTGGAAAATGGAGAGATTCTTCTCGCAACAGGAGTTCTACACCCTCATTCTCGATGATGAGAGCCAACTCGAACTACCCAAGGACACCACCATCGACAGCGTTGTCATTGAGAAAATCTTGCTCAAGGCAAAGACGGTGGAGCAGCATTCCTTCAGCAGAAACGATGGTCAGTGGAGGCTCAAAAGCATCAGCAGGAACACCTTGGCCCAAAACCAAAACAAGTCCTTCCTCGCTTTCTATGAACGCTTCGCCACCGACACCGTTTTCCAACAGCAGAGCATTCACGACCCCGTGAAGGCGGTGCTGCCAGACCCCGATGATGACTACGACATGGTGGAAGGGGAGTTTCATCCCGACCAATGGGAGGAGTTCAAACCCTATATCCTTCCCAACGACACCATCTACAACGTCATCTACGGACAGAAATACAGACGCTCGAAGCAAAAACTATTCATTATCAGAGGATTGTCCAACGGCTTCGAGACAGAGATGACTTTCAAGCAAGTGGACGGGAAATGGATGCTTGTAAAAATTGTTGAATAGGTAAGACCATGAAAGACTTCAAAAATTTCAACCTCATCCAGTACAACACCTTCGGCATCAATGCTTCGTGCAGAAGGTTCGTCGAGTTCGACAACGACAAGGAGGTGACTCCATTCCTTTGCACACTCAACGAAGACGATATGCCGTTGCTCATCATCGGAGCCGGAAGCAACCTTCTGCTGACAAAGGACTTTGAGGGAACGGTGCTGCACTCTGCCATCAAGGGGGTGGAGAGCCGATGCGACAACGGCTTCGTTTACCTCACATGCGGCTCAGGAGAAATATGGGACGACATCGTGGAACTTTGCATCGACCATGGATGGCACGGGGCGGAGAACCTCTCGCTCATTCCCGGTGATGTGGGAGCTACCGCCGTGCAGAACATCGGGGCGTATGGCGTGGAGGTGAAGGATTTTATTTGGAGCATCGAGGCCATTGAGGTGGCTACGGGACTGAGAGTGGTCATTCCACGCAGCGAGTGCGAATACGCCTACAGGGACAGCAGATTCAAGCATGACTGGAAAAACCAGTTCTTCATCACCTCCGTCACATACCGCTTCTCGGAAACATTCTCCCCTATGCTCGAATATGGGAACATCAAGCAACGACTCAAAGCAAAGGGAGTGGAGAAACCAACGGCAAGGCAGCTCAGAGACGCCATCATCGACATCAGAAATGAAAAACTGCCCGACCCCAAAGTAATGGGAAATGCAGGAAGTTTCTTCGTCAACCCCGTCGTCGAAAGAGAGAAATACCTTCGGCTGATGGAAGAATTTCCCGACATACCTCATTACTATGTGGACGAAAACCATGAGAAGATACCTGCCGCCTGGCTCATCGACAAATGTGGGTGGAAAGGACGCTCCCTCGGAAATGCGGGTGTGCACGACAAACAGGCTCTCGTGCTCGTCAACAAGGGAGGGGCATCTGGCGAAGAGGTGCTAAGGCTATGCGAGGCCATCAGAGAGGATGTCTTGGGGAAGTTTGGGATAAAAATCTATACAGAGGTCAACATCATCTAACACCATCGCGACATGAGAATCATCATCCTCGGCTCCGGCACTTCGGGGGGCGTTCCCAGCGTGGGATGCCGTTGCGAGGTGTGTAAGAGTGACGACCCAAGAGACAACAGGTTGCGCTCATCGGCGCTTGTTGAGACAAGGACCACAAGGGTGCTTATCGACTGCGGCCCTGACTTCCGACAGCAAATCATGCCCTTCGACTTCCAGCGCATCGACGCCGTGCTGCTCACCCACATACACTATGACCATGTGGCAGGCATCGACGACATCAGGCCATTCTGTGTCTTCGGCCCCATCAACGTATATGCCAACCAAGGCACAGTCCAAGCTCTCCACACCACCATGCCTTATTGCTTCGCAGAGCACCTCTATCCGGGAGTGCCGCTGCTCAACTTGCAGGCCATCAAACCGCATGAGCCGCTGCAAGTGGGAGACATCAGCATCATGCCTTTCCAGGTGATGCACGGCAAACTGCCCATCCTTGCCTTCCGGATAGGAAAACTGGCATACATCACTGACATGAAAACCATCGACGAGGAGGAGATGCCTTACTTGGAGGGGGTGGAGACGCTTGTGGTCAACGCTTTGAGAAAGGGAAAGCCACACCACTCTCATCAGACGCTCGAAGAAGCCGTGTCGTTCGCCAAGAGGGTGGGGGCGGAAAGGACGTGCCTCATTCACATGTCGCACGGGATAGGCCTCCACTCCGACACCACGGAGATTCTCCCGCCGGGTGTGTGTCTGGCGCATGACGGACTGACCATGGAGGTGTGACCATGGGAAAGGGCCTGCAGTTGATCACCAGCGGACTCATGCTCCTCGTCGGGGGAATGACCTACCTCCTCTTCCGACCTACGACATTGGTGCTCTTCCAACTCCTCCATCGCATGGGCATGGAAGACTGGACGATGCAGTGGAGGGAGAAGGTGGCTGGTCTCCATTTGCCGGAGTTCGTTGTATATAGCCTCCCCGATGGATTCTGGGCAGCTGCCTACGTGATGGTCATACATGCCTTGCTCCAAGGGCAGTCGGCAAAGACAAGGCTCATCGCTGCATCGGTCATTCCGCTCATTGGCACGGTTGCAGAAGGGATGCAGGCCCTCGGTTGGGCACCCGGGACTTTCGACGTGGCCGACATCGTGTGCATGCTCGCGCCGCTCGCCATATATGCAGCTTATATTTATAAACAATCTTTCAACATCTGAATAAATGGCTCAATTTTTCACAAACAAACAAGTTACAATCATCGTGTGCTGTGTGGCCGCTGTGTTCGTCTGCATGGGATTAATCACCCTCGTTGCCGTGATGACCGAAGACGAGGAGCAAGGGAAACAACTCGTGATGGATAATCAGGGTAGCGATGAAAGCGGTAGGAAGTACAGGTTTGAAAACAAGGAAGACAGGTCGGAGGGAAACGATGAGGACAGCATCGTCGTCAACAAACCACTCGAAGGAGACCCTTACCAGGAACTTGACGAACTCATAGGACTTCAATCGGTGAAAGAGGAGGTCAAGTCGCTCGCCAATTTTGTCAAGGTGCAGAAAATGAGGGAGAAGAAAGGACTGAAAACACCTAAATTGTCCTACCACCTCGTCTTCACGGGAAGCCCGGGAACGGGAAAGACCACAGTGGCGAGAATTGTGGCAAAGATATACAAAGACCTCGGAATACTGAAAAAAGGACACCTCGTGGAAACCGACAGGTCGGGATTGATTGGGGAGTATGTGGGACAGACAGCGCCAAGGGTCAACCAAATATGCGACTCAGCACTCAACGGCGTGCTGTTCATCGACGAGGCATACGCCATCACACAAAGCGACAAAGGGGCTGACTATGGCGCAGAGGCTGTTGCCACTCTGCTCAAGAGAATGGAGGATGACAGAGACAGACTTGTCGTCATCGTAGCAGGATACACCAACGAGATGAAGCATTTCATCGAGTCCAACCCGGGCCTGCAGTCCCGATTCAACAAGTACATCAACTTCCCCGACTACACTCCCGCAGAACTTTACGACATCTTCCGCCTGTATCTCAAGAAAAACGAATACACCATCACCAAGGAGGCTGCAAATTATCTCATGAACCAACTCGAATATGTGGTGAAAAACAAAACCAGGAACTTTGGAAACGCCCGGTATGTGAGAAATGTCTTCGAGAAAACCATTCAATGCCAGGCTGACAGACTTTCAGAGATGAAAAATGTCAGCGAAGACCAACTCGTCGAAATCACCCTTGCTGACATCAAGGCGGGTATGAAATAATCGAGTTTTCAACATAACGTATAAAAAAATGATTTCACACACTTTATCGGAAAAGATGATGAGAAAGCTTTTTGTGGCCATGTCCATGCTGCTCTGCATGGGAGCCAATGCACAAAATATACAATTTCATTATGACTTGGGCAAGGCCATCGATGATGACCTCGACAGTAGGCCAAGCTTCACCACCACCGTCGAACTCTTCAAAACCGACAAGTGGGGGAGCACTTTCTTCTTCGTCGATTTGGACTATCTTCACGATGGTGTGGCAGGAGCTTACTGGGAGGTGGCAAGGGAGGTGAACATCACCAACAACAAGCAATGGGCGGCTCATGTGGAATACAACGGAGGAATGGCTTCCAACAAGTATTCCGGCATGTCCACACGCTACCAGCACGCTTTCCTGGCCGGGCCGGCATGGAATATCGCCTCCGCTGACTACAGCAAGACTCTTTCCTTGCAGGCTATGTACAAATACTATTTCAAGGGGCAGAATGCTTGGAACAAACCTTTCAACAGCTTTCAGGCCACAGCCGTGTGGGGCGTGCATTTCGCTGGAAGGAAATTTTCTTTCTTAGGGTTCATTGACTGTTGGTACGACCAAAGTGTCAGAGGCAATTGGATTACCATCTCGGAGCCACAGCTATGGTTCAACATCAACACCTTGAAGGGGTGCAAGGACATCAACCTCAGTGTAGGAACAGAAGTGGAAATCAGCAACAATTTCGTCTTCGACGACAAGGGGAGAAACGACAGATTCCACGCCATTCCCACCATCGCGGCGAAATGGACTTTCTGATTTTCTTGAAAATAGCGACATCTCATTCAACACGCATCAAGACACCATGATCAAGACACTATATGCACAAATCAAGCAGTATCGGAAGGCGGCGGCACTAACGCCCTTGTTCACCTCGTTAGAGGTGGTCATGGAGGTGCTTATCCCATACATCACGGCTAAACTCATCGACTTGGGCATCAACGAACAAGACATGGCCAACGTGTACCTCTATGGGGGTGTCATGCTCGCCATGGCTTTCCTCAGCCTGTTATTCGGCATCAAGGCTGGACAATATTCCGCATACGCTTCTGCGGGCTTCGCTGCCAACCTTAGGGAGGCCATGTACAACAACATACAGACGTTCTCTTTCTCCGACATCGACAAGTTTAGCACTTCGGGACTTGTCACAAGGATGACAACCGACGTCTCCAACCTTCAAAACGCATTCCAACAACTTCTCAGAGTGTCTGTTAGGGCACCCTTTAGAATGCTCTTCAGCATCTTTATGTGCTTCATCATCGATGTCAGGATGAGTGTCATCTTCATTGTGGCCATGGTGGTGCTCTCCATCTTCCTCTATTTCCTCATCAGCAGGGTTTCGGGACTCTTCAAGTTGGTTTTCGAACGATATGACCAACTCAACAGCAGCGTCCAGGAAAACATCGCCGGTATCAGGGTGGTCAAGGCCTTCGTCAGGGAGGATTACGAAAACCACAAGTTCCTCTGGGCTGCCGAAGGGCTTTACAAACTATATGTCAGAACGGAGGGGCTCATGGCTCTCAACCACCCCGTCATGAACCTCGTCGTTTATGCATGCATCATTGCCATCTCATGGTTTGGAGCACAATTTGTCGTGGGGGGGACGCTCACCACGGGAGAAATCACTTCGCTCTTCACTTACGTTATGAGCATTCTCATGTCGCTCATGATGCTCAGCATGATCTTCGTCATGCTCACACAGAGCGCGGCAAGCGGACAAAGGGTGGCGGAAGTCATCAACGAAGAAGCGGACATCTGCAATCCCAAAAGACCGACCATGGAGGTGCAAAATGGAAACATCGACTTCAACCATGTCTATTTCGCGTACAAGGAGGGAAGTGGAGAGTATGCCATTCAGAACATTTCCTTTCACGTCAAGTCGGGAGAGACCATCGGGGTCATCGGTGGAACGGGTAGCGGCAAGTCGTCACTTGTCAATCTTGTCAGTAGGCTCTACGACGTTTCCAAGGGAAACGTCATGGTGGGGGGGAAGGATGTCAGGCAATACGACTTGCAGACCCTGAGAGATGCCGTGGCTGTCGTCTTGCAGAAAAACGTGCTCTTCTCAGGAACCATCCTCGACAACCTCAGATGGGGTAAGGCCGATGCTACCGAGGAGGAGTGCAAGGAGGCTTGCAGGTTGGCATGCGCCGACGAGTTCATTGAACAGATGCCGGAGGGGTATAACACGCGCATCGAACAAGGGGGAACCAATGTCTCTGGAGGTCAGAAGCAAAGGCTGTGCATCGCAAGGGCATTGCTGAAAAATCCGAAAGTGCTTGTCCTTGACGACAGCACAAGCGCATGCGACACTGCAACAGACGCCGCCATACAGAGGGCGTTCAGAGAGGACATACCCAACGTCACCAAAATCATCATCGCACAACGTATCTCAAGCGTCAGGGAATGTGACCGCATCCTCGTACTCGACAAGGGGAAGGTCTGCGGCTTCGACACGCATGATAATCTCCTGCAAAGCAATGCCATCTACCATGAGATCTTCACCATCCAAAACCAGGACGGGGGAGATTTTGATGAGCCTCGGAAATTGATGCACACGAAGAACACCAACAAACGTAAAGCCAAGAAGTCATGAAAATGGGAATGCGAACACATCCAGGTGAGGTGTACTCTCAAAACGATATGGCAAAGGACAGGAAGGCCACACTCACAAGACTCTTCAAAATGGTGTTGAAAGACTACAAGTTCTCTTTCATCGCCGTTTTCATGTGCATCATCGTGTCTTCATTGGCAACGCTGATGTCAACACTTTTCACCAAAACACTCATCGACGACTACATCAAGCCCCTGCAAGGAGTGGACAACCCGGACTTCTCGCCACTCGCCGGGGCGCTGCTTAAACTCGCAGCCGTGCTCGTCGTCGGCGTGGTATGCTCCTATGCGTACAACCGCATCATGATTTATGTGAGCCAGGGCACCATGCTCAGACTTAGGAAAAGCATGTTCCAGCACATGCAGAAACTACCCATCAAGTATTTCGACACGCATGCCCATGGAGACATCATGTCCACTTATACCAACGATGTGGACAGCCTCAGGCAGGTCATCTCCTCAAGCCTCCCCTCGGCTTTCAGCTCACTCATCACTCTTGCCATCACGCTCACAAGTATGGTGCTGCTCAGCCTGCAACTCACATGCGTCTCCATCGCCATGGCCGTCGTGATGGCATACGCCACAACATATCTCGGGAAGATGTCGAGAAAACATTTCGTCGCACAACAGCAAAACCTCGCCAATGTCAACGGATTTATTGAGGAGATGCTCACGGGGCAGAAGGTGGTCAAGGTCTTCTGCTACGAACAGGAGGCCATGCGAAGATTTGCCGGCATCAACGAGGATTTGCGTTCCAGTGCTTACAACGCCAATAGAATCGCCAACATCGTCATGCCTGTCAATGGAAACCTTGGCAACCTCGGATACGTACTCATCGCTGTCATTGGGGCGGCCATCGCCATTCAACCTTCCACCACACTTACCATAGGAACGCTCGTCGCTTTCCTCACGCTCAACAAGAACTTCTCGCAGCCCATCGCGCAAATCAGTCAGCAAATCAACAGCGTGCTCAACGCATCGGCAGGGGCGGAGAGGATTTTCCAACTGCTCGACCAGCAACCGGAAACCGACAACGGGGAGGTGGTCATGGTCAACGCGGTGGAAAAAGAAGACGGGACCCTGATTCCTGCTGAGGAGAGAACTGGAACATGGGCGTGGAAGCATCCTGACGGGTGGCTCTCCAAGGTGGAAGGCGGTGTGTGCTTCGATATGGTGGACTTCGGATACGTCCCCGAGAAGCAGGTGCTTTACGACATCGTCATCGATGCCATGCCCGACCAGAAAATCGCCTTCGTCGGAGGTACCGGGGCTGGAAAAACGACCATCACCAACCTCATCAACCGTTTCTACGACATACAGGATGGGAAAATACAATACGACGGCATCAACATTAATGACATCGACAAAAGCCACCTCAGAAGAAGTCTCGGAATGGTGCTTCAGGAAACACAACTCTTCACCGGCACCGTCATGGACAACATCAGGTATGGAAGACTTGACGCCACCGACCAGGAGTGCATAGAAGCCGCCAAACTCGTCGGGGCGGACGACTTCATCAGGCGTCTCTCCAACGGGTACCTCACCGTCATCAACGGGACGGCATCCAACCTCAGCCAGGGCGAGAGGCAGCTTCTGTCCATCGCCAGGACGGCCATCGCAGACCCGCCCGTGCTTATCCTCGACGAGGCAACATCCTCCATCGACACCAGGACGGAGAGACTCGTGCAAAAAGGCATGGACTCCCTCATGAAGGGAAGGACAACCTTCGTCATCGCCCACCGCCTCTCCACCGTCAGAAACTCCGATTGCATCATCGTCCTTGAAAAGGGGCGCATCATCGAGAAAGGAACTCACGAGCAGCTTCTCGCCCTGCAAGGAAAATACTACCAGCTATACACCGGTAACGACATTTAGCTTCTCCGTACGCGGCGGTTTTGCCGCCGCCATCCATCTTCTCCGTAAGCGGCGGTTCCGCCGCCGCCCCTAAATCCCCTTGAAAATGACCCAAGAACAGCAAAAAATCCTCCAACTCCGAAAGGAGCTCCACGAGCACAACCACCGTTACTACGTGCTCAACCAGCCCATCATTTCCGACCAGGAATTCGACCTTATGATGCACCAGCTGCAAGACCTCGAATCCAAGCACCCGGAAATGGCCGATTCCAACTCGCCTACACAGCGTGTGGGAAGCGACATCAACCAGGAGTTCTCGCAAGTCGCACACCGTTACCCCATGCTATCACTCGCCAACACCTACAGCGAGCAGGATGTCAGGGAATGGTATGCCAGTGTCTCAAAGGGTCTGGCAGGGGAACCTTTCGAGGTGTGTTGCGAACTCAAATACGACGGCCTCTCCATATCGCTCACCTACGAGGAAGGAAGGCTGGTGAGGGGCGTGACAAGAGGCGACGGTGTGCAGGGAGACGACGTCACAGGAAACGTCAAGACCATACGCTCCATTCCGCTCGTCCTGCCGGCTTGGGAACAGCAGCAGAAAAATGGCCTCAGCCTCTTCGACGAGACACCTCCCATACCAAGAACCTTCGAAATCAGAGGGGAAATCCTCATGCCTTGGAGTGTCTTCGACAGACTTAACAAGGAGAGGGAGGAGGCAGGAGAGACGCTTTTCGCCAATCCGAGAAACGCCGCCAGTGGGACGCTGAAAAACCTCAAATCGGAACTCGTGGCTAAAAGACAGCTCGATGCATATTTGTATTATCTCCTTGGAGAGACCCTTCCCTGCGACGGACATTACGAGAACCTCCAAGTGGCGGAAAAATGGGGATTCAAGGTGAGCCAGGGGATGAAAAAGGCAAGCAACTTACAGGAGATACTTGATTTCATCGCCTTTTGGGAACAGGAACGAAGAAGTCTGCCCGTGGCTACTGACGGCATCGTGTTGAAAGTCAACTCCCTGCGACAGCAACGTGCGTTAGGTTTCACCGCCAAGAGTCCACGATGGGCCATTGCATTCAAATACAAGGCTGAAAGGGAATGTACAAGGCTAAGGGAGGTCACTTACCAAGTGGGAAGAACAGGGGCGGTTACACCAGTGGCCAATATGGACCCTGTGCTGCTCGCTGGAACAACGGTGAAAAGGGCTACGCTCAACAACGAGGATTTCATACGCTCATTCGACCTGCACATCGGGGACTATGTCTTCGTGGAGAAAGGAGGGGAGATCATACCCAAAATCGTGGGGGTGGACACTGACAGACGGGAGCCGCAGGCGCAGCCGGTGCACTTCGCCACGCATTGCCCTGAATGTGGAACACCACTCGTCAGGTATGAGGGGGAGGCGGCGCACTATTGCCCCAACGACACGGGATGCCCACCGCAAATCAAGGGAAGGATTGAGCATTTCATTGCCAGAAAGGCCATGAACATCGAGTCGCTCGGACCGGAAACCATCGATGACTATTTCAGGCAGGGACTGGTGCACAACGTGGCCGATCTTTACGACATCAAGGTGGAGCAAATCAATGGAGATGGCTCAAGGCAGAAATCCGCTGTGAAGATTGTCAACAGCATCCAGCAGTCGAAGAGCGTGCCTTTCGAGAGGGTGGTCTTTGCACTCGGAATACGCTTCGTGGGGGAAACATCGGCCAAGATGCTCGCAAGACATTTCAAAACCATCGACGCCTTGATGGAGGCATCCCTCGACGAACTTCTCCAAATAGAGGGGGTGGGAGAGGTCATCGCCAAAAGTGTGGTGGACTATTTCCACAAACCTGACAACAAGAGGATTGTCGAAAGGCTGAAAGGATATGGCCTCACCATGGCTCTCTCCGAAAAGCAGATGTCGGAAAAAGGGGACGCACTCGCCGGGAAGAGCATCGTCATCAGCGGGGTGTTCCAACAGCACAGCCGCGAGGAATACAAGGAAATCATCGAGCGTCATGGGGGAAAGAACGTCGGCTCCATCAGCAGCAAGACCTCCTTCATCCTCGCTGGCGACAACATGGGCCCCTCGAAGCTCCAAAAAGCCCAGAAATTGGGGATAGAGATTGTCTCTGAGGAGGATTTTTGGGAGATGATAAAGTAATAGCTATGGAGCCTATAGTTTCTATAGCTTCTATAGTTTCTATAGTTTCTATAGCTCCTATAATCAAAAATAAGAAAAAAGATGTTCATCAAAGTATCAACGGAGATTTTCAATGTCTGTGATGACTTCGTAGGCGCGGCCGTCGAGGCGCGATGCCAGAACTCTCCCTTTTGTCCTCCTTTGTGGGAGGAAATCACTGCCAAGGGAATGAAACTCCGTGAGGAACTCACCACGGAGACGCTCAAACAAGTCCCTGGCATCGAGGCTACTCGCAGGGTGTATAAAATGTGCGGGAAGGACCCCTCTCGGTACAGACCGTCGGCAGAGGCACTCGTCAGAAGGATGCTGCAGGGAAAGCCGCTTTATCAGAAAAACACGTTCGTGGACCTCATCAACCTTGCCAGCATCGCATACGGATACAGCATCGGAGGTTTTGACGCCGACAAAATCGTTGGTGACACGCTCACCTTGGGCGTAGGAAAGGCAGGAGAACCCTACGAAGGCATTGGGAGGGGTATGCTCAATATCGAGGGACTGCCCGTCTATCGTGATGAGATGGGCGGCGTGGGAACGCCCACCAGTGACAACGAGCGAACAAAAATTGACCTCGAAACGACGCATCTCCTCATTCTCGTCAATGGTTATGATGGTTGCTCATCTCGTGTGACCGAGAATGCGGAGTACATCGTTGACTTGCTCAAGAAGTACTGCAACTGCCAAGAGGTGAGTTTTTCCCTGTATAGGTGACTTTTCGCTTCAGCGACCAATGCCCGCTATCCTCACATGGAGGGTGTGGGGCTGCTGCGGGATGGCATGGCGACGGAGTACCCCGGGGCCGCAGGAACTGTTGCCAAGGCCCAGCACGGCAGCATCGAGGTGAAGGTAGATGTGTTCGCTGTCTTCCACCAAATCGCAGTCGTGGGTGGTTTCGTAGAGATGTTCAACGCTGTAGGGGATGGCGGTGAAAGAAAAGGGTTGGCTGGTGCTGGTGATGCGCCAGCCGTTTCCTTTGGCGTCGGTCAACTCCACCCAAGCGGTGTCGTCATGGTTGCCGCTGTCTTGTGGACGGGGGTAGTGGAAGTATTGGTCTTTCACCAAACTTTCATAACGCCCTATAACTGCCGAGGTGTGGCGGTCGGGATAGTTGTCCATTGGGCCGCGACCGAAGTAGGAAAGATGGGTGAGCGACTTGGGCAGCTTCAGCGTGGTGCCAAGGCAGGGAAGGGGTGGCAGTACACCTTCGGGCGTGTAAGTGGCGGTGAGATCCAGGGTGCCGTCTTTTTCCAATACCAACTCATATTCGGTGACTATGCGCCCTTGAAGGGTGCGGCTCTCATGCACAGCCTTGGCACGGGTGGAACCGTCGGCTTGATGTTCGATGGCGAGCGGATGGATGATGCTGTCACGCATCAAGTCCAACTCCTGCGTTTTCCAATCCTTGGCGATCCAGTTGCCAAAACCCTTGTCGTTGTCCGTGGGGGCGCGGAAGAAATGGGGATGCAGGCGGGAGTGCCAGGATGTGAGTTCGGCAACAGCATCGCGCACGGCGCGGCGACGGGGCTTGCGCAATTTGTCAACGGCTGTGGCAAACCATTGGGAGTCGGACACCCATTGCTGGTGGCATACCTCGTGACCGGCCTTCGCCCAACGGGTGTCGTGGCGGAGTGTCACGCGGACATCCACCAATCCGTCGTGGGCCATCTCTGAGATGACGTAGTCGTCGAGGTGGCAGTGGGCGTCGCGAAGCACGGGGATGGCGTGGCCGTCGTGGAAGTTAAACTGTACGGGCGAATAGACGGCTTTCACTTCATCATACTTGGGGGTGGGATGGCGGTCGCTGTCAACGATGCCTTTCAGGCAGAAGGCTTTCAAGTTGGGTGCGTCGCCAAAGTCCCCGCCGTATGCCACCATGCGTTTGCCGTCGCGCTCAACGATGATGCCCTCGTCTGCCCATTCCCAAATGAAGCCGCCCAACATGCGGGGGTGGCTGTATATCTCATCCCAGTATTCACGGAAATTGCCAAGGGCGTTGCCCATGGCGTGGGCGTACTCGCTGGTGAGCACCGGGCGGTTGTCTCTGCCATCACGGGCGATGCTCAGCAGGCGTTCCCAACGGGCGTTCTCCGGACGCTCCATGTTGTTGTCCTTCACGCCGGGATTGAGATACTCGTCCTGTGTCCGGGGGTAGAAACGGGAGATGACATCTACCGAGGAGGGGTCGCCGCTCCGCCCCCAAGCTTCAGCACCGGCACCTTGGGCTCCTTCGTAGTGGATGGGGCGAGTGGGGTCGTACTCATGGGTCCAGGCGGCGGTTATGGCGAAGTTGGAACCCCAGCCTGCCTCGTTGCCAAGGCTCCACATCACCACGGAGGGATGGTTGCGGTCGCGGATGACAAGGCGTTGCATGCGGTCGAGCCAGGAGGAGGCCCACGTGGGGTCGCTGGCTAACTGACCGCGGAGACCGTGTTCCTCTATGTCGGCCTCGTCCATCACATAAAGGCCGATGCTGTCGCATAGTTCATACCATCGCTCGGTGTTGGGGTAGTGACAGGTGCGCACGGCGTTGATGTTGGCACGTTTCATCAGAAGAATGTCCTGCAACATGCGGGTTTCGCTCATCACATGGCCCGTCAGGGGGTCCATCTCATGGCGGTTGACACCGCGAAGGCGGGTGGCGATGCCGTTGACAAACAGTTGCCCGTCGCGTATCTCGACGGAACGGAATCCTATGCGCTGCGTGACTTGTTCCAGCACGTGGCCGAGGGAGTCCACAAGCGACAGATGGAGGGTGTATAGGTGGGGGTGTTCGGCAGTCCACAGGAGGGGATGGGCCACGTCGGCTTCCAACCATCCCCATTTGGAGTAGCCGCGCTGTGGCGTGCGCTCGTTCATGATGGAGGCCTTGTGCTCTAAGTTGAGCATCGTGGCGGCGTCGGCACGGGGTACGCTGTCGAGCACCGGTGCACCGTTCTCATCTATGAGGCGCATTTCTATATGGCAACCGTCGCCGCGACGGCCATGGGTGACTTCCAATTCGGGATGGACCATAAGGTGTGCGCGGTCGTGCTCCAAGTCGATGATGGTGCGCACGCCGATGTCGCGGATGCGGAGGGTGGGGGTGGCGAAGAGCGTCACGCTGCGGTGGATGCCGGCAAGGCGCCACATGTCTTGGTCTTCCAAGTAGCTTCCGTCGCTGTATTTCAATACTTCCACGGTGAGTTGGTTGTCGCCCGAGGGCGTGATAAAGGGGGTGATGGAAAACTCAGCGGGTTCCATGCTGCCTTGACTGTAACCAGCCAAACGACCGTTCACCCATACGTAAAAAGCGCTGCCAACAGCCCCGAAGCGGAGGTGAATGTCGCAGCCTGACCACGAGGCGGGCACTTGGAAATGACGGCGATAAACGCCGGTGGGGTTGCGCTCCACAAAGGCGGTGTAGCTCTTCTTGGGTTCGCCCATCACACGGGGCGGGTCGATCTTGAAGGTGTAGCCGCTGCTGCTGTAGATGGGTGTGCCATAACCATTCATCTCCCAGTCGCCCGGAACGGGGAAAGTCTCCCAACTGCTGTCGTCGAAGTCAGTGCGTTCGAAACCTGAGGGTTGCTCGTCGGGAGTTTTCGTCCAGTGAAATTTCCAGTTGCCATCGAGTGACAACTGGCGGTCGCCGGGACGGTCCTTGTAGCCTAAGAAGGCGGCACGGGGAGCCTCGCGGTTGATTTGCAGCACGCCTTGGTCTTCCCAGTCGTGATGCTGCGCCATAACGGGCGTGGCGACGGCCATGAGAAGGCTGGTTAGCAGGGCGATGATGGTGAGGTGCTTGTATTGTCTTGGCATGATGTTTTATTGTTTTAATAGTCTCGATAGTTTCTATAGCTTCTATAGTCTCTATAGCTTCTATAGTTTCTATAGTCTCTATAGAAAAAAAGATACCGCTTGCAAATATAGGCATTTTTTCTGTATTTCAGCTTGCTGATGATGATTATTGCATCAAAATCTCTCGATGTGGGGCGGAGCTTGCATAATTTATGATTGGTGGAGTTTGGAGATTTGAAAGGAAAAGCGTATTTTTGTACCAGAAAAACTCCATACACCATGAAAATACTTCACACCAGCGACTGGCATCTTGGACACGAGCATTACAACTACAGACGGCAGGACGAGTTTGAGGACTTCTTCTGCCAATTGCGACGCATCGTGGAAGACGAGAAACCCGATGCATTGCTTGTCTCGGGCGATGTCTATCATTCGTCGGTGCCGGCCATTTCCACGCAGACCATGTACACGGAGGCGATGCTCGACCTCCATCTGGCTTGCCCGCAGATGACCATCGTCGTCACTGCCGGCAACCACGACAGCGCATCACGGCTCGAGGTGGACCGTTCCTTGTGGGGGCATTTCAAAGTCCATGTCGTGGGAACACTCGCCAGAACACCGGAGGGGGTGGATCTCGACAGGCACATCATCCCCATTGCTGACAAGGGGTGGGTGGTGGCCGTGCCGCATGTCTTCAAGCAGAATTTTCCACCAGCCCCCGACGGAGGAACAGACCGGCAGACGGCTTTCTTCAAGGTTCTTTTAGACAGGGTGGCGCAACTCAACACCCAGCAAAAGCCCGTCGTCCTCATGGCGCACCTTGCCGTGGCTGAAAAGGAGGGCAACACCACACCTTATGACGTGGGAGGGATGGAGTTTGATGACATCAGCACATTGGGAACAGGCTTTGATTACGCCGCCCTGGGACATATCCACCAGCCACGAACCGTCACATCAGACAGCAGGGCGAGATATTGCGGGGCACCGCTGCCCATCACCTTCCGTGAGGAGTATGAACATTCCGTCACCATGGCAGAGATTGACCACGAAAAACCACCCAAGCTCAGAATCATTCCCATACACCCCCTTCGCCATGTGCGAACCATACCCAAGGAGCCAGTCGATTTCGACAAGGCCATCGATATCCTCAAGGAACACGACCCCGACGACACGGCATACATACAGTTGCATGTCAAAAGTGCCAATGGGCTGCCGCCTGACTGCAACGAGAGGGCCATCAATGCGGCAAAAGGGAAAAAATGCAGGTTCTGCACCTTCCTGCTTGTCGATGAGAGGGACAGTGCCGCAAGGAGGCAACTGATTGATGTCACCCCCGATGAGTTCAAGGCCATGACTCCTGTGGAGGTGGCAAGGAGATACCTTGAGGGCAAGGGACTGCCACCAGAAGAATACATCGAGATGCTGCAATTTGCCATCGAAACCATCAACGAGGAGAAAGCAAGATGAAAATTAAGAAAATCAAAATACACAACCTGGCATCCATAGAGGATGCTGAGGTGGACTTTGAGGGAGAGGTGCTGCGCGATGAACCGCTCTTCCTCATCACTGGAGCCACGGGGGCGGGCAAGACGACCATCCTTGATGCTATCTGTCTCGCTCTATACAACGAAACTCCAAGGTTCAGCGAGGCGGCAGAGAAAAACGTCAAACTTACCGACATTTACAATGCCGCTTCCGGGAAAAATGTCGAGGGAAAGGAATACAAGGTTGGGGAACAGGCCATCCCGCTCAACCACAAGGGTCAGTTGCTTCGAAGGGGTACGGCGGAAGGATGGGCCGAACTGTATTTCGAGGCCGACGACACCAATTATATGGCCAAATGGAGCATCAGAAGGGTCTATGGAAGACCGGACGGTAAACTCGATAATCCGCAAAACTCGCTCACCAACCTCGACACAGGGCACATGGAGGTGAAAAGCAAGGCGCTCGCGGAGGTAGTGAGGGTCGTTGGACTGAATTTCGACGAGTTTTGCCGGACAACCATGCTCGCACAGGGGGAGTTTACCAAATTCTTGCAATCAACCGGAAAGGACAAGTCGGCCATCTTGGAGAAACTCACACAAACCGGACTGTATTCCGAGATAGGAAAAAAAGTCTTTGAGATAAAGAGCCAAAAACAGACGGATTATGAGCAACGCAAGCTCTTGGCGGCTGGAATCACCTTGTTCACCGATGAACAAAGAGAGGAAAAGGAGAGGAAAAAAACCGAATTGGAGGAACTTTGTGCCAAAGAGGAAAAGATGCACGAGGACTACAAGACCAAAAAGCAGTGGCTTGAAGAAAGCAAGAAAAAGGAGCAACAAATAGGGGAGAAGATTGACTTGGTGAAAGGGAAGGAGGATATGGTGCAAGGGGAGGAATACCGACGGGAGGCGGAAAACATCAGAGACTATGACCTCACGATTGAGCCAAGGGCGTGGATGGCGGATGTGGAAAAGGCGAAAAGCCAGCTCTTGCAGCTGAGGGGCGAAGAGAAGGCGTTGGCCGACAGACACGCACGGTTGACGGCTGCGGCCATACTGCTCCACCAACGACTCGTTGATGACGAGAACACGCTCATTCAAGTGGAACAGTGGTTGAAAAACAGGGAGGGGGATGCCGCCATGCTTGACAACGCCGGGGCCTTGGCCGTAAGACTACAACAGGTCGATGACAACGAGAAACAGTTGGAGCAGAAGAAAAAACTCATGGACGAGGCCAATGAGAAAATCCCCTTGGCGGAAGGCTCGGTGGAGCAAGCGGAAAACAAGGAGAACATGGCCAAGGCTGCGGTGGAGCAGAAAAACAAGGAGGTGGAGGAAGCCGGAGAAAGGCTGAAAGAACTTGACAAGGAAGGATTGCAAAAAAAATACAACAACTTGCTTGACAGAAAGGAACAGCTCTCGAATACCGTTGCCAACATCAAACTCTTGGGCATCAAGAGACAACAACTCGACAAGGCGGAAAAGGAGTACAAACAACTCGTTGAGGAAAGGGATCAATACAAAGCACAGGAACCTGATTTGCAAAGGGAAGTGCAACTGGAAACTACGTTGTGTGAAAGGGCGCAAAGCATATTCGACCAATGGCACGACTCTCTTGACAAGACATTCAAGGCCAAAAGGGCGACACTGGCAAAAGGACAGACGTGCCCCCTGTGCATGCAAGTGGTGGAGCATGACCATGTGCCCGACCCTGACTACGACACCTACATCAAACCCTTGAAGGATGCGCTCGACGATTGCAGGAAAAAACTGGAAAACGCCAAGACTAAATTGCTCACTTCCAAGCAGATGATGCAAAAGGCGGAGAAAAAGATGCCTAACGCAAAAAGGGCTTGGGAGGAAGCGAAGAAGGATTTCGACAACCATGCTGATGCCACCAGCAAAGCTATGGACTTGCTGGCGGGTAAAAATATTGCCACCATCATCACTGATGAACAGCGAATGGCCATGGTGGAGGAGTGGCAAGCGGAGGTGCAAGCCGAAATAGAGAAGGCAAAGTCGCAGATGAAAGTCGTGGAGGAGGCGGAGAAAAAATTGGACTCCCTGCAAAAGGAGGCGAAAAAACTCGCCAAAAGCTATGCCGACACAAGAGTGGCCACGCAGAAAGCATTGGCTGCTCTTGACCAATTACGTACCGCCAAGGACAACGCCTCAAAGGCGGTGAAGGAACTGGAAACATCCATCAAAGAGGCCATGGAAAGCTTGCGAGAGACCATCACCTATCCCAAATGGGAAAAGGAGTGGGGCATTGACCACAAGGGCTTCATCCGCCACTTGGGAGAGGATGCCGACAAATACAAGGGGGAGAGAAAAAGGAAGGATGGCTTGGAAAAGGGCATTGCAGCCAAGAGGGTTGTCGTGGAAAACCTGACGATGGAAAGGGTGGCCATGCACCAGCGCATGCCGGGATGGAGCACCGAGGGCGGTGCAGAACCGGAGAGGTTCAAGACGGATGCTGAATTGGCCCAAATGTGGAGTGCCTTCACTACCAAGGTGACAACGTGGAAGGCGGCCATGGAGGCGAAAGAGATGGATATGGCCAACAAGCAACGCAATATCGAGGACTTCCTGCTCCAACACCCAACCATTGACCGGCAGCGACTCCTTGTACTGGCTGGAGTTGCCAAGGAAGAGGTGGAGCGAATGAGAAGACAGCATCAGGAGACCGAGGCTGCCATCACAAGGGAGAAAGGTGCCTTGGAGATGCTTTGTAGGCAGAAGGAACAACTCTTGGAAAACAAGCCGCCAATGACAGAGGAGGAGACGGAGGAGTGGCTGGCGGAGAAAATCGAGGACCTTTCACAAAGGCGGGAACAGCAACTCATGGAGGTCGGAAAACTGCAAACGGAACTGCAACTCGATTTGGACAACCGACGGCTCCACAAAAAGGCTCTCGACGAATGTGAACTGGCTCGCTTGGAGTATGAGCGGTGGCTGAGGATGGACAAGGAATTTGGGAGCAGCGATGGCTCGCGTTTCAGCAGGGTGGCGCAAAGCTTCATTCTCAACCACCTCCTCAACCATGCCAACAAATACCTTTCGGCCTTTTCCGACAGATATCAACTGGTGTGCGAACCGGGTGCCTTGGCCATTCTGGTGAGGGACAGGTTCAGCAGGCAGTCGCCGCAGTTCTCAAAGGTGCTTTCGGGAGGCGAGAGTTTCATGGTGTCGTTGTCGCTCGCATTGGCGTTGGCGAAACTCAATACGCATCAGTCGAGCATCGACACGCTCTTCATCGACGAGGGCTTTGGGTCGCTCGACGAGGAGTGTCTCAACACTGTTATGGATACCTTGGAGCACCTCCATCAGATGGGTGGAAGAAGAGTGGGGGTCATCAGCCATGTGGAAGCCCTCAACGAGCGGATTCGCACGCAGGTCAGGGTGGACAGGGTGGATCCCACGCGCTCAAGGGTGGTGGTGAAAAGGATATGACCTCACAACACTCCCTTCGTGGAGGGGAGTTCGTAGTGGTAGATGTCACGACGCACGGCCATCTTCAGGGCACGGGCAAGGGCTTTGAAGATGCCCTCGATTTTGTGGTGCTCGTTCACGCCCTCGGCTTTGATGTTTAGGTTCATCAAAGCGGCGTCGCTCAGACTCTTGAAGAAATGGAGGAACATCTCCGTAGGCATGTCGCCGATGTGCTCGCGGTGGAATTCCGCGTCCCACACCAACCAGGGCCGGCCGCCAAAGTCGAGACAGACACTCGCCAAACAATCGTCCATGGGAAGGCTGTAGCCATAACGCTCAATGCCACGCTTGTCGCCAAGGGCGCGGCGAAGGCACTCGCCCAAGGCGATGGCGGTGTCTTCTATCGTGTGGTGCTCATCCACGTGCAGGTCGCCTTTCACGTGTACCTTCAAGTCCATCATTCCATGCTTGCCTATCTGCTCCAGCATGTGGTCGAAGAAACCAAGGCCGGTGGAGATGTCGCAACGGCCGCTGCCATCCACCAAGAGCTCCACCTCGATGTCGGTCTCCTTCGTCGTGCGGCGGACACTGGCGAGGCGTTCACCGGCGAAAAGCGTTTCGGCGATGCTGTCCCATGTCACGCCGGGGTCGCCCAAAATCAGGGCGCGACAGCCGAGGTTCACGGCCAACTGTCGGTCGCTCTCGCGGTCGCCGATTACATAGCTGCCGGCAAGGTCGTAGGATGGGTTGTCCATGTACTCCGTCAGCATGGCCGTGCCGGGTTTGCGGCAGGGGTGGTTGTCTTCAGGGAAATGGCGGTCGATGTGGATGGCGTCGAATGTCACGCCCTCGCCCTCTAATGTCTGAAGGATGAAATTGTGCACAGGCCAGAAGGTTTCTTCGGGAAATGACGATGTGCCAAGCCCGTCCTGGTTGCTCACCATCACCAACTTGAAGTCGAGACGTTGGCGGATGAAGGAGAGGTTGCGAAACACGCCGGGGACGAAGCGGAGTTTTTCAAATGCATCGATTTGCTCGTCGGCGGGTTCTTCGATGAGGGTGCCGTCGCGGTCGATGAACAGAATTCTTTGTGCCATGGAGTTTCTTGGGTCAGAGGTTTTGGAGTGGGAGGAGGGGCTCCTCGGAAGGAGGAAGCATGTCGGAGGAGATGGGGGCGTTCTGGTGACGTCCTTCTTCTTGGCTTTCGATGGAGCCGTACATGAAAAGGTAAGTCAGGGTCTCAAATATATTCAAATACCACGCCAATATGGACACCAAGAACGTGGTGATGAAAAGCAGGGGAAGGAAATAGCTGGGAAGGCCGGAGGGGTCGCCCATCGCCACGCCCATGAGTGACAGGATGTTGGCGATGTGGAGGATGCAAAGGGGAATGGAGGTCACCATGGCCACTACGCCCACAATGATGCTGATGAGCAACGTGGTGAGGAAGATGAAGCCGATATGGCGGAGCCCTGTGGCGTAGGTGTGGGGGAGTTCGCGCCAGAAAGTCGCCTTGCGGTCGTAAAGGTAGCGCATGATGACGTATGCGAGGGGAAGCAACGCAAAGATGAAAAGCAGCATCACGACAAGCACGACAAGGTAGTTGTCGTTGATGAAGTGCAAGGGGTCGCCTCCGGTGTAGCGGATGGCAAAGTAGAAGGCCGCTCCCAAGATGGCGTACATCACGATGAGGATGGCGATGAAGTTGAGTGTGGTTATCAGTACGCGCTTGAAATTCCACCCACGGGGTTGCTCGTTGAGCATACTCATCAGGCGTGACATAGCCCACATCGAACATACCAGCACACCGATGAATACCAAGCCAAAGAGAGTGAAGTAAAGGGCGGGGTTGGATATGCCAAAGGAAATGGTGGATGGGTTAGGGATGTTGAGCGTCACAAACAGGGCGGAGAGAAGGCTGAAAAGGAGCACGGGAAGCCATGTGCTGCGAATGATGCCTTTCAGATTGTCGCCCATCAGCTTGTAGGCCGACTGGATGCAGGACGAGAAACTGCGGCTCTTGTATAACAATTCTTTTTCCATAAACGCTTATCTATCTTTGCTTTTATATATTATAGGATGCGGCGGCGGAACTCTGCGCAGCAGATGGCGGTGGCCACGGCAACGTTGAGACTTTCGGCTGTGGCGCGACCGGGTGGATGAGGAGGGATGAACAGACGGTGGGTGAGGCACTTGCGAAGGGAGGGACTGAGACCCAAACTTTCGTTGCCCATCAACAAAAGGCCATGGTTGAAAAGTTCGGACGTGTAAAGGTTGTCGCCGTCGAGAAGGGTGCCATAAACCGGGGTGCAGGGGGGGAGGTGGGTCACAAGGGCGAACAGGTCGGTGGGGATGACGCGTACGCGGGCAAGACTGCCCATCGTGGCTTGGACCACCTTGGGACTGAAGGCATCGGCGTTGTCGGTGCTGCAAAACACGGTGTCAATACCAAACCAGTCGGCAATGCGGATGATGGTGCCGACATTCCCGGGGTCGCGAACGCCGTCGAGGCCAAGACAGAGGCTGGATGTCACCTGGGAGATGCTATGCTCTAAGGACTCTTCTTCCACCGGGAGGTGGAAGACGCCGAGCACTTGCTGGGGATGCTGAAGGAAACTGAGGCGTTGCAACTCTTCGTCGCTCACAACCACAGTCTCTACATCTACATCGTGATGGTTGGCTGCCCATTCCGAAGTGCAATAGAATGTCTCGGACTGAAAAGCCGACAATAGTTCGCCGACCACCTTGGGACCTTCGCCGACAAACAAGCCTGACGACTGGCGGTGCTTCTTCTGCTCCAGACGACGGAGGTTCTTGATGAGGTTTTTGCTTATCATGATGCACATCCAGGGATTCCCAAAGACTTCTTAGGATATCTTAGGAGTTCCGATGACTGCCTAAGATATCCTATTGTCTCCCTATTCCTCCCTATGTCTCTCTACTCACATGTTATTCAACTCTTTCAAGGCTTTTGATTTTTTCTTCTCTGCCTTGATGCGGTCTTTCTCTGCCTTGTCGGCTTGCTTTTGGAGCTTTTCTTTCTTCTTCAGCTCCTTCTGATGTCTTTTGGCTTCTTTCTCAGCCTCCTTGGCTTTCTTTTCAGCATTCTTTTGCTCTTTTTTAGCCTCTTTTTGAGCTTTGTCAGCCTCCTTTTGGGCCTTGTCCAACTCCTTCTGTCTCTTTTCGGCTTCTTTTTGTGCCTGGATGGCTTTCTCTTTCTCCTCCTGGGCTTGTCTCATTTGTGCCTCACGGGCTTTTTGCTGCTCAGGGGTGAGTTCGCCTTGCTGGGTGATGCCGGTGGAAGGTACTTCGGTCTGTGCGCTGACGTGGACGTTGCAGAACAGCACGGCCAGCAGCATGATCATCATGGTTTTAATTTTCATATTCGTTGGTTTTAGGGTTTACTATGATGCAAAAGTAACAAAAAAATGCCGTTCCAAGATTATTTGGGTCATTATTTTCACTTTTTTTGTCCTTTTTTTACCACTAAGTAACAGCTCTGTCATACTAATGCTCATCGGGATTTGTAATCCCGATGTGTTGAATATCAGGATTTTTAATCCGAAAATCGCATTACAAATGCTTATATTCAATGCGGTCGGATTGCAAATCCGACCGAGCGTCGCACTCATTTGAATGATGACTGAGCTGTTATCTACTAATCAAGGAGGATGTCTCGAAGGGTGGTGCCGTTGTCGAACTTGTCCAAGTCCACATGGCCGGAGATGCCGTTGATGCTGCCTTTCTCAGTAAACTGCCAGATGTTATGCTTCCCAGGGCCGTGGAGGGAGGGGGTGGACTTGCCATAACGGGCGATGAAAATGAAATACTTGTTGAACTCTGGGGCCAGCATCTTATTGTAAAAGCCGTATTGGCTGTAGAGCAAAGGGTATTTGCCGTACTCTTGTTTCACCAACTGCATGAACTCGTCGAGACGCTGCTGAAGGTCGCTGCGGCTAAGGCCACGAACGCCTGATTCCTCCACATCGACCATGGGCAGGAGGTCCTGCTCGCTTTTCTTCACATGGTGTCGGAAATGCTCGAACTGCTCCTTGGCAGGACGACGGGAGGTGAAGAAATGATAGCTGCCCGTGCGGATGCCGGCTTGACGGGCTCCCTTGATGTTGCGCTTGTAGTTGCGGTCCACCAATGACGCCCCCTCTGTTGCCTTGACATAGACAAACTGTATCTGCTTGTCGGTTGCCACTTTCTCCCAGTTGATCTTGCCTTGGTATTTCGACACGTCGATGCCGTCGTAGGAGTTGCCGGAAGGAGAGGGGGAGGAGGAGATCAGTGATAAGGGGAAGTGGGGAAAGAGGGCGTGGATGATGGCCGTCACCACCACCACGGCTGCAAGCCACTTCAATAAAAGGGATGCCTTGCGTTTAAAAGTCTTCTTCCACTTGGCAGTGGAGGAGGTGCGCTTCTTTCGCTTCTTTCGGGGTTGGCGGCTCGTCATTCGGTTGTGGCTTCCAATGAGTCAAGGGCGCTCTTCAGGGCGTCCATGAAACGAATGTATTCATGGGTGGAGAGGTCCACCTTGTCCTTGCAACGCTTCTCGGGGTGCTGGTGCATGAAGTTGTCGCGAACCATCTTGTGGGTCACGATGTTCTCCAACGGGATGTGGTGAGACGTGACAATGGGGAGCAGAAACTCCACGCCGCTCGCTATCTGGGCCGGTGTGAGTGGTGTTTGTGCCGTGTTGCCCTGAAACTCCAAGCCGATGCAGAACTTGTTGCAGCGTTCTCGCCCGTTGAGCATTGACAGACCGGCATGATATGTCACGGCTTCAATGGGGGCGAGGATGTAGCGCGTCCCATCGGTATCGACAACGGTATGGGAACTGACGCCACGAGGGCGCGTCAACTCTCGCAGCGCATCCTCCACAGAGGGAAGGGCCGTGTGGTGAAGGATGACACCCAGCACCTCGTTCACAGAGTCCGCCGCCACGTTGGGGGTGGGGTATGGCACCTCGGCAAAGCGGGTGGCTTCCTCGTCCTGGGCCACAGGCTCCTTGTTGCACGACAGCCACAAGAGACACGTCAGGAGTGCCAAAAAAGGCAACAATATCTTCTTCTTTTCCATTTTCGCTGCAAATTTACGAATTTTATGAGAATTTGAGGACTTTCCTACACAAAATCGCTACACATGGAAGAGGATAACAGCATCATTTCATAAAATAATGGTTGACAATGCAAATTTATTATGGATTATTTGCAAAATCCATTCCAATCATGTATCTTTGCCTATCCTTTGGAAAAACATGAGTATGACACCTGAATGAGAATGATTTCACCTTAAAAATATCAACTCGATGAAAAAACTCTTTAGTACACTCGCGGCATGTCTTGCCGCAGTATTCCTGCTCACATCATGCGGCGGGGAGAACAAGGAAACCAACGTGAACAACTTCCGCATCAAGCGAGGAACCAACCTCAGTCACTGGCTGTCACAGTCGGAAGAAAGGGGCGAGGCTCGTCAGGCTCACATCCAGGAGGACGACTTCGAGCGGTTGGAGCAACTCGGCTTCGACTTCGTGCGCATTCCCATCGACGAGGTGCAGTTCTGGGACGAGGAGGGAAACAAGCTGGATGAGGCATGGCAACTCCTCGACAATGCGCTCAAATTGGCGAGAAAGCACAATCTCAGGGCCATCATCGACCTCCACATCATCCGCTCGCATTATTTCAATGCCGTCAATGAGGAAGGAAAGAACGCCAACACCCTCTTCACCTCGGAGGAGGCGCAACAGGGACTCATCAACCTGTGGTACCAACTCTCCGACGCTTTCAAGGACTACGACAACGACTGGGTGGCATACGAGTTCATGAACGAACCCGTGGCGGAGGACCACGAGCAGTGGAACCAGTTGGTGGCAAAAGTGCACAAGGCCCTCAGAGAAAGGGAGCCGCAAAGGACACTCATCGTGGGTTCCAACAGGTGGCAGGGATATGAGACGATGAAATACCTCAAAGTGCCGGAGGGCGACAAGAACATCATCCTCTCCTTCCACTACTACAACCCTATGCTGTTGACACACTATGGCGCGTGGTGGACACCCCTCGGGAAATACAAGGGGAAAATCAACTACCCGGGCGTCCTCATCACCAAGGAGGACTACGACGCCGCTCCCGACAGCATCAAACCACAACTCGAACCTTTCCTCACGCAGGAATGGAACATCGACAAAATCAAGGCTGACTTCAAGGATGCCATCGACGTGGCCGCCAAATATGGCTTGCAACTCTTCTGCGGGGAGTGGGGCGTTTACGAACCCGTGGACCGCGAACTGGCCTACAAATGGACGAAGGACATGCTCCAGGTCTTCGACGAGTTCAACATCGCATGGACCACATGGTGCTACGATGCCGACTTCGGTTTCTGGGACCAAGCCAAGAACGACTACAAGGACAAGCCCCTCGTGGACATCCTGATGTCGGGCAAGAAATTGGGTGACGAATAACCCTCAATAAACAATCGAAGCCCCCGGAAATCTTTTTCCGGGGGCACATTAACACCTAAAACAAAATGAAGAAATTATTGTCAATTTGCTTTTGCTTCGCCTTTTGCTCCGGCATGATGGCGCAAGGAACGGTGCAGCTGCCGCAGCCTGATGTCGCCAAACTTTCCATGCCCCTTGGAGAAGCACTGAAAACCCGCAGGTCCTATCGAGAATACAACAAGAAGGAAATCGACTTGGCCACGCTCTCCACCTTGCTGTGGGCTGCCACGGGCATCAGCGACCCGGCCACAGGGAAAATCACTGCACCGTCGGCCATCAACATGCAGGACATCAAAGTATATGTCTGCACGGAGAAAGGCGTGTGCCTCTATGACCAGAAGGCCAACACACTCGTTCCCTTCTCAGACAAGAACATCATCGACGCGCTTGTCGCTGGACAGCAGTTCGTCAAGGATGCCCCCGTGACACTCCTCCTCGTCAGCGACCAAAGCAATGCACGAAGGAAAAACGCGCATTTTGGGGACATCGACACGGGATATGTCTCACAAAACATCTACTTGGCATGCACCGCCCTCGGTCTCAAAACCGTCGCCAGGGCCATGATGGACCAAAACGCCATACGTGAAGCCCTCCATTTCAGTGAAGACATCATCATTGAACTCAATCACCCCATCGGATATTAACCCCTCCCAACCATCACTCCACAAGCGAGGTGCGGCTTCATGGCCACATCTCGCTTGTCCCGTTTGTTGCTGTATCACAGCAACCATTTTGCAAAAAAATCTTCAAAAATCTTTGTCAGAATGAAATAAAAACGCTATTTTTGCACACGCAATGGGCATTGTGCAAAAAAGTGCCCCAAAACTGAGCATCATGTCTATCTCAAAAACACGTCAGACGCTTGTCGATGTGGCCAGAAGGCTCTTCGCCAAGCAAGGGTTGGAGAATACCACCATGAATGATATCGCCGTTGCCTCCGGCAAGGGGAGAAGGACTTTATATACCTATTTTAAAAGCAAGGATGACATCTATTCCGCCGTCATTGAGTCTGAATTGGAACGTCTCTCCGACAAACTCGACGAGGTGGCAGCGAAGAAAATACAGCCCCAGGACAAGATCATCGAACTCATCTACACCCACCTCAATATGATCAAGGAGACCGTGGTGAGAAATGGCAACCTGCGTGCTGAGTTCTTCAGAAACATCTGGACCGTGGAGAAAATCAGGAAGCATTTCGACGAGGATGAGATACAGCTCTTCAGAAAGGTATATGCCGAGGGAAAGGCTGACGGGGAATTCGACATCGAGAACGTGGAGCTGGTGGCGGACATCACCCATTACTGCATCAAGGGCCTCGAGGTGCCATACATCTACGGGCGCTTGGGAAGGGGGCTCACGGAGGAGACCAGTAGGCCGCTCGTGGCCAAGGTCGTATATGGAGCTCTCGGCAAGAGCATCACCAAGTGACTTTTCTTATTATTTTTTAATACGTTTATGGATTTATTGAAAGGAAAGACCGCACTCATCACGGGGGCGGCACGCGGTATCGGAAAAGCTATCGCACTCAAATTCGCACAAGAAGGCGCCGACATCGCCTTCACCGACCTTGTCATCGACGAGAACGGAAAGGCTACCGAAGCGGAAATAGCCGCCCTCGGAGTCAAGGCAAAGGGCTATGCCAGCAACGCCGCCAACTTCGCTGAGACGGAAGAGGTGGTCAAGCAGATACATGCTGACTTTGGCAGGATTGACATCCTCGTCAACAACGCGGGCATCACCAAGGACGGTCTCATGCTCCGTATGACGGAGCAGCAGTGGGACGCCGTCCTCACCGTCAACCTCAAGTCGGCATTCAACTTCATCCACGCCTGCACGCCCATCATGATGAGGCAGCGCGCTGGCTCCATCATCAACATGTCGTCGGTCGTCGGCGTGCATGGCAATGCAGGACAGTGCAACTACGCCGCTTCGAAGGCTGGCCTCATCGCTTTAGCCAAGAGCATTGGACAGGAGATGGGCAGCCGGGGAGTAAGGGCCAACGCCATCGCACCGGGATTCATAGAGACAGCCATGACGGCCCAACTGCCTGACGACGTGCGCAAGGAGTGGGTGGCCAAGATACCCCTGCGCAGGGGAGGAACCGTGGACGACATTGCCAACGTGGCCACTTTCCTCGCCAGCGACATGTCGTCGTATGTCACCGGACAGGTCATACAGGTGGACGGCGGCATGAACATGTAACGCAACACGACGACATGCAGATACTCTACGAAGACAACCACGTCGTCGTCGTACACAAGGAGAGCGGGGAGATCGTCCAAGGAGACAAAACGGGCGACACGCCGCTCTCCGAACTTGTGAAGGACTTCATCAAGGCGGAGCATGGGAAACCGGGGAACGTGTTCCTCGGCGTCGTCCACCGCCTTGACAGGCCCGTCGCAGGTGTCGTCGTCTTCGCCAAAACCTCCAAGGCCCTGACGCGCCTCAACGACATGTTCCGACAGGGCAAGGTGCGAAAAACATACTGGGCCATTACGCAGGGCGCCCCGGAACCGCAACAGGGACGTGTGGAAGGGTGGCTCACACGCAACGAGAAGCAGAACAAGAGCTACATGCACGACAGGGAGAAGCCAGGGGCAAAAAAAGCCATCCTTAACTACAAACTCCTCGCACAGTCGCCGCGATACGCTCTCCTTGAGGTGGAACTGCTCACCGGCAGGCATCACCAGATCAGGTGCCAGCTCGCCGCCATCGGGCATCCCATCAAGGGGGATCTCAAGTATGGTGCGAAGAGGTCCAACCCCGACGGAAGTATCTCACTCCTCGCAAGGAAGGTGGAGTTCGAGCATCCCGTCTCCCATCAGCTCGTCTCCGTCACCGCTCCCGTCCCTGCCGACAACTTGTGGCAAGACTTGGAAAAGATGAAAAATGAAGGATGAAAATATTAAAAAAAGGAGGAAAATCATTTGCATGACGCAAAATTATTCGTAACTTTGCAATGACGTAGCAACTTCTGCGAGATATCTTACCCTATGACACTCATCATCGTCGCCATATTGCTCGTGAGCTTCGTGCTCATCGCCACCGAACAGTTGACTAACATCAACAAGGCTGCCGTGGCTATGTTCGCAGGTACTTTGGGATGGGTGCTGTACATCTGTTACGGCACCGATTTCGTCATGAGGGAGCACCAAGGGGACTACGTTGATTTCCTCAACGGGGCTGTCGCCACAAGCACCGCCGTCAAGCTCTACATCGCACAAAACATCTTCCTTAAATACGTGGGAACGGCGGCTGAGATTGTGCTCTTTCTCCTCGCCACCATGACCATCGTCGAGATTCTCAACAACAATGGGTGCTTCGATTTCCTCACACCCATGGTCAGGACGCGAAAGAGCAGGAGGTTGCTCTGGTCCGTCTCGGCACTCACCTTTGTCATCTCGGCCAATCTCGACAACCTCACCACCACGGCCCTTATGCTCGTCGTCGTGCATAACCTGCTGTCGGGCAGGGGACTGCGCATCATTTACGGCAGTGCGGTGGTGGTGGCGGCCAATGCAGGAGGTGCTCTCACTGTCATTGGAGACCCCATCGGTGTCTTCCTGTGGAACAGGGGGGCCGTCACGGCGTCCAACTTCTCCATGACGCTGCTCATACCTTGCATCCTCGCATGGGCCATACCCACCTGGCTCCTCGGTAGGAAACTACCCGAAAGGGTGGACATCGCTTGGAAGCAACTGCCCTACAGGGGCGATGACACCAACCTCAACGTGTGGCAGAGAATGTTGATGCTGTTCGTCGGAATAGGAGGGCTGTGGTTCATTCCCACCTTCCACAACATCACCAAACTCAGCCCCTTCCTTGGCGCACTGTGCGTGCTGTCTGTCCTGTGGATTGTCAACGAACTCTTCAACCACCGCCTCATGAAAGTGGAGAAGATGATTGAGAGACGAATGCCGCAAACCATGCAGTACGGCGTCATACAAATGATGCTCTTCGTCATGGGACTGATGCTCGCTGTCGGCGTGGTGGAGGAGACGGGGGCCGTCAGATGGCTTGCACATCGCTGCGACACCTATGTGCACAACGTATGGGTGATGGGCGTCATTGCAGGATGCGTTAGCAGCGTGCTTGACAATTTCGCCACCGCGCTCTCCTTCTGTTCCCTCTTCCCCGTCGCAGCTACCGACAGTCTGGCAGGGCAGGGGGGATATGCTGCGGAATTCGCCATGAACGGCAATTACTGGAAGGTGGTGGCTTACTGCTCCGCCATCGCGGGAAACATCTTCGCCGTGGGCTCCATCAGCGGCGTGGTGCTGCTCAAGATGGAGAGGCTGCCGGTGATGTGGTACGTGAGAAACGTGGCGCCGAAGGCCTTGCTCGGCGCTGCTGTCGGAATGGCGGCACTGGCCGTCGTTGTCGCCACCATCGCGTGAAAAAGGCTGAGTGAACAAAGAAACAATACCCTTCATCATGCCATTCACCATGGTGAGAATGAAGACTGTGGACGTTTTTTTCACTTATTTCAGCACAACAATGTAAAAATGTGCGGCTTTTGCTTGCAAGTTGCCAAAAAAATGACTATTTTTGCGCCGTCTCTACAAAGCACAACAACAAGGGAGCGCTTAGTACCGATAACCGAAAATTTTAATATCTAACACTATAAGCTTATGTCACAACTCAACGGACGCATCTCACAAATCATCGGGCCTGTCATCGACGTCTATTACGACACGAAAGGACTTGACCCGGAGAAGGTGCTACCTAAAATTCACGACGCACTTAAAATCATCAGGCCTGACAAAAGGGAACTCATCGTAGAGGTGCAGCAGCACATCGGTGAGGACACCGTCAGGTGTGTCGCTATGGACAACACCGACGGACTGCAGAGAGGGCTTGAAGCCATCTCAACGGGATTCCCCATCCTCATGCCGGCGGGTGACCAGATCAAGGGCCGCATGCTCAACGTCATCGGCCAGCCCATCGACGGCATGAAAGAACTGGACATGAAGGGGGCATACCCCATTCACCGCGAGGCACCCAAGTTCGAGGAACTTTCCACGCAGAAGGAAATGCTCTCCACCGGCATCAAGGTCATCGACTTGCTCGAACCTTACATGAAGGGTGGAAAAATCGGCCTCTTCGGAGGAGCCGGCGTGGGAAAGACCGTCCTCATCATGGAGCTCATCAACAACATCGCCAAGGGTCACAACGGATACTCCGTGTTCGCCGGCGTGGGAGAGCGCACTCGTGAGGGCAACGACCTCATTCGCGAGATGATTGAGAGCGGGGTCGTCAGGTACGGCGAGAAATTCAAAAAGGCCATGGACGAAGGGAAATGGGACCTCTCGCTCGTGGATCCCGAGGAACTCAAGAAGAGCCAGGCCACACTCGTCTATGGACAGATGAACGAGCCGCCGGGAGCACGTGCGTCTGTGGCTCTGTCCGGCCTCACCGTGGCGGAGGAGTTCCGCGACAATGGTGGAAAGGACGGAGAGGCTGCCGACATCCTCTTCTTCATCGACAACATCTTCCGCTTCACACAGGCTGGTTCGGAGGTTTCCGCCCTCCTCGGACGAATGCCGTCGGCTGTGGGATACCAACCCACCCTCGCCTCGGAGATGGGCACCATGCAGGAGCGTATCACTTCCACCAAGAAAGGCTCCATCACTTCCGTGCAGGCGGTCTATGTGCCGGCTGACGACCTCACCGACCCGGCGCCGGCAACTACCTTCACTCACCTCGACGCCACCACGGAGTTGAGCCGTAAAATCACAGAGTTGGGCATCTATCCCGCCGTGGATCCGTTGGGAAGTACCTCGCGCATCCTCGACCCGCTCATCGTGGGGAAGGAGCATTATGACTGCGCTCAAAGGGTGAAGCAGATTCTGCAGAGATACAAGGAGTTGCAGGACATCATCGCCATCCTCGGCATGGACGAGCTTTCCGACGAGGACAAGCTCACCGTCAACCGCGCAAGGCGCGTCCAGCGCTTCCTCTCGCAGCCCTTCTCCGTCGCCGAGCAGTTCACCGGCGTCAAGGGCGTCATGGTCTCCATCGAGGACACCATCAAGGGTTTCAACATGATTCTCGACGGAGAGGTGGACGACCTCCCGGAGCAGGCATTCCTCAACGTGGGTACCATAGAGGACGCCATCGCCAAGGGCAAGAAACTCCTCGAACAAGCCAAAGGATAAACGACCATGCTCAAACTCAGAAT
This sequence comes from Prevotella sp., assembly GCA_017619755.1. GTDB lineage: Bacteria > Bacteroidota > Bacteroidia > Bacteroidales > Bacteroidaceae > Prevotella. Next base: position 58,586 of record JAFZRU010000014.1, read on the forward strand.
CGTTTCACCCGAAAACGTGGCATACGACGGAGAGGCCGAAAGCGTCAAGGTGCCGGGAATACTCGGTAATTTCGAGATTCTCAACAACCACGCGCCCATCATCTCTGCATTGCAGAAGGGGGTGGTGGAATACCGGAACGCAGAGGGGAGCCACCAACTCGACATCAACGGTGGCTTCGTCGAGGTGCAGAAAAACACCGTCAGCCTGTGCGTGGAGGTGATATGAGCAGAAGGGGCGGCGATATGCTGCACAAGGCATATTGGAAAAGCGCATTGTGGCTCACCGCAGGCATCACGCTGCTGGCACTCCTCGCCATCAACACCTACTTCCTCAACGCCAAGGTGGAGCATCTCGTGGCAGGGGTGGCTTTCTCACTGCTCTCCGCTGCATGCTTCACAGGACTGCTCAAAAAGGTGACGGGGGAAAATGCCATGACCCTCACGCCGTTCCTCGTTTACGCCACGGCAAGGCTCCTTACGGCGGTGGCCGTCATCGGGGCATACATGGTCTTCACGGGGCTTAGGGGCAGGGCGCTGCTGCCGTTCGTCTTGGTTTTCTCCACCTATTTCATCCTCCTCGACGCTTTGGATGCGTGGTTCATGATGAAGGCGGTGAGAGACATCAACCAACAGGCATGAGCACTGCCGTCATCTTCGCCACAGTTCTGCTTTACACGCTGCTCACCGTGGCGTATATAAGGGGAATAAAAATGGTGGAGAGGCATGCGCCCGACAAAATGGTGGTGTTCCACTTCATCATGGTGGCCGTCAGGTTCGCTTTCACAGTCACTGCCGTGGGACTCTTCATGCTCTTCTCGCACGATAGGGAGCAGACCATGCGCTTTGCGGCGATGGTGCTCGTCCTCTACTTGGCCATGATGGTCGTAACGCTTATCTTTAAAATATTGAAATGAAATGAAATACATCAAAAATCTGCTGTGCTTCGCATTGTTGCTGTGGGTGGCGGTGCCGGCCATGGCTGCCGAGAAGGAGGGCGAAAGCCTCGACATCTCGCACATCGTCTTGGAGCACATCAAGGACTCCTATGAATGGCATGTCACCGACATCGGCGACAAGGCGGTGGTCATACACCTCCCTGTCATCGTCCACAGCTCTACTGGATGGCATGTCTTCTGTAGTTCCAAGTTTGAGCACCATCCCGACGCCAACGGATACCGCATGGGACCCTACAACCTCGCCATTCCCACAGAGGGTGACCATGCAGGGAAAATTGTGGAACTCACCGCAGAGGGGGAGAAGAGGCCGCTCGACATCTCCATCACGAAGACCGTGGCGACGATGTTCATCAGCGTCATCGTCCTGCTGCTGTGCATCCTCATCCCGGCAAGATGGTATCGCAAGCACAAGGCAAGCGACCAGGCACCGGGCGGATTCACCGGCTTCATCGAGATGCTCGTCATGTATGTGGTGGATGAAATCATCAAGCCCGGAGTTGGGAAGGGGTATGAGAAATACTGCCCTTACCTTCTCACATGCTTCTTCTTCATCTTCACTTGCAACATCATGGGACTCATACCTTTCCCACCGGGAGGAGGAAACATCACCGGCAACATCGCCATTACCTTCTTCCTCGCCTTCTGCACCTTCGTCATCGTGCAGTTCAGTGGAAACAAGCACTATTGGAAGGACATCTTCTGGCCTGACGTGCCACTCGCACTCAAGGCTTTCCCGCTCATTCCCGCCATTGAGTTCGTCGGAATTTTCACCAAGCCGTTCGCGTTGATGATTCGTCTCTTCGCCAACATCATGGCAGGGCACGCCATCGCCATCTCGCTCGTCTGCATCATCTTCCTCGTGGCGGCTAAGCCCGTGGGTGTCTTCCTCGGGATGAGTACCGTTAGCGTCATCATGAGCGTCTTCATGTCCACCCTCGAGGTGTTGGTATGCTTCATCCAGGCCATGGTCTTCACCATGCTCAGCGCCATCTTCATCGGACTGGCCCGCCATGTCCCGGAGGAGGAGCACGCATAGCCTCCCCTCCCTATAGTTCCTATAGCTCCTATAGCTCCTATAGCTCCTATAGTTCCTATAGCCCCTATAGCTCCTATATCTCCTATATTTTAGAGAAATTTAATCACAATCAATATCAACAACTTAAAAATTTCAAATTATGATCTCAACATTATTAGCAGTAGAAGGCATTGCAAAGTTCGGTGCCGCAGTAGGTGCAGGTCTCGCAGCAATTGGAGCCGGTATCGGCATCGGTAGAATTGGAGGTCAGGCCATGGACGCCATGGCAAGGCAGCCGGAAGTGATGAACAAACTCTTCACCAACATGATCGTCGCGGCCGCACTCATCGAGGGCGTCGCCCTCTTCGCTGCCGTCATCGCATTCCTATGCGTGGGATAAAAAGACGATAACTTTTCTTTGAACATCTCATTTTTAGTTCAGACCTATGGATTTATTGATTCCGAGTAGTGGCTTGCTCTTCTGGATGACCATCACCTTTTTCGTCGTGCTGTTCATCTTGTGGAAGTGGGGCTTTCCTGCCATCACTGGCATGGTGAAGGAAAGAAAGGCTTTCATAGACGACAGTCTCAGAAAGGCGCATGAGGCCAACGACAGGCTTGCCAACATACAACAAGAAGGTGAATCCATCCTGCAAGAGGCGCGCACGGAGCAGGCCCGCATCCTCAAGGATGCCGCCGACACACGCGACGCCATCGTGGGCAAGGCACAGGACAAGGCGAAGGCCGACGGAGCACGCATCATTCAAGAGGCGAAGGCCGAGGCCGAAAGTGAAAGGCAGAGCGCCATCAGCGACATCAGGGCGCAAGTGGCACAACTTTCCGTCAAAATCGCCGAGAAAGTGCTGCGCGAAAAGCTATCGACCGACAAAGCGCAGATGGATTTCATTGACCGACTGCTCGACGAGGTGGCTTTGGACAACGCTAAGAAGTGAGCGATATGGAAACAGGAGTCATTGCCGTAAGGTATGCCAGGGCGTTGCTCAAAAGCGCCACGCAGGCCAAAATCGAGAAACAGGTGTACCAGGAGATGAGCACGCTCGTGCAAAGCTTCATCAAGGTGCCGGAACTCAGATTCACCATCGACAACCCCATGCTCGAAAAGGACAAGAAGGGAACACTGCTGAAAACCGCCTGCGGGGGAGGTGTGTCCCAACTCACTGAGAGGTTCATCAACCTCGTCCTTCAAGAGGACAGGGAGAGCGCCATCCATTTCATGGCTGCCTCCTACACCACGCTCTACAGAAAGCAGAACAACATCACTATGGGCAGGCTCATCACCGCTGTACCAGTCACCACGGCCATCGAGAAAAAGATGAGGCAGAAGGTGGAGAGCAGAACTAACGGCACTGTGGAGTTTCAGACCGAGGTCAACCCCGAAATCATCGGGGGATACATCCTCGAGTACGACACGTACAGGCTCGACGCCAGCATACAGAACCAGCTGCGCGCCATCCTGACACAGTTATCCAAGTAATCACCATGCCGGCGGATGAGCACAGACACACTGGCTCTACGCCAACTTAACTAACGTAAACCGAAGAACGAAAAATGTCTGACAAAATAAAACCAAGCGAAGTGTCAGAGGTGCTGATGCAGCAACTAAGGGGCATCAGCAACAATGAGAAATTCGACGAGGTGGGGACGGTGCTCGAGGTGAGCGACGGCGTGGCGCGAATCTACGGACTCAGAAACGCGGAGGCCAACGAGCTCCTCGAATTTGAGAACGGGACCATGGCCATCGTCATGAACCTCGAGGAGGACAACGTCGGATGCGTCCTCCTCGGCACCACCTCCGGCATCAAGGAGGGAATGGTGGCCAAGAGAACAAGGCGCATCGCTTCCATTCGCGTCAACGACAACATGCTCGGACGCGTCATCAACCCGCTCGGACAGGCCATCGACGGAAAGGGCGACATCGACCTCTCCAACGCCTACGAGATGCCTCTTGACAGAAAGGCGCCGGGCGTCATCTTCCGTCAGCCCGTCAAGGAGCCGTTACAGACCGGCCTCAAGGCCGTGGACTCCATGATTCCCATCGGAAGAGGACAACGTGAGCTTATCATCGGCGACAGGCAGACGGGAAAGACCGCCATCGCCGTCGATACCATCATCAACCAGAAGAGCTTCTACGAGGCGGGGAAACCTGTCTATTGCATCTATGTGGCCATCGGGCAGAAGGCCTCCACCGTGGCGGCGCTGGTCCAGAACCTCAAGGAGCATGGCGCCATGCCCTACACCATCATCGTCTCCGCTACGGCTGCCGACCCGGCCGCCATGCAGTATTATGCTCCCTTCGCAGGAGCCGCCGTCGGCGAGTACTTCAGGGACAGGGGCGAGTCGGCGCTCGTCGTCTATGACGACCTCTCCAAGCAGGCCGTGGCCTACCGCGAGGTGTCGCTTATCCTCCGCAGACCGTCAGGACGCGAGGCTTATCCGGGCGACGTCTTTTACCTCCACAGCCGCTTGCTCGAAAGGGCGGCGCGCATCAACGACCAGCAGGAAGTGGCGGAGAAGATGAACGACCTGCCGGAGTGCATGAAGGGACATGTCAAGGGTGGCGGCTCGCTCACCGCACTGCCCATCATCGAGACCCAGGCGGGTGACGTGTCGGCATACATCCCCACCAACGTCATCTCCATCACCGATGGACAGATTTACCTCGAAAGCGACCTCTTCAACCAAGGCTTCCGACCCGCCATCAACGTGGGTATCTCCGTGAGCCGTGTGGGTGGTTCGGCGCAGATCAAGAGTATGAAGAAGGTGGCGGGAACGCTCAAAATCGACATGGCGCAGTACAGGGAGCTGGAGGCTTTCTCCAAGTTCTCCAGCGACATGGACGCCGTCACGGCCATGACACTCGACAGGGGTAGGAAGAACAACCAACTCCTCATCCAACCGCAGTACAGCCCCATGCCCGTGGGCGAGCAAATCGCCATCCTCTATTGCGGAACACGCGGACTGATGCACGACGTGCCGGTGACGGAGGTGAGAAGGTGCCAGGACCTCTTCCTCGAGAAAATGAGGTCCAGCCAGCAAAAGGCCATCGACACGCTTGGCAGCGGTGTCATCGATGACGAGACAATGAAAGTCATCGAAAACACCATGGCCGACATCGCAGCACAATTCAAGCAGTAACAGCCTATGCCATCGCTCAAGGAGATAAAAAACCGCATCACATCTGTCAATAGCACGCGAAAGATTACAAGTGCCATGAAGATGGTGGCGTCGTCGAAACTGCACCACGCACAGGTGCAGATTGAGAAGATGCTGCCATACGAGAACATGCTGGAGCATATCCTCAAAACCTTCCTCGCTTCCGACGCGGAAGCCAACACCATCTATGAGATACCAAGGGAGGTGAAAAGGGTGGCACTCGTCGTCTTCGCGTCCAACAGCAGCTTGTGCGGAGGATTCAATTCCAACGTCCTCAAGCTCATGCAGCAGGCCATTGCGGAATACCAACATCTCGGAAAGGATAACATCCTCATTTATCCTATTGGAAGAAAGGTGGCTGAAAAGGTGAACAAACTCGGACTTCAATTGGCGGGGGACTTCACCGCCCTCGCCGATAAGCCCAACTCCGTGGAATGTATCAACATCGCCACCGAACTGGGGGCGAAGTTCAGAATGGGGGAAATCGACAAGGTGGAACTCATCTACCACCATTTCAAAAGCGCCGGCTCGCAAATCCTCACCAGGAAAACCTTCCTCCCCATCGACGTGGAGACGGAACTGGAGCAGGACCACGAGAGGGACCTCACGACGAACGTCATCACCAAAAAGGCTCAGGACTACCTCAAGAAGCACCACAAGGAGGACGAAGAGAGAGAAAAGGAAAATGTCAAGCCACTCAACGACAACTTCCTTGTGGAGCCGGACATGGACACCGTCCTCGGTGTGCTCATTCCCAAATTGGCGCATCTGGCGCTCTTCACCGCTCTGCTTGACAGCAATGCTTCGGAGCACGCCGCAAGAATGGTGGCCATGCAAACCGCCACCGACAACGCCGACGAACTCCTGCGCGAGCTCAACCTCCAGTACAACAAGAGCAGACAGCAGGCCATCACCAACGAGCTCCTCGACATCGTGGGAGGAACCGTCAACAACTGACCTTCCCTCCTCTCATGCCACATCATCCAAGTGGGTGGGTGCTTTCCCAAGCACCCACCCACTTGCTTATCTCCCCCTCCGCTTGCTTATCTCCCCCACTCCGCTCACTTATCTCCCTTCGCTCGCTTATCTCCCCTTCCTCTCGCCTTGTTCCGTTTGTCGCTGTATTACAGCGACCCGCTCCTAAATCCCACCAAAACCGCCCATAGCCCAGCAAAATTACTTGTTTTCCATCATTCTCATCTTAAAATCTTAATTTTTCATCTTTCATCTTTCATTTTTCATCTTTCATCTTCCCCCATCTTTCTCATCTTAAAAATCTTAATTTTTCATTTTTCATCTTTCATCTTTCATCTTTTTTGATTATTTAACTTGCATAAACCTTTTGTTTTTGTAAAAAAGCCTTAATTTTGCATCTTTGGAAACAAACAACCACAGATAAATGAAAATCAAACGTATCTTTCAAGTCGCACCCATCGGGGTGGCAGCGATGATGGCCTTGGCGTTTGCAGCATGCATCGACAAGGACTACGACCTCGGAGAGGTGGACATGACAGTGGGAGCGGGAAGCAACCTCACACTGCCTACCAACAACAGCACGGAGAACATCTGCTTGGACGACGTGCTCGACCTCGGCAACAACAACTTTCTCAAAGTCAGCGAGGATGGCATGTACAACATCGACGTGCTCGATGACGAATCGTTCTCTGCTCACATGTGGGTGGACGAGTTCTACATCCCAAAGAAAACCTACACCGGTTCTTACACCATCAACCTCGGTGACTTCCAAGCGCCTCCCGTGCCGTCCAACCAGCGAAGAATCAACAAGGCGGACGACGAAATCGTCTTCAACGCCCCCATGGTGAACCTCGATTTCACATACGCCTACAACACCAACCAAATCACACGCCTCGACCGCCTCGGGGTGAGAAACGGACTGATCACCGGCACGCTCACATTCGCCAAGGACCTCCAGCAGGCCCTGTCGAATATCGCCGTCATCACCTTCGCCTTCCCCAAATGTGTCCTTTGCGGAAAGGCTGCCTACAAGGGCGACTCCATCGCGCTGAGCGAGGATAACGTGTTGGAAATCCACAATGTGAAACCTTCCGAGGGCCTTACTTTCACCGTTGGCATCAAGGGCATCGACCTCACCGGCACCAAGTCGGACGGCAGTTATATGACTTACACCAAGGGCGAGGGCTTCCGCTTCCACGGAGCCATCAACATGGGCGTCGTCGTCAAGGAGTCGGCCATCGACTTCGACAAGGTGTCCTCCACCAAGGACCTCACCGTCCACGGACAGGCTGTCATCAACCGCATGAGGGGCGATGTTGCCACTGGTATCTTCACCCCGACAAGGCAGTTTGGAAGAGTGGGTGGAGTGGCTCTGAGAAACATCCCCTCCTTCCTCTCGGACGATGAAACCAACCTCGACCTCTACGACCCACAGCTCAATCTCAACATCTACAGCGAGGTGCCTTTCGCCAACAAGATGACTGGCGCCATCGTGGCAAAGGACATCAAGGGCAACGTGATCAAGAGAATTCAAGTGCCGGAGTTCAGCTACAAAGCCAAAGGGGAGAGCGTCATCAGCGTCAGGAGAAGACCCTCCAACAGCACCGACACCACCATCGTCGTCGTGCCGGACATCTGCGACGTCATCAAGATGCTGCCCGACAGCATCGCGCTCATCGACCTCGTGGGCAGGGGTGACGAGACACAGGTGTCGGACATCACGCTCGGCACAGACTATCGAGGCACCATTCGCCTCTCTGTCGCATCGGGGATAGCACTCGGAAGCGACGCACGCATCATCTACAAGGATGATTACACAGGATGGAACGACCAAGTGAAGGACATCAGCTTCGTGGAGAAGGAGGTGGACGGCGTGAAGACCATCGATGGTTATCTCAAGGTGACGGCCAATGTGGAAAACACCGTGCCGGCTTACCTCAAACTGTCGGCGTATGGTCTCGACGCCAATGGCAACGCCATCGACGACAACCTGCTCACGGTCGATGTGCAAAACATCATCAAGGCTTCCAAGGACGGGAAGACACCAGAGGCCACCGACGTCGTCATCTATGTCAGGCCGAAGGACAACAAAGTCTTCAAGATGCTCGACGGACTGGCTTTCAGAGTACTCATGACAGCCAAGGGTGAAAGCGGCGACAGCCCCGTGACAGGGGTGATGCTCAACGCCTACAAGCAAACCATCAAGGTGAACAGTCTCAAGGTGCAGAAATTCGGAAAAGTGGCCATCGATTTCAACTGATAACAAAACTTAGGAAAAATGAGATATTTCAAATATTGCGCTCTCGCGGCCCTCGCCGCCATCGCAACCGGCACGCAGGCACAAGACCTCAGAACAGGGTATTTCTCCGACAACTACCTCTACAAGCACAACCTCAACCCGGCGTATGACAACGAGGAGGGGTATTACTCCATTCCTTTCGTGGGCAATGTCAACTTCAACATGGCCGGCAACTTCGGATACGAGGAGCTCGTGCACAAAAACCCGCTCTATCCCGACAGAAGCGACAAGAAGATGACGTCGTTCATGAACCCGTACCTCTCCAACCCGCTCAAGGGTTTCGCCTCGGGAGACAACAAAATCAACGCCACCCTCAAGGAAAACATCTTCTCCATGGGATTCAAGAAATGGGGAGGGTACAACACAGTGGAACTCAACGTCAGGGCACAGGCCAACGTCAGTGCTCCTTACAAACTCTTTGAGTTTGCTGCATACGCTGAAAACAACATCTACGACATCGGTGACATCAGCCTCAGCGCACAGGCTTTCGCAGAACTCAGCTTCGGACACTCCAAGAAGGTGAACGACAAGATGCGCGTGGGTGCCAAGGCCAAACTGCTCGTCGGCATGGGGGACGCACAGGTGAAGATGGAGGACGTCGTGGTCAACCTCGCTGACGCCAACCAATGGGTGGTGAGGGCGAAGGCGAAGGCCGACGTGAGCATGAACGGATTCAAATACCTCAGCAAGACGAGAGACTATGAGTCAAAGGATGGCTCGTGCAGCCATGTCAACGATGTGGACCTGAAGGTGGGAGGACCGGCGGGATACGGATTGGCCGTGGATGCCGGACTTATCTACAAACTCAACGACGACATCTCCTTCAGCGCTTCCATTCTCGACCTCGGAGCCATCATATGGACCAAGGACTGCCGCGCTGAGAACGACCAGGACGAGTTCATCTTCGACGGCTTCCACGATGTCGGGGTGGGGGGAGACAATCCCAACGTGCTCGACAACCAGGCTGACAAATACACCGACCAGATGCTCGACTTCGCCAACCTACGCGACAAGGGCGACAAGGGTGCCAGAATCACCGGCATAGGAACCACCCTCAACCTCGGGGCGGAATACGTGCTGCCGACTTTCAGAATGCTCAAACTTGGACTGCTCGCAACGGCGAAAATCAACGGACCATACTCCTGGACGGAGGGAAGGCTCAGTGGAAACATCTCGCCCACCAACTGGTTTGACGGAACACTTGCTTTCGCTGTCAACAACTACCAGGCGAACCTCGGCTTCCTCGCCAACTTCCACTCCAAGAAGCTTAATTTCTTCATCGGCATGGACTGCCCCCTCGGCAAGGTGAGCAAGGAGCTCATTCCTCTCAGCTCCAACGGAGGTGTCTCCCTCGGCCTCAACGTGAAGATGTAAAGTTAATCCAAGTCCACCACGGTGATGCCGGCACCGCCAAACTGCACGTGTTCGTCGCGGAAATGGGTCACGCCGGGCACCGTGGAGAGGTATTGGCGCACCAACTGGCGGAGGATGCCGCTGCCCGTGCCGTGGAGGATGCGCACACGGCTCATACCTAACAGCAGCGCGTCGTCGATGAAATAGGTCACGGCATTGATGGCCTCGTCGCCCCGCATCCCGCGGAGGTCGATGTCCTGTTTGAAATTCAACTTGCGCTCGTCTATAGCCGCCCGTGTCTCACGCCCAACAGAGGCGTAGGTCACGGGCGCCTCTTTTTGGGGTGCCTCCGCATGCTCCAAGCGGTCCACACGTATGCGTGTGCGCATGCCGCCGAACACCACCGTGGCCATCTTCCCATCCACACTCTCCACGCGACCTACTGACGTGAGGCCCTTGATGCGCACCGTGTCGCCGACAGCGATGGCGGCAACGGCGGGAGCGGGGGTGGGAGAGGGGCTGGCGGGCGTGGCGGCCTGCTTGGCTTTCTCGCGACGGCGCTTCTCCTTGCGCTCGCGCCGCTCCTGGATTTGGCGCATCTTCTTCGACACCAACTCGTCGGTGGCAGCTGCGTCAAGGTCGGAAACCTCTTGCTTGAATTCGTCCAACTGCTCGCGAAGGCGGCGCGTGGTCTCCTTCTCGGCCTGGCTCTCGCGAATCTCGCGTATCGTGTTCTCTATCCTGCGGTTGCTCTCACGAAGCAACTCTTCTGCTTCCTCGCGGGCCTTGGACAATATGGCCTTGCGGCTCTCGCGCAGCTGCCTTACCTCCTCCTCGTAACGGGCGTAGGTTTGCTCCACCTCCTTCTCGCGCTGGTGGATGGTCTGCCGCTTGCCTTCCCAGTAACGCTTGTCGCGGACGATGTCCTGCAAATATTTGTCGCTCTGGATGTACTCGCTGCCCACCAGTTCGCTCGCATCGGCTATCACCTCCTCGGGGATGCCTGTCTTGCGGGCGATTTCGATGGCAAACGAACTGCCGGGGCGGCCTATCTCCAACTGGAAAAGGGGGCGCATCTCGTGGCGGTCGTAGAGCATTGCACCGTTGACAACGCCCTCGTGGTCGTCGGCGAAATGCTTCAGGTTCTGGTAGTGTGTGGTGATCACGCCCCATGCCTGGCGCTTCCAAAACTGACGGAGAACGGCCTCGGCGATGGCTCCGCCAATCTGTGGCTCCGTGCCGGTGCCGAACTCGTCGATGAGCAGCAGCGTGCCGCCATCGCTCTGCCGCATCATCTGCTTCATGTTGAGCAGGTGGCTCGAATAGGTGCTGAGGTCGTTCTCGATGCTTTGCTCGTCGCCGATGTCAATCATGATGCGGTGGAAGAGGCCGCAACGGGAACGCTCGCCCACGGGAATGGCAAGGCCGCACTGCAGCATGTATTGCAATAACCCCACCGTCTTCAGGCATACCGACTTGCCGCCGGCGTTGGGGCCGGAGATGATGAGGAGTCGTTTCTCATGGGTGAGCATGATATCCAAGGGGACCACTTTTTTCCCCTGGCGTGAAAGGGAGAGGAAGAGTAGGGGGTGGACGGCTCTGATCCAGTCGATGTGGGGCCGGTCTTCCACCACCGGTTCGATGGCGCCGACAAGGCGGGCCAACTCGGCTTTCGCACGTGTCAGGTCGATGGCGGCCAGCAACTCGTAGGATGAAAGCATGCCATCGACATGGGGGCGCAACTCCTTGGCCAAGTCGGTGAGGATGCGGATGATCTCGCGACGCTCCTCTGACTCCAACTCGCGGATGCGGTTGTTGGCTTCCACCACTTCGGCGGGCTCTATGAACACCGTCTTGCCTGTGGCACTCTCGTCGTGGACGATGCCACGGAGCTTGCGTTTCATGGCAGGGGCAACGGGGAGCACCAAGCGGCCGTCGCGAAGGGTGGGGGCGGCGTCCTTATCTACCAGACCCTCGCTCTGGGCAGTGCGGAGGATGCTGTAGAGCGTGCGTGAGATGCTGCCCTCCATTCGGGAAAGCTCCTGGCGGATGGCGTAAAGGCGTGGACTGGCGTTGTCGCGAATCTTGCCGTATTCGTCAATCACGCGGTCGATGTCGCGAATGAGGGTGGGGTAGGTGGGGGTGTTGCAGGACAACTCATGAAGGGCGGGGTAGATATGTTCCACCGCTTCACCGGCTTCGGCTTCTCCGCTGCGCGTCCTGCTGAGAAACCGCACGATGAGGAGGATGGTGTCCAAGGAACGGCGCAAGTCGAACAACTCGCGTTCGTCCAAGTGGGTGCCTTCCAAACGAAGCCGCGACAAACTCTCACGAACATCAAAAAAATATTGCAAGGGGAAGTCGTCGGCCTCCTCCTGGATGCGGCGGAACTCGCTCAACTCGGCAAGAAGGCGTCTCACGGTGGAGACATCGGTGCTCGGGCGGATGGCTGACACGGCGTCCTTGCCCAAGGACGACAGGCAACGCTCTCTCAGCAAATGGCGAATCTCGCTGAAACCTATCTTCAACTCGAAATTTTCCGGATATGTCATTTCATACGTGTTAAGATTGCAAAAGTACGAAAAACTATCCACTCTCACAAAAACCAAGCAAAAATTCACCCGAAAACTTGCAAGAAACAAATATTTTCACTAATTTTGCAGCCGCTTTCAGCACATCTTCTATCGGGAGAGATGGCAGAGTGGTCTAATGCATCGGTCTTGAAAACCGACGTACGGCAACGTACCGGGGGTTCGAATCCCTCTCTCTCCGCCAGCTATGCTGAATATCAGCAAGTTACAAAGTTACACCCAGTTTTACACCCAATTTTCGTGTAAACTGGGTGTTTTCTTACACCCACTTTACAATCAGGGCATTCCAAAGAATGTTATATCATATTGCCTCATTGAAACTTTAAGATAGTTTAACTGCGAGTTTCTCCTATATGGCTGATTTTTGCTCTTTTTGCATTGGTTCCAGAGACCAACCGAACTCTTTCAGATTCTCCTTCAAAGCATAATTGACGATGGCATTGCGCTTGTATGCCTCTGTTCCGTTTTGGAATTTAGGCTGACGCTCTTTCTCTTGGATGACTTGCATCACCTGAATGTAGGTATCAGAGCATCTGCGAGCCTCTAAACGGATCTTGTTCATGTAGTAATGTACTTCATCCTGTTTCAGATGATGCCCAAGTAAGGTCTGCAAGGCATATTCTTGTGTTTCTGGAGTTGTGCTGTACCATGGATTCTGTTTGACTCGCATTTGGATGGTGGTATTCTCCTTATGCTCTGTATATGTTTCGAATGGGCACAATGCCTCATCTCCCTTTTTCCAAGGTCGTGCTTCACCTCTTTTGGGAAACTCTCGGGTGTAGACGTATAGGACGATGGAGGAAACCTTGCCTCCTCTTCCCTTTCGCTCTCCCTCCTGATAGTCAAACCATATATTGCAGAAGCCATTGGCATAGAGGTCATAGAGTTCTTTCTGGGCTACATCGAGAATGTTCAGTCTGATGTCTCTATAATTGGTATATGATGCCTTGTTTATAACTTGCTTTGTACGCTGGTCAATTACCTCGTCCAGATAGAATATCTTCCTGAACAGTTCCATTCTGATGGGAAGTACTCTTTTCTTATAAATGTTTCCTTCTGTTTTCTCTGTGCCACCTATATAACGGAAGTCACCACCAAACTGACAACAAAGCTCATACATCTTCTGACTGTACTTTGAACGTAACATCATGGCAGTACCCATGTCGAGCATGGTGAAGTTCCTGGAGATGTCTATCAGGTATGGCATTATTTCCGGTGATATTCGTACATCATAGCGTCCGGTATTCTCATTATAGAAAAAGGAGTCTATCCAATGTATCTCTCCCTTGATGGATTCTCCCTGCTCATTCCTGAATGCTACGGGGATCAGTTTCGAGGCCAGGGATTTCAAGATTTTATATGTATGGGGTACATTCTTGTAGCCTCCAATCTCTCCAAGGTCATAGTCTGTCAAGTGGAAGTACAGATCTTTCCAATTATCAGGTACATCAAGATGGCTTTCCACAAAGTGATGTTTTACCTCACGCGAAATGAAGTACATCAGCCTTCTTTCTACCAGGCTGTAAACGATTGGGGCATTAATCAGGTCATTGCTCCATCGGGTTTGCTCATGCTGATACTTGCTTAAATCAATATGATGAAGTATCTCGTTCTTTTTTCTAGGCATAATTGTTCTTTAATTGTTGTTGTCATAATGCCAGAACAATATTAAAGAACCAAATTAAAGTGCATTCTGGCACGACAAAGGTACAACATTCTTTTGATATAGCCTAAACCACATCGTAAAAATCAAAGTTATCAACACTTTGCCGAAAAACCTCCTTTAAAGAGCGAAGAACCTCTCAAGTTAACCCGAAAAACCTCGCATGTTCAGCGAAAAACCTCTTTAAAAGAAAATCCAAGGATTTGAAAATGAGCATGTTGCAAATCTCTTAAATAAAGCTATTATAAGTAGATGAATAAATAAAGCTTTATCGTGTACGTAAGGAGGGAAGGGCTTAAAGGGAAAAAATAATTTTATCGTTGAGCGCAAAAACTCCTATGTTCGATGAACGTGCCACCATTTGAATAGATAAGCATGTACCCGGTTTTTGGATTCAGTCAATATAGCAAAACAGTAATACTCGAATGCTGTTTTACTGCAAAACTATAATACAATAATACTGAAATACAATAATTCAGTAATACATAAACTCTGTAATTCAGTAATTATGATTTACAGAAAATCTGTATTTCTGTATCTACGATGTTGCTTGCTTTTTTCAGTAAGAATCCTTGCCCATGTCAGCGAAAAGTTGTACCTTTGTATCAGCGAGGACAGCCCATGGCTATCGACTGGCAACCAGTCCGCAGGACAAGTCTATGCGAAACGGAATAGCAAGTTGTGCTTTTGTGCTGACAAACTACGTTCGCCACCCCCAAAAAGCCACTTGCCAACTTCTGCGAAGCTGGGATTATATTACCTCGCAACTCAGTAACAATATAAAAGGATAACAGCCTATGAACAAGAAAACAAAACGTATTTGGATTAGGCTATCTCCCGAAGAAGATGCCCTGTTTAAGCGCAAAGCAGCCCGTTACGCCACCATCAGTGCCATGATTCGTGATGCCGTGAAGCAGTTCGATGACACCGCCACGCAAGGCTGCATCGATGCTCTGAACAAGATGACTGCCCTTTATCGCCAGTTCCAGCAAGACCTCAGCTGGCTTGGAGGTAATTTCAATCAGGCTATGAAACGGGCCAACGAACTCGCTATCGCCCAAGAACTCACCCCACAGTTCTTCGAGCAAGTGTTGTACCCTCAGCTGAATGAGATAATGGAACTGCTCAATTCTATAAAGGGGGAGCAACATGACATAGCCAAACGAGTGACAAAACTCTGATTAACATAATTTCATATATTCAGAAACAGCAGTCCTACTTTAATCTGTTTCTTTAATATTTACTGTTTTTCTGAATTACTATCTTTCTGTATTTCATAATTTCTTAAAAATAGTAATTCTGCAAATGATAGCCACCATTCTACCATCGAGCACCACTTTTCATGCCGTTGATTACAACGAGTGCAAGGTCTCAGAGGGAGTTGCCGAACTCCTTGAAATGAAGAACTTCGGATTCGTAGGTCAGATAGAGCCCTACACTTCCGACCAACTGAAGCGGTATCTTATGCTCTACACATCACGTAACGAAAGAATTAAGGTTCCCCAGTTTCATCTTGCCATCTCCTGTCGAGGCGACGAGTACACCTATGAACAACTTCTTGATATAGCCCATCAATATCTCAAAGAGATGGGCTATGGCGAGGATGGCCAGCCCCTTCTCATCTATGCCCACCACGATACGGACAACCACCATCTCCATATAGTGACCAGCCGAGTGGCCCCTGATGGCCATAAGATTGACGACCATCACGAGCGAGTACACTCTCAGGATGTCATCAACCGCATCATGGGCGAGAATCAGCAGCAACGGGCATCCGAGTCCGTCAAGAATGCCTTCGACTACAAGTTTGCGACCCTCAATCAGTTCCGTGCTATCCTCGAATCCAGCGGCTACGAATGCTACGAGAAAGACGGCAACCTCTGCATCAAGCGCGATGGTCACGTCATCGACACCCTGCCGCTGACCACCATCCAGCAGCACCTGCAGACCTTTGAACCCGATGAGCGCAGAAGGAAACAGCTCCGTGCCATCCTCCTGAAGTACCGCGATATGACTGCCGACAAAGAAGAGCTTCGCCAGCTGATGAAGCAGAAGTTTGGTGTCGATCTGGTCTTTCATGGCTCCAAGGAC
>JAFZRU010000015.1 GCA_017619755.1 Prevotella sp.
AGAAGGATTGAGAGACTTACAGCTTTTTTCAACACGAATTACCACAAATTATCCATTAATTCTGACGCACAGCAATTTATGATTAATTATATGGTGATTATATGTTGACAATCGTACCAAGTTATTCACTTGTACATATATGATTATCCGCATCTTTCCGTAAGTGATTCCCCAAAACGCCAAGAGGTCAAAGCTGCTGTAGGGGTGGACTTTATGTCCATCCGCTCACCCGTCAGGGTGAATGTTAGACATGTGGCCTCTTGGCGTAAGGACGACATAAAGTCTGTCCCTACGGCAACACCAAGCCATTTGCTACGAAACATCACAATTGCATCCCTATTCATCCTTTACGGAAATACAGTGAAAAACCGTGTTGAAATAAATAATCACTAAATGGTTACGATTCTGCGTATCTGTTCAGCGAATAACATTTAAACATATAATTACCATATAATTAGTCGTAAATTTTTACCCGAAGACTTGCAAAAATAGGAAAATCCAATGATTTACGTCCATTCCAATACATAATTTATGATTAATTCGTGAAAATTCGTGTTGAAATAAAATATTGCTGAGTTGTTACCGTTTCTGCATCGTAAGGTTAAATATCCTAAAAAACTGACAAAATTGCAGTTTTTACGGAAATTATGTGTAATTTTGTCACCCCAAATGCAAACAGACCATATATGGCCAACCTCCAAGACATCAAAAACCGATACAACATCGTGGGCAACTGCGATGCCCTCAACCGCGCCCTCGACATCGCACTCCAAGTGGCCCCCACCGACCTCTCCGTGCTCATCGTGGGGGAAAGCGGTGTGGGAAAGGAAATCATACCACGCCTCATCCACGACCACTCCACCCGCAGGGGCAAGAACTATTTCGCCATCAACTGCGGCTCCATCCCCGAGGGAACCATCGACAGCGAACTCTTCGGCCATGAGAAGGGCGCCTTCACCGACGCCATAGGAGAAAGCAAGGGTTATTTTGGAGTGGCCGACAAAGGCACCATCTTCCTCGACGAGGTGGGCGAACTCCCTCTCGCCACACAGGCACGGCTGCTGCGCGTGCTTGAAAACGGCGAGTACATCCGCGTGGGTGGACAAGAGGTGAGGAAGACCGACGTCAGAGTGGTGGCCGCCACCAACGTCAACATCAAAAAGGCCATCAGCGAGGGGCGCTTCCGCGAAGACCTCTACTACCGCCTCAACACCATCCCCATCCAGATGCCGCCACTTCGCGACCGAGGCGAGGACATCCTCAAACTCTTCCGCCTCTTCGCCATGCAGATAGCCGAGAAATACCGTCTGCCGCGCATCACCCTCACCAAGGAGGCACAGCAGAGAATGCTCGAATACAAATGGCCCGGAAACGTCAGGCAACTCAAAAACATCACCGAACAGATGTCCGTCCTCAGCGAGCAAAGGGAAATCGACGCCGAGACCATCGCACAGTTCATTCCCAAAGACGACAGCACCACGCTCCCCGCACTGCCACCCGGACAAGCCGGCAACCATAACTACGAGAACGAGCGGAAGGCCATCTTCAAAATACTATACGAGATGCAAAACAGCGTGGGCGACATGCGACGCGAACTCAACGCCCTCAGGCAGCGCATCGACGACGCCGCCACCATAGCCTCCAAGGCACAGACGCTCAGCACGCACTTCACACCAGCCATCCCGTCCTCTATCAAGGACGACAACGCCGACATCAGTCCCTCACACGTCGTGGAGGACGCCGAGGCAGAGGAAATAGCCGACGCTGAAATGGAAAACCTCAACCTCAACGAACAGGAAAGGCAGACCATCGTCAAAGCCTTGGAGCGAAACAACGGCAACCGCAGCAAGACGGCACAGGAACTGGGCATCTCATCCAGAACACTCTACAGAAAACTCAAGCTATATGGCCTCACATAGCTCCTTCGCAGGAAAAGCACGCCTGATGGCAGCGGCATGGGTCGTCTGCGCATTGCTGGCGGCCTGCTCC
Source organism: Prevotella sp. (assembly GCA_017619755.1). Lineage (GTDB taxonomy): Bacteria > Bacteroidota > Bacteroidia > Bacteroidales > Bacteroidaceae > Prevotella. Next base: position 1,990 of record JAFZRU010000015.1, read on the forward strand.
GTGTCATACAAGTTCAACGGAGCAAGCATCGACTATACCAAGACGAAAACCATTACCATCGCCGACTTCCCCATACGCGCCAGCTTCGTCTGGGGACCCATGCAGTCCATCTTCAACAACGAACTGAAGGACATCTTCGCCAACCACACGCGGTTGGTGCAGGTGAAGAGAAACGGAGACCTCAAAATAGAGGGGGAAATCACACAATACACCCAAAGAAACAAAAGCGTCTCCAGCGAAGGCTACTCTGCACAGACAGAGCTCTCCATGACCGTCAACGTCAGATTCACCAACAACGTCAACCACAGCGAGGACTTCGAGAAGCAGTTCTCCGCCTCCGCCACATACGACACCACTCAGTCGCTCAACGCTGTGCAGGAGGAACTGGTGACGGAAATGGTGAAAAGCATCACCGACCAAATATTCAACGCCACCGTGGCCAACTGGTAACGACATGGACCTCATAGCACTCATCAAACACCCGGAGCGCATGAACAAGGAGACGCTCTACGAACTGAGGCAGCTCATCGCAAGCCATCCCTGCCACCAGGCGGCGAGGCTCCTCATGCTACAAAACCTCTACCTGCTCCACGACTCCTCCTTCGACGACGAACTGCAGCGGGCCGCGCTCTTCATCACCGACCGCACACAACTCTTCAACCTGGTGGAGGCACGACACTACCAACTGAAGCCCGAAGGCCTACCCGCCGCCGCCAAGGAGGGTGAAGACCGCACGATGTCGCTCATCGACGACTTCCTCAACCAAAGCACGGGGGAGACAGACAAGCGCGTCAAGCAAAAAAGGAAGCCCACCGCCACCGACGCCACCGTGGACTATGCGGCATACCTCATGGAAACCGACTACGGCGGCGACAACGACGACACCCCGCAGATGAGAGGCCAAGGACTTATCGACAAGTTCATCAACGAAGAGGGCGGAAAGCTCAAATTGCAGGAAAAAGATGACATCTTGTCACCGCCGTCGCAAGAAGAGCAAAAAAATGCCGATGAAGGCTATTTTACCGCCACTTTGGCACAGATTTACGTCAAACAAGGCAGATATTCAAAGGCTTTGGAAATAATTAAGCGTTTAAATTTGAATTATCCAAAAAAAAGTGCTTACTTTGCAGACCAAATCCGATTTTTGGAAAAATTGATCATCAACAACAAAAAAAATCAATAGAAAAAGATGTATTACTTATTTGTCATCCTCATCCTCATCGCCGCACTCCTCATGATCGGCATCGTCCTCATCCAGGAGTCCAAAGGCGGCGGTCTGTCATCCAACTTCTCTGCCGGCAACCAACTCGCCGGCGTGAGGAAAACCACCGACTTCATAGAGAAGGCCACATGGGGCCTGGCCATCGCCATGGTGGTGCTCAGCATCTTCTGCGCCTGGTCCACACCGGAAGTGGCAGAGCAAAACGTCATCGAGGCCACAACAACCAACCCGCTGACCAACCCCACCACACAGCAGAACTTCGGCGCCAGCCAAGCTCCTGCAAATGGCGACGCCAAAGCAGAGGCCGCTCCTGCACAGCAGGGCGAGGCCGCACCGGCAAAAGAGGCCGCTCCACAAGCACCGGCTACTCCCGAGCCATAAGCACACACAACCCCATTCATCCCGGCACGGGTCAGCTCGTGCCGGGATGATGCTTGCTGGCATGCAGGGTGTCACGGCACACTTTTCACATACTTTGCAGAAAAAAGCCGCGAAAAATTTGGAGGTGTCAACAAAAAACTCTACCTTTGCATCCGCTTTCAAGCATCACACAGACACATGGTGCCCGTAGTTCAGTTGGTTAGAGCGTCAGATTGTGGTTCTGAATGTCGTGGGTTCGAGTCCCACCGGGCACCCGAAGAGTAAGTGGCTAATTATCAGCCACTTATTTTATTCTACCCCTTTTAAGGTTAAATTTTTGTACCACTTTTGCTACGATTCTGCAATTATAGTTATCAAAAGAACCCGATTACTGAGAGGAGACCGCTTCGTGGTCTTGTGTGGTGCGGCCTCTTGGCGGACATTCGCATTGGCGGCTTCATAGCGGACATTCGCCCTGCCGGGCGAGCGGATGGACATAAAGTCCACCCCTACAGCAATGACGGCCTCGTGACTTATGGGTCAACACAAGTAATTACGAATGGGAAAAGCCTTGTAACCATCGGATTACAAGGCTTTTTGTGATTTACTAACTCATCATGGTGTTTTGGCGAGGCGCCGTGGCATCACGATGTCATGCCTCGTCGTCGAAGAACGAGCCTTTGGGCATTTCGGCATTGGCCTCCACGCAACTGTTGTAGCGCATACGACTGCGACGCTCACGCGCAAACATCTTTCTAGTGCCTTCCTCGTCCTGACGGAACTCCAAGTGCTCGTCGATGGCGAAGGAGTGCGCCATGGTCTCCACGTCGAGGTTGTCCGTGCCGATGAGCGTGAAAGTCCAGTGTTGCTTCTTCAGTTTCTCTATCATCGTGCGCACCATCTTCAGCGTCCACTCACGCGAACTGTTCTCCTCGCCGTCGGTGATGACAGTCACCAACACATGGTCTTCGTCGCCCACCTGGGCATTGACCTTGGAGATGGCCAGTCCCATGGCGTCGTAGAGGGGCGTACCTCCACCCGGGTTGTATGCCTTCCATTCCAAATCCTTCGTCTGTGCGGCGGGAACGTTGTCATAATGCCAGGTGGTGTGGCCGGTGTCGAAGGTGACGAGGGTGACACGCTGCTCGGTGTCGGGGAACTTCTCCTGCATCTGACGGACAGTCTGCAACGTCTCGTTCATCCCGGTGAAAGCCTGCCTGTGGATGATGCTCATGGAACCGCTCTCATCGACGATGATGAGGTTGAACACTCGCTTTGCTTGAATTTCATCTTGCTTCTTCATCATTTCATTTTTTTAAAAGTGAATACTATTTTCCGATGTCATTTATCTCTTTAAAGAATATTTCGAGAAAAAATAAAGCAGGAAAGCGATTTTTTTTGTAAATTCGCCACAAAAAAGAAAAAATGTACTATCAGCGACTGTCAGACGAAGAGATTCTGCGCGGTTTCCGCCAAGGCGACAGCAGCATCATCAGCGAATATTTTTATGGTTACTGCCGCGTGGGATACAACATTTTCAACAAGAAATACCAGTTGAGCGACAAGGAGAACCTCGACTTCATGTCGCTGGCCCACCAATATGCGCTCTACCTGATGGAGCATGATTGGAAACCCTTGGAAAACCGCTCGGCCAACGTGAGCCTGAAGACTTGGCTCATCAACGGCTTCAGATACGTGGTGCTCGACGCCCTCAAATGGCACAGGAAGGAGTATGGAAGCATCCCCTTCAACGACTACCTGCTGACGTTTGACGTCACTAACGACCTGCGGCAACAGTTCAACAAGACCGTGGAGGAGTTGTGCAACCATGCAGCACTCACCCGCGATGAGCGCATCATCATCGACATGCTGCTTCTCAAGGGCTTCAAGTCCTATGAAATAGCAGCGCAAATGGGAATGACACCTTCGGCCATCTCCCAGAAATATGTCAAATTGAAAAAGAACATCATCGAACCTTATTTCAAGAAGCATTTCGACATGGACCTCGACATGCCGGAGGTGTTCGACGAGATGGCCATCGCCGAATCCAGTTCTTCCATCCCGATGCCGAAGGGCTTGGGCGATTATATGAAAAAATCACTATCACCTTTACGTTTCATGAAACACGACAAACAGCAAGAGCGGAGCAGTGCACACACCAGTTCCGATGAAAAGGACACGAACCAGCAGAAGAGAACCACACCGGAATTCATCACCCAACTCCAACCCAACGAAATCTTCGTCTTTGGAAGCAACCTCAAAGGCATGCACGGCGGCGGTGCGGCATACATTGCCTACCGCAAGTTCGGGGCCGTCATGGGCCAAGGAGTGGGGCTGCAAGGGCAGAGCTACGCCATCCCCACCATGCAGGGAGGCGTGGAAACCATCCGGCCATACGTGGATGAGTTCATCCTCTTCGCCCGCCAACATCCCGAGATGACCTTCCTCGTGACACGCATCGGATGCGGCATCGCCGGCTTCACCGACAGGGAGATCTCCCCCCTCTTCGAACAGGCCCACGACGTGGAGAACATCGTGCTGCCCCGAGGATGGTGAATCTGTTGAAACAAGGATGCAAAACGGCCTTTTTGGCACTTTTTGACCGTCAAATCGACACAAAACGAGCCGTTTTTGTTACTTTTTCATAAAAAATGCCGCTGTTTGAATAATATTGTGTAATTTTACGCCCAATTTTCAAAAACGCATCATTTTTATGACTGATAACAGCAGCATCGTGGGTGCCAAAATCAAAGGCATCAGGGAAACAAAAAACATCTCCATCGAGGAGATGGCCAGCCGCACCGGCTTGTCAACAGAACAAATCACATCGATAGAAAACGACCAGTTCCTGCCCTCGCTCGGACCGCTCATCAAGATAGCCCGCGCCCTTGGCGTGCGCTTGGGCACCTTCCTCGACGACAACGACGAGCTGGGACCCGTGGTGTGCCGTGCAGAGGAGCGCAGCAACAGCCTTAGTTTCTCCAACGACACCGCCGACGCCCGCAAGCACATGGTGTATCACCCCTTGGCCAAGAGGAAGACGGGTCGCCAAATGGAACCGTTCATCATCGACATACAACCCAACGAAGAGAAGAATTTCAAGCTCTCCGCACACGAAGGAGAGGAGTTCATCTACGTCATGGACGGGGAGGTGGAGATCGCCTACGGCAAAGAGACCTACACCCTGCACAAGGGCGACAGCATCTTCTATGACTCCATCGTCGAGCACCACGTGCACGGAGCCACCGGCCAAGCTGCACAAATCCTCGCCGTCGTTTACATCCCCTTCTAAGCCCCGCCAGCCATGCAACAACTTTCAGAACGCACCTTGGGAGGATGGCTCGAATACTGGGCCGAGAAGACCCCCGACAAGGAATACATCGTCTATTCCGACCGCGACCTGCGCTTCACCTGGAGCGTGTTCAACCAGCGCGTGGACAACCTGGCCAAAGGCCTCTTAGCCATCGGCGTGAAAAAAGGCAGCAACGTGGGCATCTGGGCCACCAACGTGCCCGACTGGCTCACCTTCCTCTACGCCACGGCGAAAATCGGAGCCGTCCTCGTCACGGTGAACACCAACTACAAGCAGAGCGAGTTGGAATACCTGTGCAAGGACTCCGACATGCACACCCTGTGCATCACCGACGGCACGTGGGAGTGCGACTACGTGGACATGACCTACAAGATGCTCCCCGAGCTGCGCAACTGCGAGCGCGGGCGTCTGCAGAGCGAGCGCTTCCCCTGTATGAAAAACGTCGTCTTCATCGGAAGGGAGAAATACCGTGGCATGTACAACACCGCCGAACTGCTCCTCTTGGGTCGCAACATCGACGACGAGTTGCTCACGGAGGCGAAGAAAAACGTGGGATGCCACGACGTGGTGAACATGCAGTACACCTCCGGCACCACGGGCTTCCCCAAGGGCGTGATGCTCACCCACTACAACATCTCCAACGACGGCTTCATCACCGGCGAGAACATGGAGTTCACCCAGGACGACAAGTTGTGCGTCTGCGTGCCGCTGTTCCACTGCTTCGGCGTGGTGCTTGCCACGATGAACTGCCTCACGCACGGCTGCACACAGGTGATGGTGGAGAAATTCGACCCCCTCGTGGTGCTTGCCTCCATACACAAGGAGCGTTGCACCGCAGTCTATGGCGTGCCCACCATGTTCATCGCCGAACTCACCCACCCCATGTTCGACATGTTTGACATGAGCTCGCTGCGCACCGGCATCATGGCCGGCTCGCTGTGCCCCGTGGAACTGATGAAGCAGGTGAGCGAGAAGATGTTCATGACCATCACCAGCGTGTACGGTCTCACTGAGTCGTCACCTGGTATGACACAGACCTGTCTGAACGACACCTTCGAGC
>JAFZRU010000016.1 GCA_017619755.1 Prevotella sp.
ACTCGCCGCACTCGGGCGGCTCGCGCAGTTCTGTCTTGTCCCAGGACGCTCCTTCATACTCTTGAGCCCAAAAGCACCTTCAAAAAAAATTGAACGGCTCGTATCTCTACCCCCCGCCGACCGGCCATTCGCACCACTCGGGCGCGGGCCTGCGGCGGGATTCTTGTACTACTTCTCTGTCTTCATGTAATCCTTTCAAAGAGCGATTCGCTGATTTGCTTTTTTAAGCGCAGCGAATGCAAAGGTAAGGCGTTTTTTTGAACTACCAAAATTTTCGATAAAATTTTTGCAGGAAATGCGTATTATTTAACGTTTGTTAAGCTTTAAATGACGTTTTTGAGATTAAAACAGGGGTTTTTCCATCGAAACTTATTTTCACTTGACAAGCATGGCCTTTCCTGGTTGCAGATATACACCTCTTTTATATGGTGTGATGCCATTGCCCGGCTCCACCTTCCTACCTTGCAGGTCATAAATGTCCAGGCATTCCTCCATACCAATAGTATTCAATTGCCTTATATTTGTTACGGCCTCCTTGATGCCCTGCATCATATAGGAATTGTAGATGGTTTTCAACGCCCTGTTGATGATAGTCATAGACGGTCTGTTGCAATAGTTGATGTCCCAAGCGAAAGCCGCCATTCCTCTTTGTGCTGCGAGAGAATTGATTCTCTCATAAAAAAACCAAATGGACTGATTGTGGAGAGTTTGGTTTTCATCAACAATTCTCCAATTGGCTCCATATTCTCCAATAATGACAGGAATTCCCTTTTCCACGAATTTGCTGTACATTTTGTCGAGTTGCCTTTCCATATAGGCTTCCTCATATTGAGAGCCATATCTTTGAGGCGACCCTCCGGAATGGTTCATGCTCCCCCAATAGTAGAACATCTTTCCCCAGTCCTCATCCTTCTCCATTCCACAGAATTGCCATGGTGAGTAATAATGCACTTCCAGCATTAGTTTTCCTTCCACCACATCCTTTGGCAGAGAATTCATATAAGAGTATGTTTTGTCAATATCGGTTGATGGGCCTTGCACAATGAGAACTCGCTTGGCATTGTTGCCGCCTGTGGCCCTAACCGCGTCAATAAAAGCCTGTTCATATCTAAGCAAGACGTTGGTTTTAGCCTGATTGTCAACATCAGGTTCGTTAAGTCCGGCAAAAAGAAGATGCTCATCAAATTCATCAAATTCAGTGGCGATTTGTGTCCAGATGTTCTTCATCACCGTCTCTTTCTCCTTGACATTATCCTCCGTGATGTTGTCAAAGCTTCTCTCCAACCATCCACCATCGTAATGGTCGTTGAGCACTACATAAAGACCGATGTCAGTGCAATATTTCACCACTTCTTTCACCCTAAGAATCCAAGCGGGATCAATGGTATGTGTTTGCGGGTCGATGATATGTCCGCACATCCAGTTGCATGGTATTCTGACAGCCTTGAATCCCTGTTGCTTGACAAACTCGATGATTTGCTTGGAAGTTTTGACACTTTGCCAGTGTGTCTCCGTCCCTACACCATAGTTTTCATCAATCGGAGGAATGGATGTTCTCCAGTTGATGGCCTCCATAGTGTTTCCCAGGTTCCATCCCGGGTTCATCTCCCCGATGATTTCCATCGCCGTCCTTTCCATTCCCTCCTGAGCGTGGATGGAAGGGAAAGCAACAGCCAAGAGAAGGGCGACGAAAAGCCTCTTCCTATTGCTCCTTGACGACCTCATTGTCTTCAGCTGCATTGCCTGTATTGGCCTTGACTACCGGGTTCCTTTCGCTGACAATGCTGTTCACCCCGTTCATGAGAGAGTTGTAATACACGCTAATGCTGTCGATGATGTCCTCAACGTCGAAAGAGCTGTATTCAATGGTGTCGTCATGCAAGTTTTTGTAGAACGTGATGTAGTGTTCATCCCCTGCTTCATCGCACCTCACTCTATAAGCCAACCTATTCTTTTGTCCATTAGGGTAAGCGAGGTTGGCAAAGGAGTTCTCGTCGGCATATTTTTCCTTGATTTCGCATGCGAATTGATAAGCAGAGTCAAGATCCTGCTCAATGAACTGCATGAGCCGCAGTCTGTAAGCCTGGACTTCGAGCAAAGTGGCCTCGAGTTTAGTCAAAGGGCAGAAAGCGGAGTCAGGTGTGATATTTCCCACGACTTTCACCTCCCTGTCGGCATAGTTTTTGTCGAGATATTCTTGCACTTGTTTTTTATCGCTCTTGCATGCCAAGAATGCGACAGCAATTACCAAAAAAGTGAGGATTTTTCTTTTCATATGTTCAGACTGTTGGTTTGACGTTGCGAAATTACGAAAAAATTTTGAAAAAGCGTTCTTTGAACGTATTTTTTCGTAAGATTTTTTGTGGTTGTAATACAACCACAGACCGAACCGTTCGTGGCGGTTGCTGCTAATCCTTGCTTTTGTGCTGGAGGCTAATGGGCAGGGAAAGATGAATTTCCGTGAGGTCAGCCTTGGTGGAATGCGCCTTTACCGAAGCTCCGATGGACAAATGGCGTTTGCCAGGCAATGTATATTTCAATCCTATTCTCTCATAGTACCTTTTCTCCATGACCTTGGCGTTTTCCCCCATCTCACGATAAAGATACCATCCGAAAGACATGGCGAGGGAGAGTTGTTTGTAGAAAGCCTGGTGCTTGAAAGCAAGTCCCACAGACCAGGGACTGTGCTCTGCATCCACGCCCCTTTTCTGCTCAATTTTCTCCACCGTCGATGCATATCCTCCATAGAAAAGGTCCAGCCCCACGCCCGAGGCCCATTTCCTGTCATACCTGCACATCAAATCTGCCTGTGCCGAGTAGGCAATATAGAGTTTGAAGTCACCTGTTCTGTAATCTTCCTCTCCCATAGGGGTTTTATATTGCGTCTGGTCCCACTCCTCGTAAAGTGTTCTCGCCCCCACCCCCGCTGTGAGTTCGACATACCATTTCTTCTCAAAAGGATTGAAGGATCTTTTCATCCCCATCGTTCTCACATGTTCGAAATGCGGCATATAGGCAAGTCCGATAGTCGGCCCTACAAAATTGGCGCCCTTGTTGGGTCTTCCGAGAGTTCCGTTGCTGAGATGCCAGTAATCCACCCCCGCCCTCAGACCCCAATCAGGCATGAAGCGCCATGTAAGATGCGCTCCCAGTCCGAAATAGATGAGGAAATGAGACCCAATGAGCTCGTCATCCACATTGTTGTCTTTGTCATAGATGGTGTTGGAATATCCCAATCCGGTAGAAATGGCAGCGTCGGCCTCGAAAAATTTGTTTCTGAAAAAAGGTCTTGCGAAAGTCCCGTAGAGAGCCACTACATTTCCCATTCGTGAATCATAGTCCACTGGTTGTGCCAATCCCCAATGCTTGTCTTGGCTTTTGTGCATGGTGACGTTGTGATTAAGCGCCACCTTCATCCTCGCACTGATGACAGGCAAGCCATAGTCTTGGTCGAAATCACTGCTATCCTCAGGCAAAGACCTGTGTTCCAAAGCGACATCGAAGGAGAAATTGTTTTTTCCTTTCTGCCACTTCTCCTGGTATTTGTCCACAACTATGATTTTTCCAGGACCGGCTCCGGCAGCCACCCCCCACCTTTCAGTTTTATTGTCCTGAGCCTCTGCATGGATGGCGAACAACAGACAGGCAACCAGGGTCGCCGTGCATGCGTGGCATCTTCGAAGATGTTGGCTATGTTGTATCACCATTCCCTGCATTGAAAATCAGACACATCTTGGAAAAGTTCTCAATGCGTTTTGAGTGGTGGTATCTGCCACGACTTCCTTTTCAATACCATAGCACTGTGCCATTTTTTCGATGACATGCGTAATGAAAGCACTCTCGTTTCTCTTTCCCCTCATAGGCACGGGTGCCATGTATGGTGCGTCGGTTTCCAGCACGATGCGTTGTAGAGGCAGTTGCTTGACCACCTCCGGCAGGTTGCTTTTCTTGAAAGTAAGCACGCCCCCTATCCCCAGGCAAAAGTTGTCAAATTCCAGAAGTTGCTTAGCCTCGGTGAGATTGCCAGTGAAGCAATGGAACACACCGCCGTTGAGCCGCCCCTTGTATTTCTTCAGAATGGCAACGAGTTGGTTTTGCGCCTTTCTGCTATGTATCATAAGAGGTAAATTCATTTGGCAAGCCCACTCCACCTGTCTCTCGAAAGCCTCCATCTGCTCCTTCTCAAATTCACGGCTCCAGTAGAAATCGAGACCCACCTCACCGATGGCAATGAAATTTCCAGGCAGTCTTTCCTGCATATTGTCGAGAACCTCGTTGTAGTTCCCTCTCACCTCTTCAGGATGTAGTCCAACCATGGGGTATGCGAAATCAGCATATAGGTTGCACACCTCCTCCACCTTGTCCAATGATGGAAGGTCAATCGCAGGCACGAAAATTTTAGTCGCCCCCGCTTCTTTAGCCCTTTCCACCACCTGTTTTCGGTCACTATCGAACTCCTTTCCGTCAAGGTGTGCATGTGTGTCTATAAAATTCATTCTTCCAAATGTTTCTCATGCCTCCTGTAATAATACACCACTCCGTATTTTTTACAGAGTTGGTATTTTTTTTCGGGAGGTTCGTTTTCAAAATGTTTTTCTATTTGGTTCCACAAGTCGAGTATGACCTCATCTACTTGCGGCCTTAGCGTGTCGATATCAGCCAACGCCCCCGCCGTTTTGTTTTTATATTGTCGTTGTGCGTTGTATTTTTCCTTGAAGACATCGAAATGCGTGGCCACGGCTCCTATGGAAGGGGAGAGGATGGGCTTTCCCCCCTCTTTCACCCTTTTTCTCTCCGCCTGTATGACCCTCGTTCCCCACTGCATGATGGCCTCTGCCGTCTTGAGGTATGGCACAAGTTTTTCATCGGGCTTGATGCCATATTCTTTGAGACAATCTTCAGGCACCTCCCCTCTTTCCACAGCGAGGAAAAGCACCTGGATGAAATGGCTGATGTAAGTCATGGCGTTATGCTGCAAGTTGGCCATCCTTTTGGAATATCTCACTTGTGTCCTCATGGAGGTGGCGTGTTGGCCGCATGCATCACTGAGCAAGGCATAGAGTTTCTGTGCCTTGGCAAGGGAATTTCTGTCGATGAACCTCCCCGCCACAGTATAGACGTCGTTGTTGTCGGTGAGGGCCTCGAGGGCCTTCAGCCTTGCAGCGTCGGTTTTCGGTAATCGCCGGTATGGCATGTCAGTACTCCCTTTTCATCATTTCCTTTATATATGCCCTCATCTCCGTCTTCCTTCCCTCCGGCACATTGATGGCATCGAGATATTTGACACCCTCGTTGAAATAGTAGTTGATTTTTTCTATGGCCAACTGATTGATTCCTATTTCATTGTAGATTTCAGTGACGGCTGCGATTTTCTCCTGCGCGTCGGGGTTGGGTATGTCGATCCACTTCATGAGCGTTTCCCTTTGCTTTTCGTTAGCCAAGGCGATGGCATTGATGAGCATGTATGTCTTTTTGTTGGAAATGATGTCCCCACCGATGGCTTTTCCGAAGACCTTGGTGTCACCATACACGTCAAGGAAGTCATCCTGGAGTTGGAAAGCCAGTCCTATCTTCTCCCCGAATTTGTAAATGTTTTCGGCATCAGCCTTGTCGGCATCCGCCAAGATGGCACCCATTTTGGTGGCACAAGCGAGCAAGACGCTTGTTTTCAGCCTGATCATCTCAATATACTCCTCCTCGGTCACGTCGTTGCGGCTTTCGAAGTCCATATCATACTGCTGTCCCTCCCCTATTTCGAGAGCCGTTTCTGTGAAGAGCGAAATGATGGGTTTCAGTTTTTCCGGTTTGCATTGTGACATCTGTTGGAATGCGAGGACCAGCATGGAGTCTCCCGAAAGGATGGCCGTATTAGCATCCCATCTTTTATGGACAGTCATGTGCCCTCTTCGTAGGTCGGCATTGTCCATGAGGTCGTCGTGCAACAGTGTATAGTTGTGATAGGTTTCCAGAGCGCAAGCAGAAGAGAGTATGCTCTGTGGGTCTTCCTTGAAAAGGTTGTAAGCGAGCATCATGAGTGTAGGCCTGATGCGCTTTCCTCCTATGGCCAACACATACTTGATAGGTTCGTATAGGCTTTGCGGCTTCCTCTCGTATGGCATACGGTCGAGGTAGTCGTTGATGAGTTGAAGGATTTCGTTTGAATTAAGCATATTTGTTGATTATTTGTGTATCGATGACAAAATTTCAAAGTTTGAAGACAACGGGAAGGTTGACAAGCGTTCGGCACGGTTTTCCATTGATGAGGCCCGGTTGCCATTTAGGCATCATCCTGACCACCCTCAGTGCCTCTTTGTCAAGCCTTTGTTCGGCAGACTTGACAAGTTTAATGTCAGACACTGTTCCGTCGGCATTGACGACGAAAGACACCTTCACCTTTCCGCTCACCTTGTCGTTTTTTGCCGTCTCCGGGTATTTGAGGTTTTGGGTGAGCCATCTGACGAGTTGGGACATCCCCCCGGGGAAGACGGGAAGGTCATCGAGTTCCCTGATGGTTTTCACCTCCTCTTCCTGTTGGTCGATGAGCACCGCCTCCACCTTGTCCTCCACATTCTCCTCGGCCATCTCCTCTTCCACGGCAAGTTCGGGCTTCATCTCCATCGTCTCCTCCTCCTTGCTTTCGTTTTCATAGACCTCCTGCACCACCTCTATTTTTTCGGAGGGTGCGTTCTCCTGAGTCTCTTCTTTTGGCAAAGGCATATCGAGGGGTGGAATGAATTCCATGTCCTCTGCTATCTCGTCGAGGAAATCGGCGTCGAGCATTCCGTCCACCTCGTTAAAGGAGAATTCGATGGCAATGACGAAGCATGCGAGGGCGAAAGCCAGTCCCATCGCCAACCATGCCGGCCTTCTCCTCTCCAGATCGGCACTTCGACTTTTCTTCACCTCCATCATGCTACGTTTGTGAGATTAAAAGTTTCCAATTCATCCAATAATCGGGTGAAAAATGCGTTATAAATACGTCGTATCACCCTGAAAGATGATTTCAAGGTACAAAAATAACTCAGATATTTGAAAAAAGGTGTATCTTTGCCGTCAAAAAAGCAAAAAAGGATGAAAAAAGGTGTTTTCCTACTCATATCCGCCCTCATTTCCCTGTCGAGTGCTGGCCAGGAGAGCCAGAGCGCATACACCTTTCTGCGCTTGCCAGTGAGTGCCCATGGTGCCGCTTTGGGTGGTGAGAACATCACATTGATAGAGGATGACGCCTCCTTGTTGTTTTCCAACCCCGCCCTTCTCTCTTCCGTGAGCGACCGCACTCTTGGTTTGAACTATATGAACTACATGTCGGGGGTGCAGACGGGCAGTGCGAGTTATTGCTGGGTGATGAAGGAGCGCACAACATTAGGTGTAAGCGCCCAATTGATGGACTATGGCAAGATGAAGGAGATGGACGCCAACCAAGTGGAGCTTGGCGAGTTTTCCGCCCGCGACATCGCCCTCGGCGTCAGCCTTTGCCATTCGCTAACCAACCGTCTTAGTGGCGGCATCACAGCCAAATGGGTGACGAGCTATATCGCAGGATACAACTCCATGGCAATGTGCGTGGACTTGGGATTGAATTACTATGACCCTGAAAATAACTTGTCCTTGTCTCTTACGGGCCGCAATCTTGGTGGTCAGTTGAAAGCCTTCGACGAGGAGTACGAGCGTCTTCCATTTGAGTTGCAAGCCGGTGTGTCGAAGAAGTTGTCCGGCGCCCCTCTTCGTTTCTCGGCCACCTTGTTGGACCTCACCCATTGGGATTACAAATTTGTCAACCATCTTGCTGTAGGTGTTGACGTGTTGTTGTCCGACCAGGTGTGGGTGGGAGCCGGTATGAATTTTCGCCGCATGAACGAAATGAAGGTGCCAGATGGCGACGATGAGAGCAGCCACGGTGCTGGATTGTCCCTTGGTGCCGGTGTTCAGTTGGAGCGTTTCAAAATTGGTGTTGCCTACGGCAAATACCATGTGTCCTCCTCCTCGATAATAGCCAACATATCATTCAACCTATAATCATTATGAAAAAGATTACGATAGCAATCGACGGCCATTCTTCATGTGGGAAGAGTACTATGGCCAAAGACCTGGCTCAAAAAGTGGGCTATGTGTATGTTGACACGGGTGCGATGTATCGTGCCGTGACCTATTACGCCCTCCAACACTCCCTCTTCGACGACGAGGGTGTGCTTGACACAGAGGCCCTGGCCTCCGCCCTCCCCCACCTCACCATCAGTTTCAAGGCCAACGCCTCCACAGGCCGCCCCGACACTTACCTTGACGGAGAGTGCGTGGAGGCTTTCATCCGCGGCATGGAGGTGTCTGGCAAAGTGAGCGAGGTAGCCGCCCTGCCGTTCGTTCGCGAGGCATTGGTGGCTCAGCAGCAGCGCATGGGTGAGGAGAAAGGTGTTGTGATGGACGGTCGTGACATCGGCACGGTGGTGTTCCCCAACGCGGAGTTGAAGGTTTTTGTCACCGCCTCGGCAGAGGTTCGCGCCCGTCGTCGGTACGACGAGTTGACAGGCAAGGGGGAAGCAGCCGACTACGACGAGATATTGCGCAACGTATTGGATCGTGACTACCAAGACAGCCATCGTGAGGTGAGTCCCCTTCGCAAGGCTCCCGACGCGATAGAGTTGGACAACAGCTATATGACCATCCCCGAGCAGAATGCTTGGCTTTACGAGCAATTTCTTCGTGCCTCGGAGGAGTCATAACCTGTGCCAAGGATAAAGAAGAAGCCGGCCCCATAATTGGAGCCGGCTATTTTCATCAATAACTACTAATTATTTACTCCTCTATTTCCAAGGATGAGGTGTTGAGGGAGTTGACGTCTGTATTGTCTTCTCCTGTTGCTACAAAGTAGCAGTTGAAAGGTTTCACGGTTGCTTTTCCCTTTACAAACTTTGCCCCTTGTGCATCAAGTGTGTAAATGTTGGACAAGGTGGTGCCGCCGTAAGATCCTCTGAAATTGAAGGCGCTTGAAGCGGCTACGGTGATAGGTTCCTCATACACCAAGACATTTTTGGCAGCAAAGACAATATTCTTTCCTACAAGATTGTATTGCTCACCCCACTTGCTGCTGGGCACAGTAAATAAATAAGGTGTATTGGCCTTGATTTCTTTTACGTAGTCGAAACATACGGTGGAGTTTCCCTGCAGGGCAGCATACTCTTTGAGCCAGAATTGCTTTCCCTCATCAGTCTTTGAGCGGAACCAGTCGATGGCTTTATTGTCACATTTGACCGATGTAGGTGCGAATGGTATGACAACGGTCTGCCAACCACCCACTCCATTGCGTGGCAATCCCATGGAAGGTTTGAGGGTTAACGAGATGTCATTGGCGGTGAAACGGTTTTTGACAAACATAGGCTCGCCGTAAGTGAGCGTAATGCTTGTCGCCTGCTTTCCCTTAACAACATTCTTACCCGTCAGTCCTGCGGGTTGTGTGTCGGAAGGACCGAGATAATAGATGGCGTTCTTTGCCGTATTGGGTACCACCTTCTTGACTGTGGAAGTGGTTCCGGTAAAGTCCACTGAAAGGGCATCTGCAGGAATGGTGATGGTGGCATCTGGCACGTAAGCATTGGTCATTTCCCCAGTTTTGTCATAGCACATCACACCGTATGTCACCTTGAGGCCGACGACATAAGACGTAGAGGTCCAAAAAGCATCGTTGGCATCGAAAAAGAAGAAACCGTAAGAGGCGGATGGATTCAGACCCTCGAACTTGAATTCAAGGTCTGCCGTACCTCCTGCAGGTATTTCCATATACTTGAACGACTCTTTTTCCATTCCCACCCATTTTCCTCTTGAGGAATTATAAGTGCAGAGTTTAACCTTGAGAATGCCAGCAAAGGTGCTTGACGCGCTGTTTTTCACCTTGACGGTTCCTTCGAGGGTTGTACCAATGACTTTTTTCGAGGAGAGGAGGTGCTTGTAGGTAACACCAGCGGATGAGATTTTTTGGGAATATGAGCCATCGTTGATGGTGACGCTCGATGCACCAAAGATATCGGTGGCATTTGCGCCACTTGCCAACCATACATTATACTTGCCCTTGTACTTCGGCGTGAAATAGAGACATAAGGTCACTGTCTTTCCTGCCGGAACGTAAACGGGCAAGCTGGAAAGAGCGGAGCCCTTGGTAGTCGTCTGGCTTGCGTGGAGGTAAATCGTTCCGGAAAAATCATCCCCGTCGTTTTTCACGGCAACCTTGACCATCTGTTTGGCTCCCTTGGTCTTGGCCCCGGGATACTCGATGCTGGCAATAGACAGTTCTGGTTGAGCCGTTTTCAGAGATGCCGTGAGTGAACTGGTACTTGCATAATAGCAAGAGAGGTAAGTGCCGGACGTTGATTGTTGGCACATCTGCCAGTCTCCACCCTTAATTTTGCTAATGGGGTATATGTTGTAATAGGACTTTGTCGCGAGTTTTTTGGCAGAGAAGTCGCTTGCGCTGAGGGTGTAAGAGATGGCTCCCGATGTAGCGCCGCTTGCAATGGCAGCCTCTCCCTTTGTCCACTGCTTCAGCACTTGGATGTTCCCGTCTTCGTCCACGTAACCGAGGCCGCATGTGAAAGAGTTGTTGTTGGCAGTCTTGTTGGTGTAGGTGACCTTCAGCGTGTTGGAACTTGCAGTGAAGGAGTTGTTGATGGCGTAGAGCCAGGTGTTGTTGTCAACGTCGTTATATCCGTTTTTAGGCTGTAGGTTGAAGAAAGCCATAGCCTTGTAGAGAAAAGACATCCCACTTATGATACCGGCATCCTCTCCTGCATGGTCGTAAGGGTTGAGAACGGAGAGCGTGAAATACCCATCACACATGCCCGAATATCCCCAATTGACGTGGAAAAGGTCTCCTCCGTCGTATCCGTCGATGACGAAGAGGTGTCCTTTGTTAGCTTCCTTTCCACAGAAATACACGACGGGCCTTCCCTGCTCAAGTTCGGAGACAATCATATTCTTCCATTGCTCATAGGTGAAATTGGATCTCACCTTGTAGGTGCTGTTGGCAAATCCGAAATAGGTGGTGAGGTATGAGCCAATGGTTTGGAAAGGTGTTGAAGTGTAATCAGTAGCAAATGTCGATTTGAGTGCTGCAGCCACATAATACAGCAAGTTGGCCACGTTGGTTTTCTGTGCTGATGTGACAGTTCCATCCAACACGTCAAACATATTGTTCCAATTTAGTGCGGTTCCCGCATTGATGGCGGAAGACTTCACCCCCCCGCTGGTGTATGCAGGAATGGTGGTGGAGAGTTTGGCCGCCATTCTGTTCCTGTAGTAATACAGCACTTGTGAGACTGCGACGGAGATGCAACCCACGAGGCAGTGTGTCCCACTGACAGTTGGTGTTGAGGAATAGAAGGGGTCTCTCTGTCCCCATTTGGCCGTGACGAGGGGTTGGATGGCCGTTGAAGTAGGCGTATTTGTCCTTGCCATACCCGTGTATTCCTTTTCAGTGATTCCCATGGCATCGAGACATTTCATCTCCTCCGCATAGCCTTGCATCATCTCTCCAGCAGCGGTTTGTTCCTCCGCCTGCAGGTCATAGTGCCCCTGCTCTGAGTAACCGAGAATGTTTTGTGCCCTGTCGTCTCCTGAGATGATGACGAAACCTCCGTTCTCACCATTGTTGACGACGTAGTAGGCAGGTGTTCCATCTTGGATAGCCGGTCCTTCACTGATGGTTAATAGTTCACTGTCCACATGGACTCCCCTTCCCTGCAGGAACGCCTGTGCCTGCAGGTATGCAATGTCCTTGGTGACTGGTGCCGCCATTGTTTGCAACGCTGTTACCGTTACGACGGCCATTGTAAGCAAAAATTTACTTTTCATAAAAGATTAGTTATTGATGATAATGTTAAATAATTTCTTTTTGGTGATTGATGATGTACGACTTGCACTCCTCCATAAGCCATTTGGGCGTGCTTGTAGCACCGCAAATTCCCACGGTGGCGGCTCCTTTAGTCCAATCCAGATTGATTTCCTCCGCCGCCTCCACTTGGTGAGAGTTGGGATTGACTTTCTTGCATTCGTTGAAGAGGACCTTACCGTTGCTGCTCTTCCCCCCCGATACGAAAAGAACGAGGTCGTGCTTTTTGGCAAACATGGCGATGTTGGTTATTCTGTTGGCCACTTGCCTACAAATGGTGTCGAAGCTGTTGAAAGTGGCATTCTCCCCAATGTGCTGCCTGATATAGTGAATGATATGGTGGTACTCCTCGATGGACTTGGTTGTTTGTGAATAAAGGTAGATGTCCCTGTTGAAGTCGAGTTTCTCCACATCGTCGATGTTTTCCACGACGATGGCCTTGTTGTTGGTCTGCCCCACCAGTCCGAGAACCTCTGCATGCCCGTTTTTGCCAAAGATGACGATTTGTGCATCAGGGTTGGCGTTGAACTGCTTTTTAATTCTTTTTTGAAGTTGCAGCACGACGGGGCAGGTGGTGTCCACGATTTCCACGTTGTTGCTTCTCGCCACGTCGTAAGTTTCGGGGGGTTCCCCATGGGCTCTGAACATGACTTTGACATCCTTGAGAGCCTTGAGGTCATTGTGGTTGATGGTGACCAAGCCCATCTGCCTGAGTCTCTCGCACTCCATCCCATTGTGCACGATGTCTCCCAGGCAGTACAACGTTTTCTCTTCGGCGAGTTTTTCCTCCGCCTTGTTGATGGCGGTGGTCACTCCGAAACAGAAGCCGCTTTGGTTGTCAATTTCTATGTTCATGAATTCAACGTTTCTTGTTGTTGTTACTCAGTTGCTTGAAATAGTTGTCGAGCAGCATGCCGGCTGCGGCGAAGGACGTTTGCTCTCCTGCCAATACGCTGTTTTCCGCTTTCGCAAGTTTTTCCTCCATTCCTTGTGCGTGGTAGAAGTTGTTGCGTAGTTGCTCGTTGATGGTTTCATACATCCAATACTTGCTCTGCTCGTTTCTCCTATAATCGAAATACCCGTTATTCTTGACAAAGTCAAGGTATTGATAGACCATGTCCCACACCTCCTTGATGCCGGTACCATAGAATCCACTATAGCAAAGCACCTTTGGTATCCATCCGCTGTCGGGCATGGGGAAGAAATGGAGTGCGTTTCTGAAATTTGTAGCGGCCATTTGGCATTTATCTACATTGTTTCCATCGCACTTGTTGATGATGATGCCATCGGCGATTTCCATAATTCCCCTTTTGATGCCCTGTAGTTCATCACCCGTTCCGGCAAGTTGTATGAGGAGGAAGAAGTCCACCATGGAGTGGCATGCCGTCTCGCTCTGCCCCACGCCTACTGTTTCTACGAAGATTTTGTCATATCCGGCCGCCTCGCAAAGGATGATGGTTTCCCTGGTCTTCCTGGCCACACCTCCAAGAGAGCCGGCTGTTGGGCTTGGCCTGATGAAAGCCTCTGGCCTGGTGGAGAGTTTCTCCATCCTTGTCTTGTCTCCGAGGATGCTTCCCTTCGACCTCTCGCTGCTGGGGTCAATGGCGAGGACGGCGAGTTTGCCTCCTCTTGTGTCGAGGACATGGCATCCGAAATTGTCGATGGATGTGCTTTTACCTGCTCCCGGCACACCGCTAATTCCCACTCTGACGGACTTGCCGCTGAACGGGAGGCATTTTTCAATGACCTCCTGTGCCTTGGCCTGGTGCTCAGGATTGACACTTTCCACGAGAGTAACAGCCTGGCTGAGGATGGTGACATCACCTTTGACGATGCCTTCCACCATTTCCGCAGTGGTGAAGACCCTTCTCTTGAAGCGGCTTCTTTTGAGATATGGGTTGATGATGGCCGGCTGCTCCACCCCGGAGTTGACCGTCAGTCCTTTGTATTCCTTGCTGTTTTCAGGATGTTCCATAACATCTATTATATGATAGTATTTATTTCACGTTGATATCCACAATGACTTTTTGGTTTTTGGGGTCGTTGGTGATGAGCAGTATTTTAGGCTGTCTTTTCACCCCCTTGATGACCTTTTGGTCGGCAGTGACCTTGAGTTTTGCAGTTTGTCCGGGTTGGATGACATTGTTACTCAAGTCGATGACCAGCCCTTCAGTGAACATCTGCACTTTGGAGATTTCCAAGTCAGTCCTTCCAAGGTTCTCGATGACCAATGTTCCTTTCTTCTTCTTTTTCCCTTCGAACTCCCCGAGGTCGAGGTTGGTGCTGGAGATTTTCATTTTGGGCATGTATGCGAGCTGCTGGTCTGTGACTTGCCCCATGGAAGGCAGGAGGATGGATGTGACATGTATCTCCTTATCCTGCGTTGGCTTCTCTCCTGCATTGAAGGCGAGGAAGACGGAGGCTTGCTCCAGTCCGTAGTCCTCCAATTTGTTGGTCATGAGGGTGAGCCTAAGCACCGCCGACTTGCCCGGTTGTATTTCCGAAGGCGACACGTCGGCCTTGAGGTATTTGGGCAGCTGCAAGACAACCGGTTTTGCCATTTCGCTCGAAGTGTTGAGCAGGTGTATCTCCGCAGCAGGGTTTTCCCCTTTCATCACATCGTCGAAGAACACCTCCCTTGTGTCGGTCTTGAGTTTTCCCATCACAAACTGGTAATCTCCTCCGTAATCTTTCAGTTCCTCCACGACCACCCCCTTGATGGTGAGCGTGAAGGGCAGTGAAGCGCCTTTGGTGAACACGTCGATGTATTTCTCGAAATGCCCCATTTGCTTGGCGTCGTAGGTGGCCGTGATGACGAAGGGTTTGTTCTCCGTGATTATTCCCTTTGGGTAGTTGACACTGGTGCATCCGCAGCTGGTCTCCACATCCTTGATGGTCACGGTCCCCTTTCCGAGGTTGGTGATTTCGAAATGCACGGTGACAGGTTTTCTGAATAGGACTTGTCCGCAGTCAATGACTTGGTTGGGTGTGGAAAGCACTTGTGCTGCCATCCATCCCGGGGTGGCTGCCAGTGTCATGGCCATTGTCAATGCAGCGATTATTCGTCCTGTCTTCCTTCCCATTGCATTATTTGTTGACAACGACTTTGAGGGCTTTTGTAGTGGCGGCGAACTCCGGTGCGTAGGCACATTGTGCCTTGCACGTTCCCGTCAGGTATGTACCCTTTCTGTCGATGTAATATTCAGTCTCCACCACGTGTGTTCCTTTGGCGAGGTGGTCGAAATAGTAGTTGGTGGTATTGTCTTTGTTGGCGATGAAGCATCCTCGGTAGTATCCCGATGTCTGCTGGACAGGTTCCATGCACGCCGCCCTCTTGTCCACGACTTCCACGAAATCGAGGTTTCTCTCCGCCTTGATGGTAATTCTGACAACCACCTTGTCACCGACGTTCAGAGTTCCGCTTTCTGTTCTCAGTTCCCTGGTGACCGCGATGCCAGCCTTGGAGTCCTCCACGTCCACGGCGTCCTGTGTGAACTGCGCATAAAGTGCTCCCCATGATGTTCCTTGGGATGTTTTCTCAACTGTGAGCGTTGTTTTCCCGGAAGCATCCATGGCGGTCTTCACATAGCCCAGTCCTGCAGTCGCCTCTGGTGTCTCCAGTGGTTGTCCGTCGATGGTGAGTTTTGTTTGCACGCTGCTGTCGAGACTTTGCTCATTGCCTTGCAGGAAGGCATAGATGGCATCGACACTGTTGATGGGTGTATTCCACATCTGCGCCCTTTTCTGCTGCAACAGCCATCTCCTCATCTCGTCGATGGTTGTCGTGTTATCCGGCTGCAGTTGTTTGAAAGCCTCAATGGCCGCCACCTCCGTAGGTATGTTGTAGCTGCACCATGAGTAATACGCCTTCCTGGTGTCGTAATACCTTCCCATCTCCTCCGTAGCGATGGAATATTCATCGAGGCTTCTCATATATTGCCTTGCCTTTTCCTGCTTGTTGAAATAGGCCAGGATGACAGCAGCCCTTGCCTTGCCGTAGATGGTGAATTCCGTGGGCTTGCTCTCGAAGAGGTCGATGAGATATTTGATGGTGGCCTTCGTCTTCGCCGAAGGTTCCCTTGCGTCGAGCGCGTAGATGTAGAGGATGTGGAGGGCCGTTTCACTGGGCAACACCTTCAGCCCTTTCTTCTGCATCTTCCTCAGATAAGCCTCCTCCTCTGCCAGTTCCTTGTCCATAAAGGTGAAAGCCTTGTCGAGCATCTTCTTATTGTCGCTCCTCTTTCCCACCATATTGTTGAGCCTGACGAAGATTTCGCTCACTGCCACGGTCATGTAGGTGCTTCCCTGCATACCCTTCCACCAAGCCCAAGAGCCATCGGCGAGTTGCAGGTCCTTGAGTTTTTCAAGTGCCTTATCGATGCGTATGTTGATGGTTTGCTCATCGAAGAACTTGACGAGGCTTCTCTTCTGGCTTTCCTCCTTGTCTGCTGCTCCGACCCACGGTGTCTCGTTGAGCATGAGTTCCTTCAGTTCCTCGTTTTTGGCGAGGCTGCTTGCCATGGAGCCTTTGTCGCTGGTTTCCTCCCTCCATTTCATAACGGTCTGCTTGATGACCGGTGAGAGGTTGATGATGTGCTGCCCCAATGCGTTGGCATAATATGACGTGGCCTGTGTGATGGCGTTGTCGCTGTCACCAGCGGCCATGGTGGGCAGGGCTTGTATCATGAGCCAAGCGGGGTTGTTGGTGTACTCTATGGTGAGTTTTTCTCCCTCAACACCTTGGGGGAAGAGTTGTTGCAGGTTGAAAATAGATGTTTTCGGGCCGTTCTGCGTGAAGGGCACGGTGCGGGTGATGAGTTCCTTGGCAGGGAGTACAGGCAAGAAATGCTGCTCTCCGTCGGAAAAGCCCTCTCCCTTGGCGATGATGCGGCAAACGAGCAGTTTGGCCTCCCCCATCGGCTCATAGTCGAAAGTAGCATTCGTGGTCTGATTGGCCTCCATCTCAAAGTTCATCTCTTGTGACCAAACCACCTCTTCAGTCTCTGCGTCAAGGAGTTGCATAGTAGCCTTTCCCTTCAGGCTTCGCTCTGTGGTGTTGACAATGCGCGTGGTGACTTGTGCCTTGTCTCCCAATCTGACAAATCGCGGCACGTTGGGCATCACCATGACATCCTTCTTCGCCACTGTCTCCGCATTGATGAATCCGTGGTTGATTTCCTTGTCGGTGGCGAGCCCTATGAACTTCCATGTGGTGACGGCCTCGGGCAACTTGAACTTGAGCACGAGCCTCCCGTTCTCGTCGGCGGCAACCATGGGCATGAAGAAAGCCGTCTCGTCGAGATTCTCTCTCACTTGTACAAGCTCTTCTACTGCCTCTTCTTGTGCTTTCTCCTTTTTGACAACTTCATCTTTCTTTACGACAGGAGCCGTTAACTTCATCTCAGCATCCTCGGCGACGGCATCTGCCATGTCATCCATGTCACGGTTCAACACCCTGCTCTCGGCCATGACCATGGGCATGGGTTCCTCCATCTTCACCCCCTTCATTCTCCTCATGGCACTTCCCCCTGCTCTTGCATTCATGAAGAACCTGCCTTCGTACAAATTGAACAATGTGGGGTCGATGGATGTGAAATGCATCATCGGCACGCTTTTCAGCTTGAGTTCTGCGCTGCCTCCCATGGACACGTCGCCGAAGTTGAAGCCCCCCCACGAAGAAGATGGCGTGTTCACTCCCACAAGATCGTAGAAAGACCACGAATGTGATGCGATTTGGTCGAGCGACTTGTCATAAAGTGTCGCCATGAGTTGCACGTCTGCCGGTGTTCCATCGGGTTTTTCAGCCTTGAGGGTCCAGGTCTCCTCCTGTCCGGGTGTGAGTTTGTCCCTGAATGTCTCCCACGACAGAATAATGCGCTTGTCGGGCATGGGTTTTCTGATGGTATGTGTATGCGAATACAGCACCCCTTCTTTCACCCATGCAAAGGTGATGAGGACGCCGGAACCATACTCCTTCTTGTAGGTCCATTTTCGTGTCTGGTTGGCATTGCTGAGTTTGAAGGCGCCTTGTTCAAGCACTTTGTCCTCCGTAAAGACGGTGTATAGCACATGGGTATCGTTGTCCGAGGTGCCCACCTGCACCACGACAGGCTTTCCGTCCGAGTCGAACTCCCAATCTGAGGCGTAGAACCAGTCATGTGTTTGGTAGCAGGGCCTCTTGTCGTCGATGGAGAAGATGACAAATTCCTTTTTCACCGTGTCTCCCAAGCAGATTGCCTCAACAACGTGCTTTCCTGATTTGAGCTTGGGCAAATTCACGTTCTTGTTGGCCTCCGCCTTTTGCGGCTTTTCTCCGTCGATGGTGTATTCCACCATGCCATCGACAGTTTTTCCGGCGGCATTTCTCAAGGTGAAGACAACGGGCTTCATCTCATCGCTTCGCATTATGTCGGCCACGCTGATACCGAGAGCTGTCGCCTTGTCGCTCAAAGGGAGGCTCAACCGTGCCTCATGCGTCTCAAAAGCCTGGTCGGTGACAGTGGCGTTGACGATGATGTTGTAGAAGCGTGGTCTCGGATGCCTCCCACCGAATGTTTCGGGAAGGCACATGGGAACGCGCATGGTGAAAGCCCCATCCTCATCGGTGACGGTGCTGTCGTTGGCCAAGCTGATGTCTCCATCGTCGTCATTACGGCCCCACCACCACCAAGAAGCCTGCCTCTCCACGTAGTAAGTCACGTTGGCCCCTTGCACCGGCACTCCCGCGAAAGACTTGGCATATCCTTTGACTGTGATGGTGTCGCCATCTTTATATGCCTCCTCCACCATGGGAATTTCCACCTGGAAGGTAGGTCTTTTGTATTCCTCCACTCTGATGGACGTGCTCCCACCATTGGTGTTGATGGTGAACCTGCCGGTGAGACCGCTTGACGGCAAGGTGAAGTCGAGGGCGGCCTTTCCAAATTCGTCAGTTACCACCTCCTTCGTTTCCACCTCCTTGTGGTTGGCGTCACGCAACGTCACCTTCATGGTCTCCCCCTCCAAGGCTCTTTCCTCCATACCATCGAGGCACTCATGCCTGATAATGGCCAGATGGACCTGCTGCCCCGGTCGGTAAATGCTTCGGTCGGTGAAGAGCGAGGTGCTCTTCCTGGAAGCCGCCGGTGTGGAGTAAGAATATGAACTCAGCCACAAATCCTGCTTGGGACATGCCTGGTCGTCGCTGGTATAGACATAAAAATCCGGCCTATACCAGTTGTCTTCTGTTTCGGACCAAATCACCTCACCCTCTTTGTTGCAAGTGAGCGTCGTCTCATCCTTGCGCTTCATGATGCGTATCTTGGCACCCGGAACGGGTTTTCCGGTGGTGGCGCTAAGCACGGCAAAGCGCGTTTTTTTCTCGGGGAGGGGTTGCCTGACGAGGTAGAGGTCGGAAACGTACATCAAATCCCTTGCCTCGCTGACAATCTTGTCTCCTGTAAAGAATTCCACGAGATAGAGACCATTTTGCAGTGGTGGAATGTCAATGCTGTCTTTGAAGGTCTCGTATGGCTGATGTCCCTCATAATGGTGTGTGACTTCGATTTGCGAACCTTTGACGATGGCCTTTCTCACCACTTTGAGGTCGTCGTCATTGTAGAGGCTGTAGGTTTTCCTGGTCAAGTCCAAGTTGACCCTTGCCACTTTCATAGTGAGCGAGGAGATGTTTCTCAATCCATTGACATCCACCTTCCTCTTGGTGTTGGGCAAAATCACCTCGCATCCTGCTTCAAGCGAGAAGAATGGCCTTGTCAGTTCCTGTTGCTTGTTGTCAAGTGTGATGATGCGCGGCCATTTCTCCCCATATTTCGCCCTTGTGTCGTCGATGTAGGCCATCAACTGCGCGGGGGTGACATCATCGGCTTCCTCCAACAGGTGGTATTTGATGATGGCGAGTTCGCCTGAAATGGGCAAGTCCCCATATCTTGCGAGCAGGGAATCCACTTCCCTGACCTTTGGTGATGAGGCAACCTTTAAATCCTCCTTGGTCATGGGTTTTTCCTCCAACATCCACGCAGCAGTAAGGCAGGCGGCCTCTCGATTGCCGGTCTTGTCGTAATAATCGTGTAAAAGGGCGTAATCATTGACCCTCTTTCCCAAAACATGGAGCAAGTCGTTATTGAAATACTTGCTCTCCTCACCTTCGGTCATGGCAGGAACGAAAGCACCTGTGGTGGTGTTGCCCAACAAGGTGGGATTGGAGAGGGAGTTTTTCAAGTACTCAAGCCCTTTCTCGACGTGGTCATCTCCCAAGGTACGGTTGTCCTCGTAGATAGTTCCGAGGATGGACTGTAGGACGGCAGCGAGGGCTGGTGTTTCCTTCCTGGCCTCCTGTTCCCATTTCACAAGTTTCTCCACCTCGGGCTTGAGGGAGTCGGGAGTAACGGCTGTGATGGCCTCCACTCTCTTCAACTGCGCCTTGATAAGTTGACCATATTCCTTCTCGTTGGTAGCCTTGACGACAATTTTGTCCAAAACCTCCTTTTGGGTTTTGGGCAGGTCTTTGCTTTGGGCTGTTTTCACATCACTCCAAAGTTGGTCGTATGTTTGTGCCATCATGTCCATATTAGCCAAGATGATGAAGCAGAAGATCCAAATCAATCTCATGTCAAACACTTTTTTGTTTTTGAAAATCCCCTTTCACTGTCTGTGTGCGTTTACAAACAGGCATAAGTCAGAATGCACCGATTGCAAAAATAAGTGTATTTCGGTTACAAAGTTACGCATTTTGGGCGAATGACAAAAGTTTTTGAGTGGAAAAATGCCCTTTATTAATAATAATAAATACAAAAATAAAATTTTTTAATAATCACAAAAGGAGAAAACACTACGAAATTCATTTACATTCTTTTCACCTTATCCGCTTGGTGTAGATGGCAGTTTGGACTCCGCCTCTGACCACTAAGTAAATCACGAATGCCATCCACAGGGCGTGATTGCCAAGGGAGTCTCTCCACAAAAAATAAACGATGAAAAACACCACGGTGGCGACAGCAGATGCCAAGAGCATGCCTTTCGTGGCAGTGACGCCGATGAACACGCCGTCCCAGATAAACGCCGTCACGCCGGCAAGTGGCACGGCGATGGCCCAAGGGAGATAGGCCATTGCCGCCTCCACCACCTGCGCCTCGTCGGTAAGCAAACGGAGGAACCCGCTTCCTCCAATGATGTAAATGACAGTGAAAAGTACAGCTACAGCGGCTCCCCACGCAAACACCCTTGCCACTGTCAGCCGAAAGGCGTCCTTGTTGTTCGCACCGTGGTATTTCCCACAAAGGGCCTCCCCTGCAAAGGCAAAGCCATCGAGGAAATAAGAGAAAAGGATGTAGAGTTGCACCAAAAGCGTGTTGACAGCCAACACAAGATTGCCTTGGCGGGCACCGGCGGCAAGGAAATAAAGGTTGACAGCCACAAGACACAATGTGCGTAGGAAAATGTCGGTGTTGGCTTTGAAAAACTGCAACATTTTAACATATTCAAACAATCCGTTCCATTTGAAATGCTTTTTCCATTTTCCATAGTACTTGGCACATAGTCCGAGAGCAATGATGCATCCCGCATATTGGGCGAGGAGCGTCCCGAAAGCCACTCCCTCCACTTTCATGCCGAAGCCATAGACCATCGTCAGGCTGGCGAAGATGTTGATGAGGTTTTGCGCGATGGAGATGACCATGGGGATGCGGGTGTTCTGCATGCCCACAAACCACCCCGAGAGGCCATAGAGTGTGAGCATGGCAGGTGCTCCCCACACGCAGATGTTGAAATAGGTGGACGCCAGCAACCTCACCTCCTCGTGTGGCTGCACGATGAGAAAGGCGAGCCATTTGAGGGGCTTTTGCAGGAGGATGATGGCAGCCGCCACCACGAGGGCCACCGTTAAGGAGCGACAAAGGAGTTGTGTCACGCCGGTGAGGTCGCGCCTCCCCAAGGCCTGCGAAGTCATCCCGCTGGTGCCCATTCTGAGGAAACCGAACACCCAGTAGAGGATGTTGAAAACCATGGAGCCAACGGAAATGGCGCCGATATAGACAGCGCTTCCCATATGTCCCGTGATGGCGACGTCCACCAATCCAAGAAGTGGTACGGTGATGTTGGAGACAATGGAGGGTAGTGCGAGTCTCAGGATCTGCCGGTTTCTCGACATCCCTACTTGGCCATGTTATAGATGGCCACCATGTCCTCCCTTTTTAGCACCTTGATGTTCCCCAAAGTGATTTGGTCATCGTGGGATGCCCTGCGTGCCATCTCTGCTATTTCTTCGTCCTTGATGTCCCTTCCCAACAACTGGTGAATGCTGATGGGCATGCCAAGTTGCTCAAAGAAACGCTCGGTGGCCTCTATACCTCGCTCCGCCGTCCTCTTGGTGTCTGTGAAATCGTTGTCCACGCCCATGACGTTGACGGCGAACCGTGCGAACCTGGCCTCGTTCCCCGGCAACACGTACCTGGCCCAACTTCCCCAAATGGCGGCAAGGCCGGCTCCGTGGGTGACATCGAACATCGCACTGAGTTCGTGCTCAAGCTTGTGTGTGGCAAAGTCCTTGGCCGACCCGCATTCCATAAGGTCGTTGTGCGAGAGGCTCCCCGCCCACATGATTTGCGCCCGATGGCGATAGTCCTCGGGATGGTGCATCACCTCCAGTGCGCTGTCCTTGACAGTGCGCAAGAGGGCCTCGGCGAGAGCGTCGGTGAGGGTCATGTCCTGGTGCTGGGTGAAATAGCGTTCCATGGTGTGCATCATGATGTCGGTGGCTCCGGCAGCCGTCTGATACGGGGGCAGGGTGAAAGTGCGTTCCGGGTTCATGATGCAGAACTTGCATCTGCAGAGGTTGCTGTTGATGCCTCTCTTGTCGTTGTTGTCGTCGTTGGTGATGACGCAACTATTGCTCATCTCCGAACCAGCGGCAGGTATGGTAAGCACGGCACCAATGGGCAGGCAAGAGGCAGGAACGGCCTTTCCCATCCAGAAATCCCACGGCTCTCCTTCGTAACCCACACCGTAGCCGATGGCCTTGGCGGAATCGATGACGCTCCCCCCTCCGATGGCAAGGATGAAGTCCACTTTTTCCTCACGACACAGTTCCACTCCTTTTTTCACAAGTGAGAGGCGTGGGTTGGGCACCACTCCGCCCAGCATCACGTAGCTGATGCCGGCTTGGCCGAGCAGTGCGGTCATCTTGTCGAGCAGTCCGGAGCGCTTGGCGCTCTGTCCTCCATAATGCACGAGGACTTTGGTTCCGCCGTATCTCTTGACGAGGTTGGCCACTTGTTCTTCGGCTTGCTTGCCAAAGACTATTTCAGTAGGTGCATAAAAATTGAAATCTTTCATGATGTCAGCAGTATGGTTGAATGTAATATTCGTGGTGACAAGCGGTCACTCCCTTGCCTTGACGTATGCGGTGACTTTCTGGACGGCATGGTGGAAGGAGGCCTTGAGAGCACCCACGGAGGTATCGAGCAGGGTGCTCATCTCGTTGTATTTCATATTGTCATAGTATCGGAGATTGAAGACGGTGCGCTGTACGTCGGGAAGGGTTGCAATGGCTTCCTGGAGCAAAGCCTGGGCCTTGTCTCCGTCGAAATATTCATCTGCGAGAAGCATAGAAGCCACCCCTGCTGCCTCGTCCACGCTGATGTCCTGGAGATGCTTCTTCTTCCTCAGGAAATCAAGGGCCTCGTTGATGGCAATTCTGTAGAGCCAAGTGGAGATGCGCGACTGCCCCCTAAACTCGGAGAGGTTGACCCACGCCTTGACAAAAGTGTTCTGCAACACGTCATCGGCATCGTCGTGTACGATGACGATGCGTCTAACCTTCCAATATAGCTGCTCGCTGTATTGTCGTACGAGTTGCTCGAAAGCCTTCCTCTGGGTGGTGGGTTCCGCCAATGCCCTGATCAGCGCCCGCTCATCGTTTGCCATTCATTCTATGATACAAAAAAAGACACAGCCCTCTTACCAAGCCGATGTCGGCAGGAGGTCCATGTCTGTCATGTCTTACTCTCTATCGTGAGGCTTACTTGATGTAAATCTTCCTCACCACTTTCCCCACCTTGACGATGTAGCATCCCTTGGGGAGGTTGAGTTCTATTTTCTTGTCCATTCCCTCCACCTTGACGCTCATCACGCGCACACCGGCCACATTATAAACCTGCAGCACCAATCCGTTGGCGTTGGCGATGTGGAGAGTGGTCTCGTTCACTGAGAGGGCGATGTTCTGCATATCCGTGTCAATGATTTCGATGGCATTATTGGCACTTGCCACCATCGGCATTCCCATCAACATGCATGCGGAGAAGATAATAGCCAATATTTTATTGTTCATAAGCGCTTGTTTTACGTTGTCAACATGCAAATATAGTCATTTTTTCCTTAACCACGACACTTTGTTTGCAGACTTATTGTATAATTAACATTATTTAATAGTATTAAGGGTTGGTAACTATTCAGCGATAATTATTTTCAACACGAATTTCCACGAATTAATCATAAATTATTGGAATGGACGTAAATCATTCTATTTTCCCATTTTTGCACATCTTTGGGTAAAAATTTACGACTAATTATACGGTAATTATATGTTTACATGTTATTCGCTGAACAGTTACGGTGGTTGATAACTGTACAGCGAATGAGTTTGTATCAAGTAGAACACGGCGTACCACACCGCCGACCACGAGCGATGGCAGCAGCTCGACTTCGTGGTGGGGATAGAGGTGCACCTCTCGGGCAACCACACCTGCAAGGGGCGCGACGGCAAGCCGCACAAGTTCACCGACATCTGCGACCAGCTGAAGGGGAAGTACCCGAAGGACTTCAAGTTCACGGGGTGGCATCCCCACTGCCGTTGCCACGCGACATCGATCATGAAGACGGAGGAGGAGATGGAGGCCGACACGCAGCGCATCCTCGACGGCGAGCCGGTGACGGGGGAGAGCGTGAACGCGGTGACAGACGTGCCGGAGGGGTTCAAGAAGTGGGTGGAGGAGAACGAGGGGAGGATTGCGGGGGCGGCAAGTTTGCCACCTTTTATTAGCGATAATGCGGGATTCACAAGTGAGGTAATGGCTGACAGTAGGAATGTTGTAGGCTTGCTTGAACAATTCAGAGGTGTAAAAGCCAAGCATATCAGTAATCCGTTCAAAGAATTAGTCATGGCTGATTTTACGGGAGGTGTGGCAACCCTAACTGTCAAGGGTGTACGCAATTTGATTAATCTGTATTATGAGAAAGAGGCCTATCGTGAGCGCGTCCAAATACTCGAACGAATCATCAAAGACAGAGGGTTCAAACGGATGGAATACCATTCCACGAAGGACAATTCTGTGTTTGCGATGGGGATGAAAGCTTTTGACAGGAAATTGAAAGAGGGTGAGATGCCTGGCAATCTGATGATAGCAAAAAAAATGCTCGCGCAAGGTTATGATGTGTTTATTCTTCCCAACATTAAAGAGACAAGCGCCGATTTCATCTTGCGGCGTGAAGGGAAGCTCTACTATGCTGAAGGGAAAAGTTCGTACGGTCAAAATTCGCTTGATAATCGTTTGCTTAGAGGAACGGAACAATCATCAAGAATCATCGCAGACATTCAGGGAAACAAGAATGCCAACTACATAGCATCAACTTTAAAGATGGTTTTTGGTAAAAGGCCTAATCTGCAAGAGGTCATTTTACTTAAGGGAGGAAGGATGATAACAGTAAGAAGAAAGGCTTTTGGCTCGAAAAGGTTCGAGGAAATAATAAGGAAGGAATGGTTGAAAAATAAATAAGGGGCTTTTGCCCCTTAATAATAGTGAATAGCCGTAGCTTCCTATTTCACGAACTTAATCGGTTTTGTCCGCTGGTATCAGGGCTTTCGCCTTTTGTTACCCATTAGAGATTGCAAATATAGCAAATAATCGAATACGAACCAAATAAAATCGAAGAAAAATGAATAGGGCAAGGCAAAAAAAATATCAGCCGCCATGACTCTTTATTAGCACGCAGCCGATGATGAACAGTATGATGGTGACAACAATGCCAGCTATAGTGGCAAGGGCAGCAACTTTCCCCCAGTCAACAGGGTTGAGCAGCCTTGGGTTGTCGGCGAGGTATTCCTTGCCCATGGTGGTGAGCCTCTTTTTGGAAATGGCTTTATCAAGTTAAATAATCCATTGTTCCAAGCATCATAAAATCAACATCTTTTAGCCTTTTCAGGTTTGCCCATCAGTATGTAATATCTCCTCCATTCGGCGAGGGCGTGAAGGGGGATGGCCTCCCCCAACACCATTGCCGAGGAATCGATGTCTTCAAGGCGTAGGGGACATTCGTGAGGCAGGCCATGAGACACTATGACATATCCAGCCAGGAGATCCACTTCCACTCCGTCGATGTCAAACTCATGGAAATGTCGTGTGAGGTATTTGGGGTTGGGTCTTCCCCCCTTGTTCACACCCAACCCCTCAAGGATGCCTATAGCCTGCGCCACCTGCTCCTCTGCCACCATGATGTCGATGTCGTGAAAGCCCCCTACCCTCCCCCTCAGGAAGAGCATAAGGGAGGCGCCCACCGCCCAAGTCAGTCCGGCGGCGTTCATCCGCCGGGCTATCTTGGCCAGTATGGCCAGCTTTTTGTTTGTGCAAATATCGTCTCTGTGCATACAACAACCTTTGACCGAGGTCGTACCTCCTAACCTATTTTCTTGATTTTGGCTTCAAAAATTCCGAGGGCGACGACCATACAAACAAGCAATGCAATGACAGTCCAAAAGATGGCTTTAGGTGGCCATACCGTTGGATAACACACCATGAGAATGATGGCGAAAAAGAGGAAGCATAGCAACAATGCCGCGACGCGAACCATCCGTGAGATGAGGATACATTGTGGCAGCGTGACCTTGCTGGCTGGCACGTGAAGGAATGTTGTGGGATAGTATGCACAAACGAGCATGACAACCGCGGCGAGCGTTCCTCCCCCGGCAAGAAACAGGAGCGTCGTCCTGCTTCCGTAGCTGTTGGGATTCCCCTGCAAGTCGAAATGCGTGGGGATGCTCTCCGGTGCATGATGGAACATATACACTGCAACAGCCCATAAAGCGATAATCAAGAAGAGCGCGACCACCTCGAAAATGGAGCCCTCGGGGGTTCGAGGCATCCGCGGATGCGGGCCATATTTCTTGATGATGAAATAGTTGGATAGTTTCATTTGTCTTGTTGTTCTTTGTCCATTTTTGCCACCTTGTTTTTCTTCGGCAGCCTTCCGGCCTTTCTCAGAGCCTCTGTGATAATCCACTGCAGCTGTCCGTTAGTGGAGCGGAACTCATCGGCAGCCCACGCCTCCAGTGCATTCATCGTGTCGCTGTCCACGCGCAGGATGAAACTTTTGGTATTGGTCTCCTTCCTGGCCATAGGCGAATCAGTGGTTGAGAGTTCCTGTGTTCACCACGGGCTGTGCCGCGTCGTCGCCGCACAGCACCACCATCAGGTTGCTCACCATGGCGGCTTTCTTGTCGTCGTCCAGTTCCACGACATCCTCTTGTGACAGTTTCTCCAAGGCCATCTTCACCATGGACACCGCACCCTCGACAATTTTCTCACGAGCAGTGATGATGGCCGAGGCTTGTTGTCTGCGTAGCATGACGGCGGCGATTTCCGGGGCGTATGCCAAGTAGTTGATCCGTGCCTCCACCACTTCTATGCCGGCGAGGGCAAGCCTCTCGTTGAGTTTCTGCTCCAACTGCTCATTGATTTCGTCGGCACTCGAGCGCAGCGTAGGTTCGTCGCTCCCGCCATCCTCGTCGTCATAGGCGTACTGTCCGGCGACTTGTCTGAGGGCGGCGTCGCTCTGCACCCTGACAAACTTCTCCAGTGCGTTCATGATACTTTTGGCACTGCTGCCCAATTCCGTGGGAGACGTGGCGATGGTCTGTGAGTCCACCTCGAACATGGCCTTGTAGGTGTCTTTCAACTTCCATACCATCACCAGACCAATCATTACGGGGTTGCCGGTCTTATCGTTCACCTTGATAGGTTCGGCGTCAAGATTTCGTGCACGCAGAGAAACCTTCTTGCAGGAGTAGAAAGGATTGATCCAATAGAAACCCGTACGGGTGAATGTCCCACTGTATTTTCCAAACCAAGTGAGCACACGAGCCTCATTAGGCTCCAGCATCAAAAAACCACACCAACAAATAATGTTCACCAAAAGAAGCAGTCCACAGGCACCAAACAGCCAACCACCCCGGTCACCATTACTGTCGTTAAGCATTATTATGCTATAGACGATACCAACAATTGACAAGATCAGCACTGCCAAATTGACAAACAACATCAAGAAGCCATTGATAGCATTTCCAGAAAATGCAACTTCGTTTTTTGTTTCCATTTTACCTTATTTTTATAGTTAATATTATGATATCATTTTGATATTGCAAAGATAAGATATAATTTTGAAAGTTGTACCAAAAACTATGCGCATTTAACATTTTTTACACAAGTTGGGGTTGGGGGGCTTTGTCTTCTTTCAATTTGTCATCTGCCATTCGATGTTACGGGGAATGGTGATATGAGGATAGGTTTGTCAATTTTATGATAATGATGCGTATCATGCTTTTCATTGAAAAATACCATATTTTTCATACGAAAGACCAAATAATTCATACGAAAACCCAAATAAAGTGGCAACTATTTTGTGATATTCAGAAAAAATGTGTAAATTTGCAGTTAAAATATAGAACCAGCAGCAAAATTGGATATGAAACACATCATCCTCGCTTTCACATACGCGGCCTTCCTGGCCCCCCTGCCCGCCATGGGCCAGTCCATAGAGAAGAAATGGACGTTACAAGAGTGCATCGACTATGCCTTGGCCAACAACATCTCCCTCAAGAAGAACCAGATGCAAAAACTCTCCGCCAAGGAAGATGTGGAGCAGTCGAAAGCACAGCTGCTACCCTCGCTAAGTGCCTCCACGAACCAGAACATCATCTACCGCCCCTTCATTGCCTCCGGCCAAAGCACCGTGGCCAACGGTTATGTTCAGTCGAGCGTTGACAAGGTCTATTACAGCGGCAGTTACAGTGTCAGCGCCAACTGGACGGTGTGGAACGGCAACCGCAACAAAAACACCATCAAATACAATGAATTGTTGGCCGAACAAGCGGAGGTGGACTCAATGAGCACCGCCCGTAACATTGAGGAACGCATCGTTCAGCTCTACGTGCAGATTTTGTACACCAACGAAGCCATCACAGTCAACGAGCAAAGCCTGGCTTCGAGCAAGCTCAACGAGCAACGTGGCAAGACGATGGTGGAGGTGGGCAAGATGAGCAAGGCCGACTTGGCCCAACTCACTGCCCAGCGCGCCCAGGATGAGTACAACCTCGCCGCCACAAAGGCGCAAGTGAAGAACTACAAGTACCAATTAAAACAACTTTTGGAACTTACCGACGCCACGGGTTTCGACATCGTCATTCCCGAATTCAGCGACGCGCTCGCCTTGGAGGCCATCCCGGAATTGAACACCGTCTATGTGCAAGCCTTGGAGAACCGCCCCGAAATCAAGAGCGCCCTTCTCGCCATAGAGAGCAGCGAGGTGAACCTTGACATCGCCAAGGCCCAGAAAAGTCCCACTGTCGGTGTCAGCGGGGGCGTAGGCACCAACACCACTTCCATGAGCGACACAGGATGGGGTCGTCAGATGAAGACCAACCTCGACTTCTCGGTAGGAGCCACGGTGAGCATCCCCATCCTCGACAACCGCCAGACAAAAACCGCCATCAACAAAGCCAAGATTCAGCGCGAGAGCTATCTCCTCGACCTGAAGGACAAGCAGAAGACGCTTTTCAACACGATAGAGTCCTATTGGATAGACGCCACCACCAATCAGAGCAAGTTCAAATACGCCCAAGAGGCCACGCGCAGTCAAGAGACAAGCTACGAATTGCTCAGCGAACAGTTCCGCTTAGGTCTGAAAAACATCATCGAGTTGATGACAGGCAAGACCAACCTTGTACAAGCCCAGCAAAACGAGTTGGAAAGCAAATACCTCACCATCTACAATATTTATATGCTGAAATACTATCAGCGATAACCCTCCATATTCCGAGTCTGGTTTCATCACACAACACAAAAATCCCCCCCCAAAAAAATATGAAAAGAATAAGCAAAGTATGGCTCTTCGCCCTTCTCCTCGCCGCCGGTGCCATCGCCTTCTGGTATTTCTCCGGACAGAAGAAAGAGGAGGTCATCAATTTCAACACCGTGAAGGTGGAGGAAACCACCCTTCAAAACAGTGTCACCGCCACCGGAACGATAGAGCCGGTGACCTCCGTCACCGTCGGCACACAAGTGTCGGGCATCGTCAGCAAGCTCTATGTAGATTACAACAGTGTTGTGAAGCGCGGGCAAGTGATAGCTGAATTGGACAAGACCAACCTCATCAGTGAATTGAACACAGCCAAGGCCAACCTTTCCAGCGCACAAAGTTCCCTCAACTATCAGGAAGCCAACTACACCCGATACCAAACACTCTTCAAGAAAGGCTTGGTGAGTGCTGACGACTTCGAGTCAGCACAACTCTCCTACCTCCAAGCCAAAGAACAAGTGTCCACCTCCATGGAAACGGTGAAGAGGGCACAGACGAACTTGGGCTACGCCACCATCACCTCTCCCATCGACGGCGTCGTCCTCTCCAAGTCCGTGGAGGAAGGGCAGACGGTGGCAGCGAGTTTCAGCACCCCCGAGCTGTTCACCATCGCCAAAGACCTCACCAATATGCAGGTGATAGCCAATGTGGACGAAGCCGACATCGGTGGTGTGAAAGCCGGCGAGCGTGTGACCTTCACCGTTGACGCCTACCCCGAGGACACCTTCCATGGCAGCGTGACGCAGGTGCGCCAGGAAGCCACGACCACCAACAACGTCGTAACCTACGAGGTGGTCATCAGCGCCCCCAACTCCGACCTGAAGTTGAAACCTGGCTTGACGGCAAGTGTCACCATCTACACCTTCGAGCGCACCGGCGTGCTCTGCGTACCCACCAAGGCCCTCCGCTTCACCCCGACGAAAGAGACCATCGGCAAACAACGCAAGATACAAGACTGCGACGGCAAGAGCAAACTGTGGACGTTGGAGGGCAACTTGCTCAAAGCCCACCCGGTGAGAACCGGTATGACTGACGGCACCAACACCGAGATTGTTAGCGGCATCGGCAAGGGCGTGGAAGTCATCACAGAAATCAGCGTGACATCCGACGAGAACCCAGGAGAAGGAGACCAGGCCGAGCGAAGCCCATTCGCCCCCGGCCCTCCGGGCAGGAAGAAGAAATAACTGAATACCACCATGGACGACCAGAAAGCAGTCATAGAACTTCAAGACGTGAAGCGCGACTTCGTAGTAGGGGAAGAGACGGTCCACGCTCTCCGTGGCGTGTCGTTCAAGATTTACGAGGGCGAGTTTGTCACCATCATGGGCAAGTCAGGCTCCGGCAAGTCCACCCTCCTCAACCAGTTGGGATGCCTTGACACCCCCTCTTCCGGCGAATACTACCTCGACGGCGTGCCTGTGCGCAAGATGTCGAAATCCCAACGCGCCGTGCTGCGCAACCGCAAGATAGGGTTCATCTTTCAAAACTACAACCTCCTCCCCAAGACGACAAGCGTGGAGAATGTGGAATTGCCACTGATGTACAACAGTTCCGTGAATGCCAAGGAACGCCGTGCGAAAGCCATAGCCGCGCTTCAGGCTGTTGGCCTTGGCGACCGTCTGGCCCACAAGTCCAACCAGATGTCTGGCGGTCAGATGCAACGTGTGGCCATCGCCCGTGCGTTGGTCAACGACCCCGCCGTCATCCTCGCCGACGAGGCCACAGGCAACCTCGACACCCGCACGAGTTTTGAAATCCTCGTGCTTTTCCAAAAACTTCACGCCGAGGGCCGCACCATCATCTTCGTGACCCACAACCCGGACATTGCCAACTACTCCAGCCGCAACATCATGCTCCGGGACGGGCGTGTGATCAGCGACGAAGCCAACCACCACATCCTCTCCGCCGCCGAGGGTCTTGCCGCCCTACCCGTCACCACCGACGATTAACCCCTGTCTCCATCCCATAGATGCACCAAACCACACCATCATGAATTATTCCAACCTGTTCAAGATAGCCATCCGAGCCATTGCCGCCAACAAGATGCGCTCATTTCTCACCGCCCTTGGCATCATCATCGGCATCGCGTCGGTCATCACGATGCTCGCCATCGGCCAGGGTACGAAGAGGAGCATCCAGTCCAACATCTCGGAGATGGGTTCCAACATGATCATGATCAGCCCTGGAGCAGACATGCGCGGCGGCGTGAGGCAGGACGCCTCGTCGATGGAGACACTGAAACTCGCCGATTATGAAGCCATCAAGGAAGGCTGCACCTATGTGAAAGCTGTTAGCCCCATGGTGCAAAGCTCAGGACAGTTCATCTATGGCAACAACAACACTCCCTCGTCCATCTACGGCGTCAACCAGGAATATTTGGAGATTCGACAATTGTCTGTCTCCGACGGCGAGATGTTCACCGACGCAGACATCAAGACCAGCGCCAAGGTGTGCGTCTTGGGGCAGACCGTTGTTGACAACCTCTTTGGCGACGGTGCCGACCCCATTGGCAAAGTCATCCGCTTCAAGTCCATCCCCTTCCGCGTGGTGGGCGTGTTGAAGAAAAAAGGCTACAACTCAATGGGCATGGACCAGGACGACCTGGTGCTCGCTCCCTACACGTCGGTGATGAAGCGCATCCTGGCCCAGACCTACCTCAGCGGAATCCAATGCTCCGCCGTGACGGAGGGGGTGACAGAACAGGCCACGGAGGAGATTTCTGTCATTCTCCGCCGCAACCACAAACTTCGTGACAGTGAAGGCGACATGATTGGCGATGCCGACGATTTCAACATCCGCACCCAAGAAGAGTTGTCGAGCATGATGAACACCACCACCAACATGCTCACCATCCTCTTAGGCGCGGTTGCCGGCATCTCGCTCATCGTTGGCGGCATAGGCATCATGAACATCATGTATGTGAGTGTGACGGAGCGCACTCGCGAGATAGGACTCCGCATGAGCGTGGGTGCCCGTGGCATCGACATCCTCAACCAGTTTCTTATCGAGGCCATCTTCCTCAGCATCACTGGTGGCATCATCGGCGTCCTCCTTGGAGTAGGCTTGTCGTACGCAATCAATGCCCTCGCCCATTGGCCCATCTTCATCCAGCCGTGGAGCATCGTCATGAGTTTTGCGGTTTGCACCTTCACTGGCGTTTTCTTCGGTTGGTACCCAGCCAAGAAAGCTGCCAACCTCGACCCCATTGAAGCCATCAGATATGAGTGAAAAGAAGAAAAAAAGACTTGTCAAAAGGGAGATCTTTTGGCTGCAAGTGGTGATGTGGACAGTGATGCTGTTCATGCCACTGATGTTCCTCGCCCCCGACCAACCCATCAAGGTCACAAGCTATTTGAGCAAGGCGGTCATTCCCTTTGCCTTGCTTGTCATTTTCTACGCCAACTATCTCTGGTTGGCACCTCGACTCTTTCATGGGAAGAACGAAATACGCAAATGGTGGTTAATCAACGTCATCACCATCACTGTGCTGTCATTCAGCCTTGGAAAATGGGCCGATATCGAAATCCAGAAACGACATAATGAATTGGTGGCCCGTGGCGAAACAGTCGCCTCCACCATATCTTTCTTCCCCCATTAACGCCTCATCATCTTCTGCCGCGATTTCATCAACCTCTTCGCCGCCGCCATTGTAGGCAGTGCAATGGTGATGAACCGCCGCTGGGTGGAACTGGAGAAGGCTCACCAGCAAGCCGAGGTGGCCCGCCGCGAAGCAGAGTTGAAAAACCTCCGCAACCAGGTGAATCCTCATTTCCTGTTGAACACGCTCAACAACATTTACGCCCTGACCGCCTTCGACCAATCTAAGGCCCAGACCGCCATCATGGAGTTGGGCAAGATGATGCGCCACATCCTCCACGACAACCAGCAACCCTATGTCAA
Organism: Prevotella sp.; assembly: GCA_017619755.1. Classification (GTDB taxonomy): domain Bacteria; phylum Bacteroidota; class Bacteroidia; order Bacteroidales; family Bacteroidaceae; genus Prevotella. Next base: position 33,896 of record JAFZRU010000016.1, read on the forward strand.
CCTTCGCGAGGAAGCCGATTTCATCCACAACTATGTTGACTTGATGAAGATGCGCCTTGCCAGCAACGTAACGGTGAAAGAGGAAGTTGACATCCCTACTCCCTGCACCATCTTCATCGCCCCCATGCTTCTCATCTCCCTTGTGGAGAATGCCTTCAAGCACGGTGTGAGTCCCACGCAGCCCAGTGAGATTTCCTTCCGCCTTTCCGCTGACACCGAAAAGATTTTCTTCACCATTAGCAACACCTATTTTCCCAAGTCTTCCACAGACCAGAGTGGCCATGGCGTCGGCCTGAAGCAAGTGCAGCAGCGCCTCGACCTGACCTATCCCGACCAATATGAATGGACAAAAGGCTTGGACAACAACAACCATTACACTTCAACCATCATCATTCATGACACTCAACTGCATCATCATTGACGACGAGCCCCTTGCCGGGCAGTTGCTTTCCAGCTACGCTGAAAAAACCTCCTTCCTTCACCTCATCGGCACTTACAACAGCGCCGTGTCAGCCATCAAGGACTTGCGGGAAAACGACGTACATCTGGTGTATCTCGACATTCAGATGCCGGAACTGAGCGGCCTCGAGTTCGCCACCCTCATCCCCAAGTCCGCCCGCATCATCTTCACCACGGCGTTCAGCCAATACGCCATCGACGGTTACAAGGTGAATGCGTTGGACTACCTCATGAAGCCCATCAGCTACGAAGACTTCCTCCGCACGGCCAACAAAGGCCTGGAGTGGTTCACTGCCCAAGAGGGCAAGGTGGCAACCCCACCCGACCGTTTCATCTTCGTGAAGAGTGAATACAAATTAGTGCAAGTACAGTTTGACGAAATCCTTTTCATCGAGGGGCTGAAGGACTATGTGAAGATATACCTTGAAGACAACAAAAAACCCATCCTCAGCCTGATGAACATGAAGCGGATTGAGGAGAGCCTCCCCTATCCGGAGTTCATGCGCACGCACCGCTCCTACATCGTGCACATGCCTAAAGTCCGTTTGGTGGACCGCTTCCGCGTCGTTTTCGGCGAAAACTACATCCCCATTTCCGACAGTTATAAAGAAGAGGTGCAGCAATACCTCGACTCCCACACCTTGGTGTGAGTCGAGGCATTGCCTTTTTACTTGACAACATATTTCTTTCCGTTTTTCACCACGATGCCCTTGGCAGATTTTGAGGCCTTCGTTCCGTTGATGGTATAGGCATTGCCATCCATCTTCATCATGTCATCCACTTGCTGGATTCCATTCGCATCATCGAATACCACGTCGAGTGTCGCGATATTGGCCGCTGCACTCTTGTCGATAGTGATGTATGCCCTAAAGGGGTTGACATTGCCGCTCTTCACCTTGACGAACTTTCCATTGCCTTCAAGATATCCATACACATAGTTGTCGTCGTCGGAGGTCACGGCGGTGCGTTCCATCACGCCGTCCATCCTGGCATTTCCCGTCGACACCGTCACCAAAGAGGTGACATCGATGACCTTCGCTCCCATATCGGCGAAAGTCATACCGTCGCTTTTGGGAACGAAGAGGTAGGGGGTGTAAGCATCCGTGTAGGTCACAGGCTCGAAGATGAGTTTTCCCTCTTCCAATGCGTCGAGTTTGTACACCTTTCCTGCCGCCGCCACCTCCTGCTCGGTAAGCGCAAACGGAAGGCAGATGGTGGCTGGCTGCCCTGCGGTGAATGTCCTCAGATATCCCACATGCATGGGTTGCACCCATTTGAGACACCAGAAGTCAGAGGAGTGGTCGGTTAGCCCCGCCCCATCGGGGATGTCCACCTTGTAGCACTCGCTCACATAGTCGCTGCCACTCTGGTAGTATCTGTAGTAAGCCCCGTTGAGGAAGCCCATAAGTTCTGACTGATTGCCTGTTTGCCATCCACCGTTGTTGAACTGTATCTGCATGGGAAGATTCCGGATGGAGGTCACCTCCAAAGGGCAGTCCCAACGATAGACCCCATACGATGTTCCGTTGATGTTTTGCGTGCCGTCGGCTGAAAGCTCCGAACCTGGCCAGGCTGCGGAGAACGTGGTATTGTTGTCACTGCTGTACCACGTATTGGCGTATGCATACACCTTGTTCCAGCCTGGCTCGTTGATAAAATACGCCTTGATGTCGAGGGCGTTTTCACTTTCGGTGATAAAATTCTTGAGCGAGAAGAGGGCGGGGCATGGCATCCCCGTTTCTACGTTCCACAAACCAGCGGCGTACCAAGCGGTGGTGACATTGGTGTTGGTGCCATATTCGTTGGACTCGAGCCACCACCAGTAAAGTCCGTTGACGTTGGAGTGACTGTTGAGCATGGTGATGAGGTCGTTAGTGAACTGCTTCTGGCCTTCCAACGAAACAGGATAATCCACAGAACCCTGTCCCCATTTATAATAGAATCCCACCTCCACGATTTGCACTTTCTTGTCAGGGTTGCTGGTATTGAGCGAATTGATGACACTTTCCAAAACAGAGAGACTTCCATGGTGGTAAGGGTAATAGCTCAGTCCGATGATGTCATAATCTACATCATAGTTCTTTAGCGTTTGGTAGAGTGTCTTAGCTCCCCACCCATTGCTGCTTAGTTCGGTGTGGATGACAATTTTGGCATTGGGGTACACCGCCCGACAGGCCTCCGCACTTCTTTTGAGGTAGAGTGCGAAATTGGCCATGGTACCCGTGACGGAACCAGTAGTGACGCTTTGGCCATCAGCATAGCATTTCCCGGTGGGCCACAATTCCCCCACCGTCACCTCGTTGCCTATCTGGATGTCGTCGGGTTCCGCCCCTGCGTTTTTCAAGACTGTCAAGGCTTCCACGGTGTAGTTGTATAGGTAGTTTCCAAGCGTGGTGGGGTCAGTGGAGTTCCATGCTGCTGGTGTGGAGTGCTGCCCCGGGTCGGTCCATGTGTCAGAATAATGGAAGTCGAGCAGGAAGTTAAGACCAGCATCCTTGATTTGCTTTCCGAGCGTCTTGACATAGTTGATGTCCTGACATACCCCCTCCCCCTTATGGGTGGAAGAAGCATTGGAGGGATCGACAAAAAGCCTCACACGCATGGAGTTGAGCCCTTGTGCCTTGAGATATGCGAGGAAAGCCGGCGTGTTGGCGAGGGTGTTGCCATTGGCGTCGTAGTATATCTTCCCCGCTTCCATGTATTTGTTGAGCATGGAGATGTCGCCCCCTACCACTTTCTTGTAGTTGGTGGCACTTACCGCTCCGACCATTAGCAAGAGCAGTGCGAGACAAATAATTGTTTTTAGTTTCATTTCTGATTTGTTTTATGAGTGATTATTCTATTTAAAGATTGAGAATTTCTTCTGGTTTTTCCACGAGGCAGACCGCGCCGTTCGCGATGAGGAAGTTACGGTCTCTGAATCCCCACGTCACGCTGATGCACGGTATTCCGCTGTTGGATGCGGTGAGTATGTCCACGTCGCTGTCTCCCACATACACCGCTTTTTCCTTGGTAACACCAAGCACTCTCAACGCCTCCTCCACGGTGTCGGGCGCCGGCTTCTTCCTCACTCGTTCACTCTCTCCGATGGCCACGTCGATGAGAGAAGGGAAGAAATGTCGGCAAAGCGCTTTCGTTGCAGCATCGAACTTGTTGCTCACCACAGCCACCATTTTCCCCTCTTCCTTCAACGTCGTGAGGAGTTGGATGATGCCCGGATAGGGTTTGGTGGTGTCGATGCTATGCTTTGTGTAATGCGCCCTGAACGTGTCCAAGGCTTGGTCGAAGAGCGGGTTTTGCTCCCCTTCTGGCACAGCCCTCTCCATGAGTTTCCTCACTCCGTTTCCCACGAAGCGCCGTATGTCGTCAATGGAATGTTCCAGCATGCGGTGCGTCCGCAGTGCATAGTTGGTACTTGCTGCGAGATCGCCGAGGGTGTCGAGGAGTGTCCCGTCGAGGTCGAAGATGTATGTGTCGTAGGTCATCGTCTGTTTCATGCCCTTTTGCTGTGTGCGGCCATGGTTCTCACCTTTTTGTTATAGATGCTGGCATCGGCCAGTTGCTGGATGGTGACTGGCATGCGGTATTTCCACTGGTTGTACATGTCGAAAGGATAGTTGATGCGCTCCCCATACGGGTTCTTTTCCCTGAGTTCTGCATCCATAGCGAGCCAGTCCTGGATGGCGAGCATGCAAAGCATGGATGGCGAAAACATCAGCCTTGCTATGATTTGCTCGGCGATGTGCGCGGGCAACTGCAAGGGTGCCTTTCCTTGTTTTTGCAGCATGGTGGCATAATAACGCTGTGTCCTGCCCATGTTCTCCTCCCACCACAACCTGAGCGTAGGCATGTCGTGTGTGGAGATGGTACACACGCTTTGGTATGGGTTTGCTTCGAGATGAGCGAACTCCACCCCCGGCAGTTTGGGCAACGTCTGTATTTCCGTTGACAGGATGCGTTGTTGCTCCAGGACGTCTGCGACGCATGCCGGGAGCATCCCAAGGTCTTCAGCGCACACGAGCATTCTCGTCCTTGAGAGCATTCCGCTGAGCTTTCTCCCCGCTCCGTATGCCCAGAAGTCGTTGTGCCGCTCGTAATAGTAGTTGTTGTAAAGCCTCATGAAAGCGTCCTTTTCCTCTGTGGTGAGTATCTCATACACGGGTTCATTATATACCAAAAACCTTGGGTGGTACATACCCGGAAGCCTTGTGTCCTCAAGGAAGAGCACGTTTGCGATAAGTCGGTATAGCCCATCCCTTATCCAGAGGCTGTTCTCGTCGTCGAGAGCGCCGAAACGGTTGCGCACCTTCACTTGTGTGTCCACTTCCTCCTTGAGGGCGTAGAGGCCATAGCTCTTTTTCACGAGGAAATTCTCCTTGACATAGCTTGCGTGAATGCCGAAGAGTCTTTCCAGTATTCGGTCGTTGATGAAGGGCCTTGTGTAAAGTTCCCTTCTGAAAGGCAGTCCGTATCTTGTGATTTCCTCCTCGCTGAGCGGCAGTCCCGGTGCGAAATGACCCATGTTGGCCAACACGGCGTGAACGGGTATCTCCCACACCCTGAAATACCCCAGTACATGGTCTATTCTCAGCGCATCGAAATATTGCTCTGTATGTCTCAGCCTCTTCCTGAACCATTCGAAGATGCCGTCTTGTGCCGAGGTGTGGTGATGCCCCTCTTCGTCTGTCCACCTGCAAGGCGGGAAGCCCCAGTTCTGTCCATTGATGGCCTCGTTGTCGGGCGGTGTTCCCATTTGTGCGTCAAGAAGGAAGAAATCCGGGTGCAGCCAAGTCTCCACGCTGTCCCTGTAAACGCCGATGGGGAGGTCTCCCATGAGGGCCACGCCTAACTGTCGGGCATGTTGTGCAGCATCCATGAGTTGTTGGTGCAGGTGATACTGTATGTATGCTATCTTGTCTCTCTCAGCAGCATGTTGTTCGACAAACGCCCTCACGCGTCCTTCGTCATAGACGGCCATTTCTCCCCAGTCGGTGTATCTTGCCGTGTTGTGAGTGTCTCTGAGAATACAGAAAGCGCAATAAGGTATGAGCCATTCCTCGTTTTCTTCCACAAAAAGTTGGAACTCTCTTGACTGGAGTGTCTTTTCCCCTTCTTGTTGGAAGATGTCGTCGAGGTATGCGCTTTTCACCTTATCCACCGCCATATAGTCACTGTAGCCGAGTGCATTGAGTTCCCTTCTCTGCCTGTTGTATGCCAAGTTCTTCTCCTCGTCGTCGAGCACTCCGAGTTGGTCAAGGGCGATGTAGTGCGGGTGTAATGCGAAAGCCGAGACCGCATTGTATGGGTGTGAGTCGGTCCATGAGTGCATGGTGGTGGTGTCGGCCACGGGCAGCAGTTGTATCATTCTCAGCCCCACGCTTGCCGCCCATTCCACCAGTGCCGGCAGGTCGCCGAAGTCTCCCACACCACACGAACGTTCGGAGCGCAGGGAGAAGAGAGGCACCGTCACTCCGGCCGCCTTCCATTGTAGACCCTTCACCCTCAGGGGTTCGCCATACAGCACGAGGGCCTCCCCGTCGCGCATCTCCTCGTCGCCGGTGGTTCTGTTGTCACCCTCTTCCCATGTCTTGAGATGGTTGGTTTTTTCGTCCACCACCACATATTTATACTCCAAAGGGAGCGGCATTCCCTCAATGTTGACGGAAAGCATCCACTCGCCGTCGCCGATGGGGTTCATCCTTAGAAACCTCGACGGGCTCCAACTCCCCATGGCGGGATGGCTTCCACACACCCCCACCGTCTCTCCCGGCAGAAGTTGAGGAGCAGCCACCCTGAAAACGATGGTTCTCCTGAAGAGCGGCAGTCTGAAGACCTCGACAGGATGGTGTCTTTCGTGTCTTGTCACGACATGGAAGGCCTCGGTATAGAGATGGGCCTGCATCGGTGTGTCCCTCCACATATCAGGGAAGCGGTAGTCTCTTGTGCTGTCGAAGGCATAGAGCCTCGGCACCTTGTCCCATTCCTTTCTCAACAACCTGCCCTCTCCGTCCATCACCTGATAGCAATACCTGATGGCCGTGACGGGTCTCTGCCTCGACTCCATGACCGATGTTTCGAGTGTCCACACCTCCCCGTCATCGGTGTTCATGGGCAGCAAGTGCCTCTGCGGTCTTGCACCCTCTGTGAAATAGTCTATGGAGACATAAAGGCCCTGCCCCCATGCCGTGCTATAATGTATTGAGAATTTCAGTTTCATGGCTTAAAATGTTTAGTAGTTGCGGCGATAGTTGCAAGTTCGCTACTTCAGTCGCAAAGTTACGCATTTATTATGTTATGGCCAAAAAAAACAGTTGGATAATCCGTAATTATTTAGCGAATAACATTTAAACATATAATTACCATATAATTATTCGTTAATTGTTACTCAAAGACGTACAAATTTGGGCTAATAGAATGATTTACGTCCATCCCAATAATAATTTATGATTAATTCGTGGACATTCTTCGACAAGCGAAGCGACAAAGTCGAGCGCGTGTTGAAATAAATTATCGCAGAATTGTTACAATAAGTCCTTTTCGTCTAAAGAAAACTTAATTCTTTACCCAAACAGCAAGATAAATGGTGTTTTTTGTGTACATTTGCAACTCGTAAATCAAGGAGGCCCCTTATGGACAAGCAGAGCCTCCTTATGGTAACAGTTGAAATCATCCATCATGAGCAAGAAAGAAAAGAAGATGGCAGGCTGGCTGAAAGTGCTGGCATGCGTGTTGGCCATCGTGCTGCTTGGCATCCTTGGCACGGCCTATTATTATTTTAAAAGTGCGATGCTTGAAAAAGAGGAGACAAGCTATCTCTACATCGACCGTGACGACACGGTGGACTCCGTCTATCTCAAGCTTGACACAATCGCCAAGCCCCATGCGATGAAGGGTTTCCGCTTTGTCTCCGATATGAAGGACCTGGCGGGCAGTCTCAAGCGCGGTCGCTATGCCTTGTCTCCTGGGGTAGGTGCCTGGGACTTCTTCAACATCCTCAAGCGCGGCGAGCAGACACCGCTCAACGTACCCATCCCCTCCGCCCGTACGATGGACAAGCTGGCGGTGGCCATTTCCAAGAAGTTGGAGATGGACAGCCTCGAACTTCTCAAGGCCATCACCGACTCCACAGTGTGCGCCCGCTATGGGTTCACCTGCCAGACCATCCCGGCGATGTTCATCCCCGACTCCTATAACATGTACTGGACGGTTTCCGTAGATGAGTTCTTGGACCGCATGAAGAAGGAATACGACAAGTATTGGAATGCCGAGCGATTGGAGAAGGCTAAGAAAGTCGGGCTCTCTCCCGTGGAGGTGAGCACATTGGCGAGCATCGTGACGGAGGAGACTCGCGCCACCCAAGAGAAAGCCACCGTCGCCGGCCTCTATCTCAACCGCTTACGCAAGGGCATGCTGCTACAGTCGGACCCGACGGTGAAATTTGCCATGCAGGACTTCGCCGTCCGCCGCATCCTCAACCGTATGCTGACCGTTGACAACCGATACAACACCTACAAGTACGCCGGTCTCCCTCCCGGCCCCATCCGCATCCCCTTGAAGGAAGACTTGGAGGCGGTGCTCAACCCCGAGAGTCACGACTACATCTACATGTGTGCAAAGGAGGATTTCAGCGGCACCCACAACTACGCCCGCACAGAGGCGGAGCATCGCGCCAACGCCGCCAAATACCACAAGGCATTGAATGAGCGAGGAATAAAATAAGCCTCACCCCCAAAACCCCTCTCCAACGGGAGAGGGGAAGTATGTCCCCGAAAAAGTTAGGTGGCCATAGTTTATTTTGGTGAACGAGCTCAAGGTGATGACAAGGTGTCATCATCCTGTCGGCCTATACCAACCGGCAGTTCTCGATGCCCCTCACGCCATTGAGGAAGGCGGCGGCATCCATTCTTTTCTTTCCTGCCACTTGCAAACTGACTATTTGCAAGAGTTCGTCGGCGGTGGCGGCGAAGAGTTTTCCCTTTTCCACGACGATGGTGCCGGGAGAGAGTTGGGTGGTTTTTCCCGGGCATTTCATGGTTTTATATATTTTCACCACCGTGGTGTCACCGCTCTCGGTGTTCTCCATATTGGCCCACGCCCCGGGATAAGGGCTTAGTCCCCTGACAAAGTCATATACCCTCTTGGCTGGTTGATTCCACTGTATTCTGCACGTTTCCTTGAAAATTTTGGGAGCCAGTTTGAGTTCCTCGCCCTCCATCAACTGTTGCTGCTCAATGGCCTCTACTTGTCCATCGCCTTGGCAGATGCGGTCGATGGTCTCTATGGCCGCCTGAGCACCGAGGCGCATCAAGCCGTCATAGACATACTCCACATCCGCGTCGTCGGGTATGGGGAACGTCTTTTTGAGGATTACCTTCCCCGTGTCGATGTCATGGTCAAGGAAGAAGGTGGTGACGCCAGTCATGGTCTCTCCGTTGATGACCGCCCAGTTGATGGGCGCCGCCCCCCTGTATTGCGGCAGCAGAGCGGCATGGACATTGAAGGTGCCGAAACGTGGCATGGCCCACACCACCTCCGGGAGCATCCTGAACGCCACGACTACCTGGAGGTCGGCATTGAACACCCTGAGTTGTTCCACGAACTCCGGGTCTTTCATCTTCTCCGGCTGCAAAACGGGAATGCCCTTTTCCAAAGCGAACTTTTTCACCTCCGAGGGTTGAAGCACACTGCCATGTCTGCCCACGGGTTTATCGGGTTGCGTGACGACGGCCACCACTTGGCATCCTCCCTCAAGGAGAGAGTTGAGGGTTTCCACGGCGAACTCCGGCGTTCCCATGAAAACGATACGTAAGTTTTTTCTTTCCATATTAGCTTTTTTAGTTTGACAACCACACCATCCTTATCCTAAGGAGTTTTCACAACCACCCCGCCCCCTCCTTTTCCTAAGGAGGGGTACCTACCCTCCCCCCGTCCCCCTCCCGACATCGGGAGGGGGCTCAACCGCGCCTACTCGTCGCTCTTACATTAAGGAACCCTCGACCCATCAAAGGGTCGGGGTGATTGTTTACGCAACAGAGTTGCGATTTTCTAACGGGCTACGCCCGCCATTTCGTGACTTATTTGATTGTCATTCTGCCGACATGTCGGCGACCATCTTCCTATACATGGCATACATCCTTGCACGGCTGATGTATCCGATGAGTTTGCCGTCATGGTCGGTGACGGGCAGGACGGCGGCCTCTGTCTCCTCGAATTTCTTCATGACATCCTCCATAGGGTCGCTCACCCCGAGGGTGGCCGCCGGCGGTGTCATTAGTTGCGCCACGGTGAAATGATGGTATAGTTCGATGCGGAACATCACGTTGCGTATTTTGGCAATGTCGATTTCCCCGAGTAGCGTCCCGGCGGGGTCGAGCACGGGCATGAACGCCGTGTTGCTCATGCTCATGACATGCACGAGCCTTCCGAGCGGCAAGGTCTGTTCCACAGGCGTGTAGTTCTTGTCGATGATGCTCTCCAAACTCATGAGCGTCAGCACCGCCTTGTCAGTGTGGTGCGTGATGAGCTTCCCCTCCCTTGCGAGCCTCATGCCATAGATGCTGTGCGGCTCGAAGATGATGATGGTGAGGTAAGCACAAATGCTGACAATCATGAGCGGTATGAACATCTGGTACCCCCCTGTGAGTTCGGCAATGAGGAAGATGCCGGTGAGCGGCGCATGCATGACACCCGCCATGACGCCCGCCATTCCCAAGAGAGCGAAGTTTTTCTCCGGCAGATAGATGCTCACCTTGTTGATGTTCCACAGCCGAGAGAAGAAGAAGCCGGCGAAGGCACCGATGAAGAGCGAGGGTGCGAATGTACCTCCACATCCCCCTCCCCCATTGGTGGCCGATGTGGCAAACACCTTGAAAGCCAGCACCAGTCCGATGTAGTAGAGCAAGAGGTTTCCATGCCCGTAGAAGAGGGAGTTGTTGAGGATGGTGTTCCAGTCCGCCTCCGTCCTTCCGTTGAGCAGGATGTTGATGCTGGAATATCCCTCTCCATAGAGCGACGGAAAGAGGAAGATGAGACTGCTGAGCACGACACCTCCGAGAGCCAGTTTGAGGTACCTGTGCTCCCCAAGTTTGCGGAACACATTCTCACACGCCGTCATCAGCCTGATGAAGTACAGGCTCACCAAGCCGCAGAAAATGCCGAGGAGAATGTTTGCCGGCACCCTCTCCACTTGCCACGGTGCGTCGAGGGTGAAATGGAAGAGGGAGTCGCTCCCGACGAAGATGTAGGTGAAACATGTGGCTGTGACGCTGGCGATGAGGATGGGCATGAGCGACGCCATGGTGAGGTCGATCATCAGCACCTCTATGGTGAAGACCAGTCCGGCCATAGGGGCTTTGAAGATGCCGGCGATGGCCGCCGACGCCCCGCAGCCCACCAGCACCATCATCGTCTTGCCGTCGAGTTTGAACATCTGTCCGAGGTTGCTGCCGATGGCGGAGCCAGTCAGGACGATGGGTGCCTCCGCTCCCACGCTTCCCCCGAAGCCGATGGTGATGGCCGATGCGATGACCGAACTCCAGCAGTTATGCCCTTTCAGTCTGCTTTGTTTCCTGCTGATGGCATACAGGATTCTGGTGATGCCATGGCTGATGTTGTCCTTGACAACATATCTTACAAAGAGCGAGGTGAGGTAGATGCCAATGACGGGGAAGACGAGATACAACCAGTTGAAAGACCGGATGTTGAAACCCGCAGTGAGCATCATCTCTATTTGTTTGATGAGGCTGTGCAGGATGAAAGCGGCAACGGCAGCGAAAAACCCCACGAAAAAACTCAACGCCAGAATGAACTGTCGCTCGGAGAGATGTTGCATTCTCCAGTTGTTGAGCTTTTCCGCCAGCGAGGGAGTGTTTTCGAGCGTTTCCGTCATGACTGTCAGGTTTGATTTCCAGGTGTGTTATCTTCTGATGACCTCTACTTCACCGTTTTGTCTTAGCCTGACGATGGAAGAAGGAGTATGTGGCTTTTTCTCCTGCCGTCTCGAAGTGCAGACATAATCTACAGCCTCAAGCAAGTCGGGAGCAATGTCTTTGAAATTGGACGCCGGCGGTTCGCCACTGATGTTGGCGCTGGTGGACACGATGGGTTTCTGGAAGCGGTAGCACAACTGGTTGGAAAAAGGCTCCCGTGTCACCCTGAGCGCCACGGAACCGTCCTCCGCCATGAGGTTGTGCGCCAGGTTGACAGCCCCGTCGAGGATGACCGTGACGGGCTTGGTCGCCAGTTCGATGATGTCCCACGCTACGTTGGGTACGTCTCTGACGTATCTCTGCAACCGTGCCTCGCTATCTACCAAGCAGATGAGGGCCTTGCTGTCCTCCCTGTGCTTGATTTTGAAAACCTTCTCCACCGCTTCGGGGTTGGTGGCGTCACAGCCTATGCCCCACACGGTGTCGGTAGGATATAGGATGACGCCGCCCTTCTTCATGACTTCGATGGCGGCCTTGATATCCTTGTCGTAAAAGGGATTTTGCATGTCGTTGATGATGATTCTATTCAACAGTTCTATATACCGGCCATCCCATGGCCTTGTATCACAAATGATTATCGAGCAGCGCGTCAAGGGCTTTCCGAGCCTCTTCCACCGACCTGTCGCAAGTGAACATCTCCGCCACCCTTTTCCTTCCGGCCTCAGCATACCGGTCTCTCAACTTGTCATCGACCAGAAGTTTGTCTATGGCCTCCGCGTAGGCATCGATGTCACCCAATGGCACCTCTTCTCCTGTCTCTCCCTTGATGGAAACCCAGTTGACGCCGGAACCGACGAGCGTGAACGTCACCGGAACGCACCGGCAATACATGGCCTCCGCCAAGGCGATGCCAAAAGCCTCCTGCTTGGTGATGGAGGCGAAACCGAAGACATCGGCGGCATGGTAGTAGTATTTCAACTGCTCTTCGGGTATCCTCCCTACGAAGACCACCCTTTCCGAGTTGGCCATGGCCTTCAACCTTGGTGTCTCCACCCCGGTACCACCGATGACGAAAACACAGTCGGTCTTCACTTTCTTCTCCGCCTGGAGCAACAAGTCGATGCCTTTATAGGGGATGTGCCTTCCTACATAGAAGACGATTTTCTTGTTTCCAAACTTCTTCCGTATGTCATCGACCTTCTCGTCGTCTCCCGGTTTCAAATTGAAATCGTCGGCGATGATGCCGTTCTGCACCACCCGTATGCCCTCGCGATGGGGATAGATGGGACTTGTTGGATGCACGTAGTTGTCGCTGGTGGCGAGGATGAGGTCGGCCTTCCCCAACAGTTTTTTCTCCTGCTTCGAGACAAGTTTGTAGAGCATCCCCTTTCCGAGGATGTCGGAATGCCACAGCAACACGAGTTTGGCATCCTTTGGCTTGAGTCTCAACGTGATGGGGTACAGGAAGGGATTGGGGCAGTGAAGCAGCAGGATGGCTGGTTGGTGCTTTTTGATGATGGCCTTCAACTTGAAATAGTATGACCACGCAAGATCCTGGCTTGCCACCTTGATGAACGGAGCCACCCGATAGACCTTCACTCCTCCGACGACCTCCTCGGCGTCGTGTCCATCCTGGCTGAAACATACGACAACATTGTCGTACTCCCCAAGTCCCTCTGCGAGGTACTTGGTGACGGTCTCAATGCCACCCTCGTTGGGATGATAATATTTTGCTATGTGTAACAGCGTTTTCTTCATCTCGTCAATTTTCCTTCCCCGTCATGCCTTGACATTCGTGGTTATTACTCAGTCATACTAATGCTCATCGGGATTTGTAATCCCGGTGTTTTGATTATCAGGATTTTTAATCCGAATATCGCATTACAAATGCTTATATTCAATGCGGCCAGATTGCAAATCCGACCGAGCGTCGCACTCATTTGAATGACGACTGAGTTGTTACCATACATGGTTGGAGTTGCAAAATTAGCAAAAAATCTGTTAAACGTGTATTTTTTGCATAAAAAAGACATTTTGGGATGCAAAATGCGTTTTAAGGGTGCCAAAAAGCCGCGCCCAAACGGGTCGCGGCTCCAATATTGTTTCAAGAGTTGCGTCGATATCAGATTTCCCATCCTATGGCCGAAGCGCCGAGCACTGCTGCCGAAGCGCCATCGAGGCCGCTGATGAGGAATTTGGCCTTTCCCTTGAAGATGGACATCACCTTCTCATTATAACTCCGCTTGATGGGTTCCATGATGAGGTCGCCCGCCTTCACCAAGCCACCGAAGAAGATAAATGCCTCGGGTGAGGAGAATGCTGCGAAGTCGGCACAAGCGGCGCCCAACATCTCTCCAGTGAACTCAAACACCTGCTTGGCCAGTTCATCACCCTTTCCTGCTGCGATGGAGACGTCGAGAGACGTGATGTCATCGGGGTTCATCTCACGGAGGAGAGAAGGTTTGTCGGATGAGAGAAGGAACTCCCTTGCCGAGCGAGCCACTCCAGTAGCTGAGCAATAGGCCTCGAGGCATCCTTTGCGACCGCAGCCACAAATTCTTCCGTTCTCCCTCTGCATGGTGACATGACCCAGCTCACCGGCGAAGCCGTCGCATCCATATACGAGTTGCCCGTTGATGACAATGCCCGAACCCACTCCCGTACCGAGTGTGAGCACGATGAAATTCTTCATCCCTCGTGCCACGCCATAAATCATCTCGCCGATGGCGGCCGCATTGGCATCATTGGTGAGAGCCACTGGCACGCCGAGTCTGTCGCTGAAGAGTTTTGCGAGCGGCACAATGCCGTTGTGTCCCCATGAGAGGTTGGGTGCAAATTCAATGGTACCGTTGTAGTAATTGCCGTTGGGTGCTCCAATTCCCATTGCCTTGATGGTTTCGATACCGCCCACCTGCTCGATGATGACCTGCAGGGCCTGCACACAAGCGTCTACATAGTCCTCCACTTTGTCATAGCCTTGTGTCTTGATGGCTGTGGTAGCCTTGATTTCACCACGACTGTCAACGATTCCAAATACGGAGTTGGTGCCTCCCAAGTCCAACCCTATCACATAGGGTTTATTAATCTCTTTTGTTTCCATGCTATTATTATAATGTTAATAAGTTGATAAGTTCAATAAACACTTGGCAAAGATAGCAAAAAAAGGCCACGATGCAAAGTTTTACGCCCAAAATTTGCTTTATTCACAAAAAATTAGCAATTTTGCATTCGCTATGCCTTTCGAGTTCCATATCAACATCCTCGACACCATCTTCAAAGGCTTGATCATAGGTGTGCTGGCATCGGCCCCCATGGGGCCTGTGGGCATTTTGTGTGTGCAACGGACACTGAACAAGGGTCGTTGGTATGGCTTCGTGACCGGATTGGGTGCCACGGCGAGCGACTTCATCTACGCCATCATCACTGGCGTGGGCATGAGTTTCGTGATGGACATGGTGAACAACACCCAGAACCGCTTCTTCCTCCAAATCACGGGAAGTATCATGCTATTGGTCTTCGGCATCATCAGTTTCCGCTCCAACCCCACTCGCAACATGCACCACAGCGGCACAACGAAAGGCTCTTACCTCCACAACGGCGTGACGGCCTTCTTGGTGACACTTTCCAACCCCCTCATCATCCTCCTCTTCATGGCCACCTTCGCGCAGTTGGCGTTCATCATCCCCGACCACCCGTTGGAGATGTTCATCGGCTATCTGAGCATCGTGGCAGGAGCCCTGATGTGGTGGTACGGCCTGACCTGGCTCGTTGACAAGGTGAAGAACATCTTCGACGACTACGGCATCATCCTCATCAACCGCATCATCGGAAGCGTGGTGATCATCATCTCGCTCGTCGTGTTGCTTGGCACCGTCTTCAACCTCTTCACCTTCCATTACTGACCCAAAAACCGACATAGAACACTCGCACCGACCTCATTCCATGTACATAGCCCAAGAACTAAGGAAAAAGAACATCGCCGAATACCTGCTCTACATGTGGCAGGTGGAAGACCTTTTGCGCGCCTACGGCTGCAACTTCTCGACACTTCGCCGCGAATACCTCAGCCGTTTCGACTGCACGGAAGAACAAAAAGAAGACTTGACCGACTGGTATGCCGACCTCATCCGCATGCTCACGCAGGAAGGATGCCGCGAGAAAGGGCATCTGCAAATCAACAAGATTGTGGAAGGCGAACTCAACGAACTCCACCATCGCCTGTTGGACAGCCCCAAGTTCCCTTTCTACCGCTCCCAATACTACAAGGTGCTTCCCTACATCGTGGAGTTGCGCAAGCGAGGTGGAGACAAGTCCGTCAGCGAGGTGGAGACCTGCCTCGACGCCCTCTACGGCGTGATGATCCTCCGTTTGCAGAAAAAAGAAATCTCCCCCGACACCACCCATGCCATCGAGGAGATGAGCACGCTCTTGGGGATGCTCTCCGACTATTATTTCAAGGACAAGGCGGGCGAGTTGGAAACAGAATGACCTCCGTCGGCTCTTCAAAACAAGACAAGCAATGAACATTCTCATCACCGGGTGCAACGGCCAATTAGGCAGCGAACTACGTCTGCAGCAGTCTGCGCACCCCACCCATCATTTCATCAACACCGACATCGGCGAGCTCGACATCAGCAACCAAGAGCAAGTGGATGGGTTCGTGGCAGAACACCAAATTGATGGCATCATCAACTGTGCCGCCTACACCGCTGTAGATAAGGCGGAGGGTGACAAGGAGCGTTGCACCACGCTCAACACGCTGGCCCCCGCCTACCTCGCCAACGCCGTGGAACAGTGCGGCGGATGGCTCATCCAAATCTCCACCGACTACGTGTTCAACGGCAAGGCTTACACCCCCTACGTGGAAAGCGACACCCCATCCCCCGACAGCGTCTATGGCAGCACCAAACTGGCCTCCGAACTTGGCGTGTCGAAATTCTGCCACCGTGCCATGGTGGTCCGCACCGCTTGGCTTTACAGCTGCTTCGGCCACAACTTCGTGAAAACCATGCTCCGCTTGGGGAAGGAGAAACCCCAAATCGGCGTGGTAGCCGACCAAATAGGCTCTCCGACCTACGCCCGCGACCTGGCCTCCGCCCTGCTGTCCATCGTGGAACAAGGCGTGCAGCCCGGTGTGTTCCATTACACCAACGAGGGTGTTGCCAGTTGGTATGACTTTGCCAAGGCCGTTCACCGTATCTATGGCATCGACGGCTGCGAGGTCCTCCCCCTCCACACCAGCGAATACCCCACCGCCGCTCATCGCCCACCCTATTCCGTACTCGACAAAACAAAGATCAAGCAGGCCTACCACCTCTCCATCCCCCATTGGGAGGACTCCCTACGGGACTGCATCAAAACCATCAAGGAACATGAATAACGAGATTGAAAGGCGACGCACGTTCGCCATCATTTCCCACCCCGACGCCGGCAAGACGACGCTTACGGAGAAATTCCTCCTCTTCGGCGGTCAAATACAAGTGGCCGGCGCCGTGAAGAGCAACAAAATACGCAAGACAGCCACCTCCGACTGGATGGACATCGAGAAGCAGCGCGGCATCTCCGTCTCCACCTCCGTCATGGAGTTCGACTACGAGGGGTACAAGGTGAACATCCTCGACACCCCGGGTCACCAGGACTTCGCGGAGGACACCTACCGCACCTTGACCGCTGTGGATTCAGCCATCATCGTCGTCGATGGTGCCAAGGGCGTTGAGACCCAGACAAGGAAACTGATGAATGTCTGCCGCATGCGCAACACCCCCGTCATCATCTTCGTGAACAAGATGGACCGCGAGGGTCGCGACCCCTTCGACCTTTTGGACGAGTTGGAGCAGGAGTTGCAAATCCAAGTGCGCCCCCTGTCGTGGCCCATCAACCAAGGTGCCCGTTTCAAAGGCGTTTACAACATCTACGAGCAGAAGCTCGACCTTTTCACACCGGACAAACAGCGAGTGACGGAGAAGGTGGAGGTGTCGATAGACAGTGAAGAGTTAGACAGCCATGTGGGAGCCGCTGATGCCAATCAGTTGCGTGAGGACTTGGACCTCATCGGAGGCGTTTACCCCGAGTTCGATGTAGCCGACTACCGCCAGGCCACCGTCGCCCCGGTGTTCTTCGGCAGTGCGCTCAACAATTTCGGCGTGCAGGAACTATTGAACTGCTTTGTGAAAATCGCCCCCAGCCCACGTCCCACGAAGGCCGAGGAGCGCGACGTCCAGCCCGAGGAGGAGAAATTCACCGGCTTCATTTTCAAGATTACAGCAAACATCGACCCCAACCACCGCTCTTGCATCGCCTTCTGCAAGGTGTGCAGCGGCCGTTTCATGCGCAACCAACCCTACTATCATGTCCGACAGGACAAGACGCTACGCTTCACCTCTCCCACGCAGTTCATGGCCCAGAGGAAATCCACGGTCGATGAGGCATGGCCGGGCGACATCATCGGTCTCCCCGACAACGGCATTTTCAAGATTGGCGACACGCTGACAGAGGGCGAACACCTCCATTTCCGCGGCCTCCCCTCCTTCTCTCCGGAGATGTTCAAATACATTGAGAACGATGACCCGATGAAGGCCAAGCAGTTGGCGAAAGGCATCGAGCAGTTGATGGACGAGGGTGTGGCGCAGCTGTTCATCAACCAGTTCAACGGTCGCAAGATCATCGGCACGGTGGGCCAGCTCCAATTCGAGGTCATCCAATATCGCTTGGAGAACGAGTACAACGCGAAATGCCGATGGGAGCCGGTGCATCTTCACAAGGCCTGCTGGATAGAGTCGGACGACGATGCAGAACTGGAGAATTTCAAGCGTCGCAAATACCAGTACATGGCCAAGGACCGCGAAGGCCGCGACGTCTTCCTCGCCGACAGCGGCTATGTGTTGTCAATGGCACAGGAGGACTTCAAACACATCAAGTTCCATTTCACATCGGAATTCTAACACAGAGAAAGCCCTCCTCGGAGGGCTTTCATATTTTATAGAACATCAAATAAGCACGAACTCCAAAGTCTTGTGTTTTTTTATTTTCACATCCTATTCCGGTAACAATTCAGCGTTATTTTTTTCAACACGAATTTCCACGAATTAATCAGAAATTATTTACTAAAGTGTCCCACCCTTAAAGCATTTATGTTTTAATGTTATTCGTTGAATAATCACCTCTACCGATTGCATTATATGGTGAGCAAGTATTTCGAGAAACTCTCCATATCATCGAACTCATACATTTTGGCGTTTCCGACACCACGCTTGCGATCACGGTTGCGCCCCTCGCTCACCTTTTTCATCATCACCGCCACGTCGTCGTTCATATTGACGAAAGAAAAGGTCTTACCTTTCTTATCATCGACAATGTTGCACACTTCGTCAGCAAACGAACGCGACATAAAGCCGACGCCCTCAAAGTCGAGCGTCACTTCATCTGCCGCATCATCAATGCTGGCGCACAATTCAGAAGCCCTGGAGCGGGTGTAGAGGTCTGCGCTGTAGATGGCCTGTAATCTTATTGTCTGTTTCATATTGTTACCATTTATTTCGATGCAAAGATAGTGTTTTTTTCGTGAAATACAACTCGACTTTAACAAAAATCTATTTTCTTAAGCCTACTATGAACCTAAAGAACTTAACCATGCTTAAATACATCGAAGAGTTGTTTGCCATTCGGGTAATATAGTGTGTTGAATCCAAAAAACTTCATTTAAAGGAATCGAATGATAACACACCAAAGCGAACAAAAAATAAATCAAAAATAAGAGCAATAGAATTCTCATAACGAGTTTTTATAGGTATTATCAGTTAGTTCCATTCTTTTAAACTTGACAAGGATTCAACAGATTCTTCGACATTATCAGGTAGTGAGTAGAAAAAATCCAATTCTGTGATTGCTTCAACTTCATCGACAGAGCAAACACTTTCTTTCATAGACTGGCTTGAGGAATCATTTTTATATAGAAAACCAATAGCTTTGGGAGTACCTTGCAAACATAAGACTACTTTAAAAAAAGCATCGGGTATTGCTATCCTCCCCTCTCCCAATGTCCTATAGATAGGGGCACTAAAGACTGGACCAGCAACGATATAGATGTCGCCATATTGATTAGCCCACTTTCGACATTTCTCCTCAAGTTTCTTCCATCCCCCGCCATTTAGTTTCTCATCCTGAGGACAGATATTAGTAAGCAAGAAAGACTGGTTGATGGCCGCCTTATCCCATTTGTTGTCACCAGCAGGACACATGTGACCATGCGACATATTATATTCTCTGGACCAATCTGATAATTGCTGGCGCGGTTCTTTAGCATCCATATCCACAAAGTAACCATTCCTACAAGTTTCTGGTGTAACAACACCTATGCCATAAGCACTTCCATCATCTGTATAATATGGCACTCCCCTTCTTGGATATGGGCCATCGGTATGTTCTCGTGTCAAGTGCCATGACACCCAGTTAGGGCATTTTGTATCTTTATTATATGAAACTATATATCCTTTTCTATAAAGTATTTGCTTTGTTTTATCCTTTAATTCTCGTGGCATTTCTAATGCGGAATAGATATGAATTGAATTATTGTCTTCAAT
Source organism: Prevotella sp. (assembly GCA_017619755.1). Taxonomy (GTDB): domain Bacteria; phylum Bacteroidota; class Bacteroidia; order Bacteroidales; family Bacteroidaceae; genus Prevotella. The sequence continues at coordinate 53,862 of JAFZRU010000016.1, forward strand.
ATGATTCAGTGCGGATACAGTCTTCGTTTCCTCCGTATTGTCATCATCAGACAGAAACATTGTCGTTTCATCATCGGTATCAATAGTATTGTTTCCTTGTCCTATAACAAATGCGACAATAAATAATATTATGAGAAATGCAGACAAACTGATGATATACTTTTTCATAATGAAAGTTCATACAATATACCCATAATGGTGTCTTTACCACTTTTAAGAGCAGAAAGGACTTTAGTGGATGGGAATTGCAGCATTGCAACTACCTCAGCTATTCCTTTTTTTTTTAATTCCTCCTCAGATGAACTATTGAATATTTCTTTCAAAGTCCTTCCGTCTTTATCTATCCATTCTTCCCATCCATTAGCACTCCTTCCTAAGACGTAAGAAGCCGCTTGACTTGGAGACTCACAAATGACATCCTTGAACTGTTTGAATGCGTCAATTATATGCTTACAATTTTTTATTATGGTATAACGGCGCATAATCTCGGAGGCGGAGTACTGGTATGATTTCGTTACCTCCAGAGACCATATACTTCCAGCCATTAAAATGAATTTCTTTGTTACCTTGTCGTAGTAGCCTTTGGCATCGCATACACCATCCTCTCGTATATAAACAATATGTTTCTCTTTGGACTGTGGAGATGTTTGCGACTGCTGCACTTGATCATTTTCGTCGCTATCGAATAGGTTTAGTTTCAGCTGTAGATTTGGCTCTACTAATTCCTTGTAATAGACTAACAAACCTTTTTTACGGGCATCTAACCACTCATCCATTCCTGCTCTTTTCCCTAAGACAAAGGATGCAGCATCTTCTGGAGAATGGAAAAGCAGTGGAGTGAGGGTATATAGATTTGAGCCGTCCATTTTCCCCTTCCTTTCATACCCTTTAGGAACATAGCCTTGCACTTCATTTATGATATGACTATAAGGGAGTATGACAAATCCTCTTGACTCTTTGACGTAAAATCCAGCAGAGTCACAAAAATCTGTCTGTCCTTTGCGAGAATGTTTAAGGTAAAAGATATGCTTACCGTTGTTCTTCTCTTTATCAATAACATCTTGTTTCTTGTAATCAACGTAAGATATAATCTTCACCTCACAGAAGGGAAGGTTATTTTTGTGATAGATAACCCGTGGATGGTCAATGATGTATTGGCGAAAACTTTCATAGTCCTCGCTTTCTCCGAAAACGCTTTCTCGATGTGTAGGCGGAAATAACTTTTCGAATTCCTCATTGATGTCTATTTTCGGTTTTTTGTCCATTATTTCCTTCCTTGCAGTTTCTCTATTTTTTCTTTTGTTACATCTATGTTCCCGATGACAGGAACAATATGAATAAGAAAACGCTGGTTTTTGCTTTCCGCATCAATCCAAGTCATCATTTCTTCAGGTGTTTTAGGGGTTGCTTTAGGAGGTACGACACGCGGAACACCGTCTTCACCACTACCTGAAATAATTAATTCACATTTGGGAATAGAAGAGAGATCGATGCCATTCTCTTTCCAAAATTCGTTTAGGAATTGAGCACGCAGATAAGATAGCGTATAATTATTGTGGTAGTCGTCAATGGCGTATCTAACTCTTGACGATTGTCCTTCTATTACAACCAAAAACTTGATATTATTTTTGTTAGAATCAGAATTTTCAAGTTTCTCAATCGTTTCCTTGACAATTCTTCCAGCTTGAATAATACTATCACGCTTATTATCAGCAGCCACCTTGTCCACTTGGTCAAGCTTCAACCTATCAATACGGTATTCTTTTTGTAGGTATTCTACATCGACAGTAAAAAGGTGCTTCAAAAATTGTTCATTATAGCCGAAATATTTTGTCTCGTCAATGGTGCTTACTGTAGAATAGACATTGATGATGTCTTCGTACTCGTTCACAAGAAGCTGTAGTTGCTGCTCCTTGATTTTGAAGCGACTGAATGACACGGCAAAAAGGATGAGTGTTATGGCAAACAGCGTTGTCATAATGTCAACATAACTCGGCCAGAATGAGCCATTTTTCTTTCCGTCCATAGGTTTTAATTACGTTTACCAAAAGTGAACCATCCACCTTTCTTCTGCTCTTCAGCTGGTTTCCCTTCAGATTTTGGTTCTTCGTCAAGTGCCGGATTAGAAGAGGACGCTGATAGCTGAGAAGCATTCTGCCTTTCGGAAAGTATTCGTGTTACCTGTCTCCTAAGACTGTCTATATCAGCCTGAAGACGAATGTTTTCACCTTTGAGTTTCCTTACCTCTTCAGAGTTTGACGAGCCGCCACCAAAGATGCTACCGAAGCCACCCTTCGATTCCGTTATTTCAATCTTAGCGATTTCCGCCTGAATGTCACGTAGTTTCTTACTGAGTTCGTCTGCTTTCACTGGGTCTTGTGTCAGACGTTTCAACTGCTCTACGACTTCATTTAACTTACGTAGATTCGTGAAGTCTTTATGTATTTCCTCTACATTAAGGTGCATTTGCATTTGTTCTATAAACTGACCATGTTGCTTCTTGATTTCAGAGGTTTGTTCTCGAAGCATTTCTTCAAAGCCTGCAATCTGGCCAGCTATTGCCTCTTTATGACGGGAATTCATCTCATTGAGTACCTTCGTCTGCTCTTCGAAGACATCACTCAGTTTTCCATCCGCAATCTCAAAGTATTTCAAAGCAATCTTGTCCTTTTTACGGATAGCATTCACCTGTTCGCGGATAGTTTCAACCACATCATTACCGAGAATTTGCCTGTTATTCAGACTTCCGCCGATACGGTTAACATTCTCTTCAAACGTCTTGATGCGTTCCAGGATTAGATTCACTCTAACAGCCACCTCACGTGGTATCTTCAAAGCATCAGTGTATGAATTCTGAAGGTTGATAGCTTCCTGGGCGGCAGCCAGCATCATTCGACGAACCTCCTCAAATTTATCAAGTGACTTCGTGATACTAACGAAGTGTTCGGCTGCCTCGATATATTTATCCATACCGCGAACCATTTCACCACTTCTGAGCGTAGAGATGAGTTGCTGTTGCAAGTTGATGTTCTCATTAATCTTGTCCATGTTCTTACCCATTGTGGATACGGCTGCAGCTACGGCAGTAACATTCTTCTCGAAGCTATTGCCAAAAGCCTTGGTACATTTGTCGAAAGTTGTTTGGAAGCGATTAATAACACCATCAAATGCAGGTTCAAAGCGGTCAACAGTTTCATGCAAGCGAGTGATGGCCAGTACCATACTCACGTCTAATGACGGCATCAGTTCAGTTTGGACAAAATCATAGAAGGCATTCTTGTCTTCCTCAATATTTTTGCGAGAATCGCCAGCCAGCGCATTGTTAATAGTTGTAAGGAACAAACCAATTAAACTAGTGGACATTGACACAAGGACACCAAACAGAAGGTTCTTGATAGATTCATCTGTAATATCACCTGCACCATCAAAACCACCGATGAACATTGAAATACCCAAGAAAACACCTGCAAACGTGCCCATCAGCCCAAGATATGTAGGAAACGCCAGTTTCGCTACGGATTGGTCATATCGCATATTCAGTTTGCGTTCTACCTTGTTTTGGATAACCGCAAAATCTGTTGTTCCTTTTGTCTTCGCTACATAGTGGTTTATTTCAGCGATTAGCGTATTCAAGTCGGAACCTGAAGCTCCAACTAGTTTTAATTGCGTAATATCTTCTCCATTTATGACAGTGTTATAAGTGGCATATTCTTCGTTTTTAGCGAAGAAATTATTGAAGAGATTACGATACTTTCTGGTTTCGGCAAAAAACTTTATCTGGAAGAAGATAAAGATTATAAAGACGATAACAGAAATGAATATAGTACTATAGAAAGTATTCATATTCAGATTTTTGTCATATTAAATATTTTGTTGATGACTGGCAGGAAAAAAATGGAACCCTTATATGGTACTTCATCTGCATATTTTTCTTTCACTTGCGTTTTGTAGTACGTAGACAATGGTGTTCCCATATCCTCCTCGGCAGCTGTGACATATTTGGCTGTATTGGCCATACTGTCGATGATGCTTTGTCGTTTTAACATATTTAGTACTTCTTTATAAAGCGCTGCCAAATCTTTGTACTTCGCAATAAGTGCCGACTTCAGAACCTCAAAGTTCGTGTTTATATCACCAACTTTTTCATATTCTTTTGACTTGTCACCTTGATAAACAACTTCGCAGACTGCATCAGCATTGGGGTCGCGATACAAACCACCGTAGCATGTAGATTCCTTTCTCTCTTCAGGCAGTTTGATATTCACATTATGCTCGCCGCCATAAATATGTTTAAAAACCAAATCAATGATCTTCTTCAGTGCAGATTCTTCAGACGAAATAAAGCTATCTATGTATTTACTACCATTACCACTGAACACGATAGTCTTAGGTGCTGTTAATCCATTCTCTTTGTACATAGAAGCCATATAGAAGAGGATGGAGGTGAGGTGATAGATAAATACCGGTTTGAAATCATTGCTCAAAAAACGCCTTATCTGACAGTGCTTCTCATTAGTTAGCCAGAAATTGATGATGTCTTTCGTCTTCATAGAATCTACATGTTTGAAGCACTCATTGAGGTCTTCAAGATCTTGACGATTGAAACGAAGGTTGTCAACATATTTGAGGTAGATACCATTCTCCTTGACATTTGCAAAGTCATTGAAACCATTTTCCCAAAGAACATCACATCCGAAGTGAACGGAGTTCGCCATCTGAGGTATGTTGTCTTTGAAGTACACAAAGTCAGTAGAACCACCACCAATATCGATGACAGTTACCGCATCGGAATCTGCAATGTAGTCCATCTTCTTGTAGTAGTAATATGGGGCCTCCGACTCAGAGAATCGACGAATCTGTGTGTTAGGTATGAACAGAATGTTTGTTGGCTCACTATTCCAAATACGCTGGTAGATTTCTCTTGTTTGACCCATAAAACTTAATGGGCTGAACCAAACAAGGTGAGTGCGGTCAAGGTCGCCATCCCTTTGAAGGATGTCGCACTTGATGATGAACAGCAGTTCTCGCACAAAAACGCGAAGCATATCTTCGTCTTTGTCCCATTTGATGTCAGTCATCACATCCTGATCATCATTTGCCATAATCTTCTCATAGAAAAAAGCAATGTTATGATTATCAAATAGTTTAGGCTCCTTTGATTTGTCATGGATGCCGCAGAGTGCGGTGCGAATAGGAAACTTATAGTCTGTGCCGTCAATGAGTGCTGGAACAAATTCTGTCTTAATTTTGTTCTTTGCCTTTGGAAAGATAGAATCTTCTATACGGCGAGTATATGAATATTGTCTATCTTCAGGAACTTCATGCATAAAGCTGACCATCGGGCGGTCCATCTTAAACAGTTCTGGTTTCTTGCTCAAATCGGGCTTGCCATCACTTTCGTTCTTGCAACGAGATATAAAGGTATTAGAAGTACCTAGGTCGATGGCATAAGTGAATGTCACATTTGTAGCCTTACTTTTCTGCCATTTCGGTATCAGCAAGCCGGAGTCATTCAAAATCTTTACTTCAAGGAAATTGAATGACGTGTTGAACAGCTCATAGAATTTCGTTCCGCTTTCTTCTTCGTTAGTCTTTTGTTGAGAGCGGATAACAGCGGGTTCAACACCGAACTGCGCATCTTGCTCAGGCAAGACTTCTTTAATGGGAATCAAACTCGTACCATTCTTCTTGAAGAACGATAGAGAAATCCCATCAATGTTAAAGATGGGCGCTTCTGGGTCTTCGTCTGCTCCAACCACCAAAATTTTAAAATAGTTATTCTCCTGTTCTTTATGTGAGAGGATATTGGGAAAGATTCCTAAATCGAAACTGATGCTTGCAGCCTGAAGGTCAATAATTCGTCCTTGACCCAAAATAGGATCCTTGGAATACTCCTTCATATAATCTTTACCATTGTAGTGAAGGAAAACCTTAACTGAATTCTTTCCAATATGTGCATCCGAAGCAATTTCCGTCCCATCAAAGAGCGACATCACATCTGGTTTGAATGGAAGCAAGTAGTCGTAATCACGATTCTTGCTGTCATTCTGATATTTCATACCAGCAAAATTTTCATTAGAGATACGGTATGGAACACGTATCATAGTATCTGTAAAGAAACTCATTATGTCAACTTCATCAGAAGATTTTAGTTTAAGACCATTGACAATGAGACTATCGTTTTAATCCGTCTTAACATCAATAAGTTTCAATTTGTAATCGTTTCGGATGTCTGGGTCATTTCTAAAACTGCGAATATATTCCTTTATAGCTTTATACCGCCCATCTATCTCATCAGAGCCGAAGAGTTCATTGTACATATAGTTTTTGAAATCCGCATCACGTTGTTCAAACATTTTTACGTCTCTGAAATATTCGCCACCTGATTTTCTGCGAATGTGCAAAGAATCGTATTGAATCCCTGCGAACTTAATTCGAGAACTCCCATCCTGTTTGATCATGGCTTTATCCATATCTGGAGGAGTAACGAAACCTGTAATAGGGGAACTACATGCAAGCAGTTTTTCCTTACCATCCTCAGTAAAGATGAGGAAATATAATTTACCCTCTTCTATGTCCGACTTGTAATATTCGTTGACGGAATTATACAAGATAGGCATTTTTTTCTTAATGTGTTCGATATTTTCCTCCTTTGACCATTCCCGAAGTTCTACTTTCTCTCCGTTTCTCCATGTGTTATTCCTATGGAAGGTGAGATTAAACAACATCTCGTAAACATCAAGAATGTCAGAAACCATCTGACGATAAGCAAACCCTGCTTCCTTTTTGCTGTTTACATGGTCCTCCGTGGTCCTTCGGAATGCTTCACGTGCGACAAAGAAACGTGCAAATGGCGTCGGGAGAGAATTGAGTGCACCACTATTATCTGTTTTCTGCTCCATAACATCATCCAGATGCTCAGCAGTCAACGCAATATCTTCTGCTACCCAGGAGGTAGTTGGAGTACCTCTGTCAACAATACTTAAATCTATACGTGCCATATTATTTCAGAATTTTCTTTGTATAATAGTTGATTGCCTCATACGCAAATTGTAGGAAAAACCTGAATTTGTTGTCATGATTACGTTCCTTATTATTATTACTTGCTTGAATCATTTTCAACAAGTAATAAGAATCATCTTTCGCATCAAGAGATACGTTCTTTACCCATCCTTCCATCTTCCTTGGATTATCAGTGTTCAACGGCGCAAAAGCACGTTTGTTAGTAGAAAGTTCTTTATACCAATTGTCATATATCTCTGTAAAATTTTTAAGTGCCACAAAAGATGCATCTTTATAAAAAGTTTCATTGAATCCCCTATTTTTCGACAAAGGGAAGTATTCTTCTTTGGGAAGAATATCAATAAGTGCGCTTAGCAACTTATAGTCAGCAACACTTTTTACAATTTCTTTATATCCGTCACCGAGTGAAGCTAAATCCATGGAAGACTTTGAATCCTCAATAGCTCTGGTTAAAAACTGCTGTTTCTCGGGCTTTTCTCGCTGCAAAAAGTCAAATAAAGCAGAAGCCGCAACCAATTCTATAAAATGAGCCTTGTCATCCTGCTTCTTTTCATCATTATCATACACTTGCATCAATGATGTTTCTCCTGCATAGTATAGATAATCGGAATGTATGGTCTTCTCATAATATGCAAGTGCGGCTTTAGTCTTTGTATAGAAGTTAGCAGAATCTATATCGCTTCCAGTTGTGGTCGGGTCTTTTAGACCATAATATGGTAGAACAGTAACAGCACCCATAAGAGCATTTTTGACAGCAGGCTGAGATTCAGCTCCTCTAATTTTCTTCTCAAGGAGAGGGAATCCAGAGGCTCCTGTTCCTCCAAAAATCGAACTGATTATAAAAATTCTGTCATCTTTCTCGCAATGTTGCTTGAAAGCTTTAAACCAATCAGCACCCTCTATCATTTCTCCTAAAACAACTGTTCCAACATTTGGATTGCCTTTGAACCCAACAGACAATGGGCTGTCAAGGTTTTTGGTGGAAAACAGAGTTTGAACAAAATAATTGTTTATGTCATCAACAGCAAGGTTTGCTTCGCTAATATATGAACGAAATTTTACTTTACTCCCTGAAGACTGTTGTGTGTCATTGACTTGGTCATTCAAATCATTGATTGTCGCAATTTCAGAATTGAAGAAACCATCAAGATGATTAAGAGAGCCATCATTTGTTGATTTCTTGTATATACTTTGATAACTTGCAAGTAAAGTATGCAAATTTTTCTTTTCCTCCAAATCCAAGTGTGGGTCAAGAATAACAGGTACAACAGCATAACCATTCGTATCCATACCACTAGCCATAAGCATTGTGATGCTTTTCATCACACGAATGCCTGTTCCTCCTATGCAAAAAACAAATACTTTTTTCATTGCGGACTATATTTTAAACAATCTGAAAGCGTTCGTCGGTAAGGCGTTACACCAAAAGATGGATGTTAGAAAATAAAGAAAAGATGCCAAAATAGCATTTCCCAGAGCAATTTTCAACTCCAGAACAAATGCGCCTTGGAGTTTAGGAACCACAGCTACATATTCAAATCCAAGAGTGGTAAGGAATGTCAACGCAAATGTTCCTATAAGAAAAAAGATCCAATGCTTTGGCGTATAATGCCTACCTGGACAATTGTTATAAGGCTGATAGTAATAGGCGGCAAGCACCAGTCCTAATACAACAAAGATGATTACAATGAAAAAAGAAACCCCTTCAAGCTTATTCCAAAACGATTGGGCTTGTTTGTATAAAGCTTCGTTGTTTTGGAACTGTCTTGTGAATTCAGGCATCCCACCAGCAATCAACTTGTATAAAGGAAGCAATTTCATAATTATTGATTTTTAGAGATTAATATATAGTTTGGTTTTAATGACTTATTCACAACACTTCCCTTAAACATCCCTAAGATAAAATTATCTACAGAATAAGACTTAGTACAATCATTTTCATCTTGTGTGTCAAAATATGGCATAAATAATCCTAAGTTCATATTAGGTAAATCAAGTGTCCATTCTATGACCTCCGAATCCTGTGCTAAGTCAAACACCTTTAATTCCACTATAGCCGTAGCCTTTCGAACTAACATATTGGTTCTATCTTTTTCCGTGATATTCTTAACATCAAATACGACATGCCAAATAGAATCATTCGAGCCATATAGAGGTTTTGTATGAAATGACTGTGCAAAAACTTCAGGGGAAGTCAGAATCCACCGGTAATTCTCAAGACCTACCTTCATCTTAATAGTACAGGTGTCGCCATCGAATCCAACGAATGTTGGTTCTTCATTAAGCTGATAGCAGTTATCTGGTATGCCAAAAGAACAGGATACCCTGCCATAGTCAATACCACTATCTATATTGTCAATAAAGTGACCATTCATTTCCAACATAGAAGAAACAACATTTCTAACCGAAGCAACTTGTTCGCCATTTCCAATTATGAAATAGTAATATGGAGATTTGTCAGTCATCACATTTCCACTCTTGTCTAAATAATCTGATGTCGCACCAACTAAACATACAGCTTTGTTGTAATTGCCTAAGATTTTACTAATGTCTGTACTGTATTGAGTTAGTAACACCTCAGGGGCAGCAGATCCGACAGGACTATATTTCATGTCTGAGATTAGAATGGCCACTTCACCATCATCTGGATGCAAATCGGAAATGACCGATTGTAGCATAAGAGGTACCCTCGTGGATGCAGAAGATATAAACGCACCTGTATTCATTTTAGTCTGAAAGTCTGGCATAGCAATAATTTCTCCAACATCGCCATTATTCGTTAAGATGGTCACACCTGGTGTAATTTGCGAATAGTAACTTAAAATCTGCCAAACATCAGCCTTAAATTGAGTTGGTCTATTGGGGCGGAAGAAACCATTCATACTACCTGACACCTCCACATAAAACTTTACGTTGATAGGCACTTGTGGATTAAATGGAATTTCTGTTGAATCCGCTAAAACCAATGTCCCATTACTCTCAAAATGTGGGTCGTTGACAGTATTAATATTGCTACATGAAAACAAAATGAGGATTGCAAAGGATGCCAATGCATGCTTCAGGTAGTGTTTCTTCGTATACATAATAGTTAATTATCTAAACCACAGATAATGTCTCGACGGGATGGCCGACCTTTTTTCATTATCTAGAAGCTTCATTATACCCTATTGTTAATTATATATTTGGCCTTTGTCGAGTATATCTTTTTCATCTCTTTCCAAGAGATGTAGCAAGATCGTTAATCATTCGATATCGCTGTTTTACGAGCCTTTCATTTTCCAATTTGCAAAACAAAGTGAAAAAAACTCTCTTAAATATGCTATTTTCTATCTTATTTTGATGGCTTTTGTAAAAAATTGATTATTTTTGTCGGCGAATATACATCTCTTGGAAAGAGATTGAGAAATTTGCTAAACAAATAGATGCTTGTTCCAGCATCTACTTGAAATGAGAAGATAGTTTGACGAGAGTAGTCAAAACTTTCTTTTGTATGCTGGAAAGCTATTTATGAAAAGGCAAAGCTGAATATTTCCCAAGGTGACTACTCGGATATCGGAAAATTGAAACAATAACAAGAAAAGGGCAAAAGCATTATGGAATCAATAATGCTTTTTTCCCCGTCAGGGCGATTATTGGGTTCACTCTCTTCCCCAGGGCGTTGCCCTGGGCTGATTGCTTTTGGCCTTTCAGGCCGTTTTCATTCGTACAGCACGAAAAATTCTGTTTTCTAAGTATTATTCTGAAAGCTGCTGGATGTGTATTTACAATATGATTCAATTTACCCGTAATAAACGAAAACCTCAGAGCATCCTTTCATTCCGTCAAGGGTTGACAGCACCACCTGGAGACTTTTAGCATGACGCCTAAGCCCGGCACCTCCTTGAGGAGGTAATATTTCCGGCTCTGCCTGACGAGACGGCCGGTGAGACCCTTGAGCGGGCCGTGACACACCTTGACCGGCGTTCCCGCCTTCAACTTTGCCTGCTCCGAACTGAGAAATTTCCTCATTTCAATCTCGGGGTTGCACATGGCCTTGAACTCCATCATCTGCTTGGCAGGTATCTCGTAATACTCACGTGTGGACCTGTCCCTCGTGATGACCGACATCTTGTACTGGTTCTGGGTGAAAAGTTCCTTCATGGCCTGCAAAGGTTTGCTTTTCCTCACGAAGATGAGATTGCTTACCACAGGCCACAATTTTTTCTTCGGCCTTCCTTTCTCATCCTCGAAAACCTTGTATTGCATGGGGATGAAACTCTCCAACCCGTTGTCCCTAAAATATTGGTCCACCTTCATCTGGCAATTGGTGAAGAGCCGAATGGCATACCAAGTGTCAGTCGTGTCAGCCTCCTGGTTGCACGTGGTCGAAGTATTCAGTTCGTTTGTGTGGTCCTCTTGCATAAGTGATGTTGGTTGCGGCTGCAAAGGTAGTGAAAAGCAAGAGCAACTCAAAAGAAAAAGAGACTTTTCTTTTTGGGGTCAGTGTTGCATCCAGTTTCTCAGCATGGTTTTCCCATTCGGTGTGAGCACGCTTTCGGGGTGGAACTGTATTCCGTGAATGTCGTATTGCTTGTGTTTCAAGGCCATGATCTTCCCGTCGTCGCTCACAGCGGTCACCTCAAGGCAGTCGGGGAATTGCGCCCTGTCCACCACCCAACTATGATACCTTCCCATGGTAATCCTGTTGGGCAAGCCCTCAAACACGATGTCGTTTCCAAACTGCGTGCCCTCGGTCGCCACTCCGTGAAAGACCTTGTCAAGGTTGGTCAGACGTGCTCCGAAGACCTCTCCTATGGCCTGGTGCCCGAGGCACACCCCCAAGATGGGTTTCTTTCCGGCGTATGTCCTGATGACGTCGAGGAGCAATCCCGCCTCTTCTGGTATTCCGGGACCGGGACTAAGGATGATTTTATCGAACTCTTGTAGTTGTTGTATGTCGAACTGGTCGTTTCTCCACACGGTGACCTCCGCTCCTATCTCCTTGACGAGATGCGCCAAGTTGTATGTGAAGGAGTCGTAGTTGTCTATGATGACTATTTTCATGTGCTATTTGGAATGAAGTTACAATTTTGCCGCCATGTCGATGGCCCTTCTCAATGCCCCGAGTTTGTTGTTCACCTCTTGGAGCTCATAATCCTCGTTGCTTTGCGCCACGATTCCCCCTCCTGCCTGAAACCACAGTTCGCCATTTCTGCTGACGAAGGTCCTGATGGTGATGGCCTGGTTGAGGTTTCCGTTGAAGCCGATGTAGCCAATGCATCCTCCGTAAGCCCCTCTGTTGTGCGGCTCGTATTCGGAGATGAGTTGCATGGCCCTTACCTTGGGGGCTCCACTCAGCGTCCCGGCGGGGAAGGTGTCGATGAAGGCCTTCACGGGGTCCGCCCCCTCGTCCAGTTCTCCCGACACACGGCTGACGAGGTGTATCACATGGCTGTAATATTGCAGATCCTTATAGAAATCCACCTTCACGTTGTGGCAGTTCCTGCTAAGGTCGTTTCTCGCCAGATCCACGAGCATGACATGCTCAGCATTCTCCTTCGGATCGTTTCTGAGATATTCAGCACCCTTTTTGTCCGCCTCCGCATCACCCGTCCTCTTAGTGGTGCCTGCGATGGGGTCGATGTATGCCTTCCTCCCCTCGATGCGGCAGTGCGTCTCAGGACTGGAGCCAAAGATACGGAATCCCCCGAAGTCAAAATAAAAGAGGTAAGGCGAAGGGTTGATGCTCCTCAGCGCACGGTAGAGTTTAAAGTCGTCGCCCTCGAATTTCTGCACAAATCTCCTTGAGAGCACGATTTGGAACACATCCCCCCTCAGACAATGAGCCACGCCCCTCCTCACATTCTCCTTGTGCTGCTCGTCAGTGATGGGGGAACTCACCTCACCCTGCGGCTTGAAGTCGTAGGGATGTACGTTGTCCTTGTGCATCATCCTCTCGACAGCATCGATATTGGTTTCCGCCTTTTCCTTGTCATTCTCGTGCAGGGTGATGATGGTGATGAGGTTGTTGAAATGGTCGAAGACGATGATGTCTCGGTAGAGGATGTAATACATGTCGGGGGCGTCGTTTCGCTCCATGGTCTCATCCTTGACATCGATATGCTCGAAATACCTAATGGCGTTGAAGGAGGTGTAACCATATAGTCCACAGAATCCCGAGTGTTCTCCCGTAATTTGAAATCGTTGCAGGAAGGAGTTGATGGCCTTGTCGCACGTGAAGTCGTCGTCCACCTCTCTCTCCTCCCGTGTTCCGTCGGGAAATGCGAGTATCACCTTTCCGTGTGCAATGGCCACGCTCGCGATGGGATGAATGCCGATGAACGAACGGCTGTTGTCCTTCTCGTGGTAGTCGGAACTCTCCATGAGCGCACTCTGCGGATGTATGTCTCGCAGTCGCATATAGACGGCCACGGGTGTATGCAAGTCACCGAGTATGGTCCTTGCCAATGTGTCGTAATGGAAGGTGTTGTCTTTAGAAGTTGCCATATTCCTTTGCCTTTTCCTTGTTGTTGAGATAAGTCATCACATCCTTGTCACCCCTTCCACTGACGGTGAGCACCACCACCTCGTCGGGTTGGAAATTCAGATGCTTGAGTGCTGCAACGGCATGAGCGCTCTCGATGGCCGGTATGATGCCTTCGAGACGTGTCAGTTCGTAACCGGCATAAATGGCCTCGTCGTCGGTGATGGCGAGGACGTTTGTCCTGCCCCCCTCGGCCATATTGGCGTGCATGGGGCCGATGCCCGGGTAGTCGAGGCCGGCAGAAATGGTGAAAGCCTCCTTGATTTGTCCGTCGTCGGTCTGCATGACGAGCGTCCTTGCTCCATGGAGTATTCCCTCCGTACCGCAGTGTATGGTGGCGGCAGTGTAGTCGGTGTCGATGCCGTGACCCGCAGCCTCTGCAAGGACGATTTTCACCCTTTCGTCATTGATGTAGTGGTAGATGGTTCCCGCAGCGTTGCTGCCCCCGCCGATGCAAGCCACGAGGCAGTCGGGATAATCCCTGCCGATTTTCTCCTGAAGCTGCCATTTCAGTTCCTCGGAGATGACGCTCTGCATTCTCGCCACGATGTCGGGATAAGGATGCGGCCCCATGGTGGAACCGACGATGTAGAACGTGTCGCGAGGGTGGCAGCACCAGTCCCTGATGGCCTGGGAACAAGCATCGCTGAGCGTCATATTGCCAGTGGTGACGGGGTGTACCGTCGCTCCAAGCATCCTCATCCTCTCCACGTTGGTATGCTGCCTTTCCACGTCGGTCTTCCCCATAAACACCTCGCACTCCATCCCCATGAGCGCACAGACGGTGGCGGTGGCCACTCCGTGCTGTCCGGCTCCGGTCTCGGCGATGATGCGTGTCTTCCCCATCTTCTTGGCCATGAGGATTTGGCCGATGGTGTTATTGATTTTGTGCGCACCGGTGTGGTTGAGGTCTTCCCGCTTGAGGTAGAGTTGGCAACCGTATCGCTCGCTCATCCTCTTGGCGAAATAGAGCGGCGACGGTCTTCCCACATAGTCTCTAAGCAAATCCCTGTATTCCTTCTTGAACTCCTCGCTCTCGATGATGGGGAGATATGCGTCCTGCAGGTCGTGCACGCACTTGTAAAGTATTTCTGGAACGTACGCCCCTCCAAAGCGTCCGTAAAATCCTTCTTTGCTAACAAAAAAATCTTTCATTGTATGCTCTTTTTCCTGGATGTTGAATGAAATGATTAATCAAAAGTCTGATGGCATGAGAGGTGTGCTGCGCCGATAGGCCATGCCTGTCATGACGCAAACGAGGGCTTCGTCTTGATTGAACACCTTCACCTCGCAGAAAGGTAGTTTGTGGTGGTTCTCCTCTTTCGCCACGGCGGTGAGAAGGTCGCCCAACCTTGCCGAGCGCATGTATGTGACGTTGTTGGTGGTGCCCACCGTCGCCAGTCCATGGCTGTTGACGGCAGCCGCGAAAGCCAGGTCTGCGAGGGTGAAGATGGCCCCTCCCTGACACACGTTGGCACCGTTGAGGTGTCGCTCCTCCACCGTCATGACGGCTTTGGCGAACCCCTCATCCACTTCCACCACACGGGCTCCTGTAGATGCTGCGAAGCGGTCGAATTGATTGAGATATTCTTTCAACGTCATGGTCATTCCTCCAATGCTTTGTACAGGGCGTCGATGGCCTTCTCCGGGTCTCCTGTCTCGTTGAGGAGAGTGACAAACTTGCTTCCGATGATGGCGCCGGCGGCATTTTCCTGGGCGCTGCTGAGCGTCTGCTTGTTGGAGATGCCAAAGCCAATCATCCTCGGGTTTCGCAGGTTCATATCGTTGATTCTGCGGAAATATTCCTGCTTTGCCTCGTCGAAATTGCTCTGCGCCCCGGTGATGCTTGCCGAACTGACCATATAGATGAAGCCCTCCGTATGGCTGTCGATGAACCTGATGCGCTCCTCCGACGTCTCCGGGGTGATCATCATGACGATGCGCAAGTCATATTTGTCGGCCACGGGCTTGACCACCTCGAGATAGTCCTTGAAAGGCAGGTCGGGAATGATGGCCCCAGAGACTCCTGCCTCCACACATTTCTGGCAGAAATGCTCGATGCCGTAGTGCATGACAACATTGAGATAGCCCATGAGGAGCAAGGGAATACACACCTTTTCACGAATGTCGGCAAGTTGCCGGAAAAGGATGTCGAGGGTCATGCCGTTTCTCAAGGCCACCGTTCCAGCAGCCTGTATGACCGGCCCGTCAGCCAATGGGTCGCTGAACGGAATACCCACCTCTATCATGTCAATGCCTTTCTGCTGCAACGTGAGGATGACGTCGCCCGTCCCCTCCAAGGTGGGGCATCCTGCGCAGAAATAGAGCGAAAGAAGTTTTCGCTGTCCACGCTGTGTGAACAACTGGTTGATTTTATTCATTATTTGTGGTTGTTTTGTGAGTACCTGTGGCGTTCCGCCCTTGGCTTCCCTAATTCTTTAATTTTTCGAGGAATGTCTTCACGGCCTCCACGTCTTTCACCCCCGGCTCAGTCTCAAACTTGGAGTTGATGTCAACACCAACGAACAAGGGGTGCTGGATGGCCTTGATGCGTTCCACGTCTTCGATGCCAATTCCTCCACTGATGAGGAAGGGCGTCTTTCCTTTGTATGCCTGCAAGAGTCCCCAGTCGAACTGCTTTCCGCTGCCTCCCATTTCCTTGCATTTGTTGTGGAAGAGGAAATAGTCCACCAGTCCCTCATACTGTTGGCATTTGTCGAAGTCTGCCTCCGTCTCCATGGCAATGGCCTTGATGACTTTGACGGGCCTGATGTCCGGGTCGAGTGTTCGTTTCAGGTTTTCTATCATCACTGGCGACTCCTCTCCATGGAGTTGCACCATGTCGAGATAGAAATTATAAACCCTTGTCACGATGTTTTGCGGCATGTCGTCCACAAATACCCCCACGCGCTTGGGGTTGTTTTCCTTGGCAGCAAGTGCCGGCAGACCTCCCACCTCGCTGATTTTGGTTGCCAACGGTGAATAGTCGGGATAGAATCCCCCTCTTGCCCTTAACTGGTTGACGCAACGCGGGCTTTCCGGCCAGAACACCAGTCCCAACCAATCTATTCCAAGTGCACTCACCTCGCGTATGTTGTCGGCCACACGCATGCCACAAACTTTCACTATCATATCTATTGTGTTACATTATTTCCTTTTGAGGTGCAAAGTTACGAAAAATCGAGAGCAGAACAAAATGAACTTGTTCATTTTTTATGCCGAGATGGAGTAACTTATCTAAAGGTACGAAAAACTTCTCACAGTAGGCTACTCGCAGACGCATTTTCCACCTCTCGAATGAATTTTTGCAATTCATCTCCGGGATTCTCCGTTTTCATGAAAGTCTCGCCAATGAGGAAGCCGTCATACCCTGCCAGTTGGAGCCTTGTCACCACATCGGGTTTTGATATCCCGCTCTCGCTCACCTTGCATGCTTGTGGCGGCAGTTTCCCGACCAGTCTGAACGAGTTGTCCACTTGTGTGACAAACGAACCGAGGTTGCGGTTGTTGACACCGCAGATGTCGGGTTCGAGGTCGGCGTAGTCCAATTCCTTCTCGCTGTGCATCTCAAGAAGCACCTCCATCCCAAGGTCGTGTGCCATGTGCATCAGGTTGCGGCACTCATGGAGTGGCAGGTCAGCGGCGATGAGCAACACGGCACTCGCCCCGCAAGCCTTAGCCTGGAACAGCTGGTACTCGTCTATGACGAAGTTCTTGTACAATACGGGCAGTGTGAGCCCGGCCTTCCTTGCCCTAACGATGAACTCGTCGCTTCCTCCGAAATAATTCTCATCGGTGAGGATGCTCACAGCCGCCGCCCCAGCTTCCTGGTACTGCATGGTGACCACTTCCGGCCTTGCCTCCTGGTGGATCCATCCTTTGGACGGCGACTTTCTCTTGAACTCAGCAATGATGCCCGTCTTGGAGGCCGTGAGTGCGGCTCTCATAGACGGCGGTGCGGGTTGTTCGTCCATGAGTTGCAACACCCTCTTCTCCAAGTGAGGCATGGGCAGTGCTTCCTTGAAGCGTTCCACCTCTATGCGTTTCCACGCGACGATTTCTTCCAAGATATCTCTCATGGCGTATGGTCAAGCATTGATTTCAATGAATTTTTTCAGCGTTTGGTAAGCCTTTCCGCTCTCGATGGACTCCTTGGCGATGTCGATGCACTCGTGGATGTCCTTTCCCTTTTCCAACACTTGGATGCCAAAAGCGGCATTGGCAATGACCACTTCCTTCTGCATGGGGTCGGCCTTGTCCTGCAAGACATTGTCAAAGATTTTCTTTGCCTCGGCGGGGGTGCTACCTCCAAACAGCATCGAGGGGTCGGCATGATGGAAACCGAGGTCCTCGGGCTTGAAGACACGCTCGTAGAAGTTGGTGGCCACCTTGAAATCTCCCGTGAGCGATATTTCATCATAGCCGTCGATGCTGTTGACGATGCCGTAGTCGATGCCGATTTTCTGATACACATTGCTGTAGAGGCGCATTTGGTCGAGGTTGGCCACTCCGAGGAGTTGGCACTGCGGCTGCGAGGGGTTGACGATGGGTCCGAGGAGGTTGAAGCACGTGGGGAACGCGAGGGCCTTTCTGATGGGACCGACAAACTTCATAGCCTTGGCGAAGAGTTGTGCATGGAGATAGACGATACCGCACTCGTTGATGGAACGGTTGAGTTGGTCGATGTCTGCATAGAAATGCACGCCGTGGGCCTCTACGATGTTGGATGCCCCGCTCACCGACGTGGCCGCGTAGTTCCCGTGCTTGGCCACCTTGTATCCCGCCCCGGCTATGACGAAGCACGAGCATGTGGAGATGTTGAAGGTGTTCTTTTGGTCGCCTCCCGTACCTACGACATCGATGTAGCGGTCGCAGTCGAGTTTGGCGGCAAGTCCTGTCTCAAGGATGCCATCCCTCAGTCCGAGCAGTTCGTCAACCGTGACACCTCGCATCTGGAGGCCGGTGAGCAGTGCGGTGATTTGTTCGTTGGGGAACTCGTTTTTTGTAATGCCAACGAGGATGTCGTGGGTCTCCTGCCTTGTGAGCGCCTCATGGTTGAGCATCCTCTGTAGGATTTGTCGCATTTCCATCTTGTTTCGATTTTAGTTTTTATAACCTGTATTGTTTATGAATGTTCAAAAAGAGAAAGAGACCTGTCGTAAGAACGGCAGGCCTCTTGTATCAAAATATTGCACACGGCGAGCTGGCTCACGACTTAGGGTCTTGAGTAGCGCCACCACCATGCGAAATACCCATTTTCTTTCATTTTCTTTGTTTGGTTGTCAATTTGGCTGCAAAGTTAAGCACTTTGTTTCAAACTGACAAATTTTTCCGCGATTTTTTTACGAATATCTATCTTTCGGTTGAAAAAAGCGGTTGAAAAACGGTCTTGCAGGCCGTCTTTGAAATGAAAAACCAACCGCAGTTCGGATTTTTTTCAGGTAGCGATATAATAAAGGAGGAAGAAAAACGTTAGAAAAGTATAACAACCATTATCAGATTGCCTATGAAAATATTTACCCTGGAAGAAACTGACCCATCACCCCGTACACTGAGCTTCATCAGAGAATTCGCCCGCACCTGCCGTGTCATCGAGATGAACGGCCATACCGGGATTTATTGCCTCAACTAATCCCTGCATGCCATGGCAACATTAGTATCCCCCTCCTTGTTGTCAGCCGACTTCACTCGTCTTGACCGTGATATAGAGATGTTGAACGCGAGCGAAGCCGACTGGCTTCACTTGGACGTGATGGACGGTGTGTTCGTTCCCAACATCTCTTTTGGCTTCCCGGTGTTGGAGGCCGTTGCCGGCATCTGCCACAAACCCTTGGACGTACACTACATGACGGTTCACCCCGAAGCATACGTGGAGCGCACCGCCCGTCTTGGCGCGATGATGATGAACATTCACTACGAAGCCTGCACCCACCTCCACCGCACTGTAGAGGCCATCCATCATGCGGGCATGAAGGCCGGTGTGACACTCAACCCCTCCACCCCGGTAAGTATGTTGGAAGACATCATCAGCGATGTCGACATGGTGCTTTTGATGAGCGTCAACCCCGGCTTCGGCGGTCAGAAATTCATTGAGAACACCATTTCCAAGGTAGGTCGTCTTCGTGAGTTGATAGCCTCCCATGGAAGCCACGCCCTCATCGAGGTGGACGGCGGCGTACAGGAAGAGACAGCCCCCCGCTTGGTAGCAGCCGGTGTCGATGTGCTTGTAAGCGGAAGTTACGTTTTCAAGGCTCCCGACCCTGCCGGCACCATCCGTTGGTTGAAATCTCTTCGTTAAGCAAAAACAACAAAGGGGTGCGGCCATTGTCTCGCACCCCTTTGTTGTTTTTGTTTTCCCACGGGGTCAGTCGAGCTGCAAGACGACACTATGCTCCTTGGCCATCCTTCTCAGGTTGAGAATGGCGTAACGCATTCGTCCGAGAGCGGTGTTGATGCTCACCCCCGTTGTCTCTGCTATCTCTTTGAAGGACATCTCCTGATAGAATCTCATGAAGACCACCTCCCTCTGCGTGGGTGGCAGCATGTTCATCATCTTTTTCACATCGTGCATGACCTGCTCGTTGACGAAATGGTTTTCCACATTCATGTCGAGGATTTCGTTTCCACTAAGGTTGGACAGGTCGTTGTCCTCCGTAGGTTCTACGATTTTCTCCGACTTCTGCTCCCTGTACCAGTCCATCACCACGTTGTGTGCAATTCTCACGAGCCAGGCCCCGAATTTTCCGGAGTTGGTGTATTTCCCCTGCTGGAGTTTGGTGATGACCTTTACAAAGGTCTCCTGGAAGATGTCGTTTGCCATGTCTTTGTCACGGACAACGAACATAATATAAGTAAAGAGCTTGGTTTGTGTTCTTGACAACAGCAAATCAAACGCCTTATTGTCACCGGCGATATAGGCCAAAGCCAATTCTTCGTCGGTCATCTTGCTCAGATAATCCATCGCTTAAATCATTTGTATTCAAGTAATGATGTTTCGATAGGCGTTCTTTTTTTAAAGTTTGTAATAAAAAGTCAAGAAATTCGTGTGCAAATATAAGTACTTTCACACACATCCCCAAATTTTTTCACTAAAAAAAACATTTTTTGACAAGAGAGCCCGCCTGAGCCAAGCCTGAACCCGGCCCATTTTCACTTATTTCACCCCAAGTCTCTTTTTGAGTTTTTTTGCTGCTTTCCCTGTCAATTTCATATAATAACCGCTGTTGACCCCCTTTTCGAGAGGCAGGAATTCGCTTCCTTTTGTGGGTGTTGGCACTTTCTTCGCTATTTTGAAAATGGCGGTTCCCTCATCAATTTCATCGAACATGGCAATGTAAATCATCTGCGCGTATTCGGCATTGAAATCAAGCTGCATCTTGTAGAAAGCCCCCTTGTTTCTCGGCATCCCCACGACATCCTGCTTCTTGAGGTAGTTCATGTTGCGCCATGAGAAACCCGGGAAGCATACGGGCGCATAGTCCACGTTGTTGGCCTTCGCCCACTTCATATCTTCGAGAATGAGTTTCTTGAATCCAGGAAAGCTCTGCTCGTTGTATCTACCCACAAACCATGGCAGCAAGATGTCGCACATTTTGATTTGCTGGTGCAGTCTCGGGTCTTTGTCACAATCCTTGACCATCTCCCTCCAATATGCCGGCACTCCAAGAAGCACGCTGTACCCCATGGATTTCAGTCCTTTGATGATGGCCTCTGTTTCCTTGAACCCATACTTCCTTCCATCGTTGAATCCCACTCCCCAAACGGCAACGAGCGGCTTGCCGTTGTGATAGAGATACTGCGGGCAACGTTGGTGCTGAAAAAGGTTGTATTTTCCCGCCAGTTTCTTGATGTCATCCAACACCACTTTCTCATCCCCGGGGGACATCCCTGTGAGGTCGTACATGACACACACCGCCCTTCCATATTTTCTTGAAGAGTTCATGGCATTGTCAAGCACGGTGTCGTGGTGCGCCTTTCCCAAGGGCCATTTCTGGTCAACGACAAATCGTTGTACGAAAACCCCGTCGATGCCATATTGCTTCATCCACTTGAAATGCAAATCTACTGTGGAGGCATCCCTGGAAGAGAAGACGTGTGCCGGTTTGCCGTTTTCGAGTTTGAAGGGACTCTCGTATGTCTTGTCATACTCGCTCACGTCGGGCCACAGGTCCACATTGGTGGAACCAGGGCGGAATGTTCCATCCTTTCCCTGAAAATGATACCATCCCCGGTTTCCCCCGTCGTCTGGTGTGCTGAACCACCCTTGGTATCCAGCCATGACGAGACCCTTATAAGAGTCATAGCTTTTAGTCTGTTGTGCGAAGGAAGTGACCGCGAGAGTCATCATGGCCCATGCGCACGCCATGCATCTGAATGTATTCATCTTTTCCATGTTTTTGTGTGCAAACTTAACAAAAAATACGTTTTCCTCAAAATAAAGTGTACAAAAGTTTCGACAAGTCATAAAATAAATGACCATTTTTCATTGGGGAATGGGAAATTTTTCCTAAATTTGCAGCCGAAAGGTTCGCTATACGCGATTAGCAAAGGGAACGGGGTGAGAATCCCCGACTGTCTCGCAGCTGTGAGTTCCTTTATGGCTCTTGGCAAGAAGCCACTGCCCCTTGCGGGTGGGAAGGCGCCAAAGAGTGGAGCAAAGTCAGAAGACCTGCCTTTTCAAGCATGCTTGAGCTTGCCAAAACCTCTCGATGCAAGGGGTGAGGCGCAATGAGTGACTTTACATCCTGGTGTTGCGGCCTTGGGCCGTCACCTTCTACGACATCACGACAAGATGGTTTCGTTCCATCGGGTGTGTTGTCATTGTTGGCAGACACCAACCGAAATGTATTATGATATAAGTTTTTTCATTCAGGCGTCGCCGTGAGGCGTCGCCTGAATGTGTGTTATGGAGAAAGGATGAAAAATGTTAATGTTCAATAAAGATTTGCTCGTGTCGGTTATTATGCTTAATTTTGTGAGATAAAACCGCATTACACCTCTTGATGACCCTCCGGACGCTGACGACGAACACGGTGAAAGTGGTATTCCCCCTTTTGCTTGGTGGCGCGATACTCTATTGGATGTATCGCGATTTCGACTTTTCCCAAGTGAGCAGCGTGATGCTTCACGACATGGACTGGACGTGGATGCTCTTGTCGCTTCCCTTCGGCGTGACAGCCCAGTTGTTCCGGGGTCTTCGCTGGTGCCAGACGCTGGAGCCCATCGGCGAGCATGCCCGTCGCTCCACCTCTGTGAATGCCGTCTTTCTGAGTTATGCCACCAGTTTGGTCATCCCCCGCGTGGGCGAGTTTCTCCGCTGCGGCGTGTTGAAGCGCCACGACGGGGTGACGTTCGCCAAGTCGCTTGGCACAGTGGTGACGGAGCGTGCCGTTGACAGCATCATGGTGCTATTGGTGACCACCCTCACCCTCCTGTCGCAACTGCCGGTGTTCCACAATTTCTTCGTCACCACCGGCACACGCCTCGACACGTTCCTCGGGCAATTCACCACCACCGGCTACTTGGTGACGCTGGTGTGCCTTGTCGCTGCCCTGTTGCTGTTGTGGTGGTTGGCACACGCCTTGCGTCTCAGCCACAAGCTTCGCGACATCGTGAGCAACCTGTGGCAGGGAGTGGTCTCGCTTCGCAACGTGTCCAACGTGCCGTTGTACCTTTTCTACACCGTCGGCATCTGGGTGAGCTATTTCCTGCATTTCTATCTGACGTTCTATTGCTTCGAGGCCACCTCGGGACTTGGCATAAACTGCGCCTTGGTGTCTTTCGTGGTGGGCAGCATCGCAGTGATCGTCCCCACCCCCAACGGCGCCGGCCCCTGGCATTTCTCCGTGAAGACCATGCTCATCCTGTACGGGGTGGAGAGCAATGCCGCCCTCTACTTCGTGCTCATCGTCCACACCGTGCAGACGATGCTCGTGGTGCTGCTTGGCGTGTGGGCCTGGGCCTCCCTGTCGCTGACAAAGCCCATAGGCCGCACCTCCTGAACAGAAACGAAAATAATCACATAACCAACCATAAATCAATGTAACATGAGTGAAATCAAAAATCTGCAACCTACTTGCATTTGGAAAAATTTCTATGCGCTGACGCAAATCCCCCGCCCGTCGGGCCACTTGGAGAAAGTTCAGCAATTCCTTCTCGACTTCGCGTCCAGCGTCGGTGTTGAGGCATTCAAAGACCCCGCTGGGAACATCGTCATGCGAAAGGCTGCCACTCCGGGCATGGAAGACCGCAAGGGCGTCATCCTTCAGGCCCACATGGACATGGTGCCACAGAAGACTTCAGAGAGCACCCACAATTTCGAGACCGACCCCATTGAGCCGTGGATTGACGGCGACTGGGTGAAAGCTCGCAACACCACCCTTGGCGCCGACAACGGCATCGGCGTCGCCGCCATCATGGCAGTGATGGAAGCCAAGGACATGCGCCACGGCCCCGTCGAAGCCTTGATCACCGCCGACGAGGAAACGGGCATGTATGGTGCCAACGACCTCCCCGAGGGCGAATTGCATGGCGACATCCTTCTCAACCTTGATTCCGAATGGTGGGGAAAGTTTGTCATCGGCAGCGCGGGCGGCATCGACATCACCGCAACAATGGAATACCAGAGCGCCAATACCGATGAGGGCGACGTCGCCGTTCGTGTGACGCTGAAAGGTCTTCGCGGCGGCCATTCCGGATTGGAGATCCATGAAGGTCGTGCCAACGCCAACAAGCAGATGGTACGCTTCGTGCGTGAAGCCGTGGAGGAATGTGAGGCCCGCCTCGCCTCCTGGCATGGCGGCAACATGCGCAATGCCATCCCCTTCAATGCAGAGGTGGTGCTGACCCTTCCGCCGGAGAACGTGCCTGCCCTGAAGGAACTGGTGGAGGACTGGAAGGAAGCTTTCAGCGACCAATTCAAGAACATCGAGAGCGGCATCGAGTTTTACGTCGAAGACGCCCCCATGCCCCTACACGAGGTACCCGTGGAAATACAAGACAACCTCATCAACGCCATCTACGCCTGCCACGACGGCGTGGTGCGCATGATCCCCTCCTACCCCAACGTAGTGGAGACCTCCTCCAACCTTGCCATCATCGACATCGATGCAGAGAAAGCGTCGCTGAAGATATTGGCTCGCTCCGCCCGTGAAGATATGAAAGACTACGTGGTGAAGATGCTTGAAAGCTGCTTCAACATGGCTGGTATGAAAGTCAAGACCGCCGGCAGTTACTGTGGTTGGGACCCCAACCCCAAGAGCGCCATCCTGCACCATCTCCTTCGCGTTTACAAGGAGCAAAACGGCGAAGATGGCATCATCCAAGTGGACCATGCCGGCCTGGAGTGCTCCATCATCTTGGGTAAATACCCGCACCTTGACGTGGTGTCGTTCGGCCCGACGATGAAGAGCCCCCACACCACCAGCGAGCGTTGCTTCATTCCCACCATCGCCCCCTTCTGGGAGTTGCTGAAGAAGGCGTTGGAAGAGTTGTAAGAAACTGACACTTAATAAAGTTGACAAATGAAATCTGAGACTTAAATGATTTATGATAATTACATACGTTGATTTTCACATATAATTACCATATAATTAAACATATAATTACAATCAGAAAGGAATTAATGACTAATTCGTGGCAATTCGTGTAAAAAAATCTCGTATAATTCATTTAAACAAAATAGAATACATTTCAAGTATGAAGACAATTTTGTCAAGTTAATTAAGAGTTACTTAGAGAAATAAGATGTGAAAAAAGCCGGGAGATGATTTTCATCCCCCGGCTTTGATTATGGCATTCAAGCTTCTTCTTCGGTATTCTCGGCGTCGATCGCCTTGATTTTCTCCTTGACCAACTGCAGTTCATCCTTGAGCTTCTGCACCTTTCTATTCATCTCGTCGATGAGGCTGCTTCCCTTCTTGCTGGAGACATTGAGGAAGCCAAGGTTGTTCTCGTAAGTCTGGATTTCCTGCTTGAGGCCGTCGTATCTCCTCATGAGGCGCGTACGCTCGTTGTCGAGCGCTCCGGCACCCTTCTCTGCCACGGTACGCAGACTGTTGCGGTAATTGTCCAGTTTCCTGCGTGTAACGGAAATGTTGAGTTCCTTGTAAATCTTGTCGAGAACGTCGTGGTATTCCTTGAAGAGTTTGTCCTTGTCGCGGAAAGGCACGTGTCCGATTTGGCTGTACTCGTCCACAAGGGCCTGCACCTCTGCCTGTGTGCCGCTGTTCGGCTCCTCTTCTGCGAGAGCCTTGAGTTTGGCAACGACCTCGCGCTTCTTGGCCAGGTTCTCCCTCTCCTCGTTACGCGTTCCGGCAGTGGCCGCATTGCGGGCCTCGAAGAACTTGTTGCAAGCGCCGAGGAATTCGCTCCAAAGCTGGTCGCCCAGTTTCTTTGGCACGGTGCCGATGGTTTTCCATTCCTTCTGCAAGGCGGTGAGTTTCTCTGCCGTGGCCTTCCATTCCGTGCTGTCCTGAAGCGCCTTGGCCTGCTCCACGAGTGCGCGTTTCTTCTCCGCATTCTCGGCAAACTTGCTCTTCATTTCACGGAAGAATCGTGTCTTGCGGCCAAAGAAATCGTCGCAAGCAGCGCGGAAGCGCTCGAAAATCTTCACGTTCATCTTCTGGGGGGCGAAGCCGATGGTTTTCCACTCTGCCTGTACGGCGATGATTTCCTTGGTGTGCTTTTCCCAGTCGGCAGCACCCTTGTTCTCCTCCTTGGCGATGGCCTCCACCTTCTCACACAGTTCTGTCTTACGCTTGAGGTTTTCCTCCTCCTTGGAGCGCAGGTCCTCGAAATGCTTCTGATGGCGCTTGTTGATGACCGTAGATGCAGCCTTGAACCTCGTCCACATCTGTTCCCGGAGGTCTTTGGCCACAGGACCGGCCTCACGGTACTGCTGATGCAGTTCCTGCAGTTGGTGGAATGCGCTGATGACATCCGGCTCTTCTGCCAGTTTCTCAGCAGCCTCGCACAATTTGGTCTTGATTTCCAAGTTCTTCCTGAAATCATACTCCCTTGCCTCGATGTTGAGACGGAGCTGGTCATAGAACTGCTCCACGTAGTGCTGGTAAGTCTTCCAAAGTTCACCAGCCTTCTCAGGAGGTACGGACTTGATTTCACGCCATTCCTGCTGGAGACGCTTGAATTCCTGGTATGACTTGTTGGCGTTTTCAGGCGAAGTCACCATGGCCTTCACCTTTTCTATGATGGCTTGCTTTTTCTTGAGGTTCTCAGCCTTCTCGTTTTCCATCTCTTGGAAAAGACGCTGCCTTCTCTCCCTGATGAGCACCATCTCCGCCTTGAATTTCTCCTCTTCCTCGTCGGGTGTGATTTGATATTTCTCCGGGTCGCCACCAGCCTCGAGATAGGCTTTCTGGGCGGCATCCCTTTCGATGGTCACCAGCTTGTAGAAGATGGTTTTGAGCAGGTCCACTTCTTCCTTTCCGGGTGTCTCTTCGCCATGGGCAAGTTCAACCACCCTTGCGAGCACCTCACCCTTGGTTTTGTACACTTTCTTGGAAGGTTCCTCGGCATCAGTCTCTTCGACCGACGCCTCCTCTGTAGCAGGTGCTTCCTCGGCGGCAGGTTCCTCGGCGGCAGGTGCTTCCTCCACGGCAGGTTCCTCGGCGGCGGGGGCTTCCTCCACGACGGGTTCCTCAGCGGCGGGGGCTTCCTCCACGGCAGGTTCCTCAGCGGCGGGGGCTTCCTCCACGGCAGGTTCCTCCACGGCAGGTTCCTCAGCGGCAGGTTCCTCGGCGGCAGGGGCTTCCTCCACGACGGATTCCTCAGCGGCGGGGGCTTCCTCCACGGCGGGTTCCTCGGCGACGGGAGTCTCTTCCACTACCGGTTCCTCGGCAGCGGGGACTTCCTCAACGGGGGCTTCAGCCTCCTCGGGTTGCGTTTCCACTTTGGCCACTTCCTCCACTGGTTGGTCCACACTTGCATTGGAAGGTTCCACTACATTCATCTCTTCTACTGTTTTGCCCTGGTTTTGGGCCATTTCTTGAGAGTCCATCATTTCACAATTAGGTTTATGATTCGATTGTTCACACTTATCAAACTGCAAACTTACTTAAAAAAATCGACACGACCTAATATTTTTTTGTTTTTTTTGTAATTTCTTAAAAAATGGGGTGTAAAAGGGGTGATTGCTCGTCATCATACAAGCCTTTTATGCCTTAAAATCCACCAGATGAGTCCGGTGACAGCCACAGAGATGATGAGCGCCATGGGGAATCCATACGGGCTTTCCTCCATACCGTTGACAAGGTTCATTCCAAAGAGGCTTGCGATGAGCGTCGGGAACATCATGAGAATGGATACGGAAGTAAGTGTACGCATCACGTTGTTGACATTGTTGTTGATGATGCTTGAATAGGTGTCCATGGTGGATTCCAAAATGTCGGAGTAGATGTTGGTCGTCTCCCTCGCCTGGCTCATCTCGATGTTGACATCCTCTATCATATCGGCATCAAGTTCGTCGATTTGTAGTTTGAACTTGAGCTTGGCCAGCAAATTCTCGTTGCCCCGGATGGACGTGGCGAAATAAGTGAGGGAGTCCTGCAACCTGCTCAGTCCGATGAGCGACTCGTTGTTGACCTCCTTGTCCAGGTTTCTCTTGGCCTTCTCAATGAGGTTGTTGATTTGCTTGAGCCTTTTAAGGTACCATACTGCCGACGAGAGGAAGATCCTGAAAATCATATCGACATAGTCGATGAACCCCTCCCCTCTCTTCTGCTGGTAACTGACGAAGTCAATCATCATATTGGTCTCATAATAGCAGACCGTGATGGTGACGTCGCGCTTGTGAATGATGCCGAGCGGCACGGTAGTATAAGGTGTGCGTGAGCGTATCTCCTTGACATAAGGTATTCTGAGAATGATGAGCATCCATCCGTCATCGTATTCATAACGAGCCCTCTCGTCGGTATCGCTGATGTCGGTGAGGAAATAGTCGGGAATCTTGAACTCATCCTCCAAATACGCCCTGTCCTCGTCGGTGGGACAAGTGACTTGTATCCAACAATTAGGTTGCCACTCCTTGAGCAGCGTCAAACCAGCATTATAGTTCCAGTATGTTTTCATTTGTTGCTCCTCCACTTGTTTGGCGCAGTGAAAAACCTTCCTGGCGGAAGGAGCCACAAATTCCTTGTCTCCCTACGCCAACGAAATCAATTTTTCCGCCGGATAGTCGTCCATGTTGAAAGTTATTGGTTATTGTGGTGCAAAGGTAAGTGAAAAAATCGAATAAGCACGCAAAAAGACGTTTTTTTTCTACTTGTCTGCTCACAAAATGTGAAATCACTCGCCTTTTTGCTGCATTTGCATCGTCGGGAAAGCAAGAAAATGATGCCATTGTCTTGGCATTATGGTCAAAGTAGCCTATCTTTGCACCACAAAACCAATGAACGAATGAAATGACAAGGAGATTGTTTCTCGCCGGCAGCTTCTTGCTGCTTTCCTTGGCGGTTCTGAGCCAAGAGGTCGCCAACCCCAAGAGTGAAGAGTTGGATGCCTACGTGGGTGCCTGGAGCGGCACATTGAAGACAGGTGTGCTCGACTTGACCTTGGTACTCCACATCGGCGTGGATGAGAAAGGCGCCGCCACCTGCACGTTTGACAGTCCAGACCAAGGAGCCGAGGGCATTGCCGGAGAGGTGGTTCATCTCTCCTCCGACTCGCTGATGGTGAGCAGCAAGCGCATCAGCGCCGTGTTTGCCGGCCACCGCTCAGGCGACAGCATCAAGGGTCGCTTCGTGCAGTTGCTCAATGGTCTTCCCCTAACACTTTACAGGGGCTTGCCACAGCTCAACCGCCCCCAGACACCAGTGCCACCCCTGCCTTACACAACGGAAGAAGTGACCTTCACCAATCCCGATGCCGGTGCGACATTCGCCGGCACTCTCACTTATCCTAACGGCTACCGCGCACGGCGACAAAAGAAAGTCCCGGTGGTGCTGATGGTGTCGGGTAGCGGACAACAGAACCGCGACGAGGAACTGATGGGACACCAACCCTTCCGGGTGATTTCCGATTACCTGGCTCGCCACGGCATAGCCAGCCTTCGCTACGACGACCGGGGAACCGGCCAGTCAGTGGGTGGTAGAATTGACAGCGTAACGACCGCCGACTTCGCCCAGGACGCCCTTTATGGTCTGCGCCATCTGCGCCAACGGGGGTTCAAGCATGTGGGTGTGTTGGGACATAGCGAAGGAGGGAACATCGCCTTCATCGCGGGCGCTCGCGGCGAGGCCGACTTCCTCATCTCCTTGGCGGGTGCCGGAGTGAAGGGCGACACCGCCCTGACGGCGCAATACAACAGGACGATGGAACTGTCTGGGCAGCCCGGCCGCAAAAGCACGGCCCAATATGTAGCGTCAGTGAAAGGCAAGGGACAACCATGGTTAGACTATTTCCTCGATTACGACCCCTCCGACGACCTCGCCGCCATCCACTGCCCCGTGATGGCCGTGAATGGCGATAAGGACTGCCAAGTGCTATGGGAACTGAACCTCGAGGGCATCCAGCGGCATTTGCCAAAAAACAAAAGAAATATCATCAAGTCGTATTCCGGCCTGAACCACCTTTTCCAACACTGCACGACGGGTGCCCCCACCGAATACCGACAAATAGAGGAGACTTTTGCCGTGGAGGTGCTCGACGACATTGTTCAGTTCATCCATCAAGCGTGCAAGGGGCGATGAAACTCGCAGCAGCACGACTTTTTGCTGCCTATTTTTGCGAATGAGCCTGTAGGAACTTGAGTTGGGCTTCGAGCATTTCGAGTTTGGGCATGCTGAAGCCGGCATTTCGAGCCACCTCGATGGGGCGTGAATAAAGATAGTAAATCTCCATGGGGCGGTGGAAGTCGAAGTCGAGCTTCATACTGGGGGAATAGGGTGTCATTACCTTCGTGGTGGCAATCATCTTGTGGGCGAACTCCAAGTCGATGTTTTTTACTCCCAAGTGTTGTGCCGCCCCAATGACCTCCATCATCTGTTCAAAAATGAGTTGCTCCGTGTCGGGGAAGTCAAGGAGGAGGTTGGTCTGCGTGTCGAGAGCGACGGTCATTCCGTTGAAAGGCATGTTCCACACGGCCTTCTTCCATCTTGCCTCATAGTATTCCACGAGGTGCGTCTCCACACCGGCGGCGAGGAAGTCATCAACCACTTGCTGCACGAGCCTTTCGTCCTTGCATGAATAGTTTCCGATGTTGATGCTACCATAGCACTGGTGGTCCACCCTGCCCGGCTCCGTCTTCGCCGAACAGATGAATGCGAGGCCGGCTGCAATGGCCACCCCTGGCAATTGCGCTTGCAAATCCTCCTCCAAACCTATGCCGTTTTGAATGAGGACGACAAGTGTCTGAGGATGCAGGAGGGGTGTAAGCAACTGGGGCAACAAGTGGTTGTTGACGGACTTGAGTCCCACCAGCACGACGTCACATTTTGGCATGTCGCCCACGCTTTGATAGACGTTGGGATTGTCGAGGTGGAAGGAACCATCGCAGGAGTCCACCTGAAAACCATGTTGTTTGACAAACTCAAAGTCTCTGTGCAGGAGGAAATGAACCTCCTTTCCCGCGTGTGCGAGTTTCCCGCCGTAGTAGCCACCAATGGCCCCCGTTCCTATGATACCGTATCGCATATTTTATTTGTTTTTTATTCGTCCCAAAGGATGGATGACATTGACAGATGTCAACACGTCCATTCTCATTTCACAAAGAATTTCTTTGTGACACCCTGCTTGCGCAAGATATACACCCCCTTTGGCAGGCAATGGATTTCATCATCGCTGGCCGCCATCATTTTATGGCCATGCAAGTTGTAAACGCCATCGGAGCAATCTGAAGCCCAAGAAACTTGCTCTATTCCTTCGAGGCCGGGTTCCTTGTTGATAGAGAAGAAGAAAGAAACTTTTCCCGTATCACTATCTCTGGTGATTTGCGTGATGGCCTTGTGCATGAGTTTCGACCCGTCAGTATTGGCATTGTAGAGAGAAGCGGCTGGTTCGGAGAAGTCCGTGATGCTGTCGTTGCCGTTGTAGGGATATGCATCGTTGCCCCCCTTTGTGTTGTTGCTGGCGTGGAAGACGGTCATTCTCTGGTGTGTGTTTCCCTTCCCCACGGTGTTGACCAAATTGTTATCCCATAAGGATTGGCTGTAGTCCACGTGTATGACGAGCAATCCGCTTCCAGGAATGTAGGCATCCCATTTTGTTTGGTTCCTGTTTTCGAGCAGGTAGTACTCATTGCGGTTGTTGTCATTATAAATGACGTATGCGTTTCCCCTTTCGTTGAGCGGTTTCTGGTTGACCACCCACCGGTCGTAAGTGAGTTCGTTGAGCGTCATCCATCCGGCATAGTTTCTCTCATAGCAGGTATATCCCGCCGGCACCCACCCGATGCCTCCCGGCCCGTTGTAACTGCCATGGTCGAGGATGTCCCAATTCCCCATTCCGAAATTCCCTGCGTAGCTGGTGTCGTAGAAGTCGGGCAGCCCGAGGCAGTGCGAAAACTCATGGCAGATGACCCCGAGTCCCATTTCGGTGGTTCCATTGTTGGAATAAAGTTCGTTGCTGCATGCATAGACATTGATTCTCACCCCGTCGAGGGTGAAGTTCTCCGGCACATTCTTGTTGTATTCACATGCCTCGTCGAGCGTCCACATGTGCGGCCAGATGGTGGTGGACGATCCCCCTGTGGCCTCCCCGAATCCTGCATACAAAACGAAAACCTCCTCCACGACGCCGTCGCCGTCCCAGTCATAGTCGTTGAAATCGACAAGGCTGTCCACAATCTGGCAACATTCCACAATCATCTCCGGTGCATAGATGTCCTCTCCTTTGACATTTTTCCCATAATAGTTGACTTTTTTGTCCAAAGTGATAGGTCCAATGACGTCGAAAGTGAGGTTGAACTTTCCGAAGCTCTGGTCGTAGTAATAGTCATGTACGCTTCCCACCGCCCCATACTGCTCATTGACATAACCTTTCTCATTGGCGATGGCATTGTACCTGTCCCATGTCGCCATGCCGTCATCCTCCTCGGAATAATCATAGAATGTCTTGTCGTTGAAATTGGCGAGAATGATGAGGCCCTTCTTGTGGCCAGTGTAATTGGGATGGTCGGGCTCCCCCACTCTTTTCACCTTTCTCATTCCCTTTTCCATAGCCACTTCCCTCAACTGAGCCATATTGTCGAGGGTATGGATGGCAGCACGGTCGGCGAGCGTCCTCTTGTCGGCCTCCTTGGCCATAACGCCTGTTGACTCCACATACCCGTTCCCAGGTTTGGCATAATAGAAGACGTCATTCTCCTCCACGACCGGCACGTCATCCCTTGTGACGAAGAAATGGAGATGCTCATCGCCGACGAGCATCAGTTGGATGGTGGTTCCATCAGGCTGAGTGCACGTCCGCCACATCCTTTTTGCCGGAATGGCGCTAACGGTTGCCACGCATAAAACCATGGCTGCCAAGAAGAGGAAATGTCGCATGTTGGAATTTTTGTGCAAAATTACAGCAAAAGCATGTAATATCAAAAAAAGGAGGCGAAAAAGATGCTGAAATGCAAGGTTTTCACTAATTTTGCAGCATGATGTCAGACCTATGCACACTTAGCATCCTCATCCCCACTTACAACGATGTCTGCCTCGACCTCGTGACATCGCTGCAAGAGGAGGCGTCGTCAATACCCGGCTTGTCGTTTGAAATCATCGTGGGTGACGACGGCAGCAGCGACACCTCTGCGTTATCGGCCAACAGCAAAGTAGATACGCTCCCCCACTGCCGCCTTTTGCTTCGTGGCAAGAACGTGGGGCGCGCTGCCATCCGCAATTTCCTGGCTCGCGAGGCCAAGGGCGAGTGGCTGCTGTATGTGGACAGCCACATGTCGGTGGTGCGCGACGACTATATCTCCACCTACCTCTCCCATTGCGGCGAGGCGTTAGTGTATGGCGGTTACACCCTGCCCCTTGACGGCAGCCGCCGCAACCTCCGCTACCTCTATGAGTGTTCGTGCATCTATGGCCAGGACGTAAAGGTCCGCCAACAATCTCCCTACTCCAATTTCCACACCTCCAACTTCATGGTTCGTCGCGAAGTGATGCTCACACACCCCTTTGACGAGCGATTCCGCCGATACGGCTACGAGGATGTCCTCTTTGGCAAGACCATGCGCGAGGCAGGCATTACCATCCTCCACATCAACAACCCGGTGGGCTTCGAACGCTTCGAGTCCAATGAGCGTTTCGTGGCCAAGACAGAGGAAGGATTGGAGACATTGTGGACCTTCCGCGACGAGTTACGCGGCTACTCGCGTCTGCTGTCGGTGAGCGAGCGGTTGGAGCGCTGGCACGTGGCATGGGTTTTCCGGTTGGCACACAAGGTGATGGGAAAAACCCTGCGGCGACATTTGACAGGGAAAGGCCCCTCCTTGGCTGGCTTCAAGGCATATCGATTAGGGTGTTTTTTGGAGAAAGGAGGGAGATGAAGGGATGAGGGGATGGCGTTATAACGTTATGACGGAATAACGTTATAACGGGAAAACGGAATAACGGGAAAACGAAATAACGGAATAACGGAATAACGTCATAACGAAAAAAAAATGACAATCCCCCGCGAAAAAAGGGGAGAGGCCATGGCCTCTCCCCTTTATAACATCTTGCTACTATGACTATTCTGTGCCAGCCGAGAAGCCGGTGTGGCGCTGTCCATGGACATGGAACTTCGCCCAATAACCGGCAGCAGCATAGCTGTCATCGTCGAATGAGATGTAGAACGAAATGCTGTCGTTGGGCATTCCATGAGAGTTCTTGGCACCTCCCTCGATGATTTTTCCATCGGTAAGGACAGCCTTTCCAGATTGCTTTGCGTCATACCAAATGGAATCTGTTGCAGAAAACGTGCGAGCAGCATAGTTGATATTGACCAAGAACTTGTAAGCCCAGAATGTATTTTGGTCATCGATATACATGGTGGACATGCTCTCGTCACTCGTGTTATAGGTGAAGACGGTGCATACGCCAGCTCCATAAGGATCCTCATAGAGCACATTGCCGTTTTCGTCCACTGCATCATATACGACATCCCAGTTGCCGCACATTTTTTCCACCTTTGTTCCTCCTGGCTCTTCATCGGTCTCTGTGTCGCAAGCGATAAAGCCAAACGAAAGCGCCAAGGTCATTGCAAAAAATGAAATATACTTTTTCATAAAATCGTTTCTGTTAAATCTTTATTCTTTGTTCAACACTATGTCCATGAAAATCTGACCGGCATAAGAAAGGCTGTAGGTGATGACACCAGTCTCCGTGTCATATTTTCCATTTTCAAGATAGTCGAGACTGTCTCCCCATCCAGAGATGTAACTTGACAGGAGGTGAACGTTGTTGTCCTTGTCGAGGTTGACGTATGCCGTCATACAGTATTTAGTGCCGTATGCCCTAATTTGCCAGTACCAACCGGCAAAAATGTCGTTGACATAATAGATGCCCGGTGCTTCCTCGGTAAATGTGATGCCGGTGCACTGTGCGGTGTTGCCGTATGAGGCGGCGTAGTCGGCAAAAGTATATCCCTTTTTGCCATACTTCGTGCCTACCATGTCAGGCTGATAGGAGCCTTCCAGTGACTCGGTCACCGAAGGATCATACACACATACGGTGCGGGTGGCACTTGCAGCATACCCATCGGGGTTGACAGCAGAATAAACGATGTCATAGAATCCCACTTGGTTGACATCCACGTCACTCACTCCTGTGGTGATAATATTGGAGGTATAATCCTCTCCACCGAGTTCCGCTTTGCAACCAGGGTCAACGAAAGGTGTTCCTATCGGCACGAGCATGAATTCATCCCCCTGCATCTGCATATCCACATAGTAGGTGAGCTTGGTGTCGGAGAGAGCATCCTCGTCATCGTTGCAAGAAGTGAAGCCGAGCATGACCATGCAAGCGGTCAGCGAGTAAAACAAAATCTTCTTCATATTTCTTGTTCTTTATTGTTCATAAAAATTATTACTTGACATCCCAGAACACTTTGTCGCTGAGGTATTTAACCTCTGGGGTATTTCTGTTGAGTGTACGAGCCCTGCTGGGATAAGGCACTCGCTTGGCCAGTCCGCCTCCCACGATGTTATTCACTCCCGGCTCGATCATGTCACCAGGATTGTAGATGAGAGCATCTTTGAAGATGTCAGCCGGTTTCTGATTTGTAAGGGCCGGCACATCCGTCCTTCTTACCTCCGACCAAGCCTCCATGTGGTTGCGCATAAAGAAAGCCGTCCATTTCTGCATATAGATGAGCTTGAGTTTGTCGGCCTGTGCGTCGAAGTTGACGCGGTTGGAAGCAAGGAATGCCGAAGCTCCATCGACACCACGGGATGCGAAATCAGCTTCCACGGCAGCCTCGTAGGCAGCCTTGGCGGCAGCGGCATTGTTGTTGAATCTATACTGCACCTCTGCAATGAGGAACTGCAACTCGCTTTGTGTGAAGAGATAAATAGGTGCATCCGGCACAGCATTGTAATTGAGAGTGCTTACATAATCGGTGTTATATGCCGATGAAATGCCGAGCCAATCACCTGTGAGCGTCTTGCAACCAGGCATCTGTCCCACATAATCATCCGACTTGGAGGCTTTATTGAGATAGACTCCAATACGGGGGTCGTCTGTTGCGAGCATATAGCTGACGATGGGGTATGCTGCGCAATGGTTGATGGTGCCAAGGCGGTAATATGCGCCGTACCATGGGCTGAACTGCCCTGAAGCATTGGTGTAAACATCCCAAGCCACATTTCCAGCGAAGAAATTGTTGGCGGCAACCAGTGCTTTGGCCTTGTTGGTATATTCTCCAGCATTGACGCCTCCGTCAATGAGGCGCATGTACATACGCAAGCGAAGCGCATTGGCATATCCTTTCCATTGGTTCAGACTCTTGTTGAGCAACGGGTCGGTGAGTGTGATGGCATCGTTGCCAAGTGCCGCCTCTGCCTTATCAAGTTCGTCAAGCACTCCTTCATACACAACCTTGCCCTCATCCCAAGCCGGCATGGAGTTGGCACTTGCCTGAAGCGCCTCAGTGTAAGGTGCGTAGTCGAGGTTGTCCACGACGAGTTGGAAAGCCTGTGCCCTCATGACCGTGCATACGAAAGCATCAGAAGGATTGATGTTGCGGCTCATGATATCTTGAATGTCGGCCAAGGCACCAGAATAAAGATTGATGTAGCACCTGTCGAAGAGGTCGGAACCTTCGTCGATTTTGAGTTCAGCCAAATCGTTGTACTGGTTGGCAGTAGGCGACTGCTCGAAATACTGTGCGAAGAAGCCGGCATAATTGAACATTTGGTCTCCCACGCAGTCGGCCACAGAGTTGATGACCGCGGGGAACATCAAGTCGGGTGTGATGTCACTACTCGACGGATAGTTGGGGTTCTCGTTGATGTCCAAGTCGCATCCCGTGAGCAAGAACATCCCGGCGAACATATAAATCAATAATTTTTTCATATCACTTCTTCTCGATTAAAATTTAACATTTACGTTGAAGCCGAATTTTCTTGAGCTTGGGTTGGTGGAATACTCACCAAAGTTACCTTCCAAGTCATTACCGAATGATGTGCTCTCCGGGTCGATGAAGGTGTTGCTCTTGGGTGTCCAAAGGAAGAGGTTGTTTCCAAAGAATGATACACTTGCCCCTGCAAGGAATATCTTGCTGAACCACTTCCTGGGCAGTTCCCATGAAAGCACCAAGGAGCGCAATTTCAGGTAAGTCTTGTCCACCAAGTATGTGGCGTCCATTTCAGCGCCACCGCCATCCCAGTAACTGAAGAGATTGGTGGCATTGAGCGGTGTGGTGTTGGGAAGGTAGATGGTGTTTTCACCATCGTCTTCACTCTTATACACGGAGTTGGGTATGACAAATGGGTTACGGTCGTTGTAAGCCGTCTGCATGGCATTACCCGTGAAATACATAATGTCCTTCGTACGCGAGAACATCAGTCCACCCTTGCGGTAGTCGAAATTGACAGCAAGACTCACACCTTTGTACCTCAGTGTTGTTCCGAAGCCCAACTGATACTTGTGATTCATGGAGCCAATTTCCACCACGTCATCGGATGAGACGGGCAATCCTGTGCTGGGATTGACGATAACATGCCCTTCGGGATCCTTCTTAGAGGTGTAAGCCTTGTAGATACCCAGTTCCTTACCCTGGATGGCATAGAGGCCGGTGCCACCCGTGAAGCCGTAAATGATGCTCTCTCCACCCATCTCCTCCGGGAGGCTAAGCACTTTGTTCTTGTTTTTGGTGTAGTTGAAGTTGACATCCCATTGGAAATCCTTCAACTTGACAGGTGTCACATCCACCAGTAACTCAATACCCCTGTTGCGCACCTTGCCGATGTTGGTGTTCATATAGGTGTATCCTGATGCAGGATCCATTTCAAGTTGGAAGATCTGCTTGTCGGATTCCCTGTTGTAATATGAGAAGTCGAATGAGATGCGGTTTTTGAAGAAGCCGATGTTGAAGCCTGCTTCGTACTCCGTTGACATTTCCGGGCTGAGGTCGTTGCTACCGAGTGTGTTGCCTGCGGTATATGCGTTGGTGTTGGTCTTGGTGAACGGGAATGCACTGGAAGCCCATCCTGATGAGTTGGAAGTTGCCTGTGAATACACGGAGTTGGTCATATAGACGCTGGCGTCGTTACCTGTCTTACCCCAAGCGAGACGGATTTTTCCGAAACTGATGATATCCTTGAGTTCCTTGCTGAAGAGTTCGGAGAAAATCCAGCTGGCGGTGAAGCCTGGATAGAAGAAGGAACGGTTTCCTTTGGGCAGCGTCGAAGACCAGTCATTGGATGCGGTAGCTGTAAGGTAGAGCATATCCTTCCAAGAAAGTTCCACCTGCCCGTAGAGGCGTAATGAGCGTCGGAGCCATTCGTTTTGACTGGTGGAGGGGATTTCGGAAGAGTTGCCAAGGTTGTACCAAGTGGGAATGGTAAGGTTGTCCACATAACCATAAAGCGATTTGTAGTTGCGCTCGTTGCCGTTGAAACCAACAACGGTGTTAATATGCAAATCTTCCATGAGGTTCTTGTCGAATGTGAGCATAAGATCCTGGTTGATTTCGTGGCGGCGTGTCATCTGCTGCGAGGTATAACCGTTGTCGCCCACGAGGTCATCCCCATTGGGTGTTCCAGCAAAAAGGGCCTCCAAGTTGGGTTCTCCTGCACGACGGTGTCCGACGGTGGAGTCATAACCGAAGCGATAAGTGAGCTTGAAGTATTTCAGGAAGTCATAGTCGAGTTGGAACTTGCCATAGAAGAACTCGTTTTGATAATTGTTCATATAGTTTTCCAGGATGTAATACGGGTTGGTCACGCCGTATGGTGTGTAATAATATCCTGGAGAAGCAAACGGATAGTCGAGATCCTTGAGCTCAGTGATAGCAATGTCACGCGGGGTCTGCATGATGGAGTTGTACATGGACAATCCCTGACCGGTAGTGACGAAATCATTCTCATTATAAGCATAGTTGAGCGCAGCACTGATGGTGACATTCTTGATTTTGTGGCTTACATTAGCCGTAAAGGTGTATTTCTTGTAGCTGTCAGCATCGGTCGGAATGATACCATCTTCATGTATCTGGGAAAGCGAAACGTAGAAATTGGAGTTATTGTTGGCTCCGTTAAACGACACGCTGTTGTTGTATCTGAAACCTGTGTCGAAGAAATCCTGAATGTTGGAAGGAATGGCCACATAGCTCTTGCGTTGCTGCGAGTTGTTATAGACCTGT
Organism: Prevotella sp.; assembly: GCA_017619755.1. GTDB lineage: Bacteria > Bacteroidota > Bacteroidia > Bacteroidales > Bacteroidaceae > Prevotella. The sequence goes on from JAFZRU010000016.1 coordinate 93,196, forward strand.
CCATAACGGAGGACAGCACCATCGAAACGGGGACCCCAGGAGCCGTTCTCGTCCATGGTCTTGGCACCATACCAACCCTGTCCGAACTCATTCTGTTGCTGTGGTAGTCTCAGCACGCCCTCCCATTGGAGACCACCATTGTATTCAATACCGATGGCACTTTTTTGCTCTTTACCAGTCTTGGTGGTAATGAGGATGACGCCGTTGGCGGCACGGCTACCATAAAGCGCGGTGGCAGCAGCACCCTTCAGCACGGTCATGCTCTCCACGTCGTTGGGGTTGATTGCCCCTGCGCCGTTACCGAAGTCGTAGCCGGAATTGAGACCGTCGCTACTATAAACAGCAGCATTGTTGAGAGGCACACCGTCCACCACATAAAGCGGCTGGTTGTTGCCACTGAGCGAACTGATACCACGAATGATGACGGAGTTGGAGGAACCCGGGTCACTTGACGTGCTGGTGATTTGCACACCAGCCACCTTGCCTGCCAGACCTGACATGATGTCGTTTGTCCTGGCCTTGGCGATTTCTTCACCCTTGACAGATGCGGCCGAATATCCCAAGGCCTTTGTCTGTCTCTTGATACCCAAGGCAGTGACAACCACCTCGTTCAAGGTTCTGTCGTCATTAACCATTACGACACGCATGTTGTCAGTGGCGGCAACATCCTGCGTTTCCATACCGATGTATGAAATACGCAACTTACCACCCCGGGGTACCTGCAAGGTGAACTTGCCGTCAGCATCAGTGACGGCACCCTGGTTGGTGCCTATGATCTGCACGGAAGCACCCACAACGGGCATTCCGTCATCTTCAGACACAACAGTACCCCTGACCGTTGTTTGAGCCATTGCCGCCGCAAATGTCATGCAGAGGCAGGCGAGTAATAGAATTAATTTTTTAACCATAAACTCTCTCACTAATTAAGTATTATAATATAATGTATATGTATTCAGTTAGGCATATTATCCATAGGGGGTGGAAACAATGGATTGGGCGCAAAATTAAACATTTTTTGCATAACTGCAAAAAATTTTAAGAAAAATGTGTGTTAAAATGCTAATTCGTGCGCAAAATGGAAGCAAAGAAGGTGTATTTTGTTCAAACAAGAGCGTTTTGGGTGGTAAAAACTAACAAAAAAAACAACGGAACTCTTTTTGATGAAGCCAAATGAGCAAAGCGGAGCTTGCTCCAGCTATGTCATGGCGAGAAATAATAGGATGAATCCAATTATTTTTCGTCCTGTGCAATTGAAAACGGCCTGAAGGGCCAAAAGCAAATAGCCCAGGGCAACGCCCTGGGGAAGAGAGTGAGCCAATTATCGCCCTGAAAGGGCAAAAGCCTTATTGATGTCATAAAGCTTTTGCCCCTGGGGGGCGCAATCTACTCCGTTATTTACAACCCAGGGCGTTGCCCTGGGCTGGTATCTCGTTGGCCTTGCAGGCCGTATTTGCACAAAATCCATCCACATCCATCCGAACAACAAATTATTTTTTTAGCTTGTCAATGGCTTTTTCAAGCGATTCGGAGGGAAGGATGATGTTGTAATCCTCCCAGAAGAGCGGGTCGGCGAAAACCGACACCTTGTCGTAGAAGGAGTCATGTGAACTGAAAATCTCCGCACTGGCAATGGGTTTTGCATCATGCTGGAGGATGTCGGTGGCCACCATCTCCGCCTCCACATGGAAAGGCGAAGCGAAAAGTTTCTTCTTCCATTCACAGAAAAAGCTCACATCACTATGGAGGTAGTGCATCCTACATTCCTGACCATCATATCGATATGACACGACAGTGGTCAGTTCCCTTGGCTTGAACCTCACTCCAGCGGGCTTTCTCACGAGAATGCTTTCGGCAGCCCTTCCCGGGTCGGTCATGTCGAGCGACATCTCCACACGTGTGAACGCCAGGGTTTGCTGGTCGATATACATCTTCCCGAATGAGAGGACGTGGTCGGCAATGGTGGCAGGTTGGAAAGAGATGACAAACTGTGGTCTGTCTTCGATGGTGACGGGAGCCTCCATTCTAAGGTCATAGAGCTGCATCTCATCGAAAGAGAGCAAGATTTCAGTGTTTTTCACCAAGTCAAGTTCAATGGCAAGTGTGGGACCTCCCTGGATTTTCGCTCCAAGGGTGTCTGCTTTGTGTGTATTGACCAGTTTACGCCCCTTTCTGATGGCCACCCTGTCCACCCCGGTGAAACGATTATATCCGCACTTGAAAACATCGGCCACCGCCTCAGCCACATAAATGTATCTCTTACCCTTCTGGGTAGTCTCGCGGTAAAAGCACCTAAGCAGTTCGTTGTCGCGGCTGTAGTTGTTCCGTATCTTGGACATGGCCGAATTGACGATTTCTCGCGGGTTGACAGCCGAGACGATGAGTTCGTTCAACGTGATCGTGCCCGGGGTGAGGCGTATCTTCAGTTCCTTGCTCAAGTCATCTCCAGGTGAAACCCTTACGGCATTGTATCCCAAGCATGACACGAAAATGGCAGAGGGCCTTTTCCCTGTCTTGAGTGTGAAATGCCCGTCAGCATTGGTCACGGTGGTCTCGCTGCCGTCGAGCGTTGTGACCGTTGCCTGCGACAGCCGACGGTTGGTTTGAGCGTCGCGAACCACACCGCTGACAGCATAACGCAACTCCTGCGCCATGACACGCGACGATGTGGTCATAAAAATCGACAATACAATGATAATGAACATTTTAGCCTTCATAATCGTTCCTCCCTTTGTTTTATGGTGTAAAGTTAGTGAAAAAAAAGGAGAATGCAAAATTATTGGAGGAAAAAATGCAGGGTAACAACAAAAATTCGTAACTTTGCATTCCAAATAACCCTGCTATATGGGAATCAAGAACACCCTTCTGTTCACCTTGTGTGCCTGCCTGCTGCTCGCCAACTGCCGAGACGGCGGCAAGGCATCGGCTCCCGCCCCGCCCCAGGCGAAGGCCACCCCCTTCGTCACGGACTCGGTCCTCCTCGAAGAGCACAGTCCCCGAGGACACTGCGAGGTGTATATCGACTATCCCGTATCCGGTCCCTCCGAGGCCGTCGCCGCCGTGAGGGAGTTTGTGAAATCCACCCTCTTCGAGGCCGGTGGACAGAGCCTTGACGACAACCCGGAAGAACTTGCCCGCACCTACTGCCGCGAGCGACTCGAAGCTCAACAGAAAACGCTTGAAAGGATGGGCACAAACCATGTGGAGGCCAGTGAGGCGCCAGAGGAGGGCATCGAGCTTCGGGTGGTGTGCAACACCCCCCTCTTTGTCACCTACGAAGTGTATCGCTTCTCCTACATCACCCACGGCGGCCATGGCGAGTACTCCGACTACGGCGTGACATTCCGTTTGCGTGACGGCCACCGCTTCGGCGACGACATCATCACGACAATGGACGAGAACCTATACCGCCACATCCTTGCCGGAATGCGGGAGTATTTCGGTGTGAAAAGCGACGCCGAGCTGCAAGCACTATGCACCGCCGACCTCAAGACGATGCCGCTCCCCACCTTCCCACCTTATCTTGTAGGCGGCGGCGTGCGCTACCACTACTCCATCTACGACATCTGCCCCTTTGAGGAGGGCGACCCGGCCATCACCATTCCCTGGGAGGTGGCTCGCTCCTACATGACGGCAGCCGCTCGCGAAATGACACCACCTACCAACCCCTGACCCACCCATGGCACTGATAGAAATCAAAGACTTGTCGCACCCCGGCGTGGAGGCCTACTGCCGCCTCACGGAGGCCCAGCTGCGCAACCGCATAGACCCCACACGCGGCATCTTCATCGCCGAAAGCCCGAAAGTAATCGCCGTGGCCCTCGACGCCGGTTACGAACCTCTTTCGCTCCTCTGCGAGCGGCGACACATCACCGGCGACGCCGCCCCACTCATCGCCCGCTGCGGCGACCTGCCCGTCTATACCGGCGAGCGCGAGTTGCTGGCCACACTCACGGGCTACACCCTCACACGCGGCGTGCTGTGCGCCATGCGGCGACCAGAGCCTCGCAACGTGGAAGACGTGTGCAACAACGCTTCCCGTGTGGTGGTGCTCGACGGCGTGGTGGACAGCACCAACGTGGGAGCCATCTTCCGCTCCGCCGCCGCCCTCGGCGTGGAGGCCGTATTGGTGTCGCCCAACTGCTGCGACCCTTTCAACCGCCGTGTGGTACGCGTGTCGATGGGCTCGGTGTTCCTCGTGCCATGGACTTGGTTGGAAGGTGGCGTGGAGCAACTCCACAACATAGGTTTCCGAACGGTGGCGATGGCCCTGACCGACCAATCGACACCCATCGACGACCCCGTGTTGGCGGCGGAGCCTCGTCTCGCCATCGTCATGGGGGCAGAGGGCGACGGTCTCCCACAAGAAACAATCGCCCAATGCGATTACACGGCCCGCATCCCCATGTCTCACGGCGTGGATTCCCTCAACGTGGCAGCTGCCGCCGCCGTGGCCTTCTGGCAACTTCGGAAAAGATAAATAAAAAATATCATAGAAAATTTTGCCGTTGTCAAAAAAAGTAGTAACTTTGCACCCCAAATCGTGTGAGAACGCGAAAGAGAAAGTAACATTCACATAAAACAACAAATTAAAAAATGAAAAAAGGCATTCATCCCGACAACTATCGCCCCGTCGTATTCAAGGATATGTCCAACGGCGATATGTTCCTTACAAAGTCCACATGCAAGACTTCAGAGACAGTGGAATTTGAAGGTGAGACCTACCCAATGGTGAAGATAGAGATTTCCAACACGTCGCACCCGTTCTATACAGGCAAGAACAAGCTTGTGGACACCGCCGGTCGTGTGGATCGCTTCATGAGCCGCTACGGGAAGCTGAAGAAATAACCCTCAGCCCCCTATCTTCGGCCATTGAGAGCCAAAGACAAGATATACAGGAAATGCGTCCGAGCGTAGTTGCATATGCGCTCTGCCGCATTTTTTTTCATCATTACAACACCCACACCCCATGAGACATCCCCTCCTACCCCTCCTTGCAGCCATCTTCTGCACCCTTGCCCTCTGTGGCTGCGGCGAAGATGACGACGACAATCCCGTAAATCGTGCATCAAGTTCGCGCAACGTGAACGCCAACCCTGCCATCCGACCTGAGTACAAACGGTTGGAAATGCCCCGAGTGAGAAACGACAACAACAACCTCGTGGTGGTGCACAGCACCCCGGAATATGGCGTGAACTACATCCTGGAATGGGACTGCCAGAAGAAGTCGCAACGGTGGAGCTGCTACACCCTCGACCGCAAAAACTCACCCAAGAACGTCAGCCGCTGGTATGCCGGCAGTGGCGAGAGCCAATATCCCCGCGACCCCGACATCCCCTCGGCCTACACCTTCGCAGAAGACCCCTACTACCGCTCCGGCTACGACCACGGACACATTTGCCCCTCCTACGACCGACTCAACAGCAAGGAGGCCAACATACAGACCTTCTACCTGAGCAACATGCAGCCCCAGCGCAACTTGTTCAACGCCGGTTTGTGGCTGAAGATGGAGAACATCGTGAGCTCCACGTGGAATTTGGACAAATTACGCGACACCCTCTACGTGTGCAAGGGAGGCACCATTGACAACCCCGAACAAGTGCTGCTCACAACGAACAAGGGGCTGCTCGTGCCGCGCTATTTCTACATGGCCGTGCTGTGCAAGAACTCGCAAGGCTACAAGGCAATAGGCTTCTGGGTGGAGCACCTGAACGAAGACCACAGCCTTGACAATTTGATCGACTACGTGGTGAGCATCGACAAACTGGAAAGTCTTACCGGCATCGACTTCTTCTGCAACCTGCCCGACGACGTGGAAGAAGAGGCGGAGAAGATGGTATATCCCTCCGCATGGGGGTTGAAATAGTCAAAAGATGAAGAAGCTCTCTTTGATTCTCCTGCTGATGGGCGCCGCCTTCCTCGTCGGCTGCACGCACTCCCCCACCCCGAAGATGAACTCCGCCTACTATTGGAGCACGACTTGGGAGTGTGACAGCACCCTCTTGACTTTCCTCCACAGCAACGACGTGAAGAAAGTGTATCTGAGGTTTTTCGACGTGGTGGTAGATGGCAACGGCGAGGTCATGCCCAATGCCACGGTGCGCTTCGCCTCCCCCTTCCCCGACAGCGTGGAAGTGGTGCCGACGGTGTTCATCATGAACAACTGCCTGACGAAGGACGTGAGCCACTTGGACGAACTGCTTCTGCGGCGCATCCTGCAAATGTGCGAGACACACGACGTGGCCGGGGTGAAAGAGATACAAATCGACTGCGACTGGAGCACCAACACCCGTCAAACGTATTTCGCCCTGCTCGGAAGGCTGCGCGAAGCCGCCCACCAGGCCGGCCTCCGCCTTTCCACCACCATCCGCCTGCACCAGTTGGCAGACAACCCTCCACCTGCCGACCACGGCGTGCTGATGATGTACAACACGGGCGACGTGCGGGTGAAGGACAAGAACCCCATCCTCTCCCTTGACGACATTGCCCCCTACCTCCCCCACCTGAGCAACTACAGCCTCCCCCTGAGCACCGCCTACCCCGCCTTCCAGTGGGAACTGCTCTTCCGTGGCAACCGCCTCGTGGGCGTCGTCCATGGCGACGACGACCAACCCATGCTGCCCGGCGACACCATCATCACCCGCGAAGCCAGCTTGGAGACCGTGTTGCAAGCGAAGTCCGCCGTGCAACGCCTCCTTCCCGACGCCAACAACGAAGTGATCCTCTTTGAAATCAGTAAAAGCAACATACAACACATCAACCAACAACACTATGAGAAGGTTTATAGTCATTAGCATCGTGCTGCTATCCCTCAGCACGCCCTCCATGGGCTGCGCCTGGGTAGGCACCACCAATTACTACATGTTCAGCGTGTTCCGCCGCGAACAGATGAACTCCAACCTCTTTTCCAGCCAACTTAACAAGTTCTGGCAGGACTACACCAACGGAGAGGTGGAAGAATATAGATGGAACGAGGATGAAATCATGGACATCGCCAAGAAAAAGAATGACTTAGAGATGACCCACTACCTGGAACATCTGAACAAATACTTGGAAATCAGCAAACAGTTGGGCGAGCATTGGGAATACCCCACCAAGGAACAACTCGCACAGCGGAAGGGCGAGCTGAATGCCATGGTGGCCCAGGCCAATGGCTATGGCGGCACAAGGTTGAAAGCTCAATGGGAACTGCTGCGCATGCGCGCCAACATGGTCTTGGGCAACCACGCCGCCAACATCACGCAGTGGGAGCAGAAGAGCAGCAAACTCCCACCGAGCACCTACCGCGAAATGATGCGAAACATCTACGCCGGCGCACTGCTCCACCAGGGGAAACGCACGGAGGCTTGCGACATCTACGCCGAGCAGGGCGACCTCGTGAGCATCAAATGGGCGATGCGCAAGCACCGCAACTTAGCCGGCATCAAGGCCATCTTCGCCGAAAATCCCAACTCGCCGACCATGAACTTCTTGGTACAGGATTTCGTGAACAACGTGCAAGAGACGCTTGACAGCAACGGCGACAAGGAATGGATAGAGGAAATGCTCGACCAACGCGTGGTGCTTCTCAACGAGGCCAACAGCTTCATCAACTATGCCAATAAGGTGATTGAAGAGAAGAAGACACAATCGCCGGCCATGTGGATGGCCGCCATCGGCGAACTGCAATACCTGCAAGGACAATACCAGGAGGCAATGAACACGCTCGAAATGGCCATGGAAATGAAAGGGACGGAGCGAATGCGCGACAACGCCCGCACCATCCGCCTGATCACCTCCGCCAACGCCAACAAACTCGACAGAAAATACTCCAGCTGGCTCACAGAGGAGATGAAATGGCTGATGGGAAAAATCAAGGAAGAGGGGATGCTGAACAACGTGGGCATCTACGACAACCACTACTACGAGATGCTCCAAAGGCTGGTGCACGACAACCTCGTGCCACGCTACGAGGCCGCCGGCCAGTCGGAAATGGCCGCCGCCCTCCTGCTGATGATGGAAAGCGGGAAGATTGACGGCAGCGAGGTCATCGACAACCCTCAACCCCGATACAGTGGGGAATATTTCTACTGCATCGACAAACTGTCACCTGAAAGGCTGATAGAATACCAACGCTTCCTCCGAAGCAAGGCCAGCGACCCCCTCGAGGCTTTCGTCAAGAGCTACATACAATATGACGAAAACTACTACAACGACCTCATCGGCACCGCCTTCCTGGCATGTGACGAACTGGAGAGAGCAACCTCCTACCTGCGCTTGGTGCCACTGAGCTTCATTGAACAACAAGGCATCCGCCCCTACACCGTACGCGACTACACCAAGGCACGGTGGTTAGGCAAGCAAATCGTGGACGATGGAGCCGAGCCAGAAATCCACAGCAACCCCAAACTGGACTTCTGCAACGACATGCAACGCCTGAAGGAACGCTACGCTGCAGCAACTGGCGAGACACGCAAGCAACTGGCATACAGCATTGCGGTGCGCTATTACCAAGCTTCCCACAAAGGTGACTGCTGGTATCTCACGCAGTATGGCCAAAGCATTTACGACACGGTGCGCATCGACCGTGCCGACTTCATCGCCAAGACCATGAAACTGCTCCAAGAAAGCGCCACCTCCACCAACCACGAGCTGAAACTGAACAGCCTCTACGGCCTGGCCTACGTGCCTGTGGACGAATGGTGCGAATGGGAGTACGACTGGGACAAGAACCGCTACGTCATTTCAAAGACCTACCCACAAAGCGAGCAGTACAGCCACCTGTTCCAACTCCACCAATATACGAGCAAATGCCGCGAACCGCTGCCTTTCTACGTCACAAAATGCGACGTGTTGAAGAAATTCCGAGCCAATCTGTAAGCATTATGGACACATCCGGAAAGTCTATTTTTTGTTAAATAAATGCAATAAACGTAATTTTCAAGACAAGGTAGGGGAAAAAGTGTTACTTTTGCAAGGACAAGAGTACCAAATCATAAAACAATCATACCATGCGCAAGATTATCATGACCACGCTGCTGTTGATGCTGACTTTCACATTCGCCGCAGCACAGAAGCAAGCCGAAATCAAATTTGACAAGAAAAGTCACAATTTCGGCAAGTTCTCAGAGAGCAACTCTGTTCAAAAATGCACGTTCACGTTCACCAACGTGGGTGACGCCCCCCTTGTCATCAACCAGGCGGTGGCAAGCTGTGGTTGCACGGTGCCTCAATATACCAAATCTCCCATCGCACCAGGTGAAAAAGGAACCATAGAGGTGACCTACAACGGTGCCGGCAAAATCCCCGGACCGTTCAAGAAAAGCATCACCGTGCGCACCAACGGTGTCACAGAGATGACACGCCTCTATGTGGAGGGCGACATGACAGAAGACTGACAGCCCCATCCCTATTATTGCAAGTCCCTGCCACGATGCACGTGGCAGGGACTTGCTTTTTGTTTTCTTAGAAGGAATAAGAGAAGCCGAGTGACATGAACTCCTTGAACTGGAAATATCCATGATGGTCGTCATAGACGTTGCTGTCGTCGAATCGTGGATAGATGAACAGTTTTGTGGAGATGTACTTGTTGAAGTTGAAGGTGAAAGTGTTCTCCCACTCCCACTCTACACGCTTGTAGCTGGTGAACCCATACATGCGCGTCTGGTAGGAAATGTTGTCGGCAATCTCCCATTTGAGCTCCACGGTGAACTGGGAACCAAAGTCGTGCAGGACATGCTTGTTTTCGTCAATGCCATAACGCTTGGGCAGCCAACTATTAGCAACTTTGTCGAACCAATCCCTGCTCACATATTTCATATTGTATGCAAATGGGGCGAGATGGATGTTGCCCGTGAGTTTCTTGTTCCACGCCTCCACCTTGTAGTCCATACCGAGTGAGACGTTGAGGTTGAAAGGAGACATGAAATCAGAATAGACCCTGTAATCGTTGCTCTTGTAACCTCTTGCGAATTGCGTGTATGCCAGCATCTGCAGCGTGTAATACCAATGCTTGGAGGCTTGCAGCCCCAACTTGCTGGTGAGGCGGAGGAGGTCCTCGTTGGCCTTGAAGGAGTGCAGACTGTCGCTCTTTGACGTAAGGAAGCCTAATTTCATCTCCAACTTGTTCTCCCACTTGAGTTTCTGTTGGTTGTCGTAGTTGGCCTCCATGGTGACGCTTCCGAGGATGGAATAGGCACTCTCGCCACCCTTGTACCAGTTGCCGGAAACGTAGTTTTGCATGCCTTGGAGGAAATAATCACCCTTGTATTTCCAGAAATTGGGTTTGGTGACGAGCACAGAGTCGGTGATGTCGTCGAGCAAGTCGAGCTGAATGGGTTCAGTCTTCTCCACCAATTCGGCATCTTGCTGAATGGGAGCCACGAAGTCGTTGTCCACACTCCCCACCTTGTTGAGATTCTCCTCACTATTCTCCACCAAGTCGGGCCTGCTGAGATACACTCCGAGGAGAGTGTTGTCTATCTCATCGTCCACCTCGTCGGACATGGCGGTCCTGCCTTGAAGGCCGAGAGCTTTCCGCGCAGGTGAATGGTAGAAGGTGAGCGGTGCGAAGAGGCGGTAGAATCGTCCGTCTGACTCAACCTCCTGCCCGGCTTCTCTCGCTTCGAGCATTTCCCTGTAATTCACGAGCGAGTCGGAGTAGTTTTTGTTGACTTGATATTCCTGGTACTCAATGTACCTGCGGGCCACATTGCTGCCTTGAGCAAAGGTACCGATGGAGCATGCAGCCAAGAAGATGGTGACAAGATTTCTCATATTGCTACGATTTATGGATTAAACTTTGCGCAAAATTAGGTAAAAAGTCTGAAAAGTGCAAAAAAAGTCACACAAAAAGGAAAGTTATTTTCATTCTTTCTCCATTTTCAGGGTGGCGAGGATTTTCTTCATGGCTTCGTTTTGGGCACTGACGTTCTTCCCCACGACCTCGACATATCCGTTGCCAGCTTTGGAAAAGGCCGAAAAACCCCTCTCCTTGGCGAAGAAGAGAAACGGCCGCGAACCGATGGTTTGTTCGCCCAAATCCACCACGCCAGCACCCCTTCTGACAGCAGCCACAGCCTTTTCATATCCGCCCTCATGCCACACGATGGACACCTGGTGCTCGTCGTCCACACCCACGGTGAGGGAGCGCTCGTCGTTGTCGATGACAGACCACTCCACGGGTATTCGGATTTGAAATTCCTTGATGGCCACCACACCGGGGCCCGTAGGCACAAAAATGGAATCTTCACCCTCAGCCACCACCATTTCCTCTGCGGGCACCCCCACTTCACTCTCCACCGTGTTGACGGGGTCGTTTTTTCCCCCGCATGCCACCATCACACTTGTCACGACAATTATCGATAGTGTATTCCGCCATTTTTTCCGCTTGTTCATTTTGAGCATTTTAAAAAGGTGAGACATTCACTTCCACATACACTTGATTTCAGTAGAAGGCGTTGCAAAGTTAGTGCATCATAGCCGAAATATGGCATTTTCAGAGAAAATAAAGCAAAGGAACAAGAAAAAAGAAAAAAAATGCCCTGAAAATTTGCCGCATTGGAAAATTATATCTACCTTTGCAGTCGCAAAATCGGGATTTAGCGCAGTTGGTAGCGCACACGTCTGGGGGGCGCGAGGTCGCTGGTTCGAGTCCAGTAATCCCGACGAAGGTGGTAAAGAGTTGATTTTCAACAACTTACCACCTTTCTTATTTCTCCTTTGCGGCTTTTCGGCATTAAAAAAAACGGCAAATAAGCACATTCTTGCACTTTTTCGCGAGCGTTCGCCCTCAAATCGTGCAAATATCGTGCACTTCGCCGTTGCTTAATTCTGAAAATTATGGCAAACGTATCATTTTACCTCGACAGGAGGCACGTCCGTCCAGACGGCACGGCCCCCATCCGGCTGGCCATCCGCTTCAACTACAAGACCGTGATGGCCTCCACCGACATTCGCATCACCCCGGACCAATGGCACCCGACATTGTCGCGGGTTGTCGGCCATCCCCGGAGAAAGCAGTTGAACTCCTTCCTTGACACGCTTAGGCTCGATGCCGAGCAAGGCCTCAGAGACCTTGTGGCAAGTGGGGAGACCCTTACACCTGATTTGGTGCGCTCTCGCATTTTGTCTCGCGGCAAAGCGAGCAACTCCAGGTCGTCGTTCATCAACGTGTTCTCGCGTGTGTCGGAAGACACGAGGATCAAGGAACGCACCCGGGAGATATACCGAGCTACGTTGAAGAAAATCATCCTGTACGCCGACAGCCTCGGGATCGATCCAGGCACTTGGAAATTCGAGGACATCACCCGGTCGTGGCTGGCCGACTTCGACGCTTGGCTGATGGACTGCTCACCTTCCAAAAACGCGAGGAACATCCACCTGCGTAACATCAGGCACGTGTGCAACGTCGCAGTGGCGGAACACATCACCACCTTCTACGACTTCCGAAGTTTCCACATCAAGGCCGTGCCGACAGCGAAGCGGTCTCTGTCCGTCGAGAAACTACGGCAGCTGTTCTCCCTCGACGTCGAGCCGTACCAGAGGAAATACCTCGATTGCTTCAAGCTGATATTCTATCTCATAGGCATCAACACAATCGACCTCTGCCACCTTCGGAAGACTGACTTGGTGGAAGGGAGAATTGAGTACAGGAGGTCGAAGACGGGGCGCAACTATTCCATACGGCTGGAGCCGGAGGCGGAGGAAATCATCAGCAGATATGCCGGGAAGGGAGAATGGCTGCTCGACATACTTGACCGCTATGTCAATTTCAAGGATTTCGCCCACCGCTTGAACGAGAACCTTCAGAAGATGGGCGAGGTGGAGGTGGGCAAGCATGGCAAGAAGACGCGCGAGCCGCTGTTCCCGAACCTTACGACATATTGGGCGCGCCACTCCTGGGCCACCATTGCCGCCTCCCTCGACATCCCAAACGAGACGATCGCCGCCGCGTTGGGCCATTCGTACGGGAACAGGACGACGGCGATATACATCGACTTCGACACCAAAAAGATAGACGCAGCGAACAGGAAGGTCATCGACTGGGTGCTGTATGGGAAAAAGTGAGAAAGCGACAACAGAATTTTGAAAAATGTCCCGATGCTCGCGCACCAGGACATCAAGTGATCTTTAAACATATTGCGGAACTGGCTTATCTATCAGATGACCAGCCTCAATATCCTTAACTGTTTTTTTGACGCCTTCATATATCCTTGCAAGCGTCGAAGCCTTCGGCGTGCGTATGCCTCTCGCATATTGGCGAAGCTGGGAGGCATTCATTCCTATTCGTTTGGCAAATGCAGTGATGTTGAGAGGGTAATAGTCAAAGAACGCGCCCACGTCAAAGACGAAATCAAACTCCAGTTCGGGGAAATCCTTCCCCTGTTCTTGACAGTAGGCTTTCATCTCCTCAGCCGCCAGCAGAAAGTCCTCCATTGCCTTGGCCGCGGTTTTCCCGTCGCCGACGATGCCAAAATCCAAGTCGTCGGCACCTGAAATAAAGCAGGAGAACAAATCCTTGCCCGTCTCAACCACAACTGTTATTTTTCTTGCCATATATGAAATCCATTTAAAAGTGACCTTCTCCAACAATGATGGTATGACCACGGAAAAGAAACCCGGGCTTAAAGCCCGAGTCTCTGATAGATAGATTTCAAAGTACCTTTGGGTACTTCTTCAGTTCCGTGTCTCGGCACCTCGGTGGTCTTTCCGTTTCTTGGGTTGACCCAGATGTCGTGACGCTTTCCATGATGAAGGAGGAAGCATCCTGCTTTCCTCAACTTCCTGTACAACTCGTTGTACTTCATGCCTCAATGTTTAAAAGATCACTTTGTCATTTCTGACAATGCAAAGGTAGTCATTTTATTTCAATCCACCAAATATTTTGATAACTTTTTTGTTATCTTTTTAAAAATAATGAGAGAAAGCAAAAACCGCCCCATCCTCACGGACAAGGCGGCGACACAATCTTACTAACCTAATAAAACCTATATGAAGACTATCAGATTTTTTTTACCTTCTCCTTGAAGGCGGCGAAGAGGAATGCCACAGCCAACATCCCGGCTATGCACCACTCCCACCACCTTAATATATACTTAGTCTTAACAACCACCTTCTGATGGTCTTTCAACTCGTGGAGGGCTTCCCTGAGGCTGTCCACGGTGGCCTTGTACCTATTAGTGGTATCAACGACGATTATTTTCTCTCGCTGGTAGTGGTTGTGTATCTCCCTAATCGTGTCGCCTTGGGTGGTGAGCGTGTAGGTGTGGCTTTCCACTTGCCTAACCGTGTCTCTCACCGTCTGCACCTTCACCTCCCTCACCGTGTCGGCCTTGACCACTATCACCGTGTCGTGTACTTGCACGATGTCGGTTATATGCTCCTTGGTCTTACAGCCGACAAGCGACAGGGCGATGATGGCGAGGAAAAGCACTGCGGCCATCCACGCGATTCTCGTTTCTCCGTTCGGGTTCATGGCTACATGTCCTTTATGTTCAAAGGCTCAATGTCCTTCGCATCCGTCTCCAGTATCTCCTTGACCTTTTCAAGGTCTGGGGTGTCGCCCTTCTTGATGGCCTCGACTATCTTCAGTATCTGTGCGGCGAGCTTTTCGGCCTTTGAGATGTCGGAGTGTATTTTTTCATCCGCCTTTTCGCGCACACTAAGGAACTCGACAATACACCAGAAGATGCCCAAGGCGAGGGTGACGAAAGGAACACCCCAGGCCATTTCCCAGCCGAGGATGAGGAAAAGTTTGCCCATGTGAATAAGCACATCAACGAGCGAGGCAATCAATATGCCGCCCTCGTAAATGAGAAACTTGAAGCCCGTGCGCTTCAATGCTTCGCTCCGTCTCGCGTCACCACGCTGGTACGCCTTGTAGAGACCCGCCGCCAGGTCAACCATTATTGCGAGGAACACCGCAAGTGCGACGATGGAGCAGGTGAGGAATAGCGGTCGAACCGCAGTCATGATTTCGTTCATTTCTATGTGGTTTTATAAGTTCTTGTTATCGTCAAAATGATTTTTTCACCCAACATCTTTGCAGGAATAAAGTGCTGCTTCATCAACTTGGTGAATGCCTTTTGAGAATCAACTACACGGCCTTTTATCTTGTTATAACCGCAGATTACGCATCCGGCACTTGACGCAGCGGAAGAGCCGCAGTGAAAAAGCACACCATCGAAACCTTTGATGTTCAATATCCTTGGAAGATAACCCTTACACAAGTCCATATAAAACTTGTACTGGCTAAATTTCGGCGACTGAATATTCATAGTCACCTCATACGTTCCCGTGGGTATGGCTGTCATACGATACACCTTCCGCTTCTTGATTTCATTCAGCGTCATGCTTTGGTCAAGGCCACGGTCGTAGTCTTCCACCGCGTCACACACATACTCCCCATCCACATAAATGTGGCTGATGCAATATGTGGTGCAGTTGTATATTCGTTTTAAGAGTATCTTCATAACTACGCCTTTCCAAGTACCATATCAATCAAGGTCATTGCGTCCGTCACCGTCACCTCCCCGTCGGAATTGATGTCGGACTTCTCGTTGTAGCCGTTATGCAAGGCGTCCTGCATCACTTGCATCGCGTCCACAACGTCCACCACTCCGTCGCCGTTAATGTCGCCCAATTTGTACTTGGGTCTTATGCCCACTACGGCCATCCTATTGGAGTTATAGGCGAGAGATGCTGTCGGGTTGAGCGCGGACAACTTGAAATAACCGTTGTAGCTGCCCCACCCCCAATTAACGTGATACATGTCATTGGGCGCGTCGTAGCCGTCACATACGAATGTATGGCCACCTCCCCCTGCTCTCCACCCAGCCATTAAGACGGGCTGCTTCTTCGTTATTTCGTCATATATGCGCTGCTCAAATTTGGATGCTCCGCTTGAAGCGTAGATAAGCGACGTGTCGCCCATCCGTAGCATAGTTCGTAGGACGGTCGCGTCCTTGCTCAACCTTGCAAGGGTGACATCGGGAGCATAGTCGGACTGAACCGCCTTTCCGACATATTCCATCAGTTGAGCAATGGCCTTCTTCGCTGCCGTGGTAGTCGGCTTGCCGTTGGTCATGTTGGCAAAGTCAAAAGCCGTAATGGGAGGTAGTGCGGCCACCTTGTACTTGTTGGTCGCCGTGGTGTATTCGGGTGTTGCGGTGCATCCTCTGACATAGCCTTGCCTTGCCCAATAGAGCATTATTTGGCTGATGGCCGTTGCATTGCATCCCGTGACGCTCTTCTTGCCTCCCAATGTGAGGTTTTGATTGTAGGGCGTTCCCTGCGCCCAAGTTGTCTTAATCATTGCGGGAGTGGAGACACGCCCCTGCGCCGCTCCCGTCGCGTCCAATGGCTCGTGCTGTGCGTTCTGATACCATTCTACCTCTCGCTCATACTCGCCGAGCCAGTCAATAAGTGAGGGCGGCAGAGGCTGCGAAAAGTCTGCATCCTCGCACACGCCGATGATGGCTGGCAGTTCACTATCTGATGTTGTCACAATGGCGTTTCCATCTCCATCGCCGAAGACGTACAACGGTGCTGCGTCTCCGATTTCTTCGGCGAGGGAGAGGGTAGGCCCTCCTCCCTTCGCCTTTCTCATTCCTGATGGTTGAAGCCTTGCAAGGGCTTCTTGTGGGGTTATCTTCATATCGTCTATTTTTTATGATGTTTCTTCCTCTATGTGTTCTGCTTCCCAAGCCTCCTTTTGCTCGGCAGTCCATTCCTCCCATTGTTCGGGATGAGCAGTGCAAACCACAAGGACGAAAATCCTGTCACTTTCGTCTTCAAGTGCTTTCTGGGTGAGGAACTTTCCGTTCTCCGCACTTACCTCAACATATCCGTTTTTGTTTATTCTTTCCATATTTTATGATTTTAGGAGTTAGAGTATGCAACCGTCCACCCGTTAGCAACTGCCGTGGTAACTGCCGCATTGAAGTCATCGTCAGCCTCGTAGGTAGATTTCATAGCAGAGCGCAAGGTGACGGTCTTGCTGCTTACACCACTTGCAAGACCGTTAAGGATGACCAACGCGGATGCAATAGTCAACGGGCTGAATGCCAACTTTATACTATATTTAATCCCAGTAATCGACCCCGTGATGGTAGTGAGAGCATTGCAATCGATGAACATATCCGAGAAAGCCGTGACCGAAGACAAGTCAAGAACACCGTCTATATTGAGAGTTGTTAAACCTCGTGCGCGTTTGAAGGCTCTTAATATACTGGTGCATCTTCCTCCAGGCAACGTTAAAACCCTGTGCGCAGTTGTCCCAGATGATGAACCTTGTAGTATGGAGTCAATCTTAAACGACGTTGCTGTTGTCGGTGACAAGTCGAGATTGGGAGTAGCAGTAAAACGGAAAGCACCCCTGAAGTCACTGATAGGTGCGGCGGGCAATGTGATTTCAGTAAGCGCGGAACAATTATAAAATTGACCTGAAACCGAATCCCCAGAGCCACTTGAATAAAGGCTTGTCAAACCAGTGAAATAACGTAGTTCGTTGAACTTTGTGATAGTGGTGTCGTTCTTGAAATTATCTCCAAGCGATGTTACAAGCGAGGCTTCGTATTCCGTAATTTCATCAGTAATTTCACCTCCCCAATTCTCTACGCAGATTGCTTTGACAGCAGAATCCTCGAAAGTGATGATGGCTGAGGCAATAGCCGTGATTGTCACATCACCTGTAACGCTTGCTATGGTAATGGTGTTGGTCGTGGAGTTGTAAGCCGTGGAAGTGATGTCGGTTTCTCCCATCATTACGCTTACCGTTGAGGGGAGAAGCACTTTCCCACTCGCAGCCGTGAGCGTTGCCGTGTACGAATCCCCACGAATAACCTTGTTAGCCGCAGTCGTGGTAACATCGGTGAATGCAAACGTTATTGCCATATAATCACCCCAAACCTCCGCATCTCCAAGAAAGATGTACTTGACTTGTTTCGTGCCAAGGTACGCCCTCGTTGCTTTTCTTTGTCCTATATATAACATACTTATCTCCTCCTATTCGGTAATGACGTATAGAACATTCGCCTCCTTTGTTGTCAGCGAATTGTATGCTGACAAGGATGTCTCTTGTATCGTGTAATTGCTCCCAGCCGCCACGGTTATGTTTCCTTCCGAAACCGTGCTGAAAACATCATAAGTCGTTGTTGTTGGCATGGTCTTCTAAGTTTATTGTTCTGGTATGAAATAAAGCACATTGTCGAGAGGTTCAAGGGCGGCGTATTCCTCCTCGGTCACAACCCTTGCAAGCAGTTGGGTGATGTTAATTCCAGTTGGAACACACCCCATTTCTATCGTTGCCGTATCGTGCGCATTGCTGTCATCCGTATGCTTGACGACCTCGAACAACCTCTTCACGCTCCAGCACCAATCGCGCCCATCAATCGTTCCTTTTGCGACAAGGCCGTAGCTGATGGTGTTCAGCTGGACACCGTCGATGTCAAGCACCAAACGACCCGCCTCGTCCACGGAATAGGTGTAAGAGCCTGCGGGGGCGTTCGTCAGCTCCACTTGCAAGTTGTCAACGAGCGAGAGGTCTTGCCACACCTTTTTGTCTCCGTCCATGGCGTAGCCAGCAAGCACGAGACGGAAATCATTGTTCCTTGTGATTCTTATCACGTCCGCGCCTTTATGTGCGCATTGGCAATATGAGGAATTTATCATCTTTTCTTGCTTTTTAGTATTAACCTATCTATTGTAAAGCATTTTGCAATTAGCATAGTCCCAGCATATCATCTGCTTTGTCATGCCGAGACGGTTCAGATTACACCCTATTCGATAGAATGTGACGGTTTTGGAGTAGCGGTCTATAGACACGAGGTTCATGCAGTCTTGTGACTTCTTCCCGTATTCTCTAACGCTGTCAGACCATCCTACGGCACTGCTTATCTTCGCGGTATCGACGCAGAACATCAGTTGCGTGTAGTTGGTCGTTATGTTGTTTTCGACGTTGTAGAGCGTTCCGACGCAATCGCGGTGTGTGTGCCCGGCGAGCCAGCAAACAAACTCTCCGCCATCGTCGATGAAATCTTGCACTATTGGCGCAAGGTATGCGAGTTCGTTGCCTATCGGGAACAAAGGCGGAGTGTTGAACGTGCTGCCTTCAAGTGGTGTAAGGAAAGATGGATAATGCTGCGCAATGACAACGGCATAGTCGTTGGTCATAGCATCCCCAAGCACCGTTTCAAGCCACGTTCTTTGCGCGGCTCGTTCCGTTGAAGAGAAACGTTCCTCAACCTCCAACATTATGTCAAGGCCGATAAGCCGTATCTTCGCACTTGTATAATCTTTGTACCAATAGCAGCGACCGTTTGTGGCGGCATTCGTTGGTTGCGTCACGCCCCAGTTGCTGACGTATGGGGAAATGAATTTGTTGTAAATCTGCGGAAGCGTAGGAGTGACCGACGTGCCTGGCTTCACGTCGTGATTTCCGATAACGTTCAAAATGTTTTCAGTTCCGTCTATTGCATCCCATTCCGTTAGCGTGTCATCCCAATTATCCCTCACCGTGTCGCCCGTATGCAATATGTCATCTATTTTATCGGAATAGGCGTTGTAGAACTCCAAGACCCTTGACAAGTTCATCTTTGTGTTCGAGTCGCTGCTTATGTGCATGTCGCTGAAATGGAGCAAGACAAGGTGCTGCGATATTTGGGTACGATATGTTATGTCGTAGCGGAAGTTTTGGAACAGCGGCAACAACTCCTTTGTTGAATTGAAATCAAGAATGCCCGTGCCATCGTCCCCAGTTGGTGATTTGCCGTCAACGGTGAAATTGAACGGGAACCATCCTCTATCAAACTTGTTGGCGACATACACACCCTCGTCGGAGAAATTTACTTTAACCGCGCCTATAAATATCAGTCCATCCGTGGGGTAGCCATTTTTAACGCTTTCGTTTGTTCTATCCCAACAATATATGTCGCGAACGACCCAAGAATAGGTCTTTGTGTCAAGGAACAATGCCGATAAGGAAGAACGTGTGTCGGAAGTTCCAAGTTTAAACGGACACTCTATTCTTCCTTCGTGTATAAGGTTTGGGTGCAAATAATTTCCGTCAACTTTATGGTTGAGCCATAATATGCCTTTTTGCGAGACAATGTAAATATCCGCTCCGTCTGCATCTCCAAAGTTGATGTAACCTGTGGTCGTGTTCACGTTTGGTACTGATGTTGACATCAACTGCCAGTTTGCAAGCGAATAGTCGGCTTGTGTCGCAGGAACTGCGCTTAGAGAGCCGTTGACCGTAAAGTCAAACGGGAAATAACCTTGCTTGAAATCGCCCGATGTGTATGTTGAACCCCAATTTAGCCTAACAACTCCGATAAGCAAAAGGCTGTCGGTCGGATAGTTGCTCTTTATCGTTTCGTTCGTCGTGTCCCACTTATCCAAGTCCCTTACAACCCAAGAATAGGTCGCTGCGTTAAGGAATATAGCAACAAGCCGCCCGGACACACCGCCAGGCCTGAACGAACACGCAATCTTTCCGTCTATCACAAGATTTGGATGCGCTGGTTCGCCATTGACCTTTCGGTTAAGGTACAAGATGCCTTTTTGTGAAATGATGCAAATGTCCTCGCCAACAACGTTCCCGAAAGAAATGCGACCATTCACCGTGTCTATGTCTGGAACGTTCATTGAAAACAACTGCCAATTCGCAAGCGAATAGTCTGCTTTTAATGCCGTGACCGCCCCATTCATAATCTTCTGCGTAGAGACAGCCCCGTCGTCAAGGCTGCGCTCTTTGACTGAATTTTTGGGGAGTGTTTTTATGCGCGTGACATGCAACTTGACCGTGAAAGATGTTGTGTCGCTAACTGAGCCTTCCCACAAGCTGAAGCCAAGATAAGCCGCGTCGCCTGTTGCGACAAAAGAACCTGAATTGCTGCCTGATAGTTTACCCGTGTCGTCAACATTTGTGTATTGTCCGTCAACTTTTATTCTTGTGCTAACATGCCAGTGCATCGTGCTTTCGGTCGTAACCTCCCACGATATTTCGTCGCCAACATAAATGTTTCCGATGTATGGGTAAGTCCAAGGATATGAAGCACCCGAAACGGGAGTAACGTTTTCGGTGCAATCCACGTCCAATAACGGAACAAGAACCTCCGTCACCGCCCTCTGCGTCATCGCCCCGTCAACGTTGAAGCCCGTAGTGTTGTATAGCGTATAGGTTGCAGCATTTGTCGGGTCGTATAGCAACACATCGCCTTGTATGCCCTGCTCTCCTTGTATGTTATGGAAATGCAAGGTAAGCAGACCATCAACACAGGTGGCATCGACGGAAGGAGTGCCGTGTCCGCCATCTATAGTTGCGGAGACACGATTAAACAATCCCGTCACCTCCGACACGTCGCCGTTCTTTCGATAGAATGTTATCTTCCCTTTGCCAACGCCCAAGCCCACAAGCATATTGGGAGTATTCTTTATGTCTGCCCAATCGTGCTGGTGCGTCACGTTGAGGTCGGTGCCTCCCACATGCACCACGCCGTCTCCATTCGATGTGACGGGAATGTTTGCCGTTGTTCCGCTCTTCACGCTCGTTCCGTTCACCTGCACGTCAGACACCTTTCCGCTCTCAACTGCTGAAATGCGGTTGCCAAGTGCCGTGTCAGCCGCTGCCCTCGTTGACACCTCGGAGGAAAGTTGTGACGTTGTGGTGAAGCTGCTGTCGTTGGTCAAGTCGCTCGTTTTCGTAGGAACGGTTATGTTGGCAATCCTTTGCAGATTGAGGGCGTTTGAGCCATTGACCTTCACTCCTTGAACTGGCGCGGTGTATGATATGGGGTATAAGTCATCCTCCTTGTGCAAGATGTATTGCTTGCCTTCGTATTGGTTATGCAACAGGATAGGATGGTCCGCATCACCGTCTATCTCCAGCCATTCCTCGTTATCCCCGTCATAGACATACAAGATAAATTCATCATCGTTAAGCCAATACTCCCCGTCGCTCGGGTTTGCAGGCTCCGTGTCATCCCAATAATCGGGGGTGAGAACCTTTCCAAGAAGGTCTTGTCTAAGGCTGACAATCCTATTATATACCCCACCACTTGACACAGGGTCGGCAACATCCTTGGTAACGTTCCAAGCGACGGTGATATTGGCAACCTTGGAGGAATTGACAATGCTCGACCCATTTATTTTCACGTCGGCTACCTTTCCCGCGATTGCCGTTTGCAAGGTGGTGTCGGCACTTTGGAGGTCGGCAATCTGCTGCGTGATGTCGGTGAAGCCGCTGCCCGAGTAGTAGTAGAAATGGCTGTTATGAGACACCACGCACGGGTCGGTGACGGTGTGCCACTGCTCCATGTCGAACCATTTGAGCCTGTTGCCGTCCTTCCACCAGTCATTAATGCTCGCGTTCTCGTTCACGGGAACGGTGTCCCAGTATGCTGGAACTATCACCTTTCCGATGTCCGACAGGTGAGCCATATTGAAGATGTCGCCCTCGATGGTCGCCACGTCACTTTGCAAGTCCGATATGGCTTGTTCCGCTCCGCCCGATGTGTTGCTGCGCCAATGTTCCAGGTCGCCTATCCTGTTGGAAAGACCCGTGTCTGCGTTCTGCCGTGCGAGCGTTTCTGCGGCAAGGTCGCTCGCAAGTTGCGCCACCTCGTCACCCCCGCCGTGTGGCACGAGCCTCCCGTTGCTGCCATACCATAGGGTGCAGTCGTTGGCATCGGTCGAAACGAACAAGTCCGCATTGGTGTTGTAGTACGAGCGTGAATGGCAGTCGCCGGCCTCCTCCCACACGTCATAATACTTGTAGGAGTATATCAGCACGTCGTCTTCCACATCTTCAACGACGCCAACTTTAAGCAGCAATTTCCCCGTGACGGAATCGACGAACAGCTCATGCGTCGTGTCTTCGTCCGCGTTCCTTCCGTTGTAGCCCACCTGTTCGGTGGTGGCGTTGGCCACTTCTCCGTCAAGCCGAACAATCTTTCCCCTTGATGCAAGCACCTGTACGTCGCTTTGCAAATGGCCAATGGCTGTGCTGTTGCCTCTGATGGACGTGTCGTGTTGTGATAATCCGTTTTCAAGCGAAAACACTCTGCTTGCCAAGGACGAGAAGTCCGCCACCACCACGTCGCCGTTGAAGAGCGAGAACGCCACCTTGTTCTTCCCAATCAAAATTCCAGTGACGAAATTGGGGCGGTTGACGAGGTCTTTCCAGTCGTGGCCGTGGGCGAGGTTGAGGGTGACTCCGTTGACGACCATCGTCCCATCGGGAGGTGTGGGAATGTAGATAGGTCTGCTCAACGGTTGCATTTCCTCCCCATCCCACCGATAAGGGGTGTTTTGCCGCTTGTCGATGTAAATGGCGTCGGTTGACAAGGGTATCAAGTCTTGGTTAGTGACAATGACGGTCTGGTTGTTTTCCGTCACATTATCAACTCGAGTTCTGTAAAGACTGGTTCCATCCCATATCACCTTGTCGTCGGCGAGAATGCCTGATGAAGGAAGCCAATAATCAACGAAGAAAAGTTCCGTCTTTCCGCCACCTTCGACGTCGGCGTTCACCCACTTTCCGCCGTTCCACACGAGCGTCTGCCCTGTGGCCGGGGATTGCAGCCTTACGTCCGTGAGGTCGCTCAACGCCGTTCCAGTGCCAGTGACGAGGGTGAGGGTTCCACTGCCTCCATAACTTCCTCCACCAGCCGAAACGGCACCGCTGCCGCCTCCCGACCCTCCCTTTGAAAGGGATTGCTCCAGAGCCTTGATGCGAGAGTACGCCTCCGTCTCGCCTACGGTGTACCTCGGCGTGTCCCAGGGGTAGTCCAGCTTGAACTCGTAGCCTAATATCCTCGATTCCAATATGCTGTTGGGAAGCGAGTCGTTCATCACAATGGCCATGCTGCCCTCGATTGGAAGAAGCATATTCGGAATCACCGTGCCAACATAAGCCCCACCCCCTATGTGCAGCCCCTTGGCGTTGTCATCATTGATGCTCTCCGCCCAGCGGCTGAACATGTCGCAGGTGAATGTAAATTGCCCACGCTTCAACTCGGCCAGATACTCGACGCCGAATTTCAGCAGCCTCTTCTCGGCCTCCGCTACAAGTCCGAGGCTTTCAATAGCCCTCACGTCCCAGCCAGTCAGAACGAGGGTGTCGTTCACGGAAGGCTTCAACACTTCGTTGGGGAGCGTAGCCCCGTAGTCCTCGTTGGTGAGCAGAGTCAGGGTGTTCTCGTAGTTGGCCCACCTTGCCTCGAACTCCATCCCGGCAAGGAGAAGACGCCCGTCAGTGGACGGCTGTTGAACGCCTGCATCGCCGTAGGCTTCCTGCTCGTCAATTTCCGAAACAAAGAGAGCCTTCAACTTTTCGCCCTGCTTGACGTATTTCGTATAGAAAGGGAAATCGGAGCCGTCGAGCAGACAGACTTTCAAAACATAAGCGTTGTACGTCCACACGTTCTCCGAGCCGTCGCTAAGGGCGTTTTTCCGCGTCCTCGGCTCCGTGTTCACCTCGGTAACTCGAAGGAAACATCTTGGGTAGATGTCATCCTTCTTTACGGTCAGCTCAACGCGGTTGGCCTCCTCCACGCCGTCTTCCTCGATGTAGCCGTTCCCGAGCGTGTAGCCGCTTGGCACGTCGTTATCGGTGTCGGACAAGGGAAGGCGAAGACGCCTCTCGCCAAGCCCTACGAGGGATGATGGGTCGTCGGTGTCCTCCGTGTAGTAGTTGAGGGGGACTTCCATGTAGTCAAGGCCAACAAGGCTAATTTCCGTGCCGACGGGGAAAAGAGCCTCGGCTTCGGAGTTGGTCAGGAACGGAGCGTAGAAGCAGTAGTCTGGATTGAAGATGACATAACAGGTAGTCTCGCCGACAAGAATTTCATAAGTGTCCAACACTACGGACGGTGCAGTGAACGTGGCGCGGCAGTAATTGGTTTCCTTTATTTCACTATTAGGGATATACCATTCAGCACCTGACTTGTTGACGTGAAACTCGCCCTCTATCTGGAGTTTGAACGTATCGGATGGAGGATGGCAGACACCGTCGGCGATGTCGATGGCAACACTCCTCGCCCTGTCTCCACGATTAGAGCTTGCAGAACCCGGCCAAGTAACTGTTTTCTCTTGCACGGCTATCCTCTCTTTCGTGTCGCCATACATAAGGAACAATTCCACCTTGCCTACGCACTCCACATTGACGGGGCCTCCAACGCTCGTGTCTTGAGGGATGACAACGTGTATTTTGACGATGGCGTTGCTCCAACTGACGGACGATGCTTCAAGCCTCGCTTCATCCGTGTGGCCGTATAACTTGAACGTGGTTCCATAGCCGCTTCCAGTTATTATGTCATATCCTTTGTTGTTGGCTACGGGGATGGACGCGCTCCACGACGCGGCGGTGTATTCGTGGCCGATTGCAGGAGCGAGCATGTTCGTGGTTATCTTCTTGTCCGGGCGGTATGAGGTGACACCAGTTCCCGCTCCGTTCTCCACCTGCTCGGCGACCGTTATCTTTAGAACTTTCCTGTATGATTCGGGGAGGTTCTTCGTCCCGCCAAGCACGAAGAGCCTGTTGGCGTTCTCGTTGCCGTTCCTCTGCGCCGACATCGTCTCCACCGTGGGCTTGCAAGTCACGTTGTTTATCACCTGCGGACGCTCGGAGAAAAGGTACGGAACATCGCCGTCGCACTTGCCAAAATGTATCACGCCCCTCTCGCTGCCCCCCGTGACCTCCGTCTCGTCTGATTCCAAGAGGATGTCACCAGCACCCGCGCTTGGCACCTCGTAAGTCACCCACCACTCGCACTTCCACGTCTCGGCCATCGCGTTGAGGGACTTTATCATGCCCAGAGAGTCATAGGTCATCAAGCACACCTCGTCCCTATGGGAGGCGGTGGCGTGTATCTGCATGACGTACGGGAGGGAGTTGTATGTCTCACCTATGGCATCGAGGCAGCGGATGAACTCACGCACGTTTGCGGTAAGGTTGTCGGTAATAGACCAAGAGCATTCTTCACGCTCCACGTTTTCAGTACCTGAAGATGCGTTTGTTAGCGTAAACTCGTGGTTATCCCATTTCCTATACGGAGCGACAAGGACAAGTTGATAGTCATATCCGCCCGTGTTTTTGTTATAAACGGGCGTTTGTTCCTCCATAAGATAGAACTTGCCGAATATCTCGTCCTCTATCCAGTCGCCGATGTGGAAGTACACGGCGGCGTCGAGGGTGAAGACAAGGGTTATCTCGTCCTTCTCCATCAGCTTGAAGACACGCCGCGAGGACTTGGTGATGGGAATGGTGTAGGCCACCGTTGCGGTGCCGTTATCCACCCTCTTCACTTCCTCGTATGACCGTGTGCGTCTCTTGTATGCCATGTTCCTATGTGCTATATGCTGGTCTGTCGGTGGGGTTGGGCTCCACCATCCTCAATGTGTATTTCGCCATCCCGTGCAAAAACAGCCCGTTGGGGGTGCACGACTTGTACCTCAACTTATATATGATGCTTTGGTGCGATGTCCTTATGTCTATCTTCCCACTACGGAGTACAATGCAGAAGTTCCTATACTTGTCCAGCAAATTATCCTTGCTGCTCGCCACAAGATGGATGGGAAGCGTCAGCTCCCTCTCAGCCACCTTCGGGGCGACGGCGGCGTAACGCGTGCCGTTCTCAAGGCGGCACTCGTTGGTGATGTACTCCTTCGACGAGGGAGGGGCCATCAGCGTTTCTATAGCCCCGTCCTCAAGGCTCACGCCCCAGTTGTCGTAGGCGTCGTACCAAGTGTCCTCCGCATAGTTGCAGTCCTGCTGGCTGGTGAACTCGGGAACGGTCTCGTGGCATTTGATGAACAATTCTCCTTGCGGCATCGTTTACAAGTTTTGGGTGTGAAGTATTATCCTGTCCATCTTCTCCCCGAAGTCGTCGTAGGTCTTCTTCGCGTACCTCGCCACGTCCTCAAGGTAGGAGTTGGTGTAAATCATCATGTTGCGTATCTCCAAGACCGCCGTGTTCGTCGAAGAGGAGCACGAGGCTATCGAAGCCATGGACTGGAGGCTCGACGCTATCTGGCGGCCAAGGGCGGTGTTCGTCGCCGTGTTGATCTGGATGGCGGTAAGCCTCCCGTTCAAGATGTCCCCCTGCTCCTGGGTGAAGGATTTTGCTGCGTTGTACGTGGCCGAACCCTCCGAGGAGGAGCCGTAGCCTGTAGCGCGCGATATGCTGTCGCGCATCGCTACGCCCTCGCTCACGATGGCGTCCCACTGATCGCGAAGGGAGGATATCTCGGCGTCGGTCAACTCGCCCGCCCCGCTCTCCATGTACTTGGAGAAGTTGTCATACCAACCCTTCAACTGGTCGTTGAGGTAGTCGCCCACCTGAGCGTTCATCACGGCGTCGAACAGATACTTCGTGAAGTCCTGGGAGAACGAGGACGCCGAACGGTCCATGTCGGAGAGGGCGGAGAGGAACGAATCCTTCACACTGTCGAAAGACACGTTGGTCCATCGCTCCTTGTAGGCGTTCTCCAGTTCCTCTTGCTTCTTCCACAGCTCGATGTAGTCGTTCATGAACTTGGCGGCGTCGGCCGTGCCGTCGTTGGCCTTGTCCATGATGACCGTCCACTGGGCGTTGGCATCGCGCATCACCTGGTACATCTCCTTCGATGAGAGCGTCCAGAACCCGGCGGCGTCGCGAATCGTCTTCCCCGCCGCCTTGCTGACCATCTGCCAGTCGGAAGCGGAAAGAGCCTTGTTGATTTTCTTGTTCGACGAGCCGCTGCCGCCGATTCCCGTGCCCCAGAAGCCGCTGTTGTAGGCTGCTCCCGAGCGTGACATCATTTCGCGTGTCTGCGCTGCCGTCTGCTCCAGCATCTTCTTTTGTTGGTCGTAGATTTCCTTCACGTCGAGGACGGAGGCGTCCTCCATCTGGTCGGCGAGGGCGTCGATGGCTTTCTGCAGGTTCTCGTTGGACTGTGTGAGGCGTTCGATGTCGGCTTCAAGTTTCGGGTCGGAAAGTCCTCCCACGCCGACGATGTTGCCGAGGTTGTCGAGAGCGTTGAAAGCCTTCAATGCAGCACCGACATAATTGCCGCTGGCGAAGTCGGCAGCAGCCCCGGCTGCGGCGTTCACCGCGTCAATGCCCATCTGCGCTTTCTCCCCGGCATTACCGAGGCCAAGCTTGCCCAAAAGCTCCGGGAGGTCGCCAAGGTAGGTGTTCACCCATTCAGCGGCGTCGGCGAACTTCCGGGCTATGCTGTCAGCAGCTCTCTCCGCGGCAGCGTCCTCGGCCTGCTTGGCCTTGATGGTGGCCGCTGCCGTCTTCCTCCTCGCCTCGTTCAGCTTCGCCTCGGCTGTGATGATGTCTGACTTGGAGCCACCCCCCATCCTGACGAGGGAAAGATTTGTCTCCGCCTCAGTCTGCTTCGCCAAGGCTGCGTCTAACGCGGCCCGTGCGTCCGCAGACGCCTGGAGCAACCGGTTGTGCTCACGAGTACGCTCGCTGACGAAGGTGAACAGGTTGCCCTGCTCGCTGATGGCGGCGTTGATATCGCGCAGTTTCTCCTGGATGGTGGCCATCTGGTCAACAGGCAGGCTCCCACCGACCAAAAGAGCCTCCAACTGGCTCCTCAGCCCTTCAAGGTACTCCTTGGTATGACCCTCAAGGGAGGAGAACACGCCGCCCCAGTCTATGCGCTCCTCGACGGCCTTGGCGCTGAGATCCCTCAGCTGGCTGTCGCGCTCCATTTCCAACGAGGATATCTCGTAGGGGCTGCCGCCCTTCTTCCGCGCCTCCGATATCTTCTCCTCGTATTTCTGGGTGATGGCGAGCTTCTGCTGCTCGATGTCGCCGTACTCCTTGAGGTGGGCTATCATGGCCTCGCGCTCCTGCTTGTGGAGTTTCTCCCGCGCATCGCTTCGCACCTTCTCGGCAAGGGCCTCGCGGGCTTCCATGTTCCTCAGCTCAGCGTCCGTGTAGGACACTTCGGAAGCTTCCTTGTATGCTTCGCTCTCGTAGAAATTGGAACCTTTTTTCTTGGGGTCGGCATCCCAAAGTGCCTTTGCCTCATCGATGCGCTTCTGACGGATATCCTCGTTGCCTCTGCGGATGGCCTCCATTTCGCGGTCGTAGTCCAATTCAATCTGGGCGATGGTCTTGTCAGTGCCTTCCTCCATGGCCTTGATGGTGGCTTCACGAGTGGACAGTTCAAGGTCTCGCTCGGCTCTCGAACGCTCTACCTGCTGCTTCTCGGTCAGGCCGACAGCCTTCTCCATGGCCTCGGCGTCGCGAATGGCTGTCTGCAAAGCCTTGCGCTCTTCTGCTTGTCTTTGCCGTTCGGCTTTGGCGGCGGCTGACGCAGCGGCTTTGGACTGCCTCGCCCCCTCGGTGGTGGAGAACGCGGCCTTCCGACGAGCCTGAAGGGCGGCAATCTCTTTCTTGAGGGCTGCACCTTCCTTCCCCTTTGCCTGTTTCTCCGAAAGGGCGTTCAACTGACTTGTCTTGGACTTGATTTCATCCTCGAAATCTTGATCAGTCCATTTTTTCGGACCCGTGGTCTTCGGTTGGGCTTTCGGAGCCTCGGCATCCCCGAATTTTCGCCTTATTTTATCCCTTTCATCCTGATAGCGGCTTTCGTTGACGCTGAGGTTGACAAGCCAACCGGCCTTCACGCCCTTCAGCGCTCCGAATTTGTCTATGACGCCGGCATCAAGCTGACCGTCATTCCGCAATTTCCTGGAAAGACCCTCCATCAACTGTTTCGCACGCTCTTCCCCGTAATTCTCGGCGATGGCGTTGTATATCTTGTCATAGTTGGTGGAGTATTTCTCCCCATAAGAATCCTGAGCCGAACGCATGGCTGCCTCCATGCCACGTGCCATGGCCGCGTCACGAGCAGCCTTGGCCACGGCCTTGTAAGCACCCTCCACATCGTTGAGAGCGACTATTTCAGCACTCAAGCCACTCAGATATCCACCATACTGGCTGATGATGGCTGACTTGGCGGACTTGTAGTCGTCGGTGCCTTTCTTCGCCTTGCGAAGACGGTCGAACAATTCGTCTATCTTCTTCAGCTCGGAGGATATCTCTGCCTGGGTGTCGGCGAAAGTCTTATTGAGTCTCTCCGTCGCTTGGTCGGCATCCTTCGCACCAGCAACATACACACCGATGGCGGTGCACACCATGCCGAGGGCGACGGCAACGGCGACGTAGGGGTTGCTCAGCATCGTAGCGTTGAGCAGTTCCTGGGCTTTCTTCTGCGCCACCAGCCAACCGTAATGAACGGCCTCCACAACGGTCAGGCCGCTCTCGGCCAGCGTGGCCATCATCAATGCTGCTTTGTAGGCTCCATAAGTGCCGACAAGCCCGAGAATGGCGGCGCCTACCTTCTCGTAGTTCTTTGCCAGCCAAGTGGCCGACTCGATGGCTGCGGTGGCAGTGCCTTGCATCTTCACGCCGATGTCGTCAAGCATGTCGCTGACGGCGCCTTGGAGGTTGCTGTATGCACCCTTGAGGGTCTTCGACTGAGCTTCGAGCATGCCGTTGAACTTCCCGCCCTCGCTTGTGGCGTCGATGAAGGCCTGACGCACCATGTCGGCGCTGATGGCGCCCTTGGACATCTCGTCCTTCAACTCGCCGATGCTCTTCCCCGTCTTCTCGGAGATGACGGCGAGTGGGTTGAAGCCGGCGTTAATCATCTGCATCAAGTCCTGGCCCATCAACTTCCCGGCGGCGGACATCTGGGAGAACGACAAGGCGAGGCCCTGGAACTTCTGAGCGTCGCCCATCGACACGTCGCCGATGGCCTTCAGGTTCTCCATAATCTGCTCCAACGGGATGCCGAACCCCATCATCGTCTGGGCGGCACTCGCCAAGTCCTTCATCTGCATCGGAGTGCTAACGGCAAACTCCTTGATGCTGCCAAACAACTTGTCGGCCTTGGCCTGATCGCCAACGAGGATGCGGAAGGAGGTCTGAAGGGACTCCATCTCCTGGCGCACGGCAAAAACCTTCCTGCCAAATGCCTCGGCAGCCTGAAGGGTGAAGAAACCTGCGGCGTACTTCGTCAACTTGCTGAAAGCACCAGCCCCGTCGTCGCCCATCTTCTTGGCCTTGGTGCCAGTTTCGTCAAAGGCATCGCCAGTGCGGCGAACGGAATCGGTGGTCTCGGAGGCACCCTTGAGGGAACGCTGAGTGGCCTCGTCCTGAGCCTTAGCGGCGGCTTGCTGGGCGGCAGCAGACTTGCTCACCGCATCGGCAACACTATTTACCGACGCTGTGAGACCCTTCAAGCCCTTGACAAACTGGTCAACGGTGAGACCCAAACGTTCCACCTCGCCTGTGACGTCACCTATGCGGCTCTTCGTCTCCTCGGCCTTGGCGACAATGTCTTTGTTGTCTATCGTCGCTACAAAATGCAGTCCTTCGTCTTCAGCCATACCTAATTCCTGTTTGCTAATTCCTCTCCATCTTCATCCCACGCTTGGCAAGCCACTCCTCCAACTTGGCCACCGACCCGGGGTCGCCGCCGTCGATCATCGTGCCGCCGTCGGCCTCCGACAGCCGGGAGAGTTCCTCCTTGGTCAGATACACGCTCGACAGCTTGTCGGCGAGCATCAGACGGAGATAGGAGTAACTCCGGCGGTAGATGATTTCATCGTCGTCGTAGCCCATCTCCTTCAGCCGCCCAATGAACGTGCCAAGGAGTGTGCGACCGCCGAACGTCATGGTACGGGACCCCTCGCCGCTCTCTTCCTTGACAGCCGTCACGCGAGCCATGCGCTCACGCTCCGCCTCAAGCCCAAGGCTGTCCATCAACGCCTTCGTCTTGTCGGAGGTCAAGGCAAGCAACAGCAGCGTGGCAAGGTCGTTGTCGGAGAGCCGGGACAGCAGCGTCTTCCGCTTCTCCATACCCTTCCAGTCCTGCATGTCGCGACGCGTGTTCGGACAGGTGTGAATGGCGAGGATGGCCGTGCAGACCTCGCGGGAAGCACCCACAAGGCGCACGGCCTCCATCATCGGGTTGGCCAGCAGCAGGCTCTCATTCACCCCCAAGTCGGCAAGAAGACTGCCGAGCGTCAGCGTCTTAGCCAACGTGACAGGATAAACCGCCATCAAGCGCCCTCGCGCACGGAAGTGCAGCGGGGTGTCGAGGATGACGGCGCGCAGGTCGGCGGACACGGCGGCGTCGGAGAGGGGAAGGGAGAGGGCTTGCATGGGGCGTCAGGGGTTATGGGGTTCAACCGCCGCCTTGGGAGGCGGACTTGGCAGTGAACGAGATGTCGGTCAGCGCACCACTGGCGTTGGTCTGGCCCTTCGTCTTATAGACGTAGTCGGCCACGAGGCCGTCGGTGCTGTCAAAACGCGCCGTCACATTCCGAGAAACGGTGGTGAGCGTCGCACCGATGGCGGACGCCTGTTCTGGCACCACCTCCACCGAATAGATGTTGTCGGTCATGCCCAGCTTGCCGGACACGTCGGACGTATTGCCGATGCGGCGGCTCATCTTCAGGAGATACTTGTCGGGCTTCTTCCGGCGGGCCTCGGCCTCGCCGCCCTCGATCAGGGCCTCCATCTCCTCGCCTTCCTCCACCTCAAGGGAGGTCGAGCCGTCGATGATGTCCTCGAACTCGGTGGGCGTGCCGCCGCTTGTGGCGGTCTCCTTGACAACGCACTTGCCCCATCCTATTACTTTTGTTGGCATAGTTCAAATGTTTTTTATGTTACTTGTTTCTCTAATAAGACGCGTTCTCCCCGTAACGCCAGCGGATGCGCACCACCACGAAGTGCTGCGCGATGGAGGGCTCGGCGGCGGTGTGGATGGCGTCGGCAAGCCGGAAGAGGTAGCCGGGGGCTTGCAAGCCGCGCGCCCATTCGTCGGCGGCGCCCTCCAACTCCTCCGTGCGGCGAGTGTCCTCCACCATCGAACCATCGTCGCGGGGGTCGATGTCGGGAACGTAGATGTTCACCGTCACCACGCCGTCCTGCACCTGACCCGACGTGCCGGCGGTGAACACCACGACGGCGTCCTCCTTCCGGCTGTCGCGGGGACGCATGCCATGACGGTACACGTCGCCGTTGATGGCCCTGGCGAGGCCGCTGTTGCGCAGCAGCCTGTAGATGTCGCCTTGCACTTGCCTGCTTGTCTTCATCGTCACTTAGCGCTTTTGTGTCAACTGCCTCAGCAGCCGCTCGGCGGTGAGCTTCGCCGTGTCAAGTACGTCGTAGCCCTTGTCGGAGACATACTTGGCGTATTTCATGCCCGCCACCACGATCAACACGCACCCGGTGGGATGCTCGGCGGAGACCTTCGCGGCGAGTTCCCTCGCCTTGTCCGCTCCCTCGCCGGTGCCGGGGAAGTACTCACCCTCCCTCTTGCCGTCCATGACCACCACGTAGCCGATGCTGTTGCGGAGGTTCCCCGTCCAGTCCATGTAGTTGGGCGCGTGGGGAGGGATGTTCCCCGGGTCGGGGAAGTCGGCGGCGTTGGGGGAAGGCAGACTCCGCGCGGCGTTCACGCACTGCTCGCCGACGGCCTCCAAGCGAGCCGCGATGGCGGCTCTCTGACGGCGCACGGCGGCATCCAACGCACGGTCGATGGCCTTGGTGTTGAAATCGGGCTTGATGGGCATCGCTCTTCACTCGTTAGGTCACAGCAGCACCCTCCACTGGCCAACAGCCTCCAGACGCTCCACGGAAATCAAAGGGAACTCGCCGATGTCGCAGCCGCAGCGGTCGCACAGACGCGCACGGTCGCAACACGGGGGCTGCTCCATCAACACGGTGAACGACACCTGCGCGGCTCGCTCCCCACCCACGCGCCCGGCCAAGTCCATCTTGGAGGGCGCATACTGGCAGGGAATAGGCTCGCCCCATTCAGGGCGAAGCTTCACAGGATGACCGGTCTCGGGGTCGATGCGACACTCCGACGGGAGACGGGGGACGATGGTGCCGTTCTCGATGATCATAGCTGGCTGCCTTTGTATCCGTACGACGTCTTCGGCTTGTCGCCATCCTCGCCGAACTCCTCGTACAGCTGCCGGGCGCGGCGGCGCAGGTCATCGCGCTGGGCGTCCGTCAGCGAGTACGTCTGCCCGCCCTGGGACACGTCGGGAGCCAGCGAGAGCCACGTCAGAAGGTCGGCCTCGCACAGCCTGAAGGGCGCGCTGCGCAGCACGTCGCACGTGGCGTCGCCGTCGGGGTCGAGACCGCGGCGAAGCGTCAGCGTGTCGAGCGTGCGGGGAGGAACGGGGTAGGCGTTCACGCCACGGAGGGCGTCGGATATGGTGCGCATGGGATGAGGGCGTCAGGGGAGAATGGCGGCTCAGCTCCAGGCAGAGCCGTCGGTCTTCACGTAGATGTTCCTGTAGGCCGTGTCGAACACCGGGACGGCGTCGGCCTGGCCAATCGTCACTTCAGTGAGAGGCTCCACGGTGCCGTACTTCTTCACCACGGTGTGGGAACGGACGGCGCGGAGGATGAGGGCGTTTTCCTCGTTCAAGACGTCGTACTGGGTAGTGCCCAGGCGGTCGCTCTCGGCGAGAATCATGCGGTTGTCGGCGAACGGGTTCGCACTCGTCTGGGTGCCGTCGGCAAACTCGCGGGTGATGGTCTGGTCCACCACGCGCAGCTGGATGCCGTTCAGCCAGGCTTGCTTGGCCAGCATCTTGTTCACGGCCTCAAGGTCGGGGGTCTGCGCGATGCCCGTGGCGTTGGCCAGGTAGGAGGCGCAGGCCTTGATGATCTGCTCGGCGGAGCAGATGCGGTAGAGCTCGTTGAGGTTGATGAAGGCCACCTTCGGGTTCAAGCCCATCGCCTTCGCAGCCTGGATGAGGGTGGCGAGGTCGCCGATGATGTCGGCGTTGGCGGCGGAGCCCCAGTTGGTGCCCGTGTACTTCTTCTGCTCGGCATCCACGTCGTAGTCCAGGTCGAACTCGTTGGCGTAGGTGGCGTTGTTGGTCGTGGTGAACGCGAGCTTGCCCGCGTTGGAGGCCAAGGCCCAGGCGATGTACTCCAGCTCCGACTGAACGCCGGTGAAGCAGAAGTCCACGTCATCGCCCCAATAGCGTACCAGGGCGGTGGCGTCGCCGTCCTGCGCCAGAGCGAGCTCCGTCTGGTATTCCTTGATCTCCAGGCGGGTCAGCTCACGCGAGATGCTGATGAACGGGATGTCGCCCTTGGCGCTCTCGAACACGGGGCGGCGCTTGCGGGCGATCGTGCCGTTGTCGGTGTGAAGGTCGGCGGCCACGTTGCGCTTGGCAAGCTGGTTGGCCAGCGTGCGCCAGATGAAACCGCTGACCTTCTTCACGGGGAAGTGCGTCCCGAAGAGGAACGGACGGGCGTCGGCGGTGTTCAGACGGGCCTGAACCATCTGACGGGTCAGGCCGGCGATGAGGGTGTTGGTGATTGTTGCCATGTCTTGTCCTTTTTAGTAGTTGATTACTCCCTTCAAGGCGGCTGCCACGGAGGCCGGGAGGGTGTTGCCCTTCGTCACGGCCACCAACCAGGCGTCCGTGTCGAGGTTCTCGCCCTGCCTCACGGGCTTGCCCGTGCCGTTCACGGCGAGGGGGGCGTACTTCAGAGACGAGGTCTTATAGACCACGTAGGTGTTGGCGTTCGGGCTGCTGCCCTCTCCGCGCCACGGGGTGACGCTCGCCTTGAGGATCTGGCCGTCGGCGGCGTCGGAAGTGACCACCTTCAAGGCTCCCTCGTCAGTGGACTCGCAGGCGTAGTAGCCGTATTCCTCACCGGCCTCCACCAGGGCGACGCCAAGGGCGACGGCCCCAAGGGCCTCGGCGATGGTGAGCGTGTCGTACGACGCGTTGCTCTTGTCGATGGCGGTAATCTTGACGGACGCACCGCCGGCGTCGAGGGTGATGACGTCGTTCACCTTGAACTGGTGATACTTCTTCACCTTCAAGGAGGTGGCGTCGGCAGCGGCGGCCTCGTAGGCCACGGCGACCTTCACCACATGGCACACGCCGCTGACGGGCGCGCTAAGCACGGCACCCTCGGGGAGGAAGTCGTCGCCAAGCTCGGACACGTTCACGGACACGCCGCCACGGATGTCGGCAACCTTGTGCATCAGGACCTTCGGGGTGCGAACGTCCTTTCTGCGTTTGACTGTCATGCTCATGTTGCAATGCTTTTAAAATTCAACTTGTTGTTCTCTCTCGGAAGCCAGGGGACGAACCCCCGGTCCCCACTAAAACGGCTGGCCTTCCTGAACGCCGCCGTCGCGCTTGGCTATGGCGGCTTCCTGCTCGGCGGTCAGCTTGCCGTCACCTCCCGAACCGCCATGGGCGGCGGGACGGCCGAAGACGGCCCCTTTCGCTCCAACGCTGCCGACGATGCCCTCAACCTCGCCGCGCACCTCATCAAGAAGGGCGCTGAATTTCTCGTCGTCGAGGCCGTCAACGCTGATGCGCTCGTACCCCTTGCGCAGGTTCTCGGGCAACTTCTCCAGCACGGCGGAAAGTTGCGACTTGCGACCGGCGGCGGCGCGTTCCGTCTCCATCCTGTTCAGGCGCTCCGTGAGGGCCTTGTTGCTCTCGATGAGCGCCTTCGCCCAGTCCGGGGCGGCAGCGTCTTCCGCGGTTGTCGGCTTGTCCTCGGTAGGCTTCTGCTTCTCCACGACCACCTTCGCACCGTCCTTCAGGCCGTACTTCAGGCCGTACTTCGTCTCGTAGTTCTGGACGGCGGTCTGTTGGGCGGCGGTGGCGCGGCTGTCGCCATAAGCCTCGATGACGTCGATGAGTCCCTGGCTCACGCCGTCAACGGCGGGCTGCACCTGGTCCTCGGTGGTGACAGTCTTGGCGAGCATGTCGGCAATCCTGCCCAAGATATTGGCGTTGACCCCCTGAAACTTGGCTTTCAACGCTCTCAAAATCTGTTCTCTCATAAATCACTAATTAATTTTCCGCCCCAAAGATAATGAATTTTTGGGCAAGGTGATTACAATATAATCATAAATTTCGTTAATTTTGCGGAAAATTAGCGTAGAACTTATCTTATGCAAAGAGGCGGATAAAATACAATAAATTTGCAAGAATGTTGAAAAACTGCTAAAATGTTTGCAACTTACATTTCTTTTTACTATCTTTGCAACAAATTAAATAATCCCTTCTTTTTATGACCAATCCTATTGATAAAGCAGTGAAAGATATGCTTGATAAGGCTCTTCAAGATTTAGAGAAAATCTTGGAAAGCGATGTGTTATGTTATTATGGTTCCATTGTCAATGGGAATGAGAATTTGATATTGCAAATCATCGAAGAACTTGCCGAAAACCCAAATAAGAAAGACCAATTGGCTGTACTCCTCACAACAAATGGAGGGAGCGCAATGGCCGTTGAAAGATATGTCAACATCATAAGGAAGCATTATGAGAAGGTCATCTTTATAGTTCCTGATTACGCCTATTCTGCCGGAACAATCTTTTGTATGAGTGGCGATGAAATATGGATGGACTACTTCTCTGTTCTCGGGCCAATAGACCCCCAAGTCCCCAATAAAGAAGGCCGTTTCGTTCCCGCATTAGGTTATTTGGATAAAGTCAACGAACTGATTTCAAAAGCGAAAAAAGGAACGATTACGCAAGCGGAATTCTTGATACTTAAGGATTTTGATTTAGCCGAATTAAGGCAATATGAACAAGCTAAGGAATTGACAATTTCTTTATTGCAAAATTGGCTTGTGAAATATAAATTTAAAAATTGGAACACTCATAGTTCTGATGGAAGGCCTGTTACCACGGAAGACAAAAAGGAACGGGCTAAAAACATAGCAGATAAACTGGGGGACAATAACATTTGGAAATCGCATGGCAGACCAATCAATATAGAAGAATTGGAAACTTTAAAACTCCAGATAAAAGATTTCAGCGATTTAACGGAAGAAAGAAAAGCAATACGAAGGTACCACAATCTCTTACAAGAGTTTGAAAGAAAATATAAGACGCCGCTAATCATTCACACTAAATATTTTTTATAAATTATGGGCAATACAGAAGAAGCATTACTTAAAATAATCAATGAGGGGGATTCTATTTGCAATAACAAAGAGCAATTAGAGTCGTTCGAAAGTGCCATTAATGAGTTCAACACTTTGGTCAACTTAGGCTACGCCAAATCCCGTGGCTACAGCCTACAAACCATTGAGGAATTTTATACATTGCAAAAATAACTTGAATTGCGCGATTGATATATTATTTTATTTGGATACCTCAGCTAACAATTGACATCTATGGCTAAGAAGAAACAATACAAGCGAATCGAGGACATGACCAAGGAGGAATGGAGGGCAAGAATTGACGAAGTCGCCAAAAATATGGGTTGGGACGACACAATAAAAACCCAAAAAAAACCTGACCCACGCTTCACCGAAAGGCGTGAGGGAACTACACCGCTTGGCGGTGATTATAGCATAGCCTATTTCTACGATGCCGACCACAAACCTTGCGAGAAGGCGAAAGCCAAGTTCGTGAACATCGTCATCTATGACAAGGATGGGAGGCGCATAAATGAGGTCTATGGGAATTTGGGCTTATAACCTGATAGTTGCTGCGCCATCTTTCTGATGTACGCTG
Organism: Prevotella sp.; assembly: GCA_017619755.1. GTDB lineage: Bacteria > Bacteroidota > Bacteroidia > Bacteroidales > Bacteroidaceae > Prevotella. Next base: position 131,719 of record JAFZRU010000016.1, read on the forward strand.
CACGATTGGGGTAATTTTTTTTGAAATCCCCATGATTATGAATATATTCTTTCATGCACTCTGCGAAGTCTTCTGAGTCATTTGTTTTCGCATAATCGGAAACACGCCTTCCTTTTTCGACATTTTTGTTGTGCTCATCATCGGCGACAACAGCTTCTTGCCATTCTTTGGATGAAGAATATCTATGTTTTTCACCATCCAATATATGTCCTGCCTCATGTGCCATAAGTTTGCTAAACTCTTCTTTGTTTTTAGGATTCATATAGAACGTTGTATTGCCTCCATCCGTTGCTGCTGCCGTGAAGCCCGGTATATTATATTCTATCGCCCAATATTCGTTGGTTGGGCAAGGTATATCAAAAAATGACACCCTTTCGATTCCTTGTTTAATATATGGAGGGAATCCATTTATTGCCTCGCTTGCAGTGACTGCGCTGAAAGCATTACTTTTCATTATGCCTATTGGATAGGCAAACTCCTTCCCGTATTTGTCACGGTACACCAACAAGTCAAGCCTTTTTTCATCAACGTTAACCAATTTGCCGTTAGTTGTTTTCAAGGTTTGTTTTGGCTGTATTAATTTGTTATATTCAGTTCCTACAAAATCCATTTCATAGTCAACGACACCCCATTTAGCCAGTTCTTGTTTTGACAAGCTCGCAGCCCTCTCTTTTATTTGTTTAACAATCAACGTCTTCCCCATATCAGTTGCCGCATATTGGTACTGGAACATCAAGTCCGTAATAATCTTGTCTTTCCTTCCGTATTTCGCAGCGTACAAGTCGAATTGCTGGTGGGCTGCCAATTCTGCAAACTTGGTGCTCGGATATGCTTCATTCACGATTGTAGCAACATAATCGGTGTTGTCTGCGACAAAATACGGTAGCGTGTTCGCATATTTTATTCTTGATGAGTTTGTTTTAGCCCAGTCCTTGAACCCCTCCGGCACGTCCTTGACCGCGTTCACGCTGTCGCCCGTCACCGGCTCGCCGTCGAGGATGCGCTGCGTGTCGGCCTCCATCTCCTCATCCGTCTTCAGGACCGACGTGGCATAACAGCGGCAGTGGGGATGCCACCCCGTGAACTTGAAGTCCTTCGGGTACTTCCCCGCCAGCTGGTCGCAGATGTCGGTGAAGCGGTGGGGCTTGCCGTCGCGACCCTTGCAGGTGTGGTTGCCCGAGAGGTGCACCTCTATCCCCACCACGAAGTCGAGCTGCTGCCATCGCTCGTGGTCGGCGGTGTGGTACGCCGTGTTCACCTCCGTCACAGCCAGACGCCTCGCGTTCCTGTACGAGGAGCGGTAGGTTCCCGTCCCTGGATGGTAGGCTGCGGCGTTCTTCGACAGCTGGAGGACGCCGCGCTCGTCGCGCACGCGGCGGAAGAGCTTGTCGGGATGCTTGAGGTACTGTTGCAGGTCGCGGGCCATCGCCGCCGCCGGCTTGCCCTCGCGGATGCCCACGTCTATGCCCATCGCCAACTCCGACCGCACCGTCTCCGTGGCCTTCCACAGGCGCTCCGACAACCCAAGGCCGCGCTCCTTCCGCTTCAGGAACGCCTCGCAGCCCTTCTCGTTGCGGTCCATCCAGCGGCGGCGCAAAGCCTCCGGCATGTCGCCGGGCTTGGCATCCTCCGGAAGGCCGAGAACGCGGCGGACAAGGTCGTCGTTCTTCTCCTCGGACAACAGCCACTCGCCGGCAACGCCCTCGGCAACCACCACCTCCATCTGCTCGCGGAGCCACGACAGCAGCGCGTCCATACGCTCCTTCGCCTGAGGGTAGTCCTCGAAGTCGAAAGGCTTCTCGCCGTCGGCCCCAAGGCGCACGGCCATGGCTCCGATGGCAGCGGCGTCCTCGGCGGCGGCGTCGTAGAGGCGCTCCACCATCCGGGCGATGGCGGCCAGCCTCTGCAAGTGTCTCCTGTCGTGCTCGTTCAAGGCCATTCCTCATTCCCCTTTACTCACAACGCCGGGTTGATGGCGTCCATGGCATTCTCCTCGGCTATCTCGCGCAGCGTCTCGTCCACGTCCTCGCTCCAGCCAAGGCGGGCGATGCTCTCGCGCTGGCTCATGATGGGCTTGTTGCCGTTGGCCGTCACCAGGTTCTCTATCACGTCCTTGTCCTCCGTCACGCTGAACGGCGTCACCACGCTCTCCACGGGCAGAGTGTCCACCGCCTCGCCTATGCCGGGGAAGGCAAGGCGAAGGAAGCGGCGCACCACGTTCACCTCGCGGTCGAAGAACTCCAGGAGCCGCCCGCTCTCGTCGCCCACCTTCAACTGCGCGTCGATGAACAACTGCTTGCGGCTCTCGCCGCTCATCGGGGTGGACTTCATGCTCTCGTATGACCAGTCGGGCAACTGCAACTGGGTGAAGAACGACTGCCGCAGCTCCGTCACGTGATACTTCAGGTTCTCCACGGCCTGGTCCCACGTCACGTAGCCCGCGCTGCTGCCCTTCGGGTACTGGAGGATGCTGCGGAACTCGACGTCCTGCGACTTCTCCCCGCCGTACCTTATCTCCTCGTCGGCATACACCACGAAGAGGGGCTTCGAGTTCTTGCGCAGGTAGTTGCCGTTCCTCGACAACGCCCACTCCATCTCATAGACGAGGCCGCTGGTGTGCTCCCAGATGGGCGTGGGGCGGTACATATAGGCGATGGGAATCTTCCCCACGGCGGTGAGGTCGTCCTCCTCCACCAACTCCCAGCCGCCGCCACGGTCCTCCCACTTGTAGTGGGCCTCCGAGGTGTAGGCGTCGAAGTACTTCACGTCCCTCGATCCCACACGGCGGGTGTAGCCTATCGACATCGCCACCATGTCGCCATACTCGTCGAAGAGCGGATAGAGGGCGTCGCCCTGCATCGGCGAGAAGTTGCGGCAGCGGAGCTTCAGGGGGCTGCTCGCACCGTAGTCGGCGTTCGGCTGCTCCACGGCGTACCACAGCGTGGCCACCTCGCAACCGGCGAAGAGCATGTTCAGCCGCTCCACGTTCACGCTGTCGATGCGGTTGCGCGTGAAGACGCGCTCCATCAGGCGCGCCGCCTCCTGCTGGGCTTCGTCCTCGGGGGAGTAGATGCGGCGCACGGGAGTGGAGCAGCACAGCTCCGACATGCGCCGGACGGCAAGCTGCTGGAGGTTGCAGGTGACACGCGTCACGCGGTCCACATGGCCGCCCTCCACCACGTCGGGGTAGATGGCACGGTCCATCACGGGATGGAGCGAGGGGTCGTACTCCTTGCGGAGGCCGTGGGGGCCGTCCCACTCGGGAACGTTGACGGACTTCGCCTGCAAGTCCGCGATGATGTCGCGAGCCGGGCGCTCCAAGTTGATAATCTCTTTAATCGTACTCATATTAATCTTTCATCTTTAATTTTTCATCTTTCATCTAATACACCATCCCCGCCGTCCTCGCCTTGTCGATGGGCTTGAAGGGGTGGCTCAGGTGGTGGTCGATGGCGTAGCAAAGCACGTCCACGTACTCGTCGTGGGTCTTCGAGGGGAAGCCGCACACCTCGTCGATGAACGCCTCGTTCCAGGCTCCGTCCACGAGCACCACGCGACCGCCCTCGATGGAGGGGGAGGCGGCGTAGAGGCGCGTCTCCTTGCCGTCCCTGGGACTCGGGGTGGCCACCACGTTCAGGCCGGTGGTCTCCTTCAACTGGTCGATCACCGACAGGCCGTTGGCCTTCGGCTCGATGCGGATGGTGGAGCGCGGCGTGTAGCCGTGCTGGCGGGCGTACTCGGGGATGAAGCGCAGCAGGTCGGGGAACTTCATGTTCACCTTCGCCGCGTGGGTGACGTAGAGGTCGCCGCCGAGCTTGCACGTGGCGATGATGCCGGAGGGGTCGTTGCTCGTCTTGTCCGTGTAGGCGGTGTCGAGGAAGAACACCACCGGCTCGGAGGAGCGCATCCTCTTGAAGTCGGAGAGGCTCACGCGGCGGAACCAGTCGCGCTTCACGATGTTGCCGCCCTCCACCGTGGGGCGCTGCTGGTACAACGCCGCGAACGTCCTCGGACTGCGCTGCTCCACGTCGAGAAGGCGTTCCAAGGAGTGGCGGGAGGGCCACAAGGCCTCGCCAACCACCCGGGGGTCTTCCGCGTTCTCCATAGGCGACGGTTCCGCCGTCGCTTCCTTGATGGCGGGGATGCTCACCACCGTCCACTTCTCGGGCTCCGTCTCCAAGAGACGACCGGCAAGGTCGTCCTCGTGCCACCGCGTCATGATGAGGATCTGCTTCGACTCGTTGTGAAGGCGGGTGAGGAACACGTCGGTGTACCACTCCCACACCCTGTCGCGGTAGGTCTGTGAGTAGGCCTCCAAGGCGTCCTTCACGGGGTCGTCGATAATGCCGATGTCAACGGGGGTGCCGGTGAGGGAGCCGCCGACGCCGACCGCCTTGTAGAAGCCGCCAACGGAGGTCTCGAAGTAGTCGGCGTTGCGCACCAGGCCGCGGACGTTCTTGCCGCCTATCTGGGAGCAGGGGAACACCTCGCGGTAGGCGTCGTCCTCCATCGTGCGCTGGATGGCGCGGGAGAACTGCTGGGCGAGGTCGGAGGAATACGAAGCGCCGGCAACCTTGCAGGAGGGGTTGGAGCCGAGAACCCACGCGGGGAACTTCCGGCTCACTATCTCGCTCTTGCCGTGCTGGGGAGGAACGAACAGCATCAGGCGGCTCGTGCCGAGGGTGCCCTCCAGCAACTCCTGGCAGCGGCGGGCCACAAGGCGGTGGAACCACTGCATGTCGTAGTCGGGGGAGGAGTAGCAGAGGAAATGGGGGAACGAGCGCGAGGCCATCAGCCGGGCGCGCTCCTCCTCCAGGCGGAGAATGCGGCTGCGGAGGCGAACGTCCTTCCGGCTCATTCGCCTGCCTCCTTTCCCGAAGCCTTGGCGTCCATGCGGCGGAGGATGTCGAGCTCTGCGTCTATCTCCTCTATCGTGCGCGTCGTGAGCGTGGTCTCGGACTTCACGCGAAGCTCGTACAACCCAAGCAGGTCGTAGATGGCGCAGATAGCCTTCACGTTCCCGCCGAGCCCCTTCTTGATCAGCGCCGTGTCAAGGGCCTCACCGACGCTGACGGGCTTGCCGGTGATCTCCGACACAAGCACGCCGCCCTCGCCGTCGGGGCAGGGCAGCTCCAGAAGCATCCTCATGCGCTCGCGGCTGTCACGCTTGTCACGACGGGCGCGACCGCTGGCGATGCCGCCCCTACGGGTAATTTCTCGGAGTTCGCTCGGAGTTCGTTGCTCGTTTCGGATAAGATTCTCGTCGTTCATGGCGATGGATAGTTTGTCCACCGCAAAGATAAAGAAAAGTGATTATAATGCAATCATTTAAAGCCTAAAAATGCTTAAAATGTAATCACTTTGCCACTTTTACGCAAAAAACCCCGACCGTAATGGCCGGGGAGCCGCTGAAAGCGAAGTCGTCAAACAATAAAGCTAAACAACGGTCAATAGTTCACGCCCTATCTTGTGGATGCCGTCCACGATGCGCTGCCGCTGCTGCGGACGTGGCCGCTTGATCCCGTTGGCGTAATGCGACAACAGGCGCTGGTTGATGCCCGACGCACGGCTGATGGAGACAAGGGGAACGAGGTCGCTGTACGCCTGGAGAAGGCTTGCCACGTCAGTGTATTGATACACGAACTCGTATTCACCCGAAAGCCACCAGGAGGGAACATCCTCCCCGTCCTCACGCATGCCTTCAAAATGAAAATCGAGGGCTTCCTGCGCCTCCTTCCGAAGCTCGCGAAAACTGCCCGCCGTGAACACCACAGCGCCGGGAACATTGTCGCCAAGTGATGCGGAGAAATTCTTGCCGCACCAGGACACGTTTACGATGATTTGTTCTTTCATATTTTCTTAGGTTTGTATGGATGTTTGTTGTTTGTGTCTTGTGAATGATGGGATGGGAGTCACTTCCACTCCCACCCTGCTTGATTGAAAATGCTCCTCAGGTCGTTCTTGTGGACGTCGTCGCTTGGCTTTCCATTGACTGTAACACGTCCTTTCTTCGTCGGATGCTTGAATTGCCTGTGGCTGCCACTCGTGTGCTTGGCTTTCAGCTGATACCAACCGTCTTCGGCAAGCATCTTCAAAATCTCTTTTACCTTCATTGTTCTCATTGTTGTATTGCTTGATTGTTTGACAACGCAAAGGTAGTGAAAATAATACTTTTATCCAAATTTTCCGACACTTTTTTTTCAAAAATTCTCAGCCATGCTTCCCCATCAGCCTCGACAGCCCGTCGAGAAGCGCGTCCTGCACCCTCCCCTTCCGGTCCACGGCGGCGGCGGCGAGGGCATCGACGGTGCCGGGGACGATGAGGCGATAGACCATCACCGGCTTCGTCTGCCCCTGGCGGTGGAGCCTCGCGTTGGCCTGCTGGTACAACTCCAGGTTCCACCCGGTGCCGAACCACACGATGGTGTGGCCGCCCTGCTGCATGTTCAGGCCGAAGGCCGTGGAGGCGGGATGGGCAAGCAGCACGTCGATGCGGCCGGCGTTCCACTCCTCCAACTGGCGCGCACCCTCGTAGGACTCCACCCTCAGCCCCTTCAGGTGCTCCTTGATGCGCCATGCGTCGTGCTTGAACTGGTGGAACACCAGGACGCCGCCGTCGGCGGCCTCCACAAGCTCCGACAACGCCGAAAGCTTCTCCTTGTGTATCTCGTGGACGCAGCGGTCCTCGTCATAGACGGCGCCGTTGGCGAACTGGCACAGCTTGTTCATCAAGGCAAGGACGGAAGACGCCACGACAGGCTTGCCCTCGTGCTCCTTGTTGAACTCCAGCACGTGCTCCCTCTCGAACTCCTCATACCTCCTGCCAACGGCGTCGGGAAGGGCCACATCGACCGTGTGCTCCATCATCCCGGGAAGGGTGAGGTAGTCGGAGGCCTGCATCATCAGGCAGATGTCCGACAGCTTGTCGCGGATGATCCTCTCGCTCCCGGGCTTGGGCTGGCAACGCACGATGATGTTGTTGTGACGGTAGATCTCAAAGTAGGTGTCGCGGTAGCGGCCCACGGACTTGCCCAGACGCTCGCCCATGTCCACGCAGTACAGCTGCGCCCACAGGTCAACGAGGCCGTTGGGAGCCGGGGTGCCAGTGAGGCCCACCACGCGGTCGTACTGAGGCGTGGTCATCCTCATCGCCTTGAAACGCTTGCTCCCGGGGGTCTTGAAGGAGGTCAGCTCGTCGATCACAAGCATGTCCCACTTCATCCTGCCGCGAAGCGCGTCCACAAGCCACACGTAGGAGTCGCGGCCTATCACGTGGACGTCGGCCTCCTCCTCGATGGCGGCGAGGCGCTGCCTGGCGGTGCCGGACACCTTCACCACGCGGAGGCCGGAGAGGTGGTCCCACTTGCGGGCCTCCTGCGTCCAGGTCGTCTCGGCCACCTTCTTCGGGGCCACCACCAGCGCGCCGGTGATCTCGCAGCCGTCGATGAGGTCCTGGATGGCGGTGAGGGTGACGACGCTCTTACCCAAGCCCATGTCGAGGAACAGACAGCAGCGGCTCTTCTCCATCACCCACCGCGTCGCGGCCTTCTGGTATGCGTAGGGTCTGTACTCCATGGCTACTCCCCCTCCGTTGCTGGCTTCTCAGTTGTTGGCTTCTCCGTAGGTGACGGCTCCGCCGTCGCAACCCCCGCCGTCGCAAGCCCCTCCAGCATCCTGTCCACCTTCTCGCGGCTGTCCACCACGTGAACGGCGAAGCCGAGGCGCACCAGTCGCTCCATCCGCACCACCTGCAGACGGCGGGGCTTCTCGCCGCGGCTCTTCACCTCCACCCAGGCCGTCCTCCCACCTGGCAGCAACAGCAGCCGGTCAGGATAGCCCGTGTCAACCTGGCTGGTGAACTTCAGGCACAGGCCGCCCGTCTCCCTCACACGCCTCGAAAGATAACTCTCAATGCTCTTCTCGCCCTCCTCCGCGTGGCGAACCAGTCTTTTGATGCTTTTTGTTAAATCCTTCATTTGTTCATTCTTTTTACTTGCCGTTTCAAGCCTTGTCAATCTTGTCAACTTTGTCAACTTGATTTTTTGAAAACTCTTATATGGGACATTCTCGCGCGCGTGCGTGTAGGGCGTGAAATATGTACACAATGCATATACGATTTACATCTATACACTTTTAGCATTTTTATAGTTGACAAAGTTGACAAGTGGTTTATGCCTTTGAAAACTTTACACTTAGGTGTCAACTTAACGCAATTCGTAAAGTTGACATTTCCGTTGACAAAGTTGACAAGCATCCAGAGGTTGTCAACTATAAAACGGCTCATAAAGTTGACAAATCCACTCATAAAGTTGACAATAGTTGACATTATTCGGTTCATATTTCATCTTCCGTGTAAACATTTTTTCTCTTGAAAGTCTTTTGTCTTCCGTAGAAAATCTCCACGTGTCGGGACAAGGACACAGGCTCCCAATCTTCATGCTTCCGCATAATGCCAGCAAATTTCCTCGCCAGCGTTCTGAAGTCCTTGTCTCCTGGATCCCTACGCAGGTATTCGCAGATGAACTCGGCGGCGCAAGCCCTGATGCGTTGCTCCGTCCCCTTCGCTTCCAGCGGGTCGGGGTTGTGGTAGTATTCGCGTCTTTGGCGGATGCTCCTCTTCTCCCAGTCCGTCGGCAGCGGCGTAGCGAGGAAGCTCTCCACCATCCCCGTGAAGGGGTCGTCCACGCTCTCGTGGTGCGCCTCCTGCGTCTTCCTCGCCTCGGCCTCCATCTCGGCGTCGAGGAACAGCTTGCCGCCGTCCCTCCACCGCCTCACGGCCTCCGCCCATATCTGGTCGCGGTTGGCCTCCAACCACCGCATCGTCTGGCTCACGTGGGCCCTCGTGCCGCGCACATCGACGACGATGAAGCGGCGGTTGCCGGTGTCGCCCTTGAGGAACGCCGTCTCGTTGGTCGTGCCGCAGAAGACGCAGTGCCTCGGGTAGCTCTCCGTCACCACGCCGTAGGCGGGGCGGAACTTGTCCTCCTGCTTCGTCAGGAAGGCCTTCACCGACTCCACCTCCGACTTCTTCAGGCCGGAGAGCTCCGACAGCTCGAAGATCCAGTCCTCCTTCACCTGCTCCATCGCCTGCTTGCCGTCCATCGCGGCCAGCGAGAGGGTGTCGTTGTACCACTCGCCGCCCATCACCTTCAGAAGGCTGCTCTTCCCAACGCCCTCGGGGCCGGCGAGGATGAGGCACACGTCGTACTTGCACCCGGGGGTCATCGCGCGGGCCACGGCGGCGGTGAAGTGCATCCGCGTCACGGCGCGGACAAGGGGGGTGTCGTCGGCCCCAAGCAGGTCGATGAGCAGCGTGTCCAGACGCTCCACGCCGTCCCAGCGCAGCGAGTCGAGGTACTCGCGCAGGGGGTTCCGGGCGTGGCGCGTGAGGACGGCCGTCAGGGCGTCGCGTATCTTGTCCTTCCCCGTCATGCGGTACTTCCTCTCCAAATAGACGCGCAGGTTCGCGTCGTCGTCGTTGCCCCAACGCGTGGCGTCCTTGCGCCACGGCAGGCCGCCGTCCACCATGTTGTTGCCGCGGAAGTCGTCGCGCCACAGCCTCCCACGGAGGCCGGCGTCGTGCTCGATGATCAGCACCGCGTTCTCGCTCGTCGCCTTAGGCGTGCCACCGCGGTCCATCTCCAGGCGCTGGGTCCAAGAGAGGTCCTCCTCGTCATCGCCGCCCATGCCGCCGAAGTCCTCGGACGCGCCGCGGACGCGCTCACGGGCGAGCAGCTCCACCGTGCCGCCGTCCCGGGAGGCGAACTCCGACATCGCCTTGTAGCTCGGGGCCTTGGTGATGTCGTCCACGGCGCCGGTGTCCTTCCCGCCGAAGAGGTGGACGCGAACGAGGTCGAAGGCGTTCCACTCCGCGCCGCCGGCGGGGTCCGTGGCGTGGAACGACTGGGCAAACTTCCCCTCGTAGCACACCAGGCCGCCGGACATCGTGCCGTTCCTGTAGGTGTAGCGGCCGGGGACGGACGTGGGCTCATAGACGTCGCCGAGGAACGTCTCTATGGCGTCCTCGATGGTGTGGGCGCGGCAGAACGCGCCGATGACGCCGGGCTTGCCCAAAGGGTCGCCCTTCTTCCTCCGCTCCGAGGAGCGCACCGCGCCCTCGTGTTCCGACCGCGGCCACTCGGAGATATCGCGCCAGTCGGCGTAGGTGCCGAGGACGGCGTCGGGGTCGAGCCAGGGGCCGCTCTGGCGGTCGAAGAAGAACTCCGCCCCGGTGCTCGCGCTCGGCCAGTACATCAGGCGGCTCGCCTCGTAGGTCGTGGGGTCGAACATCTCGATGCCCGTCAGGTCGGCCACGCGGCGCCCTATCGGCTCGTACTCCTCGGGGGTAACGTCGCGGAGAAGGGGGATGACCAGGCGAAGGCGGGGGCGGTCGGGGGTGTGCTTGTGCGTGCTATAGACGGCGGCCTCGCACGGGTAGCGGCTCTTGAACGACTCCCAGGCGCCCTTCGCGTCGTTGTCGATGTCGAGCGTCAGCACGCTGCGGAGGGTCACGCACTCGCGCTTCCTCACGCCTCCGGCAAGGTGGCCGCCGACGAAGCCGCCGACGTCCTTCACGCGACCCTGCTCGTCCTTGCTCATCGACATGTACTCGCCGTGGGTTTCGCCGGTGCGCGCCACCTGGGCGCAGCGGGTGGCAAGCCTCTCCCACGACACGGTCTTGTTCGCCCAGCGCGTCGCCTTGCGCGAGTGGGCGGTGGCTATTCGCAGTTTCCTATCTTCCATAACTCTTCCTTGTTGTGTAGCGTTCGCTCTCCCCGCGCCTGTAGTCGCCGCACACGCTCTCGCCGCACACGGGGAGGTCGGACAACAGGCAGCACCCTTGCACGTAGGAGACGCACGATGTGCAGCTTGGTTGCATTCGCATCTTGATGATCATTTCTTCTGTGTCTTTATGGTTCTCCGCAAATAATTGATGTTGCACTCATACGGCGATGGTGTTTTCATTGTCGGAGAGTTTTTCGCACAGTGCCTCACAGAGCGCACGAGACATATTCACCTCGACGGCGTTGCCGATGTATTTCTTTTGTTCGGCTTGTGTGCCAATGAGGATGTAGTTTTCAGGGAATCCCATTATTCTTTTGAGCTCCCGGATGTTGAGCATTCTCATCTTGATGTCGTAGATGCCGTACATGGCCATGAATTCCTTGATTTGCCTGGTCATCGGGGAATCATCTTCGAAGACAGCGATGGAGACCTCCCCCTGTTCAGTGCTTACCAAGTACGGCGGCATTTTGTCCGTCCTTGCTATGAGCGTGAAGCAAGGACGGTCTATGCTCCCCCCGGCGCTGGCATACTGCGGGTTCATCAGGAACTTGTCAACCGTTACAAGGTTCTGTTTGGGATTACCCATCACCACAGGCGAGGGATTCTCTAATGACGATGCAGAGCCATTTCCATATTGTAAATCCAAAAAACGGCACCTCGCCACACCTATTTGTCCGACGGTGCAAACCGTAGGGGCAGGTTCGTCCACCGAGCTACCTTTGTTGTTGAAGCGGTAGCTCACGAGAAAGTCCGGTTGAACTATACCATATCGGTCTTTTGTTGTTATGGTAGGGCTGGGGTTGTCGATAGAGGAGTTGAATCCGTTCCCGAAGTATGCCGTCACGAAGGCATGGTGGTCGATGGTTGTGATGGCTCCCGCCGGCTGTTCCAGCGACTGGTTCTTGCTCATTGGGTCTCCGCTGAACTGCTTCGAGAGAAAGTTGCATTTCACCAGTCCGAGCCTGTTTTGCACCGCCACCGTCGGACACGGATCTTCAAGAGAGGGGGCGTTGTAATGACCCTCTTTCATCGAGTTGTATTTGAGAATCCACGCATCGTGGTTCTTCTTTCCCCCTGCCACGAATTTTACCAGTCCTGCATAGATGCGTTCAAGGGTTTTCTCGCACAGCGGTTTGTTGCGCATGAATATGCTTTGTCCTTCGTCATCGAGGTCAAGGACCTCCCGCACGGCCTTCCAAGGCTTGTACTGGTTCGGAAAGAGATTGCCGCATACTTGAGACTCAAACGCCACGTTGGGCTTCGCGTAGGTCTGCTCTGGGAAAACTATCGGTAGTCCCGTCCGTGCAAACTGACCGAAGTAGCGTTTCCTGCTGGTGTAAGCACCGAAGTCCGCCGCGTTGAGGATGCGGAAATCGTAGTTGTAGCCATACCGTTGAATTTTGTTCGCCCATTTGATATAGCATTTGCCGTTGTACTTGCTCACCGGCTTGCCGTTCTCGTCGAGTTCACCCCAGCACATGAACTCCACCACATTCTCAATCTCTATGTAGTCAGGATTTAGGGTTTCAATGTAACGGAAGAGGTGTTCAGCGAGCGTCCTGCTGTCCGCGTCACGCGGCAGTCCCCCCTTCGCCCTTGAGAAGTTGGTGCATTCACACGAGGCCCACAGCACGACGAGCGCCTCCGGGTGTTTGTTTCTCATTGCATTGAGGTGTTTGACCAGGGGGGAAAGTTCCAGTGTTCTGATGTCCTCCGTGAAGTGCATCACGTCTGGATGATTTGCCGCGTGAGAGAGGATGGCGTTTTTGTCATGGTTGACGCAAGCGATGACCTTGGCGCATTTTTCGCCATTCAGTTTCGCCAGCTCCACTCCTGTTGACGTTCCTCCCGCCCCACAGAAAAGGTCAATGTAAAGCAGTTTGATATTATCCATAATATTCATAACTTTTTATGGTTCTTCGTAGGTGGAGGCTCCGCCTCCGCCCTCAGTCTTTCTTGTAGAACTTCGTGGTGTAGCCCGCGCCCTTCAGGGGAAGGCCCCTGGCCCACGCCACCTCCTCGTTGAAGATGGCCTCCACGAGGGACAGGGGGGTGTCGGCGGAAGCCTCCACCACGATTTCGTCATGCACGTGGAACACCACGTCGAGAGACCAGCGGCGGGCGCGGAGAAGCACCTCGCCGAGGAGGTCCCTGGCGATGGCCTGCACGATGTTCTCCGTCATCTTGCCGCCGTAGGTGCGCACGGCCTCCCACTTGCGGGTGGTCTGGTTCACGCCCTCGTACTCGATGCTGTCGTGGTCGCCGCGCCAGCCGTCGCCGGTCTCAACGCCGACACGGGCGCGGGGATAGACCATCGTGCGGCCCGAGGGGAGGGTGACGGTCAGGCAGCCCCATCGGTACTCGAACACGACGCCGCGGTTGACGGTGATCGCCCTGCGCGTCTTGATGGCGGCGATGGCGGCGCGCTCCACGGTAGCCCACAGGCCGACAATCTTGGGGTTGCTGTCGCGCCACTTCCACACGATCTCCCGCTCCTCAGCCTCCGAGAGGCCCAGGCGGGAGCCGCCCATCGCCTCAAGGGCGGACACGCCGCCGCCGTAGCCGAGGGCGAGGACGGCGATCTTCCCCTTCTGGCGCAAATGGGCGTTGGCGCCGTGCTTCGATACGGGGACGCCGAACATCTGGGAGGCGGTGGCGCAATACACGTCGCCACCGTTGCGGAACACGTCGAGAACCCAGCCCTCGCCGGCAAGCCACGCGATGACGCGGGCCTCGATGGCGGAGAAGTCGCACACGTGGAGCACCTTGCCCTCGGCGGCGACGAAGGACGTGCGGATGAGCTCCGACAGCACACGCGTCACACTGCCGTAGCACAGCTCAACGTCGTCGGCGTCGCCGCGACGGACGGCCTCACGGGCGCCCTCAAGGTCGTCGAGGTGGTTCTGGGGGAGGTTCTGCATCTGCACCAGCCTCCCTGCCCAACGGCCCGTCCGGGCGGCGCCGTAGTACTGGAGGAGGCCGCGGACGCGACCGTCGGAGCAGACGCACTCCAGCATCGCGGGGTATTTCTTGTTGCTCGTCTTCCCCAGCTCACGGCGGAGGGCGACGACGCGGCGGGCCGACGGCCAGTACTGCATGCGCCCCTCCAAGCCGTCGAGCGAGGACTTGTCGAGCTGCCTCACCGTGAAGCCGGTGACACGGCTCAGCCACTCCTTCAACTGCGAGGGACTGTTGGGGTTCTCCAAGCCAGTAATCTGGCGGGCCTCCTCCAAAAGCGCGGCCTTGTAGTCCTCGTCCATCCTCGCGGCGGAGGTGACGAAGTCGAGGTCAACCAGCACGCCGCGGTCGTTGACGAGGGCGTCGGCCACCCACAGCTCGCGGTCGAAGGGGGTCTCCTCCAGGCGGCGCACCTTCGACCAGACGCCCTGCTCCACCTCCACGTCGCGGATGTTGTACTCCTTGAACGTCTCCCAGCGGTCCCAGCTGTCCATGGGGAGGCGGCGACGCCCCTTGCCGTCCGGCTTCGAGAAGTAGCGGATGAGGGCGGCGCCCTCCTTCATCTTGCCCTCCGAGAGGCCGAGGACGCGGGCGCACTCGCCAAGGCCGAGGGGAAGACCCATCCGAGCCGCGGCGACCATCGTGCAGCGCCACTGACGGGGGTCGAGGTAGCTGCCAGTGGGCATGCCGAGCCAGCGGCTAAGGCACACGCGCTCGAAATTGGCGTTGTAGGCGCTCTTCGTCACACCGGGGTCCGTGAGGGCCGCCCTGACATCCTCAGGCAGCTCCTCCCCCTGTGCCAGGTCCACGCAGCGCACCGCGCCGCCATCCACGCAGTAGGCGAACAGCAGCACCGCGAAGTCCGGAGACTCGGCGTAGCGATAGACCCCGCAAGAGCCGAGGTCCGCACTGCTGTAGGTCTCTATGTCTATCGATAACTCCGTCATGACTTTTGTTGATTTAAGGAAAGGACACCTGACTATATTCAAATCGCCAAACTTAAATTTCATAGCCGGGAATTTGTCCTTTCCTTGATTTTTACTATCTTTGTGTCGCCAAACTTAAATTAGCATTTTTATGGATTACTTGAAATTGATAAAGGCGTTCGACCTATCAGTGTTCCAACGCGACGCCTTGAAATCGTCAGCATTGCTGTTCCCTCTGATTTTCTCTACTTTCTATGTTTACGAAATACATTTCAGAGAGGCAGGCTTCGCGGCTCAACTTCTTCTGTCAGCTTCCGCAACCATTATTGTACTTCTATGTGCTGTTTTTGTCATGGTTTGCGGAGAACTCGTTACTGGGTTGAAAAGAGTTAGGTTCCCTGTCGTTTCGTTCTCTCCCAGCTTCTTCGTTTTTGGCTTTGCGTTGGCTGTCCGCAAGTATCTGGATGGAGGCACGGACTTGTATCTCGTTCTCATCATCATCGGTCACGTTGCCCTCTACACCATCTACCTCGTGGGCTGCCTCATTTACAGGGCCATTTCTGGTAAGAAGGGAGTGGAAACACGCAACCATTAGCGACAGGCCACCAAAGAGGATGAAAGCAGCGAGGATGGTCAAGATGACAAGGCTTGTTTCGTTCGTACTCATAGACTATGACCGAAATTTAATGCACATAAAAGATACAAGGTCTTTCTTTGCTGTGTGGCGGTTATAAATCTTCTCTATCACATTGATATAACTCGGTGCGTCAGGCTGTTTCACAATCAAACCCGGATAGGCTTTGAATTTTCTCAAAGCACGTTCGGGGTCGAATTCTTTGAGATTAAACAGCCTTACAACAGCCGCCACGAACTTGTCTGCCTTGTAAATATAGGAACGACCGCCCTCAATCTCTTTAACTTTCAACAAGAAATCGATAATCTCGCGGCTTTTTAGAGGATTCTTGCACTTGAACAATCCACGGGCTATGCTGTGGTGAGTGCTTCCATGTGCTTCGCTCCCATCATTGGTAGTTGACAGTCTTAGAATATACTCCATCGAGCGGCAAGTGAACTCGTATTCCTTGAGCAAGTTTTGGAAAATGATATAGTCGGGATATCCGAGTTTGGCATAAAAATCAATGTAGTCGCTGTGAGTCCAGTTTTTACTCACAAGGTTCAAGGCTGTCATCTCTTTCGGTGTCGCGCCTTCCAATATGATGTAAGGAATCGGCAAGTTGAGCTGCATGCGAGCGTTAAAGGAGTTGTTTCCATCCACGATGACAAGTTTATCGGGATACCCTTCATGCTTTGTAACAACAATAGGCTTCTGGATGGCACCATATTCTATCATGTTGTTTGCTATGCGCCCTACGTGGTCCGGCTCTCTGTTTTCTTTGAATGTAGTAAACAAACTGTAGTCGAGTGTCTCATAAACGTAAGATACTACACGGCTATTCGATTCCACTTCCTTCTGTAAAGGAATGATTTTGATTTTTTTAGATTTTTCGTCCATAGTCATAGATTCTATTTTATTATTCCGGCTCCACTTCCGTCTCCACAAGCTTCCAGCCTCGAGCCTGCTC
>JAFZRU010000017.1 GCA_017619755.1 Prevotella sp.
CGTCAGCAGGGCGGCTACCAGCCCCGTCAGCAGGGCGGCTACCAACCCCGTCAGCAAGGCGGCTACCAACCCCGTCAGCAGGGCGGCTACCAGCAGCGCGGCGGTTATCAGCAGCGTGGCGGCTATCAGCAGCATGGTGGTTACAACCAGGGTTATCGTCCTCACGGATACGACCCCAAATTTAATATGAAGAAACGCATCGACTACAAGGAGGAAATCATCGATCCCAACGAGCCGATACGTCTCAATAAATTCTTGGCCAATGCAGGCATTTGCAGCCGCAGGGAGGCCGACGCCTTCATCCAGGCCGGAGTGGTTACCGTCAACGGAGAGGTTGTAACCGAATTGGGTACCAAGGTGGCACGCACCGACGAGGTGATGTTCCACGACCAACCCGTCAGACTGGAGAAGAAGGTGTATGTGCTGCTCAACAAACCCAAGGACTATGTCACCACCAGCGATGACCCGCAGCAGCGTAAAACCGTCATGGACTTGGTGAAAAACGCATGCCCTGAGAGAATCTATCCCGTGGGACGCCTCGACCGCAACACCACCGGCGTATTGTTGCTTACCAACGACGGCGACTTGGCCAGCAAACTCACTCACCCCAAGTTCCTCAAAAAGAAGGTGTACCACGTCTTCCTCGACAAGAATGTCACGGCACACGACATGAGCCAGATTGCCGAGGGTGTGACACTCGACGACGGTGAGGTGAAGGCCGACGCCATCGAGTATGCCAGCGACACCGACAAGAGCCAGGTAGGTATTGAGATACACAGCGGCAAGAACCGCATCGTCAGGAGAATTTTCGAAAGCCTCGGTTACAAGGTGGTGAAACTTGACAGAGTGCAGTTTGCAGGACTCACCAAGAAGAACGTCAGAAGGGGCGACTGGAGATTCCTCACAGAGAAAGAGGTGGACATGCTGCGAATGGGCGCGTTCGAGTAATCACCCCTGTATATTTATCATAAAAAAGAAAATGGAGAAAATCAATAGAACCAAAGTCGTGGACGTGCTCAAGCGCACCGATTTTGGAGCGACGGTCAACGTCAAGGGATGGGTGAGAACCCACCGAAGCAGCAAGGCCGTGGATTTCATCGCCATCAACGACGGTTCCACCATCAAGAATGTGCAAGTGGTGGTCAATCCCGAGAAGGTGGATCCTGAAATTCTCAAGCAAGTGACTACCGGCGCATGCGTCAGTGCAACGGGCGTGCTCGTGGAGAGCATGGGTGCCGGTCAGGCAAGTGAGATACAGTGTGAAAACATTGAGATCTATGGCACTTGCGGTGCTGATTATCCGATGCAAAAGAAGGGACAGAGCTTTGAGTATATGCGCCAGCATGCCCACATGCGTCTGCGTACCAATGTTTTTGGAGCCATCATGCGCATCCGTCACAACATGGCCATGGCCATCCACACCTATTTTCACGAGCACGGATTCTTCTATTTCCATACACCGCTGATTACGGCCAGCGACTGTGAGGGAGCTGGTAATATGTTCCAGGTGACCACCAAGAATCTCTACGACCTGAAAAAGGACGAGGCCGGGAAAATCATTTACGACGATGACTTCTTCGGACAGCAGACTTCGCTTACGGTATCCGGACAGCTCGAAGGCGAACTGGGTGCAACGGCATTAGGTGCCATTTACACCTTCGGACCCACTTTCCGCGCCGAGAACTCCAACACACCGCGACATCTGGCAGAGTTTTGGATGATTGAACCTGAGGTGGCCTTCCTCAATCAGGAGGAACTGATGGACTTGGAGGAAGATTTCATCAAATATTGCGTGAGATGGGCATTGGAGAACTGCAAGGACGACCTTGAGTTCATCAATGACAACAAGTTCATCACACCGAAGCACGACCTGATCCCCCGCTTGGAAGGCGTGCTCAAGGAAACCTTCGTTCGCTTGCCCTATACAAAGGGTATAGAGATTCTGCAGGAAGCCATCAAGAATGGAAAGAAGTTTGAGTTCCCATGCAACTGGGGCGATGACCTCGCTTCCGAACACGAGCGCTATTTGGTGGAGGAGTATTTCAAGAAACCAGTCATCATGACCGACTATCCCGCCAGTATCAAGGCTTTCTACATGAAGCAGAACGAGGCGCAGGGCAACGGTTCGGTGGGCTATCAAGGCTGTGTGGCTCCTGGTCCTACCATGCAGGGCACCGATGTGCTCTTCCCGCAAATTGGAGAGATTATCGGTGGCAGCGTGCGTGAGGAGAATTATGACAAACTGATGGCTGAGATTGCCAGTCGCCAGATGGAGACCGATAAACTTTGGTGGTATCTTGACACGAGGAAATTTGGCACCTGCCCGCATGCCGGCTTCGGCCTCGGCTTCGAGCGCCTCATCCTCTTCGTCACTGGTATGCAGAACATCCGCGACGTCATACCTTTCCCAAGAACTCCCAAGAACGCAGAGTTTTAACAACAATAAGCGCGAGGCTCCAAAAGAAGCCCCGCGCTTTTTTTAGTGGCTATAGCATCTATAGTGGCTATAGTATCTATATTTCTATAGTGCCCCTGTTACTGCTTTTCAGCGAGGGCGGCCATGATCTTTTCTTCTATCTCTTCGCAAAGCTCCGGGTTGTCCTGGAGCATCTGCTTGGTGGCATCGCGGCCTTGGGCAAGCTTTGAGCCCTCATAGGAGAACCATGAGCCGCTCTTCTGGATGACGTTGTGCTCCACGCCCAGGTCCACCAACTCGCCGTATTTGGAGATGCCTTCGCCGAACATGATTTCAAATTCCGCCTTACGGAATGGCGGGGCCACCTTGTTCTTCACCACTTTCACCCGCACAAGGTTGCCGATAGCTTGGTCGCCATCCTTGATGGTGGTGACGCGGCGGATGTCGATACGAACGGAGGCGTAGAATTTCAAGGCATTGCCGCCGGTGGTTGTCTCCGGGTTGCCGAACATCACGCCGATTTTCTCGCGAAGCTGGTTGATGAAGATGCAGCAGGTGTTGGTCTTGGCGATGGTGGAGGTGAGTTTGCGCAACGCCTGACTCATCAGGCGTGCCTGGAGTCCCACCTTGTTGTCACCCATGTCACCCTCGATTTCCGACTTAGGCGTGAGGGCTGCCACGGAGTCGATGACGATGATGTCGATGGCGGAAGAGCGGATGAGTTGGTCGGCTATCTCAAGGGCTTGCTCGCCGTTGTCGGGTTGTGAGATGAGCAGGTTGTCCACATCCACGCCCAAGTGGGCGGCGTAGAAGCGGTCGAAGGCATGCTCCGCGTCGATGAAAGCGGCGATGCCACCCATCTTCTGTGCCTCGGCGATGGCGTGAATGGCCAGGGTGGTCTTTCCCGACGACTCCGGGCCGAAGATTTCGATGATGCGCCCTCGGGGGAAGCCGCCCACACCGAGAGCGGCGTTCAAGCCGATGCTTCCAGAGGGAATCACCTCCACGTTCTCCACCGGCTCTTCGCCCATCTTCATGATGGAACCTTTGCCGAAGTCTTTCTCTATCTTTGCCATGGCAGCCTGCAGGGCTTTGAGTTTGCCCTCCTGGGTGCCGTCGTTATTCGTGATGATTTCTTTTTTTGCCATTGATTTTTTTGAGTTTTGTTTCGTTGTTTCGATTTTTCGATTTTTCGTTATTCCGTTATAACGTTATTCCGTTATAACGAGATTTTGAGATTCCGGGATTTCGAGATTTCTTGATTTCTTTTATAATAATTCCAGGTCGCCGTCGAAGACTTCGTGCCAGGGGAGGCCTTTCTCGTTGAGGAGGGCCATGAAGGGGTCGGGGTCGAATTCCTCCACGTTCCACACGCCGGGTTTGCACCAAACGCCTTTGAGCAATAGCATCGCCCCTATCATTGCCGGGACGCCAGTGGTGTAGCTCACGCCTTGCATGCCCGTTTCTTCATAGGCGGCACGGTGGGAGCAGTTGTTATAGACGTAGTAGGTGCGCGGCTTGCCGTCTTTGATGCCACTGATGCGGCAGCCGATGCTCGTCTCACCCTCGTAGTTCTCGCCCAAGTCCTGGGGGTTGGGCAACACGGCCTTGAGGAACTGCAGCGGCACGATTTTCACCTTGACGGTCTTGGTGGGATCGTTGGCGAGCGGAGCCTCGTATTCTATTTCGTCGATGCGGCTCATGCCGATGTTTTGTATCACGTCGAGGTGCTTGATGTATTGTTCGCCGAAGGTCATCCAGAAGCGGGCTTGGCGCAGGGTGGGGTAGTTCTTCACCAAACTCTCCAACTCCTCGTGGTGCAGCAGGTAGCTCTCGCGGGGACCGATGTTGGGGTAGGTGAGGGGCTGATGGATTTCCAACGGCTCCGTCTCAATCCATTGGCCGTCCTTGTAGTAGAGGCCCTTCTGCGTGATTTCGCGGATGTTGATTTCAGGGTTGAAGTTGGTGGCGAAGGCTTTGTGGTGGTCGCCGGCGTTGCAGTCCACGATGTCGAGGGTGTGCATCTCGTCGAAATGGTGCTTGGCGGCGTAGGCGGTGTATATGCCGCTGACACCCGGGTCGAAGCCGCAGCCGAGGATGGCGCAAAGACCAGCTTGCTCGAAGCGCTCTTTGTAGGCCCATTGCCAGGAATACTCGAAATGTGCCTCGTCCTTCGGCTCGTAGTTGGCCGTGTCGAGGTAGTGGCAGCCACAGGCGAGGCAGGCCTCCATGATGGTGAGGTCTTGGTAGGGGAGTGCCAGGTTGACCACCAGTTCGGGTTGGTAGCTTGTTAGCAGGGCCTTGAGTTGCTCCACATCGTCGGCATCCACTTGTGCCGTCTTGATGTCGAGCGGGTAGCCGGCCTTGTGGATGGCCGCCACGATGTTGTCGCATTTGCGTTTCGTGCGGCTGGCTATCATGAATTCAGTGAACACGTCGGCGTTCTGCGCAATCTTGAACGCTGCTACGGTGGCCACGCCACCGGCGCCTATCATCAATAATCTGCTCATGTTGGTTGTTTATGGTTGTTATGGTTGTTTTCTTCATGGTTTCAGTTCCTCGCCACGGATGCCTAATGCGTTCATGAGCGAGTAGCCCAAAAGGTCGGAGCGGAAGTCGCCGCCGCCAACGGGCTGCATGGTGAGGAGGGTGACACGTTTGTCGTCGCTCACGTGGCGGAGGGCTTGCCTCACGCGTGGTATGCTCTCTTCGTCGGGGACCACGACGATGCGTTTCACGTTCCCGGAGTTGAGGGCCAGTTGGAGGATGTCGAGCAGCAGGTCCTCGCGGGAGATGATGCTTTCCTCGCTGAAGGCGTTGACAATGAATTCACCCAAGTGGTCGCGGAAGGCTTGTCCGTCGAGTTCGTCGTGCAGTCCGCCCGGGGTGAAATACTCCAAGCGGGCCTTGTCTTTGCCATGCACCAAGGCCACTTGCGTGACGTCGTCGCCCGCCGTTATGCCGCCGTCAAGGGCCATGCAGTCGAGCCAGCGGGGAAGGTCGGCGTTGGGAATGGGTCGCTCCAGCATGCGTTCGAAATTCACTATCAGGTCGAAAGCCACGCGGTCGGCGTGGTCGGCATCGACAATGATCATGTTGTCGCATTTCACTTCCGGGTTGATGATGCTGTTCATAGGTACAAAGTTAAGCATATTTTTCAAAAATATGCTCGTGCTCTCCGTTTTTTTCGCTTTTTTTAGGACATTGTACGGTATAGGGCAAGACTTATGACGGTCTTTTCATTTGTGAAGATCTTTTGTTGTATAAAATCGTGAAAACCATTGCCCGCAATGTTATATGTTGACGGGCAATGGTTTTCACGAAATGTTTCGCGTAGGGGAAGGTTTAGAAGCGGAAGTCAAACTCTATGTCCACGAAGTTGTAGTCATGGTTGCCGGGGGCGAGTGAGCGGTCGTTCACGCGGGCGTACTCGGCGGTGATTTCCAGGTTCTTGTTGATGAAGTAGTTGGCACCCACTTCGTACATGGTCTTCTGCGTGTCGGCGTTCTTCTCCGGGCGGTAGCAC
This sequence comes from Prevotella sp., assembly GCA_017619755.1. Classification (GTDB taxonomy): domain Bacteria; phylum Bacteroidota; class Bacteroidia; order Bacteroidales; family Bacteroidaceae; genus Prevotella. The sequence continues at coordinate 5,943 of JAFZRU010000017.1, forward strand.
TGGTAGCGTGCCTTGGCGTGAAGTTTCGACTTGATGACGGGTACGATGCCGAAGACATACCATCCGTCGGCCTTGTCGCCCTTGGAGTAGTCTATCACGGTGTTGCCACTTCCGGCGCTTGCCACACCCCATCCTTGGCTGTGGAGATACTCCGTGCGGAAGGTGAACTCGTCCTTGTCCCACTCGGCGGAGAGACAGTAGCGGTTGAGGGTGACGCTCTCGTTGGTGCCGGTCATGGTGGTCATGCCGCCATGGCTGCCGTTCCATCCAAAGGCGCCGATGCGCAGACCCTTGACAGGCATCACCCACACGCCTCCGATGATGTCCTTGCGCTCGTCCTTGTCTTTGCGATTGATACCCTCGCCGTTGTAAACTCCCACTTGGTAGTGGAGGAAGCGGTGTCCGTCGGCGGCGGGGAAGAGGTCTCCCTGCAACTGGATGCCGATGTCGCGTCCGCCGGAGGATTTCTCGCCGGCGCGGTCGCCGAAGCCGGAGAGGCGGTTGATGACGTCGGCGTAGGCATACCATCCCTGTGTGATGGGGTGTGTGGGGTTCTCAAAGGTGAAGGCACGTTTGAACTGTCCCACGCGGATGCGTGCTTCCTTGTATTTCACCCATTCGGCATAGAGGTCCACGAGCTGCACGGTGGGTTCGCCGGGTCCCTTGGCGTTGGTGCCTTGGATTTGGGCGCGCCAGTCGAAGTCGCCAATCTTGCCGTCAAGAATCATTCTCAGCAGACGAAGGTTGAAGGAGTTGTTCTCCGCGCCTTCTTGGTCGGTGCCTTGGTATTGCAGCATACCATAGCCACTGAGCTTGAAGGTGTCATACCATTTTTTCTCTTGTGCGCTTGCGCTCGTCACGAGGAGTGTGAGGAGGCAGACGATAAACATCTTTTTTTTCATAGTTGGTTTTGGGTTTAGGTTGTTGGAGTAATGAATTAGTGTCGAAGTGTTTTTCTGTGATGAGGGAGTTTATTCCCTCTGCGTAAGTAGCACCACGTTTTCCACGTGGGGGGTGTGGGGGAACATGTCGACGGGCTGCACGGCAGACACCTGGTAGGCGGCGGCGAGGTCGGCGAGGTCACGGGCCTGCGTGGCGGGATTGCAGCTCACATAGACGATGCGGCGCGGACGTGCGCGAAGGATGGTTTGCACCACGTCGGGGTGCATGCCGGCGCGTGGTGGGTCGGTGATGAGCACGTCGGGACGGCCATGCAGGGCAATGAATTCATCGGTGAGGATGTCTTTCATGTCGCCGGCGAAGAAGAGGGTGTTGTCGATGCCGTTGAGACGAGAGTTTTCCTTGGCGTCGTCGATGGCTTCCGGCACATACTCGATGCCTATCACCTGCCGGGCTTGTCGTGCCACGAAATTGGCGATGGTGCCGGTGCCGGTGTAGAGGTCATAGACCAGTTCGCTGCCGGTGAGGGCCGCCAGTTCGCGTGCCACGGAGTATAGCACGTGCGCCTGTTCGGTGTTGGTTTGGTAAAAACTCTTGGGACCCACCTTGAAACGCAGGCCCTCCATTGTCTCGAAGATATGCCCGGTGCCTTTGAAGGTGATGACCTCCAAGTCGCCGAAGGTGTCGTTGCATTTCTGGTTGTCCACATAGAGCAGCGAGGTGACTTGCGGGAAGCGGTCGGCGATGTGCTGGAGCAGTGCCTCGGCACGCTCGCGGTCGCCTTCCTGCTCGAAGTGGAACTGCACAAGCACCATCCACTCCCCCGTGTTGGAGTTGCGGATCATGATGTCTCGCAGCAGGCCGGTCTGCTGTCGTATGTCGAAATAGGTCATCCCCGTGGCGTCGGCATGGTCGCGTATGGCGTTGCGTATCTCGTTGTGCAGGTTGTCCATAAGCATGCACTGCTCAATGGGCAGCACCTTGTCGAAAGCCCCGGTGATGTGGAGGCCGATGGCGTTCATATTGTCATAAATCACGCCGCTTTCCACTTCCTGGCGTGTAAGCCACCGCTTGTTGCAGCACTCAAACTCCATCTTGTTGCGATAGGCGACAGTTTGGGCGGAGCCTAAGATTTGCCTTGGCTCGGGCAGCGCCACCTTGCCGATGCGGGTGAGTTGGTCGATGACTTGCTGTTGCTTCATCTTCAGTTGCTCCGGGTAGGGGAGGATTTGCCATTTGCAGCCGCCACAGACACCGAAATGTCGGCAGAGGGGCTCTTGGCGTAGCGGACTTGCACTCACCAAGCGGATGACCTCCGCCTCGCAGTAGCTCTTGCGTTTCTTGCGTACTTGAATGTCCACCACGTCGCCAGGCACGACGAATGGCACGAAGACGACTTTCTCGTCCACGTGGGCGATGCACTTGCCTTCTGCAGCGCAGTTTTCTATTTCCACGTTCTCATAGATGGGCAGGGGTTTCTTCTTTGCCATGGTGTGTAGTGATTATAGTTCGTCCATTTCCTCTCCTGTGCGCTCCATGATGGAGGCGGCGAGGCTGTCGGCTGCTTGGATGATGGCTACGAGCGGGTAAAGTTTTCTTGCCGTGTCGTAGCTCCGTGTGTCTTCAAGGCTGTTCATATTTATGCCCCAGGCGCCCATGTGCCAACGGATGGCGAGCATCTCGTCGTCGTTGAGCACCAAGCCACTGCATAGCAGGAGCACAAGCGACTTCTCGCCGTGGCCCATGGGGAAGTTCTTGTAGGTCACCTTGTAGCCCTCGGTGTCCTCCCAGGTGCCAATAGGGGTCTTGCGGCGCTTCACGGTGGGCTTGTAGATGTCGCTTTTGCACACGTCGTGGAGCAGGCTGGCGATGATGATGCTGTCGAGGTGAACCTCTGTGGCGAGGGAGGGCTCAATGGTCTTCATGGCCTCCCAAACTGCCATGGCGGCATGGTAGGTGTTGAGTGAGTGCAACACCAGTCCGCCTTTCTTGTTCAGGTGGTGACCAGCGGAGGCGGGGGCGTCGAAGAACCCCATGCTTTCCAGGTCTTCCAATGTCTCCTCCATGCCCTCGCGATTCGTGGAGCGAAGCAGCTGTAGAAACTCTTCCTTATTTTTGTCTGGTTCTATTTTCATCGCTTATGCTTTATGTGCCGTGGCTTAAGGTATCAAAGTCTGCCTTTTGTGGCTTTTTTGATACGTGTGTGCAAATATAGCAATAAGTTTTGGCTTTCTTGTTCGATTTTTTGAAAAAATGTGGCAAGGGGCGTTTTTATGTTTATACCCCCAAAAAAATCCCCGCGTCTCGCAGAGGGCGAGGCGCGGGGGTGTCATGTTGGGTGTATTAGCAAGTTGCTGGTTTCTCCACTGGGATTTTGTCGATACGGGCCTGGTGGCGCCCACCCTCGAATTCAGTGGCGAAGAACTCGTCCATGATGAGCGATGCGGTGTCTTCGTCGATGAATCTTCCGGGCATCACCAGCACGTTGGCGTTGTTGTGCTGGCGGATGAGGTGTGCGATTTCAGGTATCCAGCACAGTCCGGCGCGGATGTCTTGATGCTTGTTGAGCGTCATGTTGATTCCTTCGCCGCTGCCACAGATGGCAATGCCGGGATAGACCTCACCGCTCTCCAATCCGCGTGCCAGTGCGTGACCGAAGTCGCTGTAGTCGCAGGAGGCCTCGGAGTAGGTGCCGTAGTCTTTCCACTTGTAGCCGTTTTCGTCAAGGTATTTCTTGACAAACTGCTTCAGTGCGTAGCCGGCGTGGTCGCTGGCTATTCCTATCGTCTTCACTTCCATGGCATGAGTGCTTTACTCGGCCAGCAATTTCTTCACTTGCTCATAGACGTTCTGTCCGGTGTAGCCCAGCTTCTCGTCGAGCACTTTGTAGGGTGCTGAGAAGCCGAAGCTCTGCAGACCCCAGACGGTGCCGTCGCCGCCCACGAGGCCTTCGAGGGTGACGGGCAGGCCAGCGGTGAGGCCGAATTTCTTCTTCCCTGCGGGCAGCACGCACTGCTGGTACTCCTTGGGTTGTGAACGGAAGAGGCCCTCGGAAGGAACGCTCACCACGCGAAGCTTCACGCCGTCGGCACGGAGCAGGGCAGCGCCGGCCTCCAATGTGGAGACTTCGGAACCGGATGCGAGGAGGATGACATCGTAGTCGTCGTCAGAGCCGGCCACCACGTATGCGCCTTTCTCAGCCTGGTTGTAGTCGTTGCCCTCGGGCAGCAAGTCAATGTTTTGGCGAGAGAAGATGAGAGCTGTTGGGGTGGTGGTGTTCTCCATGGCCATGCGCCAGCAGACGGTGGTTTCCTCTGCGTCGGCAGGACGCACTACCAGCATGGAGTTCTTGCCGTGGTGGTTCTTCAGCTTCTCCATCAGGCGGATTTGAGCCTCTTGCTCCACTGGCTCGTGGGTGGGGCCGTCCTCGCCCACGCGGAAGGCGTCGTGGGTCCAGATGAACTTCACCGGGAGTTCCATCAAGGCTGCCATACGCACGGCGGGCTTCATGTAGTCGGAGAAGACGAAGAAGGTGCCGCAAGCGGGGATGACACCTCCGTGGAGAGCCATGCCGATGCAGCAGCAAGCCATGGTGAGCTCGGCCACGCCGGCCTGGAAGAAGGCGCCGGAGAAGTCGCCGCGAACGATGTCGTGTGTCTTCTTGAGGAAGCCGTCGGTCTTGTCGGAGTTGGACAAGTCGGCGGAGGCGCAAATCATGTTGGGCACTTGCTCGGCGAGCACGCTGAGGACGGTTGCGGAGGCACCGCGGGTGGCGGCACCGGCCTTCTGCTGCACCTTGCTCCAGTCAATCACCGGGGCCTTGCCGCTGAACCACTCTTCCATGAGGCGAGCCTGCTCGGGATGTCCTTTTGCCCATTCTGCCTTCTCGGCGTAGCGTTGTGCGCAGATTTCCTTCAACTCGGCTGCACGGCGGGCGTAAAGCTCCTTCACCTCGGGGAAGATTTGGAATGGGTCGGCAGGGTCGGCGCCCAAGTTCTTCATTGTCTGCACGAAGTTGTCGCCACCAAGAGGTGCACCGTGAGTAGCGCAGTTGCTCTCATAGCTTGAGCCGTCTGCCTTGCGGGCGCCCTTGCCCATCACGCAGTGACCGATGATGATGCTGGGACGCTCTTTCTCAGCCTGGGCGTTCTTGATGGCTTCGCGGATTTGATCCACGTCGTTGCCGTCGATTTTCTGCACGTACCATCCCCATGCCTCGTATTTCTTGGCGGTGTCCTCACAGGTCACCACTTCGGTTTTGGTGGAGAGCTGGATGTCGTTGGCGTCGTAGAACATGATGAGGTTGTCGAGGCCAAGGTTGCCGGCAATACGGCCAGCACCTTGTGAGATTTCCTCCTGCACACCACCGTCGGAGATGTAGGCATAGATGGTCTGGTTCATCACGTTTCCAAGACGTGCCTTGAGGAATTTGGCGGCGATGGCTGCTCCCACGGCGAAGGTGTGTCCTTGGCCGAGAGGACCGGAGGTGTTCTCTATGCCGCGTGCAATTTCGCGCTCGGGGTGTCCGGGTGTCACCGAGCCCCACTGGCGCAGGTTCTTCAGGTCTTCCAACTCATACTTGCCGATGAGGCAGAGTTGTGAGTAGAGCATGGGGGCCATGTGGCCGGGGTCGAGGAAGAAGCGGTCGCGACCCTCCCACTCTGGGTTCTCAGGGTCGTAAACGAGGAACTCGCTGTATAGCGTGTTGATGAAATCGGCACCGCCCATGGCTCCGCCCGGGTGGCCTGACTTTGCTTTTTCTACCATTGCGGCAGCCAGGATGCGGATGTTGTCGGCTGCCTTGTTCATTACTGTGTTGTTGTTCATACCTTTTTGGTTGGTGTTGTTATTTTTTAATAGGAGATTTTAGGAGGTTATAGGAGGTTATAGGAGATGATAGGAGGTTATAGGACTATATAGGAGATCATGGGAGATCCTATGAAATCCTGTCATCTCCTATTCCAGTTCGAGGACGACGATGCTCTTGGCAGGGAGCTTCAGGGTGAGCTGGTCTTTCTTCAGTTTGGCATCCTTGAAAGGCACGGGCTTCACGCGGTCGGTGTGGTCGAAATCGTTGTAATCGGCCACGCTCTTGCTGGTGAGAATCCTTCCTGTGACGTTCTTTGCTTTCAAGTTGCCTAAGTTGACGGTCACTTCGCTGGCTTTGTCGATGCTGACGTTGGCAAGTGAGATGACGGTGCTGCCTCCGGTGGTGCGGGCTGCCGAGGCGCTGATGAGCGGCAATGTGCGGAAGCCGTCGTCCTTCGTCTCGTCCATGGCCTTGTTCATCTCATGGCGCACACGCATCTGCTTGCATTGGAGGTCGAGGGGGATGAAGGTAGCTTCTTGGAAAGGCTTGTACATCTCGAAGACGTGGTAGGTGGGTGTTAGCACCATGTGCCCGGGGCCTTTCGTGTCGGTGAGGATCATCGACTGCAGTACGTTGACCACTTGAGCAATGTTGGCCATGCGCACGCGGTCGGTGTACTTGTGGAAGACGTTGAGGGTGAGGGCTGCCACGAGGGCGTCGCGCAGTGCGTTCTGCTGGTAGAGGTGTCCGCTGATGGTGCCCGGCTCCTCGTCCCACCACGTGCCCCACTCATCGACGAGCAAACCGATGTGCTTGCGGGGGTCGGTGAGGTCCATGATGGCGCAGTGCTTCTTCACCACGTCTTCTATCTCCAAGCATTTGCCCAAGGTCCAGTAGTACTGGTCGTTGTCAAACTGCGTGGCGGAGCCTTTCGAGCCGGTCCACCCGGAGCAGGTGTAGTAGTGCAGCGACACGGCATCCATCTGGTTGCCCACGTTCTCCATCAGCACCTTCGTCCAGTTGTAGTCGTAGTCGCTGGCGCCGCTGGCAATCTTGTACAGTTTGTTGCCGTCGTAGTTGCGGCAATAGATGGCGTAGCGGCGGAAGAGGTCGCCATAATATTCCGGCCGCATGTTGCCGCCGCAACCCCAACTCTCGTTGCCCACGCCGAGGTATTTCACTTTCCATGGCTTGTCGCGGCCGTTGGCCTTGCGTAAGTTGGCCATCGGCGTTCCGTCCTCGCTCGTCATGTATTCCACCCACTTGGCCAGTTCCTCCACGGTTCCACTACCCACGTTGCCACTGATGTATGGTTCGCAGCCAATCAGTTCGCAGAGGTTGAGAAACTCGTGTGTGCCGAAGGAGTTGTCTTCGATGGTGCCGCCCCAGTTGTTGTTTTTCATCGAGGGGCGCTTCGAGCGGGGGCCGATGCCGTCCATCCAGTGGTATTCATCGGCGAAGCAGCCTCCGGGCCATCTCAGCACGGGCACTTTCAGGTCTTTGAGGGCCTGAAGCACGTCGTTGCGGTAGCCGTCGGTGTTGGCGATGCTCGAACCAGGCCCCACCCACAGACCTCCGTAGATGCAGGTGCCAAGGTGCTCGGCAAACTGTCCGTAGATTTCCCGGGGTATTGTCTGCGTTCCGGGGGACAACAAGGTGACGGTGGCGTCCTGTGCGAGGGTGGGAAGTGAGAGGCCCAAGCTTATCGTCAGGAGCAGGTGCTTGACAGTTGTTCTCATAGTTGTCAGGTCTTTGCATAATGCCTCCCCATGCCCGCACACCGCAGTTGGTGGTGTGCGGGACGGGAAAAGCGCGATGGTTTTATTTCTTGCATTTCACTGCGGCTTGCTCGATGCCGAGGCAGGCCTTGTAGCTCTCAATGTACTTGTTGAAGCCAGCCACGTCTTCGGCGGTGGGAGCGATTTCCTCGCCTGTGTTGCCAGCGAAGACCACCTTGTCGAGGAAATAGGCAAGGGAGAGCTTCTCCGGGTTGTTGACCATATAGGCTCCGAGGAGTGCCATGCCCCAAGGTCCGCCTTCTCCTGCCGTCTCCATGACGGAGATGGGCGAGTTGATGGCTGCTGCGAGGATGCGCTGGCCCACGCCTTTGGTCTTGAACAATCCTCCGTGCCCGGTGATGCGGTCCACCTTCACGTTCTCCTCCTTGAAGAGGATGTCGTTGCCGATTTTCAGCACTCCCACTGATGCGTAGAGATTGGCACGCATAAAGTTGGCCAGGTTGAAACGGTCGTTGGCGGAGCGGACGAAGAGCGGATGCCCTTCCTCCAAGCCGGTGACAGGCTCGCCGGAGATGTAGTTGTAGGAGATGAGGCCGCCGCAGTCGGCGTCGCCGTTGAGAGCGTTGTTATAGAGCTTCCCATACACCTCGTTCATATCCACTGGGACACCGAGCAGCTGCTGGTACTCCTTGAAGAGGTTGACCCATGCGTTGAGGTCGCTGGTGCAGTTGTTGCAGTGCACCATGGCCACGAGGCTGCCGTCGGGGGTCGTCACCATGTCAATCATCTCGTAGGGCTTCGACAAGTCTTTCTCCAAGACGATCATGGAGAAGGATGAGGTGCCAGCGGAGACGTTGCCGGTGCGCTGCTTCACAGCGTTGGTGGCCACCATGCCGGTGCCAGCGTCACCCTCTGGCGGGCAGACGGGGATGCCGGGCTTCAGGTGTCCTGAGATGTCGAGACGCTTGGCACCCTCCTCTGTGAGGAAGCCGGCGTTCTCACCTGCGGGCAGCACCTTGGGCAGGATGTCGAGCAGTTTCCAATCAAAACCCTTGGGAGCCACGAGCTTGTCGAACTTCTCCACCATCTCTGCCGAGTATTGCTTGGTCTCCGGGTCGATGGGAATCATTCCAGAGGCGTCACCGATGCCTAACACACGCTGGCCGGTGATTTGCCAGTGGATGAATCCTGCCAGGGTGGTGAGGAAGTCAATGTCACCCACGTGTTCCTCATTGTCGAGGATGGCCTGGTAGAGATGTGAGATGCTCCAGCGCAAGGGGATGTTGTAGTTGAACAGCTTTGAGAGCTCTGCCGCTGCTTTTCCAGTGTTGGTGTTGCGCCAGGTGCGGAAAGGAACGAGGATTTTCTCGTCTTTGTTGAAAGCCATGTAGCCATGCATCATGGCGCTCACACCGATGGCGGCCAGGTTTTCAATCTCTGTGTCGTAGGTCTGGCGCACGTTGGCACGGAGGTTGGCGTAGCAGTCTTGGAGTCCGTACCAAATGGCTTCCACACTGTAGGTCCACAGGCCATCGACGAGTTGATTCTCCCACTCATGGCTGCCTTGCGCGATGGGCTTGAATTCTTCGTCGATAAGCACGGCCTTGATTCTGGTGGAGCCGAACTCGATGCCGAGGATGCCTTTCCCCGCTTCTATTGTTTGTTTTGCTGTCATCTTTCTTATTTCAGGGCTTTGTTAAGCATGTAGTAAATCTCGCTCATCTGAAGGTCGTGCTTGAAGGAACTGGTCTTCGTGTCCTTGTTGATGCGCACGTACTCGATGCCTACCATCTCGGCGAAGTCCTCCCAGTACTCCTCGGTGATGTCGTAGGAGAAGGCGCTGTGGTGTGTTCCACCAGCGAGGATCCATGCTCCTGCGCCCACCTCGAACGTGGGTTGCGGCACCCAGAGTGCGGAGGCGACGGGCAGGTTGGGCATGGGCTTTGGCTCGATGCACTCCACCTCCTGTGAGATGAGGCGGAAGCGGTTGCCCAAGTCAACGACGGTGGCCTTGATGCCACGACCCACCTTTGATGTGAAGACGAGGCGGGCGGTTTGCTGCTTGCGGATGCCGATGCCGAGGAAATGCACCTCGAGTTTGGGCTTGTCGGTGGCGATGAGCGGGCATACCTCGAGCATGTGGCTCTGCAGGCATGAGCTGCGGTCACCGGCGAAGTTAAGGGTGTAGTCCTCCAGGAAGGAGCAGCCGATGGGCATGCCTTGCTGGATGACCCAGAGGGTGCGATAGAGGCAGGCGGTCTTCCAGTCGCCTTCGGCGCCGAAGCCATAGCCCTCGACCATCAGGCGCTGTGAGGCCAAGCCGGGAATCTGGTCGAAGCCCACGAAGTTGGGGTCGTCGATGTCGGCGTCGCCCAGGTCGTCGAAGTTGGTGGTGAATGCGGTGGCGCCTTCGTCCTTCAGCACGCGGCGCAGGGCGATTTCGGCCTTGGCGGCATTCTTCACCTTCTCCCAATAGACTTCCTCGCCACTCTCGTCAATCTTGATGGTGTATTCCTTCTTGTACTCCTCAACAAGGGCGTCGGCCTCCTCGTCGGTGACTTTCTTCAGGTAGTCCATCAGGGAGGAGACGGGATAGTAGTCCACGTGGTAGCCAAGACGCTGCTCGAACTCCACACGGTCGCCGTCGGTCACAGCCACGTTGTTCATGTTCATACCGAACATGAGGCAGCGCACGTTCTTGGCGTCGGCCACGCCGGCAGCCACGCGAGCCCAAACGGCAATCTTCTTCTGGGCTTCCTCGTTCTTCCAGTAGCCGCACACCACCTTGCGAGGCACGCGCATGCGTGTGCAGATGTGTCCGAACTCGATGTCGCCGTGTGCGCTCTGGTTGAGGTTCATGAAGTCCATGTCCATCGTCTCCCAGGGGATTTCGGCGTTGTATTGGGTGTGGAAGTGAAGCAGCGGCTTCTGCAGTGCCTGGAGGCCCTTGATCCACATCTTGGCGGGAGAGAAGGTGTGCATCCAGGTGATGATGCCCACGCATTTCGCCTCGTTGTTGGCGGCTTTCATCACATCCTCCACCTCTTTCGAGCTGTTGGCTGTGCCTTTGTAAACCACCTTGATAGGTATGATTCCGCTGGCGTTGAGGCCTTCAACCATTTCCTTGGAATGGCCGTCCACTTGTACCACTGCGTCGCCTCCGTAAAGAAGTTGTGCACCGGTTACCCACCAAATCTCATAATTCTCAAATGCTTTTTCCATTTTCTTTATTAGGTTTTTTGTTGATGATTGTTTGTTTTTTCCAGTTCGATTTTCTGGTTGTTGTTTTCAGTGTTTTTTCTGTCCGTAATAGGCGTTGGGGCCATGTTTGCGGCTGAAGTGTTTCTCCACGAGGAGAGGGTTCATTGTGGTGGCGGGGTTGACGCAGAAGGAGACGAAGGCCATCTTGGCCACTTGCTCCATCACCACGGCGTTGTAAACAGCGTTGTCGGCGTCCTTGCCCCATGAGAAGGGGCCATGGTTCTTCACCAGCACGCCGGGGGTGTGCACGGGATTGATGTTGCCCGAGCGGATGCGGTCCACGATTACCACGCCAGTCTCTTTCTCATATTCGGCCATCTGGCTCTCCACCATGTCGCCTGTGCAGGGTATTTCGTCGTGGAAATAGTCGGCGTGCGTGGTGCCGATGTTGGGGATGTCCTTGCCGGCCTGGGCCCAGGCGGTGGCGTAGGTGGAGTGGGTGTGCACGATGCCGCCAATCTCTTTGAAGGCACGGTAGAGCACCAGGTGTGTCGGCGTGTCAGAGGAGGGGTTGAGCTCTCCTTCCACCACTTTGCCGGTCTCCAAGTCCACCACCACCATGTCGCTGGCTTTCATCACATCGTAGTCCACGCCGGAGGGTTTGATGACCACAAGTCCTTTCTCACGGTCGATGCCCGAAACGTTTCCCCAGGTGAAAATCACCAAGTTGTGCTTCACCAAGTCGAGGTTGGCGCGGAATACTTTTTCTTTCAGTTCTTCTAACATAATGCAGGTTTTTGGTTGAGTTGAGCGGTCGGCCTGACAGGCACATCAGGCCGACCGGATGTTTCATAGTTTGAATGACGGTTCGTTGGCGAACATTTCCTTGTTGAAGCGGTAAAGGCTGGCGCCACGCTTGGAGGTGAGTTTGTCGATGTACTCCGTCTTCTCAATGAAGTCGATGGCCTTGATGCGCTTGCGGAAGTTGCGCTTGTCAATCTGCTCACCGAGGATGGCCTCGTACACATGTTGCAACTGCGTGAGCGTGAACAGTTCCGGCAAGAGGTTGAAACTCAAGGGTTCGGTGCTGATGCGACGGCGCAGCAACGTCACGGCCTTGCGCACCATCTCGTTGTGGTCGGAGTAGAGTTTGGGCAATTCGTCGATGCTCACCCATTCCACCCCGTGCTCTACTCTAAGACGGTCGTCGTAGTCATTCACGTTGATCAGTGCGCAGTAGGCCACGGTGATGACACGCTCGCCGGGGTCGCGGTCGATGGCTCCGAAGGCCCCCACCTGCTTCATATATAGATTTTCCAAGCCGGTAAGGCTGAAGAGCACTCTGTTGGCCGCTTCCACCAAGCTCTCGTCTTCTCTCACGAAGCCGCCGTAAAGCGACCACTCCCCACGACCCGGGTCCATTTGGCGGCGCCCGATGAGCAATTTCAACTTGTCGTTGTCAAAACCGAAGACAATGCAGTCCACGGAGACGAAAACTTTGGAATGCTCGCCATAAAAACCAGTCATATCAGGACTTTCTTATATATTATTATAAGGTGTTGCAGGGTTTACCAGAAATAAGCATAGAAGCATCCACAGAGTGCAATCACGCCAAGAGTGGCGACGATGTCCCAAACGTTCCAGCTGTCGCTGATTTGCTTGCGGTATTCGGGTGTGAACGTGATGGCTGCCACTTGCTCTTTGGAGGGGGCGGGAGTGAAATAAGACACCACGAACATCAGTATCACGATGAACACCAACAGCCAGCACTCGAACACCAGCCAGTTGGTCTGCCAGAACCATGCCGTGTTCTCCCAGAAGAAACCTGTCATCTCCTTGCTGCCTGTCTCAGTGAAGATGTTGGTCAACAGGCGGAGCATGCCGATGACGAAGCCGCCGATGAGGCCCCATTCGCCGGCCTTGGGCGTGATTTTCTTGGAGAAGATACCCAGCGTGAACACTGCCACCATGGCAGGTGCGAGGAGCGACTGGATGCCTTGCAGGTAGCTGTAGAGGTTGCCCATGTTCATCATCACGGGGAGCCAGAGCAAGCCGAGAACCACTACCACCACGGTGGCAATTCTACCGACCAGCACGTAGTGTGCCTCGCTCATGCCCTTCTTCATCGGCTTGTAGAAGTCCTCGGTGAAGAGGGTGGCGCAACTGTTGAAGAACGCAGCCAAAGAGGTCACCAGTGCGCAGATGAAGCCGATGGTGACAAAGCCCTTGATGCCCGCCGGGAGGATGTTCTTCACCATCATGGCGAAGGCTCCGTCGGTCTGGTCGTGGTTGGTGATGTCCATCTGGATGCCGCTGGTGGGGTCGTTGGAGAGAGCGATGGCCACCATGCCGGGAATGAGGAACATGAACACCGGGAGGAGCTTGAAGTAGCCGGCAGCGATGGAACCGCGACGTGCGCGCTTCATCACCACGCTGTTGTCCTCGCCTTTGGTCTGGCCAAGCACACGTTGCACGATGTGCTGGTCAGTACACCAGTACCAGAAGCCGATGATCGAGGCTCCGAGGAACACCACGAAACCGGGATACTCATGGTAGAGCGGGTCGGGGTTTCCAGAGGCGTTGATGTCCGACCAGTGGAACATATGGGTGGTGCCGTAACCGTCGTGCAGGCTGCGGCAGTATTCCATCATGGTGCTCCAACCCTCGGTGATGCTGCCATGTCCCAGTGTGTTGAGACCCAGGAACAACACGAGGAAGGAACCGATGATGAGGATGGGGGTTTGAATGGTTGACATGGTCATCACTCCCTTCATACCGCCGATGACGGTGAAGATGGCGGTGATGGCTATCAGGCCCAGGGCGCCCCACCAGAATGGCAATCCCAAGAGGTATTTGAAGAAGATGCCGCCGGTGAATGCCGTGACGCTGACTTTGGTGAGGATGTATGCCACCAAGGTGATGATGCTCAGCCAGGAACCCGTGCGCGGGGTATAGCGGAACTTGAGGAAGTCGGGCATGGTGATGATCTTGCCCATCTTGTTGTTGAGAAGTTGGTAGAAAGGCACGAAGAGCCAGCCCAGGATGAGGATCATCCATCCTTGCATCTCCCAGTGTGCCATGCCCACGCCGTCCTTGGCACCGGTTCCGGCCAAGCCCACGAGGTGCTCCGAGCCGATGTTGGCGGCGAAAATAGCCATACCGATGACGTACCAAGGCTCTCCCTTGCCGAAGAGGTAGTCCTGGGAGTCGGCTCCCTGCATCTTTTCCTTGTCTTTCTTGATGGCGCGATAAACGAGCCACACCACAGCAAGAATGCCGATGGCCATTACCAGCCAGTCAAGCCAAATAAATTCTTTTGCGTTCCAATTCATGTTGTTTCTATTTTTTTTGGATTAGTTGATGTCACTTCACGGAGAATTTATAAACGGCGTGGCTGTAGTAGTTCTCGCCGGGCTTCAGTGTGGGTTGCACCCAGTCCTTCTTGTTGGGGGAGTCGGGGTATTTCTGGCTCTCCAAGCACACGCTGACGTGTTTGGGATACAGCACTCCGAACTTTCCGGGTACGCCGTTGCCTTGGAAGTTGCCGGTATATACCTGCACGCCTGGCTCGTTGGTGTACATCTCAAGGAAGATGCCGGTCTTGGGAGAGTAGAGTGATGCGCACACCACGGTGTCGTCGCCCTTGCCATCCTTGTAGGTGTTCAGGCACCAGTTGTGGTCGTAGCCCGTGGCGTTCTTGATATAAACGTATGAGGTGTCCATCTTCTCGCCGATGGCGGTCGGAGTGCGGAAGTCCATGGGTGTTCCTTCCACTGTCTCCACCTTGCCGGTTGTCATATAGGAGGCGTCGGCGGGAGTGAAGTTGTCGGCGTTGACATAAAGCACCATGTCCATGCCTTCCTTGGAGAAGTCTCCGTTGAGGTTGTAGTAGTTGTGGTTGGTCATGTTGACGATGGTCTCCTGGTCGGTGGTGGCCTCAAAGGTGATGTCAAGGGTGTTGTCGGCAGTCACCTTGTAGGTGGTGATGGCTGTCACGGTGCCGGGGAAGCCATTCTCGCCGTCGGGAGCTACGAGAGTGAGTTTGAGCGTGCTCTCGTCCACTTGCTCGGCGTCATACACCTGGTTCATCCAACCGGTGTTGCCACCTCCGTGCAGGCAGTGCTTGGCACCGTTGCCTGTATCGTTTTGACGAAGTTGGTATTGCTTGCCTCCGATGGTGATTTTGCCATCGTTGATTCGGTTGGCATAGCGTCCTACGGATGAGCCGTAGTCGCTCGGGCTGTTCAACGTGTCGGCGTACTGCTGGATGTTGTCATAGCCTAACACGACGTCAGTGGGATTGCCGTCCTTGTCAGGCACCATAAGCGACACCACGCGACCGCCGTAGTTCGTTATGCAAGCCTCCATGCCATTGGCGTTTTTCAGCACGTAGAGCTTCACCGGCTTTTCGTTGATGATGGTGTCAAACTTTGCTGGGTCGAGTTTGGACACTGTGAGGTTGGTTTCAGGGCCTGTGGTGCAGGCGGCAAGGAGGGCCGTGGCGACGGCTGCTCCGAGCATCATGGATTTGAAGTTTTTCATAAAAATCATTTGGTTTTTCGTGATAATTCAATTTTGGGTGTAAAAATACAATTTTTTTTCCATTCGACAATGGCTTAATTGCATGTTTTTTAATAAGGAAGTGTAATTATAACACTTTTTAATTGTTTCAGGTCGTTTTCAGGTTGATTTCAGTTCTTTTTTTGTGTTTTGGGGCTTGCAATGTTTATACAGCCCTCCGTCTGTTATAAATGAAAAGAATCGGCGAAAAGTTGCTTCTCGCCGATTCTTTATCATCTTTATCAGCAGATTTTGCGAGAGCCGTCTCCGATGACCACGTCGATCACCTTGGGCTCCTTGCCGAATTTCTCTGCATACCTCTTCTTTGCATCCGCAATGAATTGGTCGTAAAGCTCGTCTTTCACCAGGTTGATGGTGCATCCGCCGAAGCCACCGCCCATGATGCGGCTGCCGGTGACACCGTCTTCCTTGGCGATTTCGTTGAGGAAGTCAAGCTCTTCGCAACTCACCTCGTACTCCTTGCTCAGGCCTTCATGCGTCTCGTACATCTTCTTGCCCACGGTCTCGTAGTCGCCGGCGACAAGAGCGTCGCAAACAGCCAGCACGCGGTCTTTCTCGCCCAAGACGAAATGTGCGCGGGTGTAGTCTTCCTCGCCAACCTCTGCCCGTACCTCTTCGAGTTGCTCCCATGTGCAGTCGCGCAGGGTTTCAAATTTTCCTTCCGGGTGCTTGGCGGCAATGTGGCGCACGACGTTCTCGCAAGAGTTGCGGCGGTCGTTGTAGGGGGAGCCCACCAACTCGTGCTTCACGCAGGAGTTGAGCAGCACCAGCTTGTAGCCTTTCGGGTTGAAGGGGTAATATTCAAACTCCCTGGAACGGCAGTCGAGGCGCATCAGCTTTCCGGCTTGGCCAAAGACACTGGCAAACTGGTCCATGATGCCGCAGTTGACGCCGATATACTTGTGCTCGGTGGCTTGTCCGGCAAGGGCGATGTCCCATTTCGACACTTTGTTCTCGCCGAAGAGGTCGTTGAGACCGCAGCCGAAGCAGCTCTCCATGGCAGCGGATGACGACATTCCAGCTCCAAGTGGCACGTCGCCGGCGAAGGCGATGTTGAATCCCTTCACCGGTACGCCAAGGGCTTCCATCTCCAAGGCCATGCCGTAGATGAAGCGTGCCCAGGTGGCGCGGGGGCCTTGTCCGTCGTGGAAGTCGAAGTCCACGCGGTCCTTCAAGTCGATGGAGTAGGCACGGATGGTGCTCTCTGTTCCGTTGGGTCGCATTTCGGCCATGATACCGCAGTCCACAGCGCCGGGGAACACAAAACCGCCGTTGTAGTCGGTGTGCTCGCCGATGAGGTTGATACGTCCAGGTGAATGATAGATGTTGCCGGTCTGGCCGTCGAAGTGCTTGATGAAGCGGCTTCTTACAAATTCAATATCCATGTCTATATTTATTTTTTGTTAGTCAATTTTGATATCTTTGTTCACATTCTTGCTGCCAATGAGTGCATAGAGGAACAAGTAGGCCAAGCTGAGAAGCGGAACGATGTATGAGAACATATAACCGGCTTTGTCGGCAAGGGCGTTCTGGATAAGGGGCATTATGCCACCGCCAACCACCATCATCATAAAGAGGCCGGAAGCCTGCTCGGTGTATTTGCCCAATCCTTCTACAGAAAGGTTGAAGATGGACGGCCACATAATAGAGGTGCAAAGACCGCACAGCACAATGAGCAATGCCCTTGTTGGAACTTCTGCCATGCTGAATGAACTGCCGGTAAATGTAGGCATGTTAATGGTGGTAGTCTCGGGGATGATCATGGCAATGATGATAAATAGTATGGATAAGCTGGTGGCGCATATCATCATCATACGGCTTGATACCTTGCCGCCGATGGCACTGCCTATCATACGTCCAATGAGCATCAGGAACCAGTAAGATGCTGCCACGAAGCCAGCAATGGCTGCTGCGTTCTGAGTGTAGAGGCCAAGGTTATGGAATGCTCCGTTGTCGGGGTCGGAGAGGTAGAAATTGAGAGTGCCAGGCAAGCCAATCTCTATACCCACATACAGGAAAATGCCTATGATGCCCAAAGTGCAGTGACGGAATGCCCACGCGCTACGCTCATATACCGTGTCTTTTTTCTTCTCTGTGGGATTTTCAATGGGAATGAAACTCAGGATGACAAATGCACAGGCAAAAACAGCCATGGCAATATAGAGCACCAGGTTGATGTCAGCCATTTGTGTTTCTTTGGTGACTTGGCCCACGAGTGCGCCTACGAGAAGAGGTGTAGCTGTGCCGGCCAGGCTGTTGAGGGTGCCACCAATCATGTTAAGCTGGTTGCCACGGTTTCCACCTCCGCCCAAGAGGTTGAGCATCGGGTTGACCACGGTGTTGAGCATACATACGGAGAAACCGCAGATGAAAGCTCCGAGAAGATACACAAACCAAGCTATAGGCAGACCTGCTATATGTCCCATGTCGCCTGTTCCTGACAGGAACTGGATGAGTACTCCGATAAATCCCACAGCAATGCCTATCATTGCCGTTTTCTTGTATCCTTGTGTAGTGAGCATCTTGCCCGCTGGTATTCCCATGAACAAATAAGCGAGGAAGTTCATCATATTGCCCATCATTCCAAGCATGTTGGAACCATCGATGCCTTCTGCATTTTTCCATACGGTACCAGCGGGGGCACCAAGGTTGGTTACAAACGAAATCATTGCGTAAAGAAACATACAGGTGATGATTGCTATTACGCTCCCATTTTTTTTCTGGCTCATTGTATTTTTAGGTGTTAAATAGATAAATTATTATTGGAAATTTGCCAAAGGTGATGCCTTTGGAAAAGCCTACTTTCTCACGCCAAACTGGTAAATGGTCTTTTGCTTGTACCTTCTTCCTGGTTTGAGCACCACGGAGGGGAAGTAGGGGCGGTTGGGGCTGTCGGGGAAGTGCTGTGCCTCGAAGCAGATGCTGCTGCGTCGTGGGAAGGTGGCTCCGTGCTGTCCCTTGTAGCCGCATCCAAAGTTGTCGGTGTAGAGCTGAATGCCTGGCTCGGTGGTGTAAACGTCCATCGTGCGGCCGCTGTTAGGCTCGTAGATGCGTGCGGCGAAGCTCAGCTCGCCCTCTTCGCGCTTGTTGAGCACGTAGCAGTGGTCGAAACCGGAACCGTTACGAATCTGCTCGTTGTCGGCTTCAATGTCACGGCCGATGGGTTTCGGGGTGCGGAAGTCGAAGGGAGTGTCTTTCACAAAGCGAATCTCGCCAGTGGGGATGGAGGTCTCGTCGATCGGCAGGTAGAAGTCGGCGTTGATTTCGCACTCCAGGTCCTCGATGGTGGGGGTGGGGTCTGCAATGCCGGCAAGGCTGAAGAAGGCATGGTGGGTGAGGTTGATGATGGTCATCTTGTTCGTCGTGGCAAGATATTCTATCACCAGTTCGTTTTCGTCGGTCCAGGTGTAAACCACTGTCACTTTCACCTCGCCGGTGAAGCCTTCCTCTCCGTATGCCGAGATGAGTTCCAGCACCAGTGCTTGGTCGTTCATCTGAACAGCGTCCCACACGCGGGCATGGAAGCCTTTGGGACCTCCGTGAAGGGCGTTGGGGCCGTCGTTGATGGCCAATTGGTAGTCTTTGCCCCTCAGGCGGAACTGCCCGTGGCAGATGCGGTTGCCAAAGCGTCCGATGAGCGTGGAGAGATAGGGCTCTGTGGTGTTGATGGCGGCTTGGATATTGTCATTGCCTTGGATGACGTTGGCATAATTGCCGTCGCGGTCTGGCACCATGATGGCCACTATGGCACCTCCATAGTTGGTGATGGCCACCTCGTTGCCGAGGCTGTTTTTGAGAATATACAAGTCGGTTTGTTTACCGTTCACCGTGGTCTGGAAGTCTTCCCTCCTCAGGCCGCAAAAATTTTCTGTTTCCGTTGTCTTCATAATACTTGGTTTTGATTGTTACAGAGTAGTCTGCAAAGTAAGTGAAAAAAAACGAAAACCGCAAACGAAATAGGGAAAAAGTGTTTTTATACAACTGTTAAAAACACTTAAATCTCTTTTTGGCGTGTCAAACTGCTTTTCAGCGACGTTTTGGGGGCTGTTTTCAGCGTGTGGTGCTGTCTTTCTGCTGGAGCCAGGCGAGGAGGTCGGCCACGACATAACTGCTGCCTCCTACAAAGATGAAATCATCAGGGCTTGCATCGGCGAGTGCAGCCTCGAAAGCTTCCGGAACAGTGGGGAATGCCTTGCCTTGCAGTCCCTTGCACTCCCCTGTTTGCCATACCACTTGTTCGGGGATGGCCCTCTTGCTGCTGGCTCGCGAGAAATAGTATTCGGCCTCGGGTGGGAGCATGCCCATGACCGTGTCGAGGTCTTTGTCATCCACCATGCCAAAGACGATGCGCAATTTCCGACATTTTTGTTGACAAAGTTGCTGAGAAATCCATTGCCAGCCGCCCACGTTGTGGCCGGTGTCCACCACCACCTTCGGGTCTTCGCTGATGACTTGCCAGCGACCGATGAGTCCCGTGCTGCTGCACACTTCCTTGAGCCCCGTCTTGATGTCGTCCATAGTGATGTTCCATCCGCTTTCACGCAAAATGTGGGTGGCGTGGAGGATGGTCTCCATGTTGCGCACTTGGTAGTTGCCGCAGAGGTCGCACACCACATACCCCCAATTACGTGTTTGGTAGAGAAGGTGGCCGGGACCTTCACTTACTTCCACGATGTATGAGGTGTCTTCTGCGAAGAATATGGGTGCGTTCATCTCACGTGCCTTTTCCTCGAACACCGGGCGTGTCTCCTCGTCGGCCTCTCCCACGACCACCGGCACGCCGGGTTTGATGATGCCGGCCTTTTCAGCGGCTATCTTCGCTCGGGTGTCGCCCAAGAGCTTCGTGTGGTCCAGGCTGATGTTGGTGATGACGCAGAGGGAGGGGGTGATGATGTTGGTGCAGTCGAGTCGTCCGCCAAGCCCCACTTCCATCACCGCCACATCGACGTGCTGGCGGTAGAACCAGTCGAATGCCATCGCCGTGGTGAGTTCAAAGAAGGAGGGATGTAGTGGATCGAAGAACTCGCGGTGCTTGGCGACGAAATCCACCACGTATTCCTCATCAACGCACTCGCCGTTGACGCGCATTCGCTCGCGAAAGTCCACCAGGTGGGGGGACGTATAAAGTCCCACCCTCATCCCGGAGGCTTGCAGGATGGCGGCGAGTGAATGTGACACGGAGCCTTTGCCGTTGGTGCCGGCCACGTGGATGGTTTTGTAATGGCGGTGGGGGTGCCCTAAACGGGCATCAAGGGCGAGGGTGTTGGTCAACCCTTCCTTGTATGCGCTGGCGCCCACCTTTTCAAAGACGGGTGTCTGCTCGTAAAGGTATTTCACCGTCTCCTCGTAGTTCATCGCAGGGTGGGGTTAGTTGAAATAGTTCTTGAAACGTTGGAAGATGCTTTGCTTCGTCGCCTTGTCGCTCTTGAAATTGTCGCTATTCTGCATCTTTTCCAAAGCCTCGCGCTCCTCGCGGGAGAGGGTCTTGGGCACATAGATGCTGATGTTGACGATGATGTCCCCCGTGCCTTGGCCGTAGCCTTGCACGGCGGGAAGACCCTTGCCTCTCAAACGTTTGGTGGTGCCGGGCTGTATGCCGGGTTCCAAGGTGACTTTCAGTGTCTTGCCATCCACGGTGGGGATTTTCACCTCGCCGCCCAAGGCCGCTGTGGGAAAGTCGAGCAAAAGGTTGTAAATCAAGTCGTTGTCCTGACGAATGAAGGTGTTGTTGTCTTCCTCGGAGATGAACACCTGGATGTCGCCCGCCACACCGTTGTGCATGCCGGCGTTGCCCTTGCCCTGGATGGTGAGCACCATGCCGTCAGCTACTCCGGCGGGGATTTTCACCTCCACCACCTCGTCGCCCTTCACCACGCCGTCGCCGCCGCAGTGCTTGCACTTGTTCTTCACGATGGTTCCTTCGCCGTGGCACGTGGGGCATGCGCCTTGAGTCTGCATCACACCGAAGAGGGTCTGCTTTGTCTGGACGGTGTAGCCGCTGCCATGGCAGGTGGGGCAGGTTTCCGGGGTGCTGCCGCCCTCACAGCCAGTGCCGTGGCATTCAGGGCAGGTGATGTCCTTCCTCACGCGGAATTTCTTCGTCACCCCGCTGGCCACCTCTTGCAGGCTGAGGCGCACCTTCAAACGCAGGTCGCCACCGCGATACTTGCGCTGCGAACTCCGACGCTGGCCTCCGAAGCCACCAAAGCCCCCGAAGCCTCCCTCAAAGACGCTGCCAAACATGGAGAAAATGTCGTCCATGGTGAAACCGCCGCTGCTGAAGCCTCCGAAGCCTCCTGGGGCGTCGAAGCCGAACTGGTCGTATTGCTGTCGCTTGTTGGGGTCGTGAAGCACGTCGTATGCTTCGGCGGCCTCCTTGAACTTCTCCTCCGCCTCCTTGTCGCCCGGGTTGCGGTCGGGATGGTATTGGATGGCTATCTTCCGATAGGCTTTCTTGATCTCGTCCTCGCTGGCGTCTTTTGACACGCCAAGCACCTCATAGTAGTCTCTCTTGGTTGCCATTGCTCGTCGTTATTGTCCTACTGCCACTTTGGCATAACGGATGACTTTGCCGTTGAGTGTGTAACCGGTCTGAACGCAGTCGATGACCTTGCCTTTGTTCTCGTCGCCCATACCGGGCACCATGGCGATGGCCTCGTGGTAGTCGGTGTTGAAATCCTCACCGGTGGTGGGGATGACCTCCACGCCCTCTCCTTGGAGGATTTTCATGAACTTCTTGTAAATCAAGTCCATGCCCTCGCGCAAGGTCTCCACGTCCTCGGTCTTTTTGCCGTTCTCTATGGCGCGTTCGAAGTCATCGATGATGGGGAGGATTTTCGTCAAGGTCTTCTCTGCACCGTTGAGGATGAGTTCGGCTTTCTCCTTCAACGTGCGTTTGCGGTAGTTGTCAAACTCCGCCACCTTGCGCAGGAACTTGTCATTCAACTGGGCAATCTGCTCGTTGGCTGCCTCTAAGGGGTCGATGGCTTCCTGGTTCTCTTCGTCACCAGTTTCCTCATTTTGGGAATCGTTGCTATTTTCCTCTTCTTCAGACTCTTGCGGCTCGTTTAAAACCTCCTCTTGCTCGTCTATTTCTTTCTTTTCTTTGTTCTCTTTCATGATTGTTGGTTTTTGTTTACTCACCTTACAGCAAAAACCTTGCCATTTTTTGTTTTTGAAGCCAGGTCTGGTCATTCGCTCATGAGGGTTGCCACGATGGTTGTCACGTCGGAGATGGTGATGGACCCGTCGCCGTTCACGTCGGCATTGCATTTCATAAAGCCGTCGGCTTGTTCTTTGAGGATGTATTCTATGGAAAGGCTGACATCGGCGACGGTGATCATTCCGTCATCGTTGGTGTCGCCGGGCAGGCCGTTGATGGGTAGCATCAACGGGACATCCTTTTGTTGCAGGTTTGTCAGGAAAAAGGCCTCGCTGGCTTTCACCGCACCGTCTGCCGTGAGGACGAAGGTGCTGCCGGTTTTGTTGAGGACATAGGCGTTGCACACTGTCTTATCGCCGGTGACTCCTTCATAGGTGAAGTTCTTGCTCACCACGCTGCATACAGGCGAGGCCATCACCATGGCGTCGGTGGCGCTTAGCACGAGTGGCTTGTTCTTGCAGTCGTCTGTAGTGCCGATGATAAGGGGGGCGTTGGGAGACCATCCCCCGGCGTCGGAGAAGGCTGCCGTTCGTCCGTTGTCACCGACAAACTCCCACAGATAGTAACCAGTGGTGGAGGTGGACTTCTCCTTGAGGCGGGTGATGGCCTTTCCTCCGGAAGTGATGGTTTGGACAGTGAAGGGCAGTGTGATGGCTTGCCATCCCACGTGTGTGTTACAGGAGAGAGTGGGTGTGCGCGTATAACTTGCCTTGTCGGCGTGGAAAGTCATCGGCACGTGGAAACCATGACCTTCTGAGAGGCTGATGTTCGTTGCCCGGTGTCCTTTCACCACGTTTTTGCCTTTCAGCATGCTCGGCACGGTGGCCACGGAGGCGATGTAGTAGAGGGTGTTGGGGTTGCTGTTGGGGTTGATGATGTACTTGTCGAGGACGCCCAGTTCCTCGAAACTGACAGCGACGGCGTCGGCAGGTACGTGGAGGGTGTCGCTGGGGATGGAGACCTTGCGCTCGCCATCGGCCGTCCAGGAGACAACGCTGGCTTTCACCGTCTTCACGCCAAGGGTGGTGAAAGTCGTGATGCTGTTATAAATCTTGAGGTTGATTTTTTCTCCCACGCTGACGGGGAATGAATAATTAACCGTGACCGTCTGTCCGGGGGGTATCTTGGTGGGTATGAAGACGGGGTATGCCGCCCAGGAGCCGGAAGGGGCGGGTTTCTGCAGCTGTACGTTGATGGTGCTGTTGTATTCCTTGTCAGTGGGGTTGGTGAAGGTGGCGCTGCCCTCGAGGATAGAGCCATACAAGTATTTGCCTACGATGTTCTTCACCTCCGACGATACCATGGTCAGTTTGGGCGTAGGGTTCGTCTTGGTCAGCGTGAAGGCCTCGTCAATGTAGATGACGTTGGAGGGGCCGGGAGAGGTGGATATTTGCAACTTGTTGGTGAGTGTCTGGCGGTAGAAGAAGAATTCCACATATTCCTCCCCACCGGGTGGGATGTAAGCTTGCTCGTAGGAGGAGAGGGAGGTGTTCATATAGAGAAAGAGGCGGGCGTTGAAATCTTGTTCGCCGTTGTTTCTCACCAAGACTGTCAAGCACAAGGGGGAGATGCCGTACAGGAAAGTCTGCTTCACGTCCAACACCTCCAAGTCGGGGGCGGTTGTCGATTTCTTGTTGGTGATGGTGAATTTTCCATTGCTTTTCACCACTTTCAGGTAGTAGCTTTCCGACTTGAGGTTGGGGAACCATTCCCCGTCGGCACCTGAACGGTCGATGCCCCGGATGGTGTAGGTGCCATCATTGAGGTTCTTGCCGAAGTTGTCGAGGAGAAGGATGCTGTCCATGGTCATTTTCGCGCTGGAAAGTGAGATGCTCCCCACCTGTTTTGTTTCCAATATGTGGCCCTCGGCGTCGAAAAGGCCCAGGGCGGTGTCGTAGGCGGGGACCAGGCCGGTGTGGCTGTAACAGTAGTACACGCTGGCGGGGGAGAGGCCGGCATTGGCGTCGTAGGTGTAGGTGCCTTTGGTCGTCTTCTCCCCAGAACTGTTCGTCAGATAGATGTCGGTGGTGGTGACGCCGCTGCCGGAGTTGACGTAGGTCTGCCCCCCTTCCTGGGGGCAAAGTCCCACGATGGCATATTGGTTGATGGAGTATCCGCCGCATCCGGAACTGCCCCCCACGCCTTGCGCGGCCGGGTTGAGCACTTGAAGGCGGTAGTAGCCGTTGGCCATGCCGCCCCATCCCCAGTTGATGTGGAAAAGGCCGTTCCCGTCGAAGCCGTCGCAGACGAAAGCGTGGGCAATGCCGGAGGATTGTGCGCTGTAAAACACCGGTCTTCCACAGATGAGTTCATGGTGGATGATGCGCTCCCATTCATGGGTGTTGTAGTCGGTATGACACACCTCCCTTGCCTGGCTGTTGTAGCCGAAACAGTTGCGCATCACATCGCAGATGCCTATGGTGGGTGCGCTGGAGGAACTGTCTCCGTATTTCATTCCCACGGCGTGGCCGCAATAGAGCATCAGGTCGGCGACGGCCCTGTTGGAGGTGTCGTCGAGGTCGGTGCTGAGAGGGTAGGAGTCTTTCATTGAGGCCCAGTCGAAGGTAATGGGCGGGAGGGCGTCGAAACTGCTGTAGGCGGGTATTTCTGAGGTGTTTTCGCGGGGCCATTGGTGATAGTACATCACTTGGGCCAGGGCGGTGGCCACGCACCCGGTGGGGGTTTGCCCGTCGCTGGTGGTGCGGCAGAGCAGGTTGTAGGGGTATTTTTGGTTCCAGTTGGTTGTGAGGAGCGGCTCCACCACTTGCCATGCCGTGTAGTCGTCATCCTCGGAGGAGGCAGTCGGGGTCGCAGCGCGTGCCTGACAGATGTCCTCCGCATATCCGTCGAGCAACGCCTGCATGTTGTCGGGTATGTTGGAGGCGTCGAAACACCCGGTATCTGCATAGCCCAACACTTGTCCTCTCTCGTCGCCAGCGACGATGACGAATCCCTTGTTTCCTGATTGGTTGAAAACATAGTAGTAGGTTTCGTCGGTCTTTTGCAAGTGTCCGGGCGCCCGGCCTTGGTGGGCGAGGGTCAGGCGGATGTCCTTCGCCCCTCTCGATGACAGGAACAACTGAGCATGCTGCAAGGCACGGGTGCTTGGTGGGGGAGTGCTTGCGAAGGTGGCAACGTGTGCTGCGATAATAAGCAGTGCGAGGATAATGCTTCTCATGGGTTGCCGGGGTGGTTAGTTGCTGAGAATGATTTCGACGATGGCTGTTACATCGGCAATGGTGATGGAGCCATCCCCGTTCATGTCGGCGTTGGCTTCGATGAAATTGGCCGCCTCGTTGCCGAGGATGTACTCCACGGTAAGCGAGACGTCGGAGATGGTCACAGAACCGTCACCGTTGACGTCGCCTGGAAGGCCTCCGATGGGAAGTAACGACGGAGCATTGGCAGAGGAAAGGCTGGTGGTGAAATAGGCCTCTCCGGATTTCACGGTGGCTTGGGGGGTGAGGGCGAAGGCGCTGCCCGCGCTGTTCATCACGTAAGCGTTGGACACAGTCTTGCCACCGGTGACGCCGTTATATTGGTAATTCTTGCTCACCACGCTACTCACAGAGGTCTGCATCACCATGGCGTTGGATGCGCTCAGGACGAGCTTCTTTCCTTTGCAGTCGGCGGTGGTGGCGATGATGTAGGGAGCGTTGGCAATCCAGCCCTCTACGTCGGAGAATGTCACGGTGCTGCCGTTGTCGCTGTCAAATTCCTTCAGCCAGTAACCGGAGGTGGCGGTGCTGCCGCTTTTGAGGCGCGAGACGGCTGTTCCGGCGGAAGTCACTGTCTGCACGGCGAAGGGTACGGTGATGGTTTGCCATCCCAACAGTCCGTTGCCGGTGAGGGTGGGGGTGCGGGTGTAGCTCACCTTGGTGGCGCTGAAGTTTTTTGGCACGTAGAAGCCTTGGCCTTCCACCAGGGTGATGGTTCCGGCTTCGTAGCTTTTCACCACGTTCTTGTTGTTCAATGATGAAGGCACGGTGGCCCCATGGGGGATGTAGTAGAGAGTGTTGGGGTTGCTGTTGGCCTTGATGGTGTATCCGCTGAGGGTTCCAGCCTCCTCAAAACTGGCTGCCGCCGCATCTGCCGGCACGGTGAACGTCTTGGTGAGGGCTGTGGCAGTGCGGTCGCCGCCGGCCGTCCAGGTGATGAAGCCTGCTTTCACCGTCTTCGAGCCATAGGAGGCGTAAGTCTTGTTGGCGTCGCAGACGCTGATTTGGAAAGTCTCTCCCACGCTGATGGGAAGGCTGTAGTGCAGCGTGACGGTCTGACCTGCGGGGATGTTGGCGGGCAGGCTGTTGTCATATACATACCACCA
Source organism: Prevotella sp. (assembly GCA_017619755.1). Taxonomy (GTDB): domain Bacteria; phylum Bacteroidota; class Bacteroidia; order Bacteroidales; family Bacteroidaceae; genus Prevotella. Next base: position 32,660 of record JAFZRU010000017.1, read on the forward strand.
TCCGTCGTAAGCTGGTTTCAGTAGGCGTAATGTCAGTGGGCTGTTGTAGTTCTGGCTGGTGGAGTTCTGCAAAGTGATGACGCCGTCGATGAGACTGCCATACATGGTGCTGCAGTCCACGTTCTTCAGTTCCGAGGACACCGTGGTCAGTACGGGAAGGACACCGGTGTTGGCATCGTCGGAGAGGGTGAAGGCTTCGTTGGTGTAGCATATCACGAGGGGGCTGGTGGAGGTGGCCAGTTCTACTTTGCATGTGCCGGCAGCATGGTAGAAGTAGAAGTCCACATAGTCCTCGCCACCAGGGGAGAGGTAGGCGGTCTCGTAGGTGACGAGGTTTCCATCCACATAGAGGTAGAGTGGGTCTTGGAATACTTTTTCGCCCGTGTTGGCCAACACTATGCGGAGGCATTTGGGCGATGTGCCGCGCTCGAAATTCTGCGTAACGCTCTTCACCATGAGCTGCGATTGGCGGTTGTCCTTGACGGCTGTCACAGTGAATTTCGAGCCGCTTTTCACCACTTTCAGGTAAAGAATGTCGGATTTGATGCTGGGATACCACTCATCGGTTCCGATAAGGCGGTCGATGCCACGGATGTAGTAGGTGCCATCGGCGAGATTCTTGCCGAAGCCGTAGAGGGAGAAGCCGTTGGCGTTCCAACTGTTGGAACTGCCTTGGTAGCCGCTTCTGATTACGTAGGTGTCCACCAACTGCCCTTGGCTGTCGAAGAGACCAATGCCTACATCGTAGGCTGTTCCCAAGCCGGTGTGGCTGTAATAATAATATACGCGGGCGGAGGATAGGCCGTAATTGTTGTTGTAACTGTAGGTGCCTTCGGCTATCTCATTCCAAGAGTTGTCCACCAATTGGATGTCAACGGTGGTGATACCGCTTTCAGCCTTTGTCTCACCACCTTGGCTTGTGACTTGCGGTGAGAAGCCCACGATGACGTATTGGTTGTTGGAGTATCCGCTGGTGCCACCTCCGCCAGTGCCTTGCGAGTTGGGGTTGAGTGCCTGTAGGCGGAAATAACCGTCGGAGAGTCCGCACCATCCCCAGTTGATGTGATAGAGGCCGTAGCCGTCGAAGCCGTCACACACGAAGGCATGGCCGCCGTTGGCCGATTTTGCGCTGTAGATGACCGGCCGCCCAGCTACCAGCTCGTCGTAGATGAGGCGGTTCCATTCTTCCGTTGAGTAATTGCTTCGCTGCACCTCTGTTGCCTTGTTGCCGTAGCCGAAATAGTTGGATAGTGCACTGGGGATGTAGGAGGTGGAGCCAGCGGAGGCCCCCGTGCCGTAGGACATGTAAACGGCGTGTCCACAGTAAAGCATTAGGTCGGCCACGGCCTTGTTGGAAGCGTCGGTGAGGTCGCCGCTGCCGTCGTAGGAGTTTTTCATCAACGCCCAGTCGAAAGTGATGGACGGCAGGGCATCGTAGCTGCTGTATGCGGGAATCTCCATGGTGCTGGTACGGGGCCATTTGTGGTAGTACATGACTTGGGCGAAGGCGGTGGCCACGCAGCCGGTAACGGCTTGAGCGCCGTTTGTGGTGAAACACTCCAAGTTGAAGGGTTCGTCTTGTCCCCAACTGGTGGTGAGCATGGGGGCCACCACCTGCCAGGCCTCATTCTTGGCTTCTGGGGCTTTGGCCGTCGTTGCGGGGAGAGAGCGGGCTTGTGTGATTTCCTCGGCGTAGCAGTCGAGGAGCGCCTGCATGTTTTCGGGGACGTTGGTGGCGTCGAAATGCCCACGGTCGGCATAGCCCAGCACCTCGCTGGCGCAGTCGTCGCCGGCCACAATGACAAAGCCCTCGTCGGCTCCTTGGTTGAAAATGTAATAACAGGCCTCATTGGCCGAACCCGGACGGGCGGCGGATTTTTGGCCGCGCTGCACGAGTTGTAGGGTGGGGGATGCGTGTCCTCTTTCTGAAAAAAACAATGTGGCTTTCTTCAGGGCTTGTGCCTGGCTGACGGGTGAGCCAAAGGCTGTGCCCATGCTCGTGACGGCCAATAGCAATGCGAGATAGGCTTTTTTCATAATGTTTTGTTTTTGGGATGGTTGTTAGTTGTGTTTATGGTGAAATTATAATTTTGGTGCAAAAATAGCATTTTTTCATCATATAGCCAAGAAAAGACGGCATTACTCCTCCCATTTCAGCACAGCGCCGTTGCGCCTTCCCGGGTCGGGGCCGGTGAAGTCCATGGAGTAGGAACTTCCGGTGGTGGGGCTTTTGCCGATGTAGCGGTGGTTGCTAAGGGAGAAAAGCATGAAGTCGTGGTCGAGGTAGTCCTGCCAAAGGAACATTTCTGCTTCCTCAAAAATGGTGGTGAAACGCACGTCGCCGGGTAGTCCGTCGCCATAGACTTTGATGTAGCGGCCGTCGGCGCACTGCAGGGTTACGAGGCCGACACCTCTATCGATAATCTTGAACTTCGTCAGTTCGCTCTTGTCACCGGGATGAGTATCGTGGAGCACACCGTGCTTGAGGGCGATGGCGGGACGTCCTGTGGCCTTGTTGATGATGCGGAAGGTTTTGCCATAGGGGATGTTGCCGCTGCGGTCGGCGCAAGGCTCGTCCACCGTGAAGTTGTCGAACTCGGCATAGCCGCCGTTCTTGCCTTTCACATTGAAGGCGAAGAGGGCGTGGCGTGAACCCTGGAAGGTGATGAGCTGGTAGGTGAGGGGCATCATGCGACCGAGGGTCTGGAATGTCTTGCCGTCGGTGGAATAGGCATACTGTGCTTGGTTGTCGTCATATTCGCCGATGCAGCGCAGCCAAATTTTGTTTTGCGGCAATGTCAACGGTATGTAAACGGTGTCGTTGGTGAGTTGCTCGAAGCAGCGGAGGGTCAGTTGGTTGCCTTCCTTCACGATGCCAATCCACGAGCAAGGCACGTTGATGTTGCCCAAACCACAGACATCGCCGTCCTTCATTCCTTTTACGAAGAGTTCCACGGTGGTGGTGGACTTGGGACCTATGACACGTTGGGTGAGAGTGTTGCGTGCCCACATCAGTTGGTCGGAGGGCATGGTGTTCAATCTCAGTTTTCCACCTTTCAGGCTCCACATCTTGTCATCGGGGTTGTGGTTCCACTGCCACACACGCCCTAATGTCCTCCCGTCGAAGTTCTCGTTGCGATTGTAGGGAGCACTTATGGGTTGTGGTTTCTCTCCAGTAGGGTCGTAGCAACTCAAGGCGGTGGCGTTGCAATACAAGGATGCATCAGGCTTGTACCAAGTGCGTGGCGCCCGTCCAAGGTTACCTTCCAATCCCACCATCGGCCAGCCATCGACCCATGTCATCGGCATGAGGCACACGGTGCGTCCGATGGAATGGAAGTCCTGCATGAGGAGTGCCCACCATGTGCCGTTCTTGGCTTGCACGATGCCGCCCTGGTGGGCGTTGTCGCAACCCGTGGCATCCTCGCTGGCTGGTGCGATGCCGAATTTAGTGCCGTCGCTGCCAATACGGTATTTCTCTCCCCGTGGCACTTGGGTGCGTCCCACACCGTGGTAGCCGTAGGTCTCGTCAGCAGAGATGACTCGAGTCTCATAAGGTCCCCAGATGCTTTTCGAGCGTGAGCATAATGTGCGTCCGTTGGGACTGTAGTCGGTGGAGATGAGATAGTACATGCCGTCGATTTTGTACATGTGGTGTCCTTCGCCCACGCCGTTGCCCTCGGGGATGATCACCCGGTCGGTTTCTTCTATCGGACCGCTCATGTCTGCTTTTAGTTCGGTGCAGTGCACCTCTCCGTAACCGTGGATGGCATAAATTTTTCCGTCATCGTCGAAGAGGACGCCAAGGTCGTAGATGCGCCCTTGCATGTTGTGATGCTTCCACGGGCCGTGGATGTCTTTCGATGTGTAGCATTGCAAACCTTTTCCGTTGACGTTGGAGAAGACATAGAACTGCCCGTTGGCGTAGCGGATGCAGGGTGCCCAAATGCCTTGGCCATAGACTTCTTTCTTGTCCTTCAGTGAGAAAGCATCGTCGTCGAAATCGAAACGGTCGAAGCAGTAGGAGATATTTTCCCAGTTGACAAGGTCTTTGGAGTGGAGGATGACCAGTCCCGGCACGCTGTGCATGGTGGTGCCGGCAAGGTAGTAGTCGTCGCCCACGCGCAGGATGTCGGGGTCGCTGAACTCGTCATAGAAAAGTGGGTTGGTGAAGGTGCCGTTGCCATTGTCGGCAGTCCATGACTTGGTTTGGGCTTGCAGGCCTATGCTGAGCAACAGGGCGAGGCAAAGGAGGATGGATTGTTTCATGATGGTAGGTGAATGTTTATTGTTGTTTTCTTGTGGTCAGGAAAGGGGATGGTCAATGTTGGAAAACCTTGCCGTCGTGCATCTCGCCCTCGATGACGCGCCCGCCGGTGGCGTGGAGACGGAAGCGGACGTTCCACTCTTTCGGCCAGGCAGGGAAGAGGATGGGTTCGCCCTCGGGTGTCTCCTGGAGGAGCATCTCCTGCAGACCCACCATGGCCGCCCCGCCACGGTTGAGGTCGGGTGCCCAGTCGAACCCCGGGTCCCAGAAAGCGGGGAAGCGGTAGGGGCCGTCGGATAGTTTCTCGTTGTTGAGCCGTGCCGCCTCCTCGGTGAGGCCCAAGCATGCCGCCCAGATGTTGTCTTGCTTCCATCCTTTGGTGCTGCGCATCTCCACGGCGTGGGGGTCTTTCCGATAAGTGTTGCGGGCAGTCTGAAGTCCCTCCCTCCCCATGCCATATATGCGCCAGGGGAAGACGGGGTAGAGTTGGGGTGTCTCCGTGTTCTGCACACGCGCCCAGGCCGTTGCCGGTGCGATGCAGGTGTCGCCGTCGATAACTCGCAGTGGGATGTCGGGGATGCGTTCCGGGGGGAGGGGCGATTCCTTGCCGCGCCAGGCAGTCACCGCCTGCAGGGCTGCGATCGTGCTTGAGGGGTTGTAGGCCATCTTGTAGGTCTCGCAACCCGAACCAGGGTAGATGACGAGACGGCCCTTTTCGTCGAGGGGCTTGGCACCGAGTTGTCGAGCCTGGTATTGGTAATGCTCGTCGAAGAAGCGGAGGCACTCGTCGGCCATTGTTCCGTAGCGGTGGATGAAGGTGCTGTCGGTGGCATAGCTCGCAGCCTGGAGTGCCATAAGGCAAAACTCCAGGGCGGTGTCCCACTCATACTCCAACCACGCGTTGCGCTCCACACCCGGGTCGCTTTCCTCAGGATGCTTGCCATATTCCGCCGGGTTGGGCAGTCCGTAATTTTCCAACTGTTCGGTAAAGGAGGCTCCGCCGTGTCCCCAGTAATGGCGCGTTCGTGAAATGGCCGTTGGCAACAGTCGGAGATAGGTGGCAAGTTGCACGTCGAGCAGGTCGTAATCGCCGCTTTTGAGCAAGGGCCAATAGACGAGCCTTTGGTTCTGCGCCGTCATCGTGCCGCCGCCCCATTTGCGATAGTCGGGAGTGAAGGGGTTGGAGGGTGCGCCATCATCGCCGGGTGGAGCTACATATACGGGGTCGAAAGTGAAGAGGCCGCCATTGAACTTGGTGGGCCACTGCCCGTGGGCGTTGCAACCAAGCATGAAACGCGTCAACTCGTAGTTGCGCAACATTCGGGAGACTTCGGCATTGCTGTCATCGGTTGTTATCCAACTGCGCTGCCAGAACGAGTGCCACCAACGTGCGCTCTCCTTTCTCGATGTTCTGGCATTGCAACCGGGAGTGCTGACGTTACCCTCGCCGTTATCCAAGGTGATGGCTATCGTGGCATGTCGCAGACGTGGATGGCGGAAACGCCAGGCACGATGGTCGGTAGAGGCATAAACACCTTCCTCGCAACCTTCAAAGTGGAAGCCTGGGGCACTCATCGTGCCGGTTAACACCCTTCCGCCGAGGGGGTTGTAGAGACTGTCGCGCAAGGTCTCCAGTTGTTCGTAGGCAATGGTGAAGTCGAAGACGGTGATGTTGCGGTTGCGGTGAATGAAAGTGAGGCTTCCGTTGCCGGCAGTGATGCTGTCGGGGTATGTGACGCAGTCCTTTGGCACCAACCACTTGTAGGAGCATTGTTGGCACTCGGCTTTGCTCACCGGCCTCTTGCGGTGGCGCCAGTTCTCATAGCAGAGGGTGCCATCCACGGCCTTGCGTGAGGTGACATCTACAAAAACGAGGGGAGAGGAAACATCGGCCCACAATCTCACTATCACGCCACCTCCACTCACATACACCGCCCCCTCGTCGAGGCACAGCCGTTGCTTGAAATCGGAACCTCCGAAGGGGTTGCCGTCAAGGCGAAGCCGCCATCGCCCGGCTTTCAGGAGGGTGTTGTTCTCGTCGAACCATCCGCTTTGTGAGACATAGAAGAGGAGGTCGCCACCTTCCACCCATACGTTCATACCGATGTCGTGTCCGCCACAAGGCATCGACTCAGAAGAGTTTTTGCTTTGCGTGGTCCACACGAGGTCTCGCGGGGTATAGTCGCCAGCCGCCAAAATGCAAGGTAGCAGTAGGGCGAGGGTGAAAAGAAGATGTCTCATAATGTTTTTTTTCTATAGTGTCTATAGTTTCTATAGCATCTATAGTCACTGTCTCTGTTATCACCAGTCATCGGAGCGGAAGGAACTGATGGGCAAACCGTCGCAGAAGAGGTCGCCGTCTGCCCAGTTTTTGAAGGCATATCTCACGGCCACCGGGTGTGCCACGCTGTCGCTGTGGAGATACACGCGGTTGCGCTCTATCCATGCCTTGGCAGGGTGGAACACTTTATCGGAGCCGGAAATTTCGAATAGGTCGCTGGTGGTGCCACGGTCAAAATACACCCACTCTTTGGAGCGGTCGAAGCGCACCACGGCGGTGTCGCCACGGAACTCCACACTCTCATAGCGGGCGAAGTCGGGGATGCCCTCCACGCCGTAGGTCTTCCCAAGGGCGAGCAGGGCGAGGCGTTCTCCTGCCTGCCGCTTCTTCCGGGGGTGGATGCCGTATTCCAGTCCGGCATCCATCAGCACGGCCATCGCCGTGTTTGGCACCTCCCGTTCCACTCTTGCCTGTTGTTCTCGCAGCAATGCACTGTTGACAGTCCAGCCTATCAGACTGTAGTCGTAGGGTGCTATCTGGCAGTAGTAGAAGGGGAAGTCGCCTTGTTGCCATTGAACCCGCCATCCTCTCACCATCGTTCCAAGCATGTCGGCGTAGGTGGCGTAACGTGGCACATTATCCTCCCCTTGGTACCAGATGACGCCGCGCATGGTGTAGCCCACGAGGGGGTGTAGCATGCCGTTGTATAGCACGGTGGGCGTGCGGTTGGGTGACTTGATGTCAGCTGCCGACTGTGGTATTTTTGCATCGGGGAAGGCACGGAGCCATTCGGCGGTCATCCACGCCTCACAAGCGGAGCCGCCCCAGGAGGTGACGATGAGTCCCACGGGGATGTTAAGCACCCGTCGCAGTTCTCGGCCGAAATAATAGGCGGTGGCGCTGAAGTCGCGTGTGTGACCGGGAGAGGCTTCTGTCCAGGCGCCGCTGACGGTGTCCACGGGCAGGAACTGGCTGTTGCGTTTCACGGTGAACATACGCAGTTGGTCGTCGCTGCTGTGGAGGCAGTCGGCGATGGCTCCCTCCACCGGCTGGGCCTTGAAGCCCTTCATCTGCATCTCCATGTTGCTTTGGCCGCTGCACACCCACACCTCGCCAATGAGGATGTCTCGTAAGGTGGTGGTCTCGCCGTCGCTGAGGGTGATGGTGTAGGGACCGCCAGCTTCCGGCGTACTCACTGCCAACCGCCACCGTCCTTCATTATCGGCGGTGGCCTTGTAGGTGTTTTTGTTCCACGAGGTGGTCACCTTCACCGTGGCGTTCTTCCTCGCCATTCCCCACAAGTTGGCGTTAGTCTCGCGCTGCAGCACCATGCCGTCGCCAAACATACGGGGGAGTGTCACCTTGGCGTTGGAGATGATGGCAACGAGGATGAGGAGCAGGAGGGAAAAAACTCTTTTTATGGTGGTGGCTTTCTTTTGCCTTGATGTCTCGATTTCTTTATCTGCCATTGCGTTATAATATGTTTGTTTTGATGGGTTGGTGTTTTACTTTTCTACATATACTCCCTTTCTCAATCCTGCAGGCAGGAGCGTCTTCTCTGCCCGACGGTATTTTGCGTTGGTCCAGATGCCGTCGTAGGGTGGCGTACCGTTGTCGGCTCCGAGCAGGGCGTTGGCCCAGGTGTTGGCCACGACGATGCGGAGATGGTTGTTGCCCCGCTTCACGGCATCGGTGATGTCCACACGGTGGGGCGGAAGCCATGAGGTGCCACAGCAGACACCGTTGACATACACCGTGGCGATGTCGTGTACCTCTTCCATGTGCAGCCACACCCGGCCCTTCCCCTTGTATTTGAATGTGTTCTCGTAGGAGGCGTGGCCGGAGAAATACTTTATCTTTGGGTCTTCGTGTGCCTCCAGACCTTGCGAGAGGTCGGTGGAGAATGTCGTGCCGTTCTCCTCAAGGGTCACTTGCCAGTCGCCCGTCACTTCTGCCACACGGGTGAATTGTTGTTTACGGCATAGGGTCTCTTCGGGCGGTGTGATTTTTTTTAGGTGATATTCATTGTCGGTGGTGACAAGAAACACCGAGGCGTGGGGGGCGAGGGTGATGGTGTCGCCTGCAGGTGTGAGGCAGTCGTGCATGGTGTCTTGCAGATAGAAGTATTTCCTTGCCTCCCTGCATTGGGTGGGGAAGGCCACCGTTCGCTCCGTGAGGTTGCTGAAGAAATAGTAGTCGGCCACGTCCGTGTGGCGGTGTGTGTAGTCCACCCCTTCCGGCAGCACGATGTCGGGAGCGATGCCGAGGGCGATGAGGTCGCCTTCGGTCCATGGGCTTTCTATGACCTTGGCACCCTGCTGTTTCAATGCTTCTATCTCCTCGCGTCCTGTGTTGATGTTGTCGGGGTTCATCTTTCTTGCTCCTGGCACGACGATGGCGGCATAGCGCATGCCGTTGCGTGTGACCACCATGCCGTCTTCCACACGCATGCTGCGAAGTACGTCGTGGTTGAACGAGTCGTATTTGTAACCATGTAGCGGGTTGGTCCAGTCGTCGGCTTTTGTCATATTGAGTGTGTGCGTCACGCCCACGGGACTGGTTTCCAATGGTACGCCGGCGTTGGCCTCACGCAGTGCGGCACGTTGTAGCAGTGAGTCGCCCATCAAACCGGGGAGGATGGTGGTGAGCCGCTCAGGGAGGATGGCTCGTCGTGGCACCTCGTCACCGATATATACGGCGAGATCCACCACTGGTTCGCCCCTTTGCAACAGTCTCTGTGTCTCAGTGATGTAGTGTGTGAAGGCGGGCATCTCCGGCCACCACGTGTTGTCGCGTTGGAAAAAGGTGCCTATGCCGTCGAGCGTCATCCCCGGTTTGCGGTCGGGCCAGGGGTTGTGGGTGTTCACGTGGAAGACGATGCTGTTCACCCCCAAGCACCAGTTGCGGTCGAGCAGGGGTTTGAGGGTGGCTGGCGTCTCGTCCCAAGTGCCGCGAACCTCTGTGAAGCCTTCCGCCTGTACGATGTTCTTCCCGTAGATGTGTGCGCCGCTGATGGCATCGAGCATGTCGTTGGGTTTGTCGTGGGTGGGTGAGCGGAGCCAGAACTCGCCCATGGGGTAGTCGGCGTGGCGGTAGTGTAGCAAGCCATCGCTCACCATGGTGGGGGCCACGCACTCCGCCGAGAGTTTCACGCCATAGTCCTTTGCTGCTTGCTCCATCTCGTCGTAAAACACCTCGTCCACCAAGTCGGCGATGGTCTGCCGTATGTCACGCAACACCTCCTCCGTGCGCTCGCTGCTCACCATCGGCACACCGGCATAGATAGGGAGCCAAGGCAACAGGTCGTAACCACGACGCTGGTGGAATTCTTGAGCGAAATGCGCCCCCCAGTTCTGGGAACCACATTCCCAACTATCCACATGCAGACGTGTGATGCCCTTGGCGTTGTTGTGGTAGAAGATGGTGTCAAACCAGTTGATGAGTTGTTTCCTGATGGCTTTGCGCGAAAACTTGTCGCATTCCAAACCCCTTCCTCCTCCTCCCGTGGCATTGGTGTGACCGGTGGAGGTGTGCCCCATGCGCAACACGCGCCAGACACCTGGTGGCAGGGTGGCGCTTTCGCCCGCTGGAAGCATCAGCGGCATGGGGAGACAGTCGGCTGAGTCGATGGGGAATGCCTTGCTCACGCGCCAAACAAGACCTGACTTCCCCTCATAGCCATCGATAACGGCGTGTGAACCCGGTTGGATGTCGGCCACTTTCAGCACCGGGCGCCATTTCGCAGCATCCATGTCCTCACTGCCGGGGTCGCTGCCCTCAGGCGTCCAGCAGAACTTGAAATATCGTGCCGTGGTGGTGGGGATGGCGTAGGTGGCTTGTGCGTCGGTGTTCTGCCAACCTTGGCGGGCAGGTTCGATGTCGCGAACGTGGCGGTAGTGCTCACCATCGTCGGAGGCAAAGACTTTCCATCGATGAGCTTGGTAGTTGTTGCCGCCGGTGACGATGCGCACGTGGCGCATCGTGAAGGGACGCTCGTAGGAAAGCACCACCTCGCAAGGTTCCGTGCTGCGATAAGGAAACTCCACGGAGGACGTGGGCTTGATGGACTTTAAGGTCTTTAAGGACTTTAAAGACTTTAAGGACCTTAAACCCTTCTCCTGGAGTGGGAAGGCATATACGCCTATGTCTTCATAGTAGCCTTGGAAAGCTTCGGGCTGTGCGAGGGCGATGGGGATGTTGCCACCCTCCACGATGGTGTCCGTCCACACTACCTTCTGCATCGACTCCTCGGGACTGATCCACGGGCCGCCGCCGAGGGCGAAGCCGTCGGAAAGATGGATGCCGATGTTGAGGTGGAGGCTGTCGGCCAGATGGAAGACAGTGTCCATTCGCTTCCACCATTCGGCAGACAACTGGCGGGCTTCACCGCCGTATTGCTCGCCGTCGGAGGGGTCCTTGATGGGCATGAGGTAAAAGCCGTCGATGCCAGCCTCCTTCATAGCCTGGAGGTCGAGGCGAATGCCCTCGTCACTCACGCAGCCATACATCCAGTACCAGAAGGTCCAGGGACGGATGGTTTGTGTCCGTTGGCTTCGGATGACAAGGCCGTCGGACGACTGTGCCGGTAACTGTTGGCAGACAATGGTCAGCAGCAGGGAGGCTAAGCTACTTCTTAAAAACAGTCTGCTCATGGCTCGAAGGTGAGGATGGCTTTGATGCTGTCCTGCCCTTCAGCCCAGAATGGTTGCGCCGACGGGCCGTTGAGGTCAGTGGTGTTCACCTTGTTGCGGACGGCGGGGATGACCTTGAGCAGCGAGAGCCCCGTCTCGGGCAAGGTGTAGAGGATGTGGTCGCGCCCGTCGCGTGGCTGATAGACGCCCACGTGGTTGGTGTCAAGTGGTTGTATGCCGATGTTCCCCTCACTCGTGCCTAAGAGCATCCATGCCACGTTGGAGAAATACCCCTTGAATTCCGGGTACTCGAATGTCTCTCCCGGCACGGGGTCGTTGTAGTCGTTTTGCCAATAGCCATACTGAGGCCCTTCCATGCGGTTCTGCCATACGCGGTAGGGGCCGTCGCCCACCCAGCGCTTTCGTTTCACCTGCTCCTCAGGGTAGTCGAAGCAGACACCCATTAAATCCACCACGCCGTAGAAACGATAGCGGGCCTCCATCTCCACGCCGGTTTCGAGGAAGATCCACCTCACCTCCTCCAAGGAACCGTGTCGGTAGGTGGCGGAAAGCACGTTGCCGGAGAGGGTGAAGCTGTCGAAGACCCCTTGGTCGTCGTAAAGGGTGTATTCGGTCTTCTTGCTGAAAGCCTCCTTGTCGTCGTGGTTGTAGAATTGGTCGAAGGAGCGGTCGCTGCGGCGGGCGGCAACAAATCGTGGGCCATTGGTCAAGGAGAGGTGCTTGCCGGAGACTTTTACACCCTGCAACCGTCCGTTTTCTTTGGAGAAAACGTATGTGTGGCCGGAGGCGGTCACCTCGTAAAGGGTGCCTTGCTCGGTGGCTGTGACCGTCGCGGCCTTCATGGGAGAGGAGGACGTCTTCCCGTCGAGGCGGAAGCGCCAGGTGAAGATTTCCATGCCATGGGGGTCGGTGGCTTTCACTTCCAAGACTTCGGCTTCGGAGGGTTTCTTAGGAATCTCCATATTCCCCGTTTCGCCCGGTGCGAGGTCGGGTGGAGATAGGGCGCCCTTGCTCAATTCGCGTTCACCGCCTTTGTCGAAGGGGGCAGGCATGGTCAGCCAGCGGTAGTCCACTCGGCAGGCTTTCAGGGTGGTGAAGTCGTAGTGGTTCTCCACCTTCAGCCGTCCGTCGGCCAAGGTGAGTTGGACAGGGCTCCACACCTGTTTGATAGTGTAGTAGGAACCTTCTTTCTCCAAGTGAGGTCCCACGATGCCGTCGGCACCGAAATTGCCCACGCAGTCCACCATCCCTCCTTGGTCGATGCGCACCACGCCCTCGTCGGCCAGGTCCCATAGGAAGCCGCCGGCGCAGCGGGGATTGCTCATCATCAGGCGCCAATAGTCGGCCAGTCCGGCGCCGTGTCCGCCGTCGTAGAGTCCGTGCAGAAATTCCGTAGGCATGAATATTTCCTTCTGCCGCATGTATTCAGCCGTCTCCCCATACGAGCGGTAATGCTTGGTTTCAAAGCCGTTGCGGTTGGCCCAGGGGTATAGCACCACGCGCTTTTGAGGGTCGAACTGAGCAAAAGTTGGTTCCAACTCATAGTTGAACCCGCCTTCGTTGCCGTTGCTCCAGAAGATGACAGAAGGATGGTTGACATCGCGTGTCACCATCTCCTCCACCAACTGACGTCCTACCACCGTCTCATGCGCCCAGTGCCAGCCGCTCAACTCATTCTCCACATATAACCCGAGGGAGTCGCAGGTGTCGAGGAACTCCGGATCGGCGGGGTAGTGGGAGAGACGGACGGCATTCATGTTCATGCTCTTGATGAGCAGCACGTCTTCTATGTTCTTCTCCTTCGACAGCGTTCGGCCGCTCTCCGGCCGGAAGGAATGACGGTTGACACCCTTGAAAATCACTTTGTGACCATTGATATACACGCCGTCGCTCGCACGGTATTCGATGGTGCGGAAACCGAACTTTTCACGCTCCATGTGCAGCGGCTTTCCATCGGCGCTGCAGAGGGTGAACACAGCGGTATAGAGATGCGGCGTCTCTGCCGACCACAGAAGCGGATTTTGTACGTGAAAGTCGGCCTTCAGATGGTCGGAGCCTCCTGCGGTGTTCCCCTTGCCGGCAACCTTGCCTCGTGCGTCGAGCACCTCTACCTCCACGGTGGCTCCGGGGATGGAGCGGTTGAGGAAGACGTCGGCTTGGAAGCGACCGTCCATTCCTGCGTCGATGGCTACGCGGCTGATGTTGAGTGTGGGTTTGCTCACCACGAAGACGGGCCGGATGATACCTCCGAAATTCCAGTAATCGGCGCGGCGTTCGGCCATGTTCACTTGCGTGTTCTCGCTCTCCTTGCTCACCTCCACTTCCAAGCGGTTGGACTTCTTGCCATAGAAAATGCGGTCGGAGACGTCGAGTATGAAGCGGTAGAAGCCGCCTTGGTGCGAACCGCCCTTCCTGCCGTTGATGGTCACCTTGGCATCGGTCATGGCGGCCTCGAAGACGAGGAAGGTCTGGCGTCCGGCCCACTCGGCGGGCAGGGTGAACTCATATTTGTAAAGCCCCTTCTCGTTGGCGATGCCCTCCGGGGCGGCCTTGCCGTAAAAACGCATGCCATATTGGTAGGTGCCGAAACCTTGCAACTCCCAGCAGGAGGGTACGCCGATTTTCGTCCACTGGCCGGAGTTGCGACCGTCGGTGCAGAAAAAGTCCCATTCCACCATGTCGTCGCATCCCTTGCCGCTGAGGTATTGGCGGTGGGTGGAGATGTCGCCCACCTGGGCCGGGGAGCACAACACTCCGGCGGCCATCAGCATTGTCAGTATCGTCTTTCTCATCATGTGTGTCCTAATAATGTGTTTTCTCATATCATTATGACTCCCAAAACCATGATTTGTACCCTCCCATGATAGGCAAGACGCCAAGGTATGGATAGCCCTTACGACTAATCCATATCGCATCATATATGTTTATACATATAGTTGCTATATTACAAATACATTTCAGAAAGTAACATTGGATGATATCAAGCATTTTTAAACACATCTTCAGTCACGTTAATCGAATAATTTTTAATATCTTTGCATGCCAACCGCGTTAGTCCTTCCTTTTTCATACACGTTTTCCGATAGACAAGAAGACCCGCCGAAAAGAAGTGGAATGAAAAACAGATATGAAGAGAAAAAGCATGTAAAGAAAACCAAGACATCAAAAAATGAATATGAACAAGAAAACATTTGTTGTAGCTTTGATGCTGCTGACTGTAATCAATGTCGGTGCACAGAAAAATTATGAGATGGGCAATCCTGCCGATGGGACCAATTATGGGTATCTGAAAGACTACGCCCCTCTGAAAGAGTATGTGAACCTGAGTAAATACCCCAACTTCAAAATAGGCATCGGCACCACGGTGAACGACTATTTGTACAATACCACCGTGAGGGATTTGACCAACGACAACTTCACAGAGACTGTTGCAGGCAACGCCATGAAAATGGCCAGTTGCGTGGGAAGTGACGGCAGCATGAATTTCAATACGGTGAGAAACTATGTGAACGCGGCAACACAAGCCGGACTGAATGTATATGGGCACACATTGGCATGGCACTCCCAACAGCCCACCGGCTGGCTCTACAGCCTGCTCCAAGATAAGCCGGCAACACCATTTGAGAATCCCGACACCATGGTAAATGTGGCCGTGAAAGAGAAAGACTTCCGCACCCAGCAGAGTGTGGGGTGGACAGCCGACAAGTCCAAGTATGGCTTCACGATAGACTTCTCTGCTACCGACGGCCTACACCTTCATACCACCAAGACGAACAATTTTTGGGAAGTGCAGTTCGTTGCCCTGGACGGCATCACCCTTGTGAAAGGAAAGACCTACGTGGTGACGATAACAGCCCGTGGCAGCAAAACCGGCACACTATACACCAAGTTGGGCGACTGGGACTCCGGCGTAAACGTCAACACAACTTTCCAGACCGATTGGAAAGACCTGGTGCTTACCTATAGAAACTCCACCGGTGGCTCGTTCCTGTTGCTGCAATGCGGAGACTACGTAGGCGACCTCTATATCAAGTCAATTAAGGTGGAAGAGCAAGTCGGAGCCATGAAAGTGTACGACCATCCCGGGAGATACCTGAAGGTGGAGGCCACAGCAAAGACATCGGAAGTGTGGGACAACCAGTTCTGGATTGTTTGTCCATCCAACTTTACCACGGGTGCCAACTTTGAGTTTTCGGCTGACATAAGGGCAGACAAGGAAGCCAAGGCCACCACGCAGATACATCAGTCACCAGGCTCTTACGTTGACTATCGTGCATTGGGCGACATACAGTTCAGCACGCAGTGGAAGACCGTGACTGTAAGTGGGACGCTGGCTGCCGCAGGTAGTTCGATTGCTTTCAACCTAAGCGAATTGGCCGACGCCAACATCTACTATTTCGACAATGTCAGCTTCAAGGTGAACGGCATCGAACAGATAAAGAACGGAACGTTGGACGGCACTGACCTCAGCTCGTTCAAGATGAAAAAAAATAGTGGAAGCGTTGTTGACCCACCGATAGCACAGGGCGACTTCTACATCATGCTGCCGCAGGCGAGAAAACTCACAGCCGAGGAAAAACATGACACCTTGGTATGGGCCATGGACAAGTGGATCAAAGGGATGATGGAGGCTTGCAATGGCAAGGTAAAGGCTTGGGACGTGGTGAACGAAGCCATCTCCGGCGGCGGAAACGATGGCAGCGGCAACTACACCCTGCAGCACTCCGAGGGGTATAATCCCAACGGCACATGGGATGTTGGCGGCAGCGCGTTCTATTGGCAGGACTATATGGGCGACCTGGAATATGTGCGTCAGGCCGTCAGACTGGCTCGGAAGTATGGGCCGGAGGACGTGAAACTCTTCATCAACGACTACAACTTGGAGAGCGACTGGGATGGCAACAAGAAACTGAAGTCGCTCATCAACTGGATCAAGAAGTGGGAGGCCGACGGCACGACGTACATCGACGGCATAGGCACCCAAATGCACGTCTCATGCTATATGAACGACTACACGCAAACGAGCAAGAAAAACGCCATCAGCAACATGTTTAGCCTGATGGCACAGACTGGAAAATTGGTGCGCGTGAGCGAATTTGACATGGGTATGGTGGATGCCAACGGCAACGATGTACCCACGTCCAACATGACCGAAGCCATGCACCACAGGATGGCCGACCTGTATCAGTGGATCGTGGAGGAATACCTGCGCATAGTGCCACCAGCACAGCAGTGGGGCATCTGCTTCTGGTGTCCCACGGACTCCCCCGAAAACAGCGGTTGGCGAGCCAACTCGCCTGTTGGCATCTGGACCCTCGACTACTATCGCAAGCACGTATATGCTGGCATCGCCGAGGGGCTTGGCGGAGTAACATACAAATTATTAGGAGACGTGAATCAGGATGGCGTAATAAGTATAACCGATGTCACGCTGATGGTGGACTTCATTCTTGGCAATAATCATTCCCCCAATGTCTTTGAATATGGAGACATGGATGGAAATGGAAGCATAGGTGTTAATGATGTGACTTTGCTCGTTGACAAGATTATCGGAAACTAAGCAATGGGCGGTGGGCGGAGATGTCGCCCACCTGACCCGAGGAACACAAGGCTCCGGCGGCCATCATCATTGTCAGTATCGTCTTTCTCATCACACGTGTGCAAATAATGTGTTTTCTCATATCAATATGACTCCCCAATCTATGATTTGTACCCCCCCCCATGACATGCAAGATGACACGTTTTATATCACAGCCGATGGTGATTGGGATGCCGTGAACAACTATAGATTTTAAGTGTATAAAAACATCCGACACCGTGAACAATCAGTTCACGGTGTCTTATTACTGTCTTTAAGCTTGCGCCCGAAGATAGGCTGCGGCTCGGAAAACACTCGGAAAACATCATAAATCTGATGATTTGTTTTGATTTTCATTCGCTTTGCATTATCTTTGTGCCATGATTTCTGTCTATACTCAATTAACAACAAATATTTTTATGATGAAACAAAGATACCTTTTCTACACTGTGTCTGTCGTTGCCATCACATTGGCGGTCGTGGGATGCAATTCCGATGAAGGTTTGTTGGCAGACAATTCACAACCGTCACAACAGCCTGGTGCATTGGTCAATGGGAACGGAACAGGCAACTATTCCGAACCTGTCGTGGTGAATATGGGCGACACAGCCGTCATCACCCTCAGCAAAGAATGCAGCTACACTGACCCAGATGGGACTGTGTTCACTTGCGAGCCTAAAACTACTATCAATTTTTATGCTCCCCAAGACACCGTGCATGTGGATGACTTTGAAAGTTTGCTAAAAATCAAAGAGAAGTTAAACATCAATACAAATATACAAGATCTAGAAATGATCTCGGATGATAAAACAATTAATTTCACCACTATGAAGAACTTGCAAAAGTTTGGGATTGGTAACGAGTGGCGTTATAACATAACCGTTGATATGGCCTATGAAGTATATCATTATGTGAACTCACAGAATGAGACAATTGACATGGCCTATGTCAAGACAAACTCTGCAGATTGCTGTTCAGCTGATGCAAAAGAAGACCTGACCGGCATCACACCGGTATTGATGTCTCCCATGCGTGTCAAGCGTGTGGCTTCGCAAGGTTCTGACGGGCAAACTGCGTCCAAGGTTTATGATGTGACGGCTATGTTTCGTGTTGATTTAGAGGGGGGAGATACACAGCCCTCAACACAAAGCATTTACTTCGAGGTGCACTTTGTTGGTGTGGTGCAGAATTCCAATGCTTCGGTAACCTATCGTAAGGCATATGAGTGGTTTGAGCCGCACGACAATCTTCCGATCAGGTGTGACTACATCGTTTATCGCGATAGCAGAAATGCCAGCGGAGAAGTCGTAACAGAGGAAGCGCGTAGTCAACGTTGCAGTATTGAGCGTGCTCCAGGCATAAGTAAAGCGTTTCCGAATGTTAATAAATACACTATAAACGGTGCTACAATTTACTATGTCGGAGAGATTGTTACAGATGCTGATACTACTGGGTATCGCTCTTATATGATAGATTATGTTAAAACTGCCGTGCCGGATTTGAGCAAACTAAGCCATATTGTCTATAAAGATGGTTACCTAACCGGGACTCCCGGTAACTGGAAGATATATTCCGGTAGTGAAGGTCGCTTTAACCCGGAAAATCCCTTGCCAGGTTGGTATATAAAAGGCTTACAATATAGAGAAGCTTCTGATTTACTTTATGATGATGAAGCTATCAGAAGCTATCAGGCTGGAATTCACTTCTACGACCGTTTCTTGTATATTGATAATCAGCTCATTGATTTCTTGGATGAACAGATGACCTATGATTACAATTTTAAAGTTGAAGATGCCACCATGTCCACCGGTGAACCGGCAAAAGTGTTTACACACGAATGTACCGCCCACTATTTGGGTAAAGATTTTTATATTGCCACGGTAGATTCGGTGTATCAATACACAACTCCGCCGTTTTAACCCTTTTAACAAAAAACACCGCAAGCTTTAAGGCTTGCGGTGTTTTTTGTATAATAAGTCGCTAGTTTTATTTTTTAAGGGAGGGAGACTGATATTCGAGATTTCAGAAACGCGACTTATTATTGTTAAATAAACCGATTTTTGTTTAAGGGAGGGAGATGAGAAATTATGAACAGACAATCATCGGTTTATTTGGAATTACGGACAGCCCATACCACGGATGTTATAGTCGATATTAAATTCTTTGCAATTTAAGGAACAGACTATCCGAATAGTATTAATAGCAATATTCTAAAAAATAGGGGATAAACAATCTATCTTGTTTATAGACATAAATTACACAAAAAACATATAATTGTCAAGATGATTTCAAGGAACAACTGCACTACATTTGGGGTTGGATGAAAGAACCGATGGCTGCCGAACGATTTTTGGCCATAAATTTTGCTATTTGTCCGATTTTCCTTATTTTTGCATTTTGTTCGACAACCAAGTAAAAGGTCACGCCCCGGAAGAAGGGGTGAAAAGTTCAAGATAACAGATGATTTCAGTAGAAGCCCTCAAGGTGGAGTTCGGGGTGAAGCCTCTCTTCCACGACGTCAGTTTCGTCATCAATGAGCGCGACCGCATTGCGCTCGTGGGGAAAAATGGCGCGGGAAAGACCACCTTGCTCAAGATACTCTGCGGCATGCAAAAACCCACGTCGGGGCATGTCGCCGTGCCGCATGATACCTCCACGGGAGCCACGCTGCCACTCACGCCGCGCTATGACGGCAGCGTGTCGGCCATGTCGTGGCACACGTCGTCGATGGGGCAGGGGGCTGGATACCAGTTCGACTACGACGGCCTCGGGAGGCTGACGGAGGCCGGCTGGACCGGTAGCAGCAGCCAGGACCACTCCGTGTTCTACACCTACGACACAATGGGCAACATGACGGAAATCATGCGCCAGGGGAGGCTCGGCGACAACTCATACGGATACATGGACGACCTGCAGCTGGAGTATGACGGCAACCATCTCGTCAAGGCCGACAACCTGACGAGCAACTACGGGGCGGCAGGCGACTTCTCGTTCACCGACGGCTTGTCGGCCTCCGTGGAATACCTATACGACGCCAACGGCAACATGACGGCGGACTTGAACAAGGGCGTTTCCCTCACCTACAACAGGCTCAACCTCCCCCTACAGGCGGCCTTCCCATATCGCAGGAGCACGGCGTGGGTCCACGGGGCCGACGGAACGAAACTGCGCGTGACGCACTCCACCGGCATGCTGCAGTCCGCGGGCGTGCCGTCGGTCATCCTCCTGCAGCCCATCGTCACCACCACCGACTACTGTGGCAACCTGCTGTTCGAAAATGGCGAGCTGTTGCGGCTGCTCGTCGATGGCGGCTACGTCACCTTCACCAACGGCACACCGCACTACCATTTCCACCTGCGTGACCACCTTGGCAGCAGCCGCGTGGTGTTCTCCGAGACGGGGGCGGTGGAGCAGGAGACGCAATACTACCCCTACGGCGGCATCATGGCCGACCTCTCCACAGGCCAGGACGCGCAGCGGCACAAGTACAACGGCAAGGAACTCGACCGTATGCACGGCATCGACTGGTACGACTACGGCGCAAGGCACTACGACGCCGTCCTTGGGCGGTGGACCACCATGGACCCGCTGTGCGAGAAATACTACAATGTGAGCCCGTATGCGTATTGTGGGAATAATCCTGTGAGATATGTTGACCTGGATGGGAGAAAGATAGTATTGAAAGGAAGTCAAGAGGAACGTATGACAATGTTAAATTTTTTGCAGAGATTGACAAACGACAATCTGTTTTTAAACAGGAATACGGGTGTAGTAACAATAGGAGGGGAAAGGTGGGATAATAGAGATAAAAAACTGGATGTTGGAACATCTTTATTGAGGGAGGTAATTGGACACGATCGGACAACTGAAATCAGAATAGGTGCGAAAAATGACATAAATCGTTATCATTCATATTTTCCTTTAGATAAGTCTAATGGTAAAGGTACAGATGGTTATATAAACTTAAACCCATCGCTTTCTGTCGGCCTCAGGGTTCAGGATTCAAATACAGGGAATACAATAATTGAAATTGTGCCTATGGAAATTACAGTCGGACATGAGTTGATTCATGCATATTCTGGAATGAATGGTGTTATACCAAATGAAAATCAAAAATCCACTTATATTTATAAGGATGTAGATGGTAAAATGTACGAAACAAGTGTATCAACAAGTGAATTAGAGACTATAGGTATTAAAGGCAACAATAAATATACCGAGAACAAGTTGCGTAAAGAACATGGACTAAATAAAAGAGTTGCATACTGATGAGGAATATAATTATTTATGTATTCGTATTCATCCTTTGTGGATGTGCGAACAAGTTAGACGACGGCTTTCTTTGCAGATACCTGTATTTTCAAACAAGTGACAATGATAATTGCTTTGAGGTAGAGGTCAAGGAAGACAGCACTATGAAAGTAACTTTCGGTGACATGACATGGGATTGTCATCACATTATCACACATGGAAGTTTCCCTAAAGAGGGGATGGAATGGGAGAGAATAAAAGCGGAGGATAGCATCGTGATAGATTCGCTGTCATATAGTCAACTGGAAGAACTGGCTGCTGAAGCAAGAAAAAAAGAATCGATGAACAGTTTTATCGAAGGGGGTGTTAGTGATGACGGTATGGGTACTGTCCTTTTTATAAAAGACAAGTATTACTATGTCGAATTGGGAGATTACAAGGAAAAGGCGGTTGAAGAATTAATCGAAAAGTTGAAAGAAATAAGTCCAATTCCCATAAGAGCTTCGGTTGGTTCTGTCCTTCAAGAATATTAAAATGAAACGATATATCAAACGTCAGACTTTCACCTACGATGCCAACGGCATCCCCTGGCAGACATACTTCACCAACAGCAGCGTGACCAAGTATGTTTATGACGCCTCCGAAACGGAAGCTGCGCGTTATACACCATACCGCCAAGACGAACATCACAAGGCCGTTCTGCGTGAAGCCTCCAAAGTTGACATCAGTCCTGTTCCTGTATGCTGATACCACCGAACTATATCGAATGTTTTATTTATAAGCCCAAATAAGTATTTCGGCCTCATGGCTGGCTCCTGTTGTGTAAGTCGCATAAGTATTTTGAACCATTTCGTTAAGCCAAATGAACAATACCATGCTTGCATGAGGATTGTCATGGCGAGAAATGGTAGGATGAAATCCAAGGTTTAAGATAATGAAATTTTATAGACAAATTACAAGTAACTGGGATGAAAGACAGGTTGAAATTCTACGTCAGCATAATATAAATGTAAAGATGGGGATAAATATTTTAAATATTTATGATTTAAATCTATATAAATTAATGATACCGTTTTTAGAGGAATGGAATATTTCTGATTCTTTAGGCGTAACATTTACAAAAAATGAGATACTTTCATCTGGTTTCTGCATAATTGAATTTTGGAATATGTTTGGTTACCCAATGCCAGATAACGATGGCAGTTATTTGTATAAAACCTACGATACAAAAGATATGTGCAACGAATGTGGAGTAGGTTTAGAGCAAAAAGATGATTTCAGAGTGAGGAAAGTTCCCAAATATCCTATTTGGGGATTGGGATGGATTTTTGATGAGTTCTTCGTGCGAACAGACCTCTACAAAAAGGTATTCAAACCATTGGGCATAGGATGCCGTCCTTTGCGAAAATACAAGGACGACTCCATAATAGATACCTATGTACAATTGGTCATCCCTGTGATAGACGAACCGTTGGACTTGTCTTTCTACAAATCCCAGACATGCCCCAAGTGTGGAGAAACAAAATATGAAGCTAAGACTTATGGTTATTATCCACTGCAGGAGCATCCACTACCATACATTTATAAAAGCAAGGAATTCTTTGGAGATGGATTTTCGGCAGATAGAAAAATCTTCGTCTCAGCATTAGTTCGAGATAAGATGATAGAGAATGGAATGATGGGATTTAGGAATTTTGTGCCTTGCGCTAAAGCAGAAGAACTGAGCATCAAAAATCAGGGAATAACTGAATGGAAAAAAGCGGACAGAAAAAGGGAAATTGATTTGAGTAATGTTATAATCGCCATCCCAGACTGATTGTATGAGTCTCGTCAACAATATACCGATGGTTGTCGGTTGGCGAACGATTTTTGCACATAAATTTTGCTATTTGGCCGTTTTTCCTTATTTTTGCATTTTGTTCGACAACCAAGTGAAAGGTCACGCCCCGGAAGAAGGGGTGAAAAGTTCAAGATAACAGATGATTTCAGTAGAAGACCTCAAGGTGGAGTTCGGGGTGAAACCTCTCTTTCACGACGTCAGTTTTGTCATCAACGAGCGCGACCGCATCGCGCTCGTGGGGAAAAACGGCGCCGGAAAGACCACCTTGCTCAAGATACTCTGCGGCATGCAAAAACCCACGTCGGGGCGTGTCGCCGTGCCGCATGACACCACCATTGGCTACCTGCCACAGGTGATGGTGTTGCAAGACGACACCACTGTGAGGGAGGAGGCTCGCAAGGCTTTCGCCCACAATATGGAGTTGAAGGCACGTATCGACCGCATGGAGCGCGAGTTGGGAGAGCGCACGGACTACGAGAGTCCCGAATACAACGCCCTGGTGGCCCGCTTCACACAGGAGCACGACCGATACCTGATGATGGGTGCCGGCAATTACGAGGCAGAGGTGGAGCGGACGCTCACGGGACTTGGCTTCCTTCGCACCGACTTGGAAAGGCCGACGGCGGAGTTCAGCGGAGGATGGCGTATGCGCATCGAACTGGCGAAAATCCTGCTGCAGCGGCCCGATGTCCTGCTGCTCGACGAGCCCACCAATCACCTCGACATCGAGAGCATACAGTGGCTTGAACAGTTCCTTGCCACCTCGCCGGGAGCCGTCGTGCTTGTCAGCCACGACAGGGCTTTCATCAACAATGTCACCAACCGGACGCTCGAAATCACCTGCGGGCAGGTGGTGGACTACAAGGTGCCTTACAACCAATATGTGGTGCTGCGACAGGAGAGGAGGGAGCAGCAACTCAGGGCGTACGAAAACCAACAGAAGGAAATAGCCGACATCAAGGAGTTCATCGAGCGTTTCAGATACAAGCCCACCAAGGCCGTGCAAGTGCAGAGCCGCATCAAGCAACTCGCCAAAATCGTGCCTATAGAAGTGGACGAGGTCGATACGTCGGCCATGCACCTCAAGTTTCCTCCATGCCTCCGCAGCGGGGACTTCCCTATCATCTGCGACGAGGTGCGCAAGGACTACGGCTCGCACACCGTCTTCGAAAACGTCACACTCACCATCAAGAGAGGGGAGAAGGTGGCCTTTGTGGGAAAGAACGGAGAGGGAAAGACCACCCTCGTGAAGTGCATCATGGGAGAAATACCCTTTGACGGAATGCTGAAAATCGGCCACAACGTCCAAATAGGCTATTTTGCACAAAACCAGGCGCAACTGCTCAACGGCGAACTCACCGTGTATGACACCATCGACTACGTGGCCAAGGGAGACATCCGACTGCGCATCAACGACATCCTCGGAGCATTCATGTTCGGAGGGGAGAACTCCGAGAAGAAGGTGAAGGTGCTCAGCGGAGGAGAGCGAAGCCGACTGGCCATCATCAGACTGTTGCTCGAACCCGTCAACCTCCTCATCCTCGACGAGCCTACCAACCACCTTGACATGCCTTCCAAGGACGTTCTCAAGGAGGCCATCAAGGCTTTCGACGGCACGGCCATCATCGTCTCCCACGACAGAGAGTTCCTCGACGGCCTCGTGGACAAGGTCTATGAGTTTGGAGGAGGAAAGGTGAGGGAGCACCTCGGAGGCATCTATGACTTCCTTCGTTCGCGAAAGCTCGAGTCGCTCGACCAGCTTGGCACTTTATCGCCACAAGCCGCCCCCGCCACCACGCCTACCGCCACGCCCGCCGCACCCTCCGCCAACAAACTCAACTACGCCGACCGGCGCGAGCAGCAGAAACGCATCAGGAAGGCGGAAAAGGATGTCAAGGCCTGCGAGGCGAGGATAGAGAAGATGGAGCAGCGCATCAGCGAACTCGACACCTTGCTGTGCACGCCCGAGGGAGCCGCCGACATGGTGCTTGTGACTGAATACACTGACATCAAGAAAGCACTCGACGAGGAAGTGGCACAGTGGGAGAAACTCGCCGAGATTCTCGAGGAACTACAAAAGGAGTGAGGCTTCAAAACCGAAAAATCAAAATGACAACCTAAACACCAACCATCATGAAAATAAAACCATCATCACCATCATGGCAATGACTACAGCCTTAGGCACACAAGGACAAGACAACCTCAAGTCGGGAATACCACTTGACAACCTCGACCGCACAGCAAGGCCGGGCGATGACTTCTACCAGTTTGCATGCGGAGGGTGGGTGAAAAACAACCCTCTGCCCGCCGCCTACTCGCGCTTTGGAAGTTTCGACCAATTGCAGCAGGAAAACAACGAGCGCATCAACAGCATTCTCAACGAACTACTGCGCGGCCAATATGCCAAGGGCAGCGTGGAGCAAAAACTCGGCGACTTCTACAAACTCGCCATGGACTCCACACGACGCAACCGCGAAGGGGTGAAGCCCATCATGCCACTCATCAAGGAAATAGAGGCTTGCAGGACTAAATTCGCACTACAGCAACTACAGCAGAAATATGCCACATTCAGTTACGGTATGCCTTACAGCGCGTGGTTCGGAGCTGACGAGAAAAACGCCAAACAAAACATTCTCAACGTCAACCAAGGCGGACTCACGCTTGGTATGAAAGACTACTACCTCGACACCGACACCGCCACTACTTCCATCAGGGAGGCATACAAGAAACACATCGTCAACATGTTCAAACTGTTCGGCTTCAAACAGAAAGTGGCTCTGCTAAAGATGAATGCCGTGATGGACATCGAGACAAGACTTGCCAAGGTGTCCAAGTCGCGTACAGAACTGCGTGACGTGGAGGCCAATTACAACAAGACCACGCTCACCGACTTTGAAAACCAATACCCCAACCTCTTCCTCGCCGACATGCTTGATGCCGAGGGTGTGAAGAGTGAATATGTGCAGGAACTCGTCGTGGGGCAGCCCGATTTCCTCAAAGGCGCCAACGAGGTGTTTGAATCGCTCACTCCCGACCAACTGCGGGCATACATGGAATGGGATGTCATCAACTCTTGTGCCAACTACCTCAGCGACGAGGTGGAGGAGGAACATTTCAACTTCTTCGGAAAAACCATGTCGGGACGCAAGGAGAACCATCCAAGGTGGAAAAGAGCCACCAACTTGGTGCAAGGCGTAATGGGAGAGGCTTTGGGAAAAATCTATGTCGATAAATATTTCCCCGCAGCCGCCAAGCAACGTATGGAGAAACTCGTGGCCAACCTGCAAGTGGCATTGGCTCAACGAATAAAGGCACAGGACTGGATGGACACCATCACCAAGAAAAACGCCCTCGACAAACTCAGCACCTTCTATGTGAAGGTGGGCTATCCCGACAAGTGGAAGGACATCAGCCAACTGACTATCGACCCAGAGAAGTCGTTCTGTGAAAACGTACTTGAATGTCAGAAGTTCTGGAGCAAGTGGAGCATCGACAACAAGGCTGGGAAGCCCGTGGACCGCGACGAGTGGCACATGACACCACAGACCGTCAACGCATATTACAACCCAACCACCAATGAAATTTGCTTCCCGGCGGGCATCCTGCAGGTGCCTTTCTTCGACATGACAGCCGACGACGCTTTCAACTACGGGGCCATTGGCGTGGTGATAGGACACGAGATGACGCATGGCTTCGACGACCAAGGGCGACACTACGACAAGGACGGAAATATGACCGACTGGTGGACGGAGGCCGACGGAAAGAACTTTGCCGAAAGGGCAGACAAATATGCGGATTTCTTCTCCAATATCAAGGTGCTGCCCGACCTCAACGCCAACGGAAAACTCACCTTGGGGGAGAACCTGGCCGACCATGGAGGTCTCCAGGTGGCCTTCTACGCTTTGCAGAACGCCCTGAAAGAGCAAGCGCTTGGAACCATCGACGGCTTCACTCCCGAGCAACGCTTCTTCCTCGCTTACGCTGGAGTATGGGCCAACAACATCACCGAGGCGGAGATACGCAACCGTACAAAGAGCGACCCACACTCACTTGGAAAATACCGCGTCAACGGAGCTTTGCCCCACATTGATATGTGGTATGACGCATACGGTGTGCAGGAAGGAGACAAGATGTTCGTGCCTAAGGAGCAACGCCTCAGCCT
Organism: Prevotella sp.; assembly: GCA_017619755.1. GTDB lineage: Bacteria > Bacteroidota > Bacteroidia > Bacteroidales > Bacteroidaceae > Prevotella. The sequence continues at coordinate 59,691 of JAFZRU010000017.1, forward strand.
GTGGTGAACCAACTGAAACCCACTACCACAACTTTCACTTGAAAGAAACATGCCATTAAGAATACCCGACCGGCTGCCGGCTATCGACATCCTCAAGCAGGAGAACATCTTCGTGATGGACAACACCCGTGCCCATACGCAAGACATCAGACCGCTGAGAATCGTCATCCTCAACCTTATGCCGCTCAAAGTCACCACGGAGACAGACCTCATCAGGCTCCTGTCCAACACACCTCTTCAGCTCGAGGTGAGCTTCATGAAACTCAAAAGCCACACGCCAAGAAACACGCCCATCGAGCACATGATGATGTTCTACAAGGACTTCAGCATTCTGGCCAAACAGAAATTCGATGGTATGATCATTACCGGCGCACCCGTCGAGCACATGGATTTTGAGGCTGTGAACTACTGGGATGAGATGAGGGAAATCTTTGAATGGGCCAAGACCAATGTCACCAGCACGCTTTACATCTGCTGGGCGGCACAGGCTGGCTTGTTCTACCATTACGGCATACCCAAATACCCTCTTGAAAGGAAACTTTTTGGTGTCTTCCCGCAGCACCCGATCAGCACGCGTCTGCCCATTTTCCGAGGCTTCGACGATGTGTTCTACATGCCACACAGCCGCCACGCCGAGAACCGCCGAGAGGATTTCGACAAAGACCCAAGGTTGCAAGTCATCGCCGAGTCGCCTCAAAGCGGAGTGAGCATCGTTATGGCAAGGGAGGGAAGGGAATTCTTCATCACAGGGCATCTGGAATATGCGCCCAACACCCTCGACAACGAATACCGGCGTGACAAGGACATTCGCGACGACGTGGATGTGCCATGCAACTACTACCCCGACGACAACCCCGACAACCCACCGGTTGTCAAGTGGAGGGCCCATGCCAACCTGCTCTACGCCAACTGGATCAACTACTACGTCTATCAGCAGACACCCTACAACATCGAAGACATCAGATGACAACCCTCGAGCTTCTCGCACCGGCAAGAGACTTGGAATGCGGATTGGCTGCCATCGACCATGGAGCCGATGCCGTATATGTGGGAGCCCCGCGTTTTGGCGCCAGGGCGGCGGCCGGAGTGAGCATCGACGACATCGGACGGCTTTGCCAATATGCACACCGCTTCAGGGCGAAGGTCTATGCCACCGTCAACACCATCGTGTATGATGACGAGCTGACGGAGGTGGAGCGAACGGTGGAACAACTGGCAGAGGCGGGTGTGGACGCCATCCTCGTGCAGGACATGGCTGTGCTGCAGATGGTGCAAAGGGTGGGAAAACATCGAGGGCGAACCTTGCAGGCACATGCCAGCACACAGACCGACAACCGCACACCGGAAAAGGTGGACGCCTTGAGGCGAATGGGTTTCAAAAGGGTGGTGCTGGCAAGGGAACTGTCGCTCCAACAGATGACAGACATACACCGGGCGGTGCCGGGTGTGGAGTTGGAGGCTTTTGTGCACGGCGCCCTCTGTGTGAGCTTCTCCGGGGTGTGCTACGCTTCCCAGCATTGTTTCCAAAGAAGTGCCAATCGAGGGGAGTGCGCCCAGTTCTGCAGGTTGAAATTCGACTTGGTGGACGCCGACGGGAAAACAGTGGACAAACCCCGTCACTGGCTTTCGCTGCGTGACTTATGCCGCATCGATTACCTTCAGAAAATGGCCGAAGCTGGCATCACCTCCTTCAAAATCGAGGGGAGGCTCAAAGGACCGTCATTCGTGAAAAACGTCGTGGCGGCATACAGCCAACAACTTGACAAGGTGGTGAAGAAATCCGGAGGGAAGTACAGGAGGAGTGCGCTCGGAAGAGTGAAACTCACATTCACTCCCAACTTGGAAAAGACATTCAACCGAGGATACACCACCTATTTCATCGACGGAGACGCCAAGGGTATCGCATCACCCGACACGCCGAAGGCCATGGGCGAGATGGTGGGAAGGGTGAAGGAACTGAGGCGCGATAGTTTCAACGTGGCAGGAACGGCGGCTTTCGCCAATGGAGACGGACTATGCTTTTTCGACCAACACCGGCAGTTGACGGGATTCAGAGTGAACAGGGTGGAGGGAAACCGCATCTTCCCACAGCAGATGCCACGGCAACTGAGGCCCGGCACCATCCTCTACCGCAACGCCGATGCCGCCATGGAGAGACAACTCGCCAAAAACAGCGGCACAAGGCGAATACCGCTGCACGTCAAACTCGAAGCCACACCCTCCAGCATGAGACTGTCGCTGCAGGTACCACAAACCAGCCTTGGCGTAGTCGTGGAGACGACCGTGGAGCACCAGGAGGCAAGGATGTCTCAGGAGCAGAACATGCGCCGCCAACTTGAACGGTTGGGAGGCACCATCTATGAGGCGGAGCAAGTGACGGTGGATGAAGAAGCGGCTCGATGCTTCGTGCCGTCAAGCCAACTGGTTGCTTTGAGAAGGAAAGCCTTGGAAGCCCTCGACAACCTTGTCTTGGAAGGGGAAGAGGATGAAGAAGTGGAAATACTTCCCGGAACAATACCTTATCCGCGTGAATATGAGGCATATCCCTATTTGTTCAATGTCTCCAACAACTCTGTGAGAGCATGCTACGCAGAGCGAGGGGTCAAAGAGGTCGGAATGGCCTTTGAACTGAGTGGCGGAGGTTCACGGCCTCTGCTTATGCAATGCCGACATTGCATCCGTCGGCTCTTGGGATGTTGCACAAGAAAGACACATCAACGGACGCCTTGGCGGGAGCCGCTTAGCTTGCAGTTGCCCGACGGCAGACGCTTCCTGTTACAATTCGACTGCCAACAATGCCAAATGAATGTCTATGCAGAGAAATAAAGCCTTCACACTCCTTGTCGCAGCAATGGCCGTGTTGCTCCTCGCTGGTTGCTACCACAAACCAGCGGCTGTGAGATATGTCGAAAGCCTCACCGACCAGCAACTTGACTCCATCACCTTCGCAAGGACACACCACTACACCCTCAACTACAATTTCGTAGTGAGTGATGACTCGCTCGTCCTCACGCTGCAGATGCCGGAGGAGTCGGTGAGTGAGTTGCCCACCGACTCGTTCTCTGTGAAAAAAGACGACCGCCTTGTGGTGGCTGACATACTCGTCATGCCCAACGACACCGTGGACTCCGTGTGGGTGCAATTGGCACATGAGATGGGGATGTTTGGATGGGTGCACGAGAGTGAAATGCTGCAAAAGGTGGAGCCGGACGACCCAATCTCACAATTCATCTCTTTCTTTTCTGACGAGCACCGCCTGATCTTCCTTTGCCTCTTTGTCATCGTGTTCTTCTCATACGCGATGATCAAACTCAACAGGAGGAAGGGATACATCGTGCATTTCAACGACATCGACACGTTCTATCCCACCTTGCTCGCACTTGTGGTGGCCACGTCCGCCATGCTCTATTCGTCCATACAGATGTTTGCACCCGACGAATGGAGGGAGTTCTATTTCCATCCCTCGCTCAACCCCTTCTCACAGAAGGGATTGCTCTCCGTATTCCTTATGTCGGTATGGGCCATGCTCATTGTAGCTATGGCAGCCATCGACGACACCCTCCGACACCTCAATATGAGCGACGCCGTGCCATACCTGGTGGGGCTGGCCGGCGTCTGTGCGTTCAATTATGTCGTTTTCTCCATCACCACATTGTTTTACATCGGCTACCTCCTGTTGGCTACATACATTTTCTTCGCTTTGCGGAGGTATCTCCATTACACACAGGGCAAATATCTCTGCGGAAACTGTGGAAAGCAGCTCAAGGCCAAGGGAAGATGCCCGCATTGCGGGGCGATGAACGAGTGATGATGTCGTAAGAGTTTATTGCATGTCAACCAGGATGCGGAACACCTTCCCAGGCTGCTCTGCCCATTGGCGCATGGCTTCTGAGGCTTCCTCTGGCTTCACCACGCGGCTGATGAGATTGTCAACAGGACAGTTGCCACGCTCCAAGTAGTGGATGACGGCACGGAAGTCGGAGGGAAGGGCGTTGCGGGAGCCGCGGATGTCGAGTTCCTTCTGAACGAAGAACTTGGTTTGGAACGACACCTCTGTCTTGGCGTAGCCGATGCACACCGTGCGACCGGTGAAGGCCACCTCGTTGACTGCCATTTGGTAGGTGGGCGAGCTGCCCACCGCCTCGATGACGACGTCGGGGCCGAATCCGGAAGTGATTTCCATCAGACGCTGATGCACGTCCTCGGTGAGCGTGTTGATGGTGTGGTTGGCGCCCATCTGATGAGCCAGAACGAGTTTTTCATCGTCGATGTCGGCGGCCACCACGGTGGCGCCGCGCTGGGCACTACGCACCACGGCACCCATACCCACCATGCCGCATCCGATGACCAATACAACGTCGATGTCGGTTACTTCGGCACGGGAGACGGCGTGGTAGCCCACGCTCATGGGTTCCACCAAGGCGCAGGTGCGGGGGGTGAGTTGGCCGGCGGGAATTACCTTCTCCCAAGGAAGGGCCACATATTGGCTCATGGCTCCGTCGCGCTGCACACCAAGTGTCTCGTTGTGCTGGCACGCGTTGACGCGACCATTGCGGCACGAGGCGCATTTGCCGCAGTTGGTATAGGGATTCACGGTCACCACCATGCCGGGCTTCAGACCTTCCGGGACGGCAGCACCAACGGCTTCCACCACGGCCCCCACTTCATGGCCGGGGATGACGGGCATGCGCACCATGGGGTTTCTTCCAAGGTAGGTGCTGAGGTCGGAGCCGCAGAAGCCCACATAGTTCACTCGAAGGAGCACGTCACCGGCTCCCATGGCAGGTTTGTCGATTTCCACCACCTGCATTTGCCTTTCGGCAGGTATCTTGATTGCTTTCATGTCTTGTTTTTGATAAGGTCAGCTGTTCTTCCACCTCACTCGCTGCTGGTCGCCAATGATGGCACGCACTTCTTCCACCAACTTGGCGTCTGCCGGCTCGGAAATGTATTCGATGTTGCGAAGCACGTTGTCGGGATTGGCACTACTGAAAAGTGTGGAGGCGATGCGAGGGTTGAGGCTCGTGGAGTATTGCATGGCAAGGCGCTCGATGGCGTAGCCGTGGGCGTCGCAATAGAGGGCGGCTTTCCGACAGGCTTCGCGAAGTGACACCGGGGCAGGGTGCCAGTCAGGAGCTCCGCGCATGGAGAGAAGACCCATGGAGAGCGGAGAGGCGTTGATCACGCCGATGCCGTGCTGCTCGAAGAAGTCGAGGTAGTCGAGGAGCATGTCGTCGTTGAGGCAGTAGTGGCAGAAGCAAAGCACGCTCTCCACCGTACCGGCATCACTGTGTTCTATCACCCATTTCAGGTTCTCCGGCTGCAAGTCGGTGATGCCCACATGACCTACCACGCCCTTGCGACGCAGTTCCACCAAGGCCGGCAGTGTCTCTTCAACTACTTGGTTGAGGTCGGCGAACTCCACGTCGTGCACGTTGATGATGTCGATGTAGTCCACGTTCAAACGTTGCATGCTCTCATACACGCTCTCCGTGGCGCGGCGGGCGGAGTAATCCCAATAGTTCACGCCGTCCTTGCCATACCTGCCCACTTTGGTGGAGAGGAAGTATTTGTCGCGGGGGATGTCCTTGAGGGCTTTTCCCAGCACCATCTCAGCCTTGAGATGACCGTAATAGGGTGACACGTCAATGAAATTGATGCCGTTGTCGATGGCTACGTTGACGGCACGGATGCCCTCTTCCTCACGCACGCCGTGAAACACGCCGCCTAAAGAGGAGGCTCCAAAACTGAGGTTGGAAAGTTTAAGCCCCGTCTTTCCTAATTCGTTGTAAATCATAGTTTTTATATGTTTTATTTCCTGTTGCAGAAAAAGGGTGGAAAATTTTTTTGCAAAAATAAGTAAAAAAAACGAATAATCTCATTTTTTGTTGCTATTTTTGCAAAATGACAGAACCAATGAAACTTGAATCTGATATGATTGACAACAACGTGAGTCTTGATTTGATGGAATTTGTAGAGCAAAACATCCTCCCGCGATACAACGAGTTTGACAGGGCGCATAACATCGCCCACGCCACGCAGGTGATAAGGAAATCGGTATCACTGGCAAGGAATTTCGGTGCCGATGTCAATATGGCATACGTCATCGCGGCTTACCACGACCTAGGACTCGAAGGGCCAAGGGCCATACACCATGTCACCAGCGGTAAAATCCTTGAGGCCGACCGAAGGCTGAGGAAATGGTTCTCAATCTCACAATTGAAGGTGATGCGTGAGGCTGTCGAGGATCATCGAGCATCGGCATCACACGCACCAAGAAGCTTATATGGAAAAATCGTGGCTGAGGCCGACCGGAACCTCGAACCGGAGACGGTGGTGCGCCGCACCATTCAGTTTGGCATCGCACACTACCCGGAGAAGGACAAGGAGGAGCAGTGGCGCCGCTTCATGGAACACATGGATAGCAAATACTCCATCCACGGATATGTGAAACTATGGCTTCCCGGATCTGAAAACGAACGAAACCTCAACCAGTTGAGGGCGCTCATCGCCAATCCCGGGGAAATGCGGCCTCTCTTTGAGCGCATCTACAGCGAGGAGAGAGGAACTTCTGAACAATAAAATCATCCATTATGAAGAAATTTCTCCTATTCATCGTGCTTGTATTGCCGTTGGCTGCCATGGCCCAATTTAGCAATGACGGTGTGGCTTACACACGCAAGTTTCAAAACAAGAAGGCTAAAAATCCCAATCCCATGGTCACCATTGGTTTCCACCACACCGGCGACTTCTATAAAAACGCCGTTGGGTTGGGAGGGGGACTTATGCTCAACATCGGTCGCTACCAGGATTTGCTCAACTGCTCCGTGGGAGTGGAGTTCATCGAGTACCTCGGTGCTGACCCAAGGCCGGAAGACATCCGAAACGGACTGGGGCTGGCATCGGGCGGGGGGCAACTGGTTGTACCCGTCACGCTCAAGTTACAGCTCTTTCCCACCAGCAAGGAGACAAAGTTCTATGTCGGCTGCGGTGGAGAAGTGGGGCTCAAGGTGCATGACGGCGGCGTGCTCAAGCACTACTATCCAGAAGAGAAGATGCTCAGAAGTCACAGCCTGGCTGTCATGCCTGTCATTGGATGGAAAAGCCGGGCCATTGACTTCGGGGTCTTTTACAAACACTACATCGACAAACCTTTCTATCATTCCATTGACGGCAAGAAGGATTTCGGAGAGGAGAAAGCACGATATGGGTATTTCCTCACCTGCTTCTTCTGATGAATCATTTCACCACCACCTTCCTCTTGTTTTTCACATAGACTCCCTTCCAGGGGGTGGTCACGCGCATGCCTTGCATGTTGTACCAGATGTCTTCGTCGGTCTTTCCGGGGAGGGCTGTCGGCGGATTGATGGCTGTCAGGTCAGTGACGGGCTGATAGATGGAAAGGGTACGGTAGATGTGGTAGCGTGCGCTGGAGGGCATGTCGAGTGTCAATGCGTCGGAGGAACCGTCGCTCCATTTGAAGAGCAGGATGGAGTCGGAGGCATTGTAGGCAGTCGTGCCGTCGCCTACGAGATAGGAGAGTTGGCACATCGTGCCGCGGCAAACGCTGTCCACGCTCACGGTGAAGTCGTTGGTGCAGTTCATACCATAGCCGGGGAAATAGAAATAATATGTGGCCTTGTCGCAGTTGAAGGTGAGGCCTTCGTATAGTTCGTCCACGGTCTTTCCGTTGGCTGTGGCTCGATACCATTGCTGTTTGCCTGTTTCACTGAAGCCCTTGATCTCACTGGTGGAAGGCAGTTTCATCCATCCGCCGCCGGGAGCTTCCTCGGAGGTGAAGTCGATGGCGATGGCACGATTGTAGGGGCCGAAGGCGGGAAGGTAGGTGTGGCGCATGGCATCGTTGCCGTCGGAGGCACACGCCACCACGTCGTCGCCCATTGCTCCCTTGACGACGATGCGATATTTCCCTTCATCGGTTCTTTCTGCTTCGTAATTGTCGAAAGTGTTGCCCTGCTGGTCGGTGAGGGTGATGGCTTCGAGTGGCTGGTGCCCGTCGGCTTCCACAAGGAACTCGGTGTAGAAATGCCCATCGTCTTTTTCAGCCATACAGGTGAGGGTTGCCGTGATGCTCTTGCCGACAGTGCCCAATGGAACGAGAGCCACCTTGGAGTTGAGGCCCGATGGCACGGGAGCCCAGTCAGCATAGGAAGCTGTGCTGATGTTGGAGAAGTTGATGTCTTCGAAAATCCTCCATGTCACGCCGTCGCGGTCCATCTGGCTGATGCGGTTGGCAGGGAGGTTGGTCACCTCTATGCGCAGGGTGTTGGCGCCCTCGCGCACCTTGTCATCCAGATCGAGGGTGAAGGGTGCCGCCCAGGCGCATCCCACGTATTCGTCGTTGAGCCACACACGTGCACTCTCGCGCACGTCGCCCAGGTCGAGGCGGAACCCCTCTGTGGCGGTCTGGTGCTGCAGCGGTGTGACGTGGAAGGTGGTCTCATAGACGCCAGTACCCATGAGATGTGCGGTGGTGTCATCCAGACCTTCCCATGGCTTCGGTCCTTGGAGCAGATAGGTCTCCTTGGCTCGGGTTGGCTGTCGTCGGTGAAGTGCAATGTCCATTCCCCGTCGATGTAGATGCGGCCCAGTTGGTGTGTTTGTGGTCGGCAGTTGCCGGTGGAGACGGGCGTGTCGTAGGTGCGCAGGATGACGGATTCTCCAGAGCGCAGGCTTACCCATACACGGTGGTTGCTGTCGAGGATGGCGTCGCTGATGTCGCCTGTCATAGGGTCGAAAAGCAGAGCGCTGTTGAAATCGACGGGTAGTGCGGCATAGCCTTCGATGTCGCTGTCGGTGAGGTTGGAGATGAAATAGTGGTGGCCGCTTTCGTTGCTGCGACGTATGACGCTAAGACCCATGAGGCGCAGTTCCTCTGGTCGAGCGGCGATGGTGGACAGGGTGGAGGCATCGCGGCCATAGACGATGTCGGCGCCCTCGGCGACCAACTGTAGGAGATGTGCTTGCACACTGTCGGGCAGGTGTTCGCTTTCAGGGATGACAAGAGAGGAGTAGGAGACACCACCAGGGGTGACGAGACGACTGTTGTCGCAAGTGGTGAGCATCAGCAGGTGCTCGCTGATGTAGTCGCAATCGTGGCCGGCTGCCTCCAAGGTGGCCACGCATTGTGTCATCTCCGGCATTTTCGTTCCCATGGTGTTGATGTCGAAGAGCAACAGACGGTTCTGGAACGAGCCGGTGGTTTTATGCATAGCGTGTGCGAAGGGTGCATAGACGAGGACTTCGTTGTCGGGCTGGCCCATTTGGAGGAAACTTTGTACCCGCTCGATGTATTTCATCATGGCGGGTGCGTCGCGCCAAATGCTGTTGGTGGGGCTCATGTCGATGGAGGCGTAGAATTTCCAACCCGGCCATACTGCTTCGCGGGGCGAGTAGGTGGTGCCGTGGAAGAGCACGTGGTTGATGCCGGAGATGAAGAGAAGGTCAAGTTCGGGCTTGATTTGTGAGAGAGAGGTGCGAAAATGCTCTGTCAGCCATGTCATCGACTCGCTTGAGGTGAGGTTTTTTCCAGTGATGTGTGCTGCGCTCGATGCGTATTTTAGTGTGGCGCGTGTGCTAAGGGCTGCCATGGAGAAGCCGGGGTCGTGTCGCAGGCCGCGGATGCCGAAGTCATTCTGGTAGAAATTCTCCGCCTCGGGGATGTCAGCGGCGGCGTATAGGTCGATGAGGTTCCCGGGGGAGCCGTGGGCTTGGTTGCGCGTGGTGACACCGTGGCGGTGCGCCCAGGCCGTCCATTGGCGGGTAAAATTGTCGAGGAGAAGCTCGGAGAGCGTTTGGCGGTAGTCGGCGTAGGTCTGGGAGTCACGGCGCAGCAGTTTGTCGATATGCTCCTCCAATTTGTAGCCGCGGCGTTTCTCAAATTCTTCCAACATACGAGGAGTCCAGTCGGCTTGTGTGATTTCGTAGGAGTCGTTGAAGAAGGAGCGGGGCCAGGGGGAGCCGCTGGCCTCGAAGCGCTCGTCAAACCAGGAAAGGTAGTTGGCTACGGCGGTGGAATCGAAATAGTCCAACACGTAGCCCTCACTGCCGGGTGACGGACGCTTCACTTGCATCACGCGAGGCTGGTTGTAGATGGCGATGATTTGCCATTTGCCCGCAGGGGGCGTCCAGTTCACCTTGCCGTTGGTCACCAACGGAGAGAGGTCGCTCACATCGCCCTCGGTGTCACCCTGGGGAAAGGCCATTACTTTTTGCAGCGTGCCGTTGGAGGCTTTGATGTCCATGGTGACCGCCGTCTGTCCGTCGCCGGTGACATCGAGACTTTCTGTTACCAACTTGCTGGCACTCTCCCCGACTTTCACTTGGGGGCCGCCACAGGGCCATCCCGTGCCGGTGGTCATGTCGATGTCGATGCCGTATTGTTCTCCCAACTGCTTGGTCAGCTGGAACATCTCCAACCATTTGTTGCTCAGAAACGGGATGTTGTTGGCACTGTTGCCAGTGACGCCGTAGATGGGTGTCACCTCCAACGTGCCAATGTCGGCTTGGGCGTATTGCTCCATGCTCCATCTCAAGTTTTCTGCGTCAACCGCTGAACCCATCCACCACCAGCGGCTGCCGGCTTTCGTCTCGCGCCTTACCTCCGGCCAGGAGACCTCTACTTGGCACCAAGCCTCAAGAGGGGCGACCATCATCAATATGGTCGTCAAGGCGACCCAATGCATCGCTCTCTTCATAGGATTTAGGTTCTAATGAAATTGGTCCATATTGGCCTTTCTTGTTCGGGATGATCATTCTTGCCATCCCTGAGCTTTCGAATCATCCACGCCATATTGTGTCCGAGGGTGCGCATGGTCTGCATGCCCTCCTCATCTTGGGAAACTTGTCCGGGGGTGTGGCCATAAACCATGTTCCAATATTGCGAACTGACAACCGGCATGTTCATAATGGTGAAATACTTGTTCAGACGGTCGAAGGCTGCCGACGCTCCACCTCTGCGGCACACTACCACGCAGGCGCCTGGCTTGAAGCGCAACTCGTTGCCCATGGAATAGAATACGCGGTCGAGCAAGGCACAGAGGGAACCATTGGGACCTCCATAATATACGGGTGAACCGACAACCAATCCGTCGATGCCATCTTTGATGCAGCGCATCACCTTGAAATAGAGGTTGTCGTGAAACGTGCAACGGCCGTTGTTTCTTCCACACATGCCACAAGCTATGCAACCTTGCACAGCTTGCTTGCCGATGGAAATGATTTCCGTATCAATCCCCTCCAAATTCAGTGTTTTTGCCACCTCGCTCAAAGCGAGGAAAGTGTTCCCGTTCTCTTTCGGGCTTCCATTGATGAGAAGGACCTTCATTGTTGATATTTTTTGAAATGATACTTTTCCCTCAGTTCGGCTTGCTTCTCGTCACTCTGGCCGGTGAAGTAGCTTTTCCATCCGGGGCAATAATTGATGTGCCAACGCCAAAACTTTCCCAGCATTGAATCTGGTTTCTTGTCGTAGTGGCTCCGTAGTTTGCAGTTTTCACAGTTGTGTGCCATGATTGAATCCTCCAAATATTAATAATTTCATTTTGGCAGCAAAGTTACGAAAAATTTCTTTCTGTTTCTTGCTTGTAGTTTTGGAAATTTTATCTACTTTTGCAAAAAATATACAAATAAGGTATGGAAGAACTGGAAGAGAGGGAGGTGTCGTTCCCTCCAGCTCACACGGCTGAGCATTTGCTCAACCAGACGATGATAAGGATGTTCGGCTGCAAAAGGTCGGACAAGGCACACGTGGAGCGGAAGAAAAGCAAAATCACATACGTGTTGGATAGAAAGCCCGACCGCAAGCAGGAGCGTGAGATTGAGCGGAGGATGAACGAACTGATTGCCGAGGACCTCCCCGTGACGTTCGAAATGGTAAGTCGCGATGACCTGCCGGAAGAGGTGGACCTCTCGCGCCTGCCCGACGATATGGCGCAGACCATACGCTTGGTGCGCATCGGCGACTACGACGTGTGTGCCTGCATTGGAAAGCATGTGCGCTCCACTGGTCAGATTGGTCGTTTCGAAATGCTCGGCACGAATTGGGACGAACACCAACATACCTTTCGTGTCAGATTTAAAGTCATACCATGAGGTTTTCACCTATTCTTGACACGATGAAAATCAACAAACCTCTTTTAAAAGAGGTTTTGATTCTCACCGTGTTTGCCTCTTTGGCACTAACTGTCACTGCACGACCTCGCTCCACGGAGGAGATGAAAGCTGCTGCCCAAAAAGCCTTGGCTCCTGATTTCTTGCACCGGGGAGTGAAGGATAATAGGGAGATACGGATGATGGAGATGCGACAGGGAGTGACCGTCATGGGCTATGATGGCGGTGGTTTTGTCATTGTTGCCAACGATGACGTTTTCCCAGAGGTGATGGGGGTGTCCCAAACTGCCTTTAATTCCGAGACGGCCAACCCGGCTTTCCTCTGGTGGCTTGAAGTTATGGACCGCATCACCGCCGAACCGACCAACGCACCGCTTGCCAATATCGTGCCTGATTCTCTCGGCTTCCCCGCACAGGTCTCACCGATGCTCAAAACGACATGGGGACAAGGTGCACCATACAATAATCTCTGCCCTGAGGGGTGTCCCACTGGATGCGTCGCCACGGCGGCGACACAAGTTTTGAAGTATTTCAAGTGGCCGGAGAGGGGTGTTGGCACCGTATGGACCTATTACCCCTTCGCCGACTTCGACGGACTGAAATGCGAGGAGAACATCGAGGAAGTGGAATACGACTACGACTTGATGATTGACAAATATGAGAGCAAGGGGGTGATGGGGGCCACGGCGAAGCAGAAAAAGGCGGTGGCAGAACTTATGTATCATACCGGCCTTGCCATGAAGGCTGTTTATATGAAGGGCGGCACCGGCGCTTACAGTGAGACGCTGTCCTACGGTCTGCGAAACAATTTGGGATACCCTTTCGCCGTCACCATCGACAGGGAGAACTACACCGATGAAGAGTGGATGACCATCATCTTCGATAATATCAGCCGGGGGGTTCCCTTGGTGTATGGAGGGTCCGACTGGACATACTCTGGCCATGAGTTCGTCCTGCATGGTTACAATAGCAGTGGTCTTGTGTACATCAACTGGGGATGGAATGGTTCGGAGGACGGGTATTTCAACCTTGCCGCATTGCGTATTTTGATGGGTTATTACGACTTCAGGTACTACCAGGACATGGTGGTGAGATGCGAACCGGCATGGACGAGTGCGGACACGATTGACGTGATGGTGGAAACACCCGGAACCCTTCGTGAACGCTTAGGGGAGGAGCGCCTTTTCAACACGGCTTGCCTCAAGGTAAGGGGTGGCATCAACGGTTCCGACCTTGGCACGCTGAGAGCAATGGCGGGATGCTGCATCGATGGGCATACTATCCAAGGCAACCTCTCCGTGCTTGACCTCAGCGAGGCTGACATCGTGGAGGGGGGAGAGCCGTATATGAAAGAGGGTGACACGCTGTATGTGACCAGGGCGGGCGTGATGCCCCGCAAGGCTTTTGCCGGGTGTTTTTTCCTCATCGACGTGGCGTTGCCGAAACATCTCCGAGAATATGAGGGTGAAGTCTTCGCCGGTTGCAACAACCTCGACCGTGTGAGCATTCAGGCAGGGGAGGAGAGCGACTTCACCTTAGTTGGTTCTTTCGTTATGAGCAAAGATGGGAAGACACTCATAGAATGTCTTCCGGGAAGGGGTGACGACATCTGTTACGACATTCCCCAGGGGGTGGAAACCGTGGCTCCACATGCTTTTGCTGGTCGGTTTCTCTATGAGAGACTGGACTTGCCGGCATCCATCGACACCATTGGTCCGGGAGCATTCAACAGGTGTTTCGACCTTTTCCATACTTACGTACATGCACAGCAGCCGCCGGCCATCGATGAAACGGCCATCGACCTGCTTGACATTTCGCTGCGAACGCTGCACGTGCCGGCAGGGTGCGGCGAATCGTATCGACATGCAAGGGGATGGGAGCAATATGGAAAATACATCGTGGAGTTCGACGATGAGCAGGCTGCAGGTTTGCACGAATTCGCATCAAGAAAAGCTCAACCTGCATCATTGCAAACCTACGACTTACAGGGTAGAAAAATGGTAGTGAACCGTCCCGGAACACGAAGCATCGTCGTGAGAAACGGCAGAAAGGTGATGGGAAAACAATAGTATAATAGTATAAGAATAAGCGATGGGAAGCCAAACGGCTTCCCATCTTCTCATTTCGTCTCAATCTCCTCTTTCATATCAATGAATTGCCTTTTTGCATCATAAAACTCATACTGTAAAAAGGCCAGTTTCTGGGAGGAGATCACATGCACGCCAAGTCCATATTTGAACTGCCATTTCCTTTTGAGGGAAATGATTCCCTGGTTGATATAGGCAGCCACGTAGGGATGTACGTGCAAGTAGAATGTCTTGACACCAATCTTGTTGACAAGGTGGTCAATTTTACTCTCCAACTGGTCGGTGAACATAATGCTTGATCGAATCTTGCCCCTTCCAAAACAAGTGGGGCAAGTCTCGTCCACATTCACGTCCATTGCCGGCCTCACACGCTGACGTGTGATTTGCATAAGTCCAAACTTGCTCAGTGGCAGGATGTTGTGGCGCGCACGGTCTTTCTGCATATTCTTACACATGCGCTCGTACAAGAGCTGGCGGTCCTCGGCTAAGTTCATGTCGATGAAATCGACGATGATGATGCCGCCCATGTCGCGTAGGCGTAACTGACGAGCCAGTTCATCAGCAGCCCCAAGGTTCACATCCAAAGCATTCGCCTCTTGTCCGTTGGCGGAACGTGTGCGGTTGCCGCTGTTCACGTCCACCACGTGCATGGCCTCTGTGTGCTCGATGATCAGGTAAGCCCCGTGCTTGTAGTTCACCGTCTTCCCGAAGCTTGACTTGATTTGCTTCGTCACGCTGAAATTGTCGAAAATAGGGGCTTGACCGGTGTAGAGCTTCACTATGCCCGCCTTTTCAGGGGCTATGAGAGTGACATAGTCGCTCACCTCCTTCCACACCTCCTCGTCGTTGACGAAGATGTTTTCATAGGAAGGGTTGAAGAGGTCGCGAAGCAGGGCCACTGCCCGGCTCGTCTCTTCAAACACCATTTGGGGACGCTTCTGCGTTTTCTGAACCTTTGATATTGCGTCGTCCCAACGCTTGAGCAAAATCTTGAGCTCTGTGTCGAGTTCCGCCACGCGCTTGCCCTCTGCAACAGTGCGAACGATGACACCGAAATTGCGGGGCTTGATACTTTGGATGGCTTGTTTCAGGCGGGCGCGTTCCTCGCTGCTCTTGATTTTTGTGGATACGGAAACCTTATCGTTGAAGGGGATGAGCACCAGGAAGCGACCTGCAAAGCTCAACTCACCCGTAAGTCGTGGGCCTTTCGTAGAGATAGGCTCTTTTACAATCTGAACCAGCACCTCTTGACCCACGGTGAGGGTCGTTGCGATGCTGCCGTCTTTCTTCAAGTCGGGCTGGCGGCCGGCTTTGCTGATGGGATAAAGTTTCTTCCTATCGCTCTCTACCTGCTTAAGGTATTTGGAGTAGGAGTGAAATTGGCTACCCAAGTCAAGATAATGTAGAAAGGCGTCGCGCTCAAAACCAACGTCCACGAAGCAGGCGTACAAACCGGGCATCAGTTTCTTCACCTTCGCTATATAGACGTTGCCTACCGAAAATGATGCCGAGCGTGCCTCGCTCTGATACTCTACCAGTTTCTTGTCTTCCAGCAGAGCGATAGAGATCTCCTTCGCTCGGACATCAATCACTACTTCGCTGGTCATTCTGCAAAATCTTTACTTGCTTACAAAAACGGCATGTCAACAAATTCCTTCGGAATCTCTTGACACGCCATGTAGCCGAACAGACTGATGAGTGCTCAGCCACAAGGGCCTACTTGCTCTTATGTCTGTTTTTTCTCAGTCTTTTCTTGCGCTTGTGGGTGGCCATCTTGTGGCCCTTTTTCTTCTTTCCGTTTGGCATGGTCTAATGAAATTGAATGGGTTGATATTCCTTGTGTACACTGAAACCTTCCATTTCCTCCACGGGCAAGCAGATGTCACACCTGCTATGAGAAGGAAATGAAAGACAGCTCAGCGACTGTTAATCCTCGCTTTCGTCCACGTCCTCGCCCTTCATCTTGGCCACGAAACTCTTAGCTGGCTTGAAGCTGGGGAAGTCGTGGGCCTCGATGACTATCGTTGTGTTCTTGGAGATGTTGCGGGCGGTTTTCTCGGCACGATGCTTCACGATGAAGCTACCGAAACCTCTGAGATATACGTTCTCCTTGCTCAACAGGCTCTCCTTGATTACTTCCATAAATGCCTCTACCGTAGTAGAAACATCGCGCTTGGCTACACCGGTACTTGATGAAATCTTGCTGATAATGTCTGCCTTAGTCATTTTTCTGTCAATTTTATTGTTGTGAATTTTTACTTGTTGACTTTAATGGAATGCAAATATACAAGTTTTTGTCGTGATAAGGAAAACTTTTTTTGGTTTTTTTGATTTTTTTTCCGAAAAATGAGTTTTTGCCTTAATTGGCAATGATATAATGACTTATCTTAGCAATTTGCAAAGGCTTCGTCGTTGGAAGAGAATTATACAAAGTGTAAAAAATATTTATTATTTTAGATGATGGTCACAGTCTTTAAGCTCTTTAAACCCTTAAACTTTTAAACCTTTAAACCTTTAAACCTCTAAACTCCTTAAACTCTTTAGTCCTATTACACAATGGCGGGAGAGCCGTCCAGCCCTCCCGCCATTGTGTGGGTGTGTTTCTTTAGCGTTTCCACCAGCTTTTCCGCTTTGGAGCGGCATGGTCGTGCAGGCTGGTTTTCCTCGCTTCTGCTATCATGTCTTCAAACGACTTGCCCTCCTTGATCATCGAGTACATCGTACCCCAGTCGGGGAGGCCGCCTACGTTGCGGTCGTCTATCCACACTTCTGCCTTGATTTTGCGAGAGAAATGGTTGTTGTATTCCTTACGCTCCTCAGGGTAGTCCTTGTTCACAGCGTAAAACTCAACGCCACGTTTGCGACACCATTCCACGGCATCATCGAGTAGTTTTCCCTCTCTCACCGTCCAAAGAATGACCTTGTGACGGTCGGAGATGAGCATCTTCAGTGTGTCGATGGCGAAAGGTATCTCCGGGCCGATGTCAGGGTATCTGTGCTCCACTATCGTGCCGTCGAAATCCACTGCTATGGTCATCGCGAGGCAAGATTAGAGTTTGATAGACGTGTCGTTCTTGTTGCCGTAATGGCTGTTGCTATAGTTGCCATAAGAGCCGTAGGTGCCGTAACTACCGTAACTGCCGTATCTCGAACCATAGTTGCCATACTTGCCGTAGCTGGTGTAACGGCTGTACTTGCCATACTTGCCGTAGCCGTAATAGTAGCCGTATTTCTTCTTCGACATGTCGATGCCGT
The DNA here is from genome assembly GCA_017619755.1 of Prevotella sp. Taxonomy (GTDB): domain Bacteria; phylum Bacteroidota; class Bacteroidia; order Bacteroidales; family Bacteroidaceae; genus Prevotella. The sequence continues at coordinate 77,165 of JAFZRU010000017.1, forward strand.
TGATGACGATGGCCATGTTGGGAAGCTTGTTCTCGTTGGCCAAGGAGTTCACAAGGTCGAAGCTCGACTTCGGAGTGTAGTCGGCACGGCACATGTAGATGGTGGCGTCGATGACGCGGCCTACCTGCAGGGTGTCAGTAACCAAACCAACGGGGGCGGTGTCAATAAGAATGTAGTCATAGTTGGCCTTCAAGTAATCTATCACTATTTCGAGCGACTGGCGAGAGATGAGCTCCGAGGGGTTGGGGGGCACGGGGCCGGCGAGCAGCAGGTCGAGATTGCCATTGACGCCGGAGGGCAGAATCTGAGCCTTCACATCGTCCTCGCTGGGATGCTCCTGGGCGAGTAGTGGCGTGATGCCGTGCTTGTGGTCGTCGATTTCGAAGAGCTCGGCCAGACGTGGCTTGCGGATGTCAAGACCCACGAGGATCACCTTCTTGCCAAGGAGGGCGAAACTCACTGCAAGGTTGGCGCAGTTGAATGTCTTACCCTCGCCAGACGTGGTGGAGGTGAACATAATGACTTTCTGGCCCTCCCGAAGCATAAACTGCACGTTGGTACGCATCGCTCGGAAAATCTCCTCCATTTGGTTGTTCTTGTTCTCGTGCACCACGATGTCGGCCTTTGTCTTTGCCGTCTCGCTCGCCACTGCCACGTCTGCGATGATGGGCAGTTGCGTGAGGCGTGCCACGTCGTCATGACCTTCGATTTTGTAGCGGAAGAGTTTCAGGAGGAACAGCACCAGACCGGGAATCAGAAGACCAGCGACGAGGGCGATAGGAATCACCACGGTGGGCACTGGTGTGATTTGGCCGTTGCTCTCAGGCTGCTCGATCAGCTTTCCCTTGTCGGCGGTGGAGGCCAGTGAGATGGAGTTCTCCTCGCGTTTTTGGAGAAGCATGAGGTAGAGGCCGGAACGAACCTCCTGCTGACGGCCGATTTGGGTCAGCATGCGCTCCTGTTCAGGTGTGGCGGAAATCTGTGTGGAGAACTTGGCATACTGATTCTGCAAAGCGTTGCGTTGGATTTCCATGTTCTTGCGACTCTGTGCCATGGCGCGCTTGATGCTTGAACTAAGGTCGTCAAGTTGAGCGGTGAGGGGCAGTACCGACGGGCTCTCTTCAGAGGCAGTGCGCAACAGACGGTTGCGTTGGAGCACTATCTCGTTGTACTTGTTGATGAGGCTGGAGGCGGTGGCGTCGCTAAGACCCACGTTTGAAGGAAGGGTTTGGTATTGGTTGTCAGCCTTGTCCATGTAGTCGCTGATGCTGTTGAGAAGGGCCACCTGTGTGTTGGCTTCGGCCAGTTTGTGGTCGTACTCCGTGGAGCCGGCCATGGCGGCGTTGGCGTTCATGCGAAGCTCGGTCATGTGCTGGCTCTTCTTGTAAGCCTCCAACTGACCCTCCGTCTCGCCGAGTTCGGCGTTGATTTTCTCCAAACGGCCGTTGATGAATTCCTCTGTGCGGTAGGCTACTTCGTTCTTGTCCTCATTGGCTTGACGGTTGTAGCACACCACCAACTGCCTGAGGTAGTCGAGGGAGCGGCGGGGAATCTCGTCCACTATCGACATCTTCACAATAGTGGTGTTCTTTGATGTCGGGTTGACGCTGAAGTAACGCTTGAATTTCTTGCAAGCGTTTTGGGGAGATTGGATGGTTACAAAGAGCGTGCCGCCGTCAGCCAGCTTCGAGTTGCCGTTGGAAGTGAAGGAAAGGTTTCCGGCACGCGTCTTGATGGTCTGTGGAAGAGAAGTGAAAGTCTTCTCAATACTGTAGGGGCCTTTGGAGTAGCCCTCTTCGTTGGTCACGAAATAGGAACCGGAGACTTTGTAGTTTCCTTTTTCGTTGGTGATGGTCAGTGAGATGGGCACCTTGAGGTTGTCCAAATGAGCGGCATCGATGTCAACGGACACCGGCTGTGTCTTGTAGAGAAGGATGTTCTTCACACGGCCTTTGAGTTCGTAATTCACGTAGAGCTTCAGGTCCTTCACCACGTCGGCGGCAAGGGTGTGGGAGGCCAAAATTTCCATCTCGTTGTCCAGACCCTCCGTGTTGGAGATGAAGCCAAGGTTGGCGGCGCCGAGCAGGCCTCCGCGGCCACGTCCATTATCTTCGTCCTTGATGAGCATCTTGGCCGACGACTGGAACCGAGGGGTCGTGTACCTTAAATATATGGCTGTGATGCCAAGGGCGATGATCAGCGAGAGGGCGAACCATTGCCAGTTGAGGATGAATGTCTGGAAAAGCTGGTTGAAATTGAAGAATGACACTTCTTCGTTCTCTTTGTGCAGGGTTTCCGGATTTTGAGCAGTTTTGTTCTCTTCCATTTCTATTTTTTAAAATTTGTTGAATTTTCTTCTCTTTTCTCTATTGACCACGCTCGGCAAGACGCTGCAGATAGCGACCGTAGTCGTTGCCAAGCATGGGGGCGGCGGAGGCTAAGAGCATCTCACGGCTCGTCCATCCGTTGATGTAGGCTATCTCCTCCAAGCACGCCACCTTCAGGCCTTGGCGCTTTTCGATTACCTCGATGTAGGTGCTGGCCTCTGCCAGACTGTCGTGCGTGCCGGTGTCGAGCCAAGTGAAGCCGCGGCGAAGGGTCTGCACCTTCAGCTGTCCTCGGTGGAGGTATTCCTGGTTCACTGACGTGATTTCCAACTCCCCGCGAGAACTTGGGCGGATGTGCTTCGCCACTTCCACCACTGAGTTGGGATAGAAGTAGAGACCCACCACGGCGTAGTTGCTCTTCGGGGAGGAGGGTTTCTCCTCGATGCTCAGGCAGTTGCCATCCTTGTCAAATTCCGCCACGCCGTAACGCTGGGGGTCGTTGACGTAGTAGCCAAACACCGTGGCTTGTTCTTTTTGGGCGTTCTCCACGCTCTCACGGAGCAGACTTGTGAACCCCGAACCGTGAAAGATGTTGTCACCAAGCACTAAGCACACCGTGTCGTTGCCGATGAATTCCTCGCCGATGAGGAAAGCCTGGGCCAGGCCGTCGGGGCTTGGCTGCACAGCGTAGGAAAAACGCACACCAAGCATTTCCCCGCTACCCAGCAGACGCTGGAAGCAAGGAAGGTCGTGGGGCGTTGAGATGATCAGTATGTCGCGTATGCCGGAGAGCATCAAGGCGGAGATGGGATAGTAAATCATCGGCTTGTCGAATATCGGTATCAACTGCTTGCTGATGCCCTTCGTGATAGGATAAAGCCGCGTCCCGGAGCCACCGGCCAATACGATTCCTTTCATGCTGGTAACTATCTTTTTACTTCTTTCCTCTTCTGCCCGCAGAGGGGCGTCACGTCTTACTTCCGTAATTTAGGCCGCAAAGTTACAAATAAAACTTCAATACGGAAAACTTATTTTTTGAAAATCTTCCTTTTTTTATATTTCTTTAGACATTTACCCGTTTTTTTCGTAACTTTGCCGCCTAATTCACAACCAATTCAAAATTTTCACAACATGGGATTCTTTTCTAAACTCTTCGGAAAGAAAAATAAGGAAGACTTCAAAGTGGGCGGAATGGAGGATTATATGACGCTCGTCAGAGTGTATCTCCAGGCGGCTTTGGCCGAGAGGCTCGGCATCACCAACCTTGCTATGCTGCCCGACCTGCGAACGTTTAAAACCACTCTCAAGGTGCCAACGGTCAACAACAAGCTTGGCATTGGGGAGAAAAGCAGGTGCAAGAAGATCATGAAGGAAATTTATAAGACAGAGGACGATTTCTTCAAGGAAATCGATGCTACGGTGAAAAAGAACTGCAAGAAAATCACCGACATACAACCCTTCATGCTTCAGTTCCAAAACTTCATGCAAGACCTTATGATGCTCACTGGTAACTTGATGAAATTGAAGCTGAGAATGCCTTCCTTCTTCAAAAAGGCCATCTACTCCATGACGGAGAAAACTATAGGTGACATCTTCCACAAAAACGACTACAAGGACCCGGCGGTGGTGAAAACAGTGCTCGCTGTCAGGCAATACAACATGAAACTCGGCTTCTCACAGAAATGGGTTACCGATTTCGTCTATCAAGTCGTCATGCTCGCCAAAAAGGAACCAAGGCCAAAGGACGAGGAGGTGAAATAGTCAAAAAGTGCCGTCTTTTTTTGGTGGTTTTGAAAATTTGCAGTAATTTTGTACGCAAATTGTAAATTATGACTGCCGAAGAGAGGACCATAGCGCTTTTTTCCACACGTGTCAGGCAGCTGATGCTGCAGTACAAGCACGTTGTCGAGGAAAACGAGCAGCTAAGGGAAAAACTCCAGGAGGCCGAGGAGGAGCGAAGGAATCTGTCTGAGCAGCTCCAGGCACGGCAGGAGGATTACAATAGCCTGATGACGGCGAAGATGCTCCAGGTGAGTGAGGGAGATATGGAGGCGGCGAAGGCCCGCCTGGCCAAACTCGTAAGGAGTGTCAACAAGTGCATCACGCTCCTAAGTGAGAAATGACGTGGAATAATGTCTGAGGAAAACAAGGAGAAACTGCATATCAGGCTGCGCGTCTGCGACTCCGAAATCCCCATACGCATCATACGAGAGGAGGAGGAGGTGTATCGCAGGGCTGCAAGCCGGGTCACAAGTATTGTGAATGTATATAACAATCGTGCTCAAGGTAAGAAAAGCACGATTGATATCCTTTACATGGCGCTTATTGACATCGCGCTCAAGTATGAGAAAGAGGTGAAGCGCAATGACACCAAGCCTTTCAATGATATTCTCGCCACACTCACCAAGGAGATAGAGGAGGCACTGGATGACAACCGCTGACAGGGCGGCTGTGCGAGAATACCATTTACTAAACTCATATACTTTAATTTTAACATGGATCTAATAGTTGCTATAATCATCGCCATCGTGTGTCTTCTTGTCGGAGGCGCCGCTGGCTACATGATGTTTCTACACGTCATCAAGGGAAAATACAACGAGATGATTGAGACCGCTCGAAAGGAGGCCGACGTCATCAAAGACAAGAAAATGCTGGAAGTCAAGGAGAAATTCATCAACAAGAAGGCCGAACTGGAAAAAGAGGTGCAGGCCAGGAACCAGAAACTCCAGCAAAGCGAGAACAAGCTCAAGCAAAGGGAGACTTCGCTCAACCAAAAACAGGAGGAATTGGGAAAGAAGAGACAGGAGATGGAGCTGAGCCAGAAGCGCATCGACAACGAGAAGAAACTCCTCGCTCTCAAGCAGGAGGAGTTGGAGAAGATGCAGAACCAGGAGCGCGAAAAACTTGAGGAACTCTCCGGCCTCAGCGCAGAGGAAGCCAAGAGGCGCTTGGTGGAAAGCCTGAAGGACGAGGCACGCACCGATGCTGCCAGCTATGTCAACGAAATCATGGACGAGGCGAAACTCAACGCCAACGCGCAAGCCAAGAAAATCGTCATACAGACCATTCAGCGCGTCGCCACGGAGACGGCCATCGAAAATTCCGTCAGCGTCTTCCACATCGATAACGACGAGGTGAAGGGACGCATCATCGGACGTGAGGGAAGAAACATCCGGGCCTTGGAGGCTGCCACCGGTGTGGAGATTGTCGTTGATGACACTCCCGAGGCCATCGTTATCTCCGCCTTCGACCCCATCAGGAGGGAGGTGTGCCGCCTCGCGCTACACCAACTCGTGGCTGACGGACGCATACACCCGGCACGCATCGAAGAGGTGGTGGCGAAGGTGAAGAAGCAGCTCGACAACGAAGTGGTGGAAATAGGCAAGCGAACAACTATTGACCTCGGCGTTCACGGACTGCACCCGGAGCTCATACGCATCATTGGAAAGATGAAATACCGCTCCTCTTACGGACAGAACCTGCTTCAGCACGCCAGGGAGACCGCCAACCTTTGCGCTGTCATGGCCTCGGAACTGGGGCTCAACCCCAAGAAGGCAAAGAGGGCCGGACTGCTCCATGACATCGGCAAGGTGCCTGACGAGGAGAGCGACTTGCCACATGCTCTCTATGGGGCCAAGATTGCTGAAAAATACAAGGAGAAGCCCGACATCTGCAACGCCATCGGTGCTCACCATGATGAGTTGGAGATGAACACGCTCTTAGCACCCATCGTGCAAATTTGTGACGCCATCTCTGGAGCAAGGCCGGGGGCCAGGAGGGAAATCGTGGAGGCATACATCAAGAGGCTCAACGATCTTGAGGCCATCGCTATGAGTTACCCGGGCGTCACCAAGACCTATGCCATACAGGCTGGACGTGAGTTGCGCGTCATCGTTGGTGCCGACAAGATGGACGACAAGGAGACGGAAGCCCTCTCTGGCGAGATAGCCAACAAGATTCAAAACGAGATGACCTACCCGGGACAGGTGAAAATCACCGTCATTAGGGAGACAAGGTCGGTGGCTTACGCTAAATAATCTTTACTATACAAGGTATCACTTGCTCGGATGGCCACTCCAAAGGGGTGGCCATCGGCATTTTTAAATCATCACAATATGGGATTTGTGTATCATCCGCTTTTCAGGGAGGGAGTTATCCTGGCCGCCATCATCCTTTTAGCTGTCTTCTGCATCGACAAGTCAAGGCAGAACCAGCGAACACGCAACGCACTCTACAATTGCATCTACGTGCTTTACGGAGCGGCAACGGCGAAAGTCGTGCAGTTGTTCGCCATCCTTTTCCCGCAGACACTGTGGGGGGAGTGCCTCGCCATGGCCATCGTCGTGGTTGCCACATGGGGGTATGGGCGGCTGCTCAAGCCACAGCATGACATCCCTTGGAACGGCCTTTTCCGCACCATAGGGTGGGTGGTGATGGTCGTCCTGCTCGTTGTGCAGGCGATGGTGCTATTCAAAGTGGTCGCTTAGGCGTGAATGACTATTTTTAGGTATTACATTTTGCATTTCTCTTCTTTGTTATTATGCAAAAATACCTAATTGTAGTTATTGCAAGTGTGGCGGATTTTTCGTTATTTTGCAGAAAAATTGACTTGTAGCTTATGAAGAATCAAAAGATGTATGAGGCGGACGACAGTATGATCTCGCTCATACGCGACAACTACAACTTGCTTCAAAGTCTTGGTAGTTTTGGCATCAACCTCGGTTTTGGTGACAAAACCGTCAGGGAAGTGTGCGAAGAGCAGGGAGTGGACACTTACACTTACCTTGCCGTGGTCAATTTCACCATCAACGGATACCGTGACCATGACGACATTTCAAAACTATCCATACCCACGCTGATGCACTACCTCAAGGCGAGTCATGAGTATTTCTTGGGTTTCCAACTGCCTACCATCAGGAAGGAACTGGTGGATGCGTTAGACGAGAAGGACAACCTCGCTCGCCTCATACTCAAACTCTATGACGACTATGCCAGGGCCATCAGGTCGCATATGAAATATGAGGAGAAAACCGTTTTCCCATACGTGGAGGCGTTGCTCGCCAACGAACAGAGGGGCGACTACGACATCGAGACCTACTCCAAGCATCATGGACAGACGGACAGTCTCTTGAGGGAACTCAAAAGCATCATCATCAAATACCTGCCCAGTGACGGTCTGCACAACAACCAGCTATCGGCGTGCCTCTACGACATCTACAACAACGAGGCGTGGCTCTCCAATCACGCAGAGGTGGAGGAAAGCATCTTCATACCGGCTATCAGGTGGTTGGAGAGGAAGACCAAACAGAACGATGTCTCGGCAAAAATCTCCAGTATGATCAGTCAAAACGACAATGCCGACGCCCTCAGCGACAGGGAGAAGGACGTCATCGTGAGCCTCGTACAAGGAATGACTAACAAGGAAATCGCCGACCACCTGTGCATTTCCACCAACACCGTCATCACCCATCGGAGAAACATTGCCAGGAAACTACAAATTCACAGCCCGGCAGGACTCACCATCTACGCCATCGTCAACCACCTCATCGACATTTCCAGCGTCAGACTGTGAACAGTGGATATAGTTGCTCGTTCTAAACCAAAAAAAAGCGAAATTTTTTTGAGTTTAGATGGTTTTGTCGTACCTTTGCACGATGTAGCAGCCCATGCGCCCTGAAGAGGCAGGAAGGGCAGCACCTCACAAACCCCGAACAACGAAAACATGGCATCTAACAACTTCTTGAAGAAAATCCTTAACCCATGGCTGTGGCTTAACATCCTTGCCATGGCAATCATCGTCATCCTCATTAGCATGGGGCTGCGATATGGACTCGACCTCTACACTCACCATGGACAGACGGTGGAGGTGCCGTCCATCCTTCACAAGACCTACAACGATGCTGAGGACATGCTCGACAAGGTGCACCTCGACATCGTGGTGAGCGATACCGACTACGTGAAAACCATGCAGCCCGACTGCGTGCTGGAGCAGTCGCCCGCACCAGGGGAGATTGTCAAGCCCGGAAGGCTCATCTACGTAAAAATCAACGCCTCTTCCACTCCCAGACGGCCTCTGCCCGACATCATCGACAATAGTTCGCTGCGCGATGCCCAGTCCCGCCTCACCGCCCTCGGTTTCCAACTTGGAGAGCCGGAATACATCCCCGGTGAGAAGGAGTGGGTGTATGGCATCAAGACGCAGGGGAGGCAGCTCGCCACAGGCGACCGTGTCTCCATCGAGGACCCCCTCGTCATACAGGTGGGCGATGGTCGGCGTGATATGAGCCAGCCCGTCACCTACATTGACAGCAACACCTACTATTTCGGCGAGGAGGAGGAAGAAGAGGAAGAGAAACCGCAGAAGGTGCGCCCGCACTACCGACGTCCCGTTGAGCGCCGCGAGGGGTATCGAGCCGAGAGCACTGAGCCGTCGCAACCTGCCAGTGCTACTTCCTCGTTCACCAAGGTGGACATTCCCTCTGTCACCACGGCACCCACCGTTCCATCTGCCCCCAAGCCCGTGAAAACCGAATGACAAGTCAGGAGAAAATGGAAGAGACGCCTTTCTTCGACACCGACGAGCTGGATGACGAGTCCCCACAATTATATGAACATTACCGATTCGTGGTGGACAAGGGTCAGGTGCCGTTGCGCATAGACAAGTACATGTGCGAAAAAATGCAACACGCCAGTCGAAACCGCATACAGAAGGCGGCGGAGGCTGGCTTCGTGCATGTCAACGACTCTCCCGTCAAGAGCAACTACAAGGTGCGTCCGGGCGACGTTGTCACCCTCATGCTCGACCGACCTCACTACGACACCACCATTGAACCGGAGGACATTCCCCTCGATGTGGTGTATGAGGACGATGCCGTGATGGTGGTGGACAAACCCGCCGGCATGGTGGTGCATCCGGGATGTGGAAACTTCAGCGGAACCCTCGTCAACGCCATCGCATGGCATCTTCGGGATTTGCCAGGATACGACCCCAATGACCCCGAGGTAGGGCTGGTGCACCGCATAGACAAGGACACAACGGGTCTTATCGTGGCTGCTAAAACACCGGAAGCGAAAAGCAACCTTGGACTGCAGTTCTTCAACAAAACCACACACCGCAGCTATGTGGCGTTGGTGTGGGGCAACATCACCGACGACACGGGAAGAATTGAAGGGAACATCACCCGGGATCCGAAAGACCGCACACGCATGACCGTGGTCGACCCAGAATCGGGCATTGGAAAACCCGCCATCACCCATTACCGCGTCGTGGAGAGACTGGGATATGTCACACTCGTGGAATGTCGGTTGGAGACAGGGCGCACACATCAGATCAGGGCGCACATGAAGCACATTGGGCATCCGCTCTTCGGCGACGAGAGATATGGCGGAACGGAAATCCTGAGAGGGGAGAGAAGTTCCACTTATAAGGCGTTCATTCACAATTGTTTCAAGATATGCCCGCGACAAGCCCTGCATGCCAAAACACTCGGCTTCGTGCATCCCGTCACGGGAAAGCAGATGGACTTCGATTCTCCCATGCCCGCTGACCTGGCTGCCCTCATCGACAAGTGGCATGTCAAGATGAAAGGTGACGAATACAAGCAAATAGACATTTCATAATACATTCGTAAAAAAATGAAAGACAAAAGAACCATCGCCATCGTTTGCGGAGGGGACTCCTCCGAGCACGACGTATCGTTGCGATCGGCACAGGGACTCTACTCCTTTTTCGACAAAAAACGTTACAACGTTTATGTGGTGGACATCAAGAAAAACGACTGGCACGTGTACCTGCATGACGGAACCACCGCTCGCATTGACCGAAACGACTTCTCTTTCATGGAAGAAGGGAAGAAGAGGGTTTTCGACTATGCTTACATTACCGTCCACGGCACACCGGGAGAGAACGGATTGCTACAAGGTTATTTCGAACTCATCGACATGCCATACAGCACCAGTGGAGTACTCGTGGAGGCCATGACATTCGACAAATTCGTTCTCAACCAGTACTTGAGAGGATACGGAGTCAGTGTGCCGGAGAGCCTGCTCATAAGAAGGGGAATGGAGCACCTTGTCAGTGACGAAGACGTCATGCAAAGAATAGGCATGCCATGCTTTGTCAAGCCTGCTAACGATGGGAGCAGCTTCGGGGTCTCGAAAGTGAAAAACATCGACCAATTGGCTCCCGCCGTGAGAAAGGCCATGATGGAGAGCGACAAGGTCATGGTGGAACAGTTCATCGATGGTGTGGAAATTACCTGCGGTTGCTACAAGACCATGAACAAGGAGGTTATTTTCCCAATCACAGAGGTGGTGACCAAAAATGAATTCTTCGACTACGATGCCAAATACAACGGACAGGTGGAGGAAATCACACCGGCGAGAATTCCAGCCGACGTGGCAGAAAGGGTGGGGAAACTCACCAGTGCCATCTACGACATCCTGCACTGCAACGGCATCATCCGCATTGACTACATCCTCACCAAGAACAACGGGGGAGGAGTCAAAATCAACATGCTTGAGGTGAACACCACTCCGGGAATGACACCCACCAGTTTCATTCCTCAGCAGGTGAGGGCCGCAGGCCTCAACATCACCGACGTGTTGACAGAAATCGTGGAAAACCAATTCGCATAAAATATGACCATCCCCGAAGCGTTTGACAGCATACGGCCTTTCGAGCCGGAGGAACTGCCGCAGGCGTACGACCGACTGCTCGCAGACAAGCAGTTTGTGGAAGTGCTCTCATTCCTCTATCCCGGAGTGCCTGTGGAGGCCGTCGCCGCCAAAATGAGGCAGTGTCGCACCAACCTCGAATTTCAAAAGACTTTTTGCTACACCTTCCTCGAACAACTGCTCCTGAAGGCTGCCAAGGGGTGTGACATGGACACCTCGCAGGTGGACGTGGAGAAGAGATACACTTTTGTGAGCAACCACCGCGACATCGTGCTTGACTCCGCGCTGCTCGACAAACTGCTCATCGACGCCGGCTTCACCACCACGTGCGAGATAGCCATTGGCGACAACCTCCTCTCCCTGCCATGGGTGAGAGACCTCGTCAGGGTCAACAAGGCTTTCATCGTGGAGAGAAGTTTGCCGCCAAGGCAGATGCTCTTGGCCAGCAAGAGGCTCGCCGATTACATGCACTTCGCCATCGCGCAGAAGAACGAAAACGTGTGGATAGCGCAACGGGAGGGGAGGGCAAAGGACTCCGACGATCGCACACAGCCCGCCATTCTCAAGATGATGGCCATGGGGGGTGAGGGTACACCGGTGGAGAGACTGAAGCAGTTGCACATCGTTCCTCTTGCCATCTCATACGAATACGACCCCTGCGACTTCCTCAAGGCCAAGGAACTGCAGCAGCGACGTGACACGGCAGACTTCCACAAGGCTCCGGGCGATGACGTGCGAAGCATGCAAACAGGCATCCTCGGATACAAGGGACGCATACACTATCATTGCGCACCATGTATAGATGAGTTCCTCGACACTGTGGCCGACACGCCAAAAAGCGAATTGTTTGACAAGGTGGCCGCGCATATCGACAGCGAGATACACCGCAACTACAGACTTTTCCCTGCCAATTTCATCGCGCTCGACATGCTTCAGGGCGACAACGCCCATGCCGGCAAATATACCAAGGAGGACAAGGAAACCTTCCTCGGGTATTTGGAAGGCCAGTTGGCAAAAATCGACTTGGAGAATCCTGACGGTGACTTCTTGCGCGAGCGGATGCTCACCATGTATGCCAACCCGGCAAGAAACCAGTTGCTTTTATCCGGCAAGTAGGATGAGAACCACCACGTCATCATCTGTCATCCGACCGTCAGCCTTGTCAAAGGGTATGGCGGCGGTGCTTGTCGTGGTTGCACTGATGCTCTTGGCCTCGTGTGAGAGCGAAGACTACGAGACGGGCGATGGCGATTATTCCTATCTCAGGGCTGACTTCGTGGAGACCCATGCCAAAGAGGAGAAATTACTTGACAGGGCCGTCACCGACGACGGCGACGAGCTCATTTTCCAAGAACCCTTGTCGTGTTCATGGGCGACGACGGCCGACAGCACCTACCGCGCACTGTTGTATTACAATATAGGAAAGAGTGACCCGCGAAGCGTCAAAGGTGTCTCCGCCTCGCAGGTGCTTGTCTTGCGACTGCCGCAGAAACGTCCGGAAAGCACGTCCTGCGACCCTCTCAGGGTGGAGAGCGCCTGGCTTTCTCCCAACAACAAATACCTTAATATGGGGTTGTATGTGATGGTGGGGAAGACTGGGGAGGATGATCGCAAGCAGTCGCTCGGAATAATGAGAGACACCATCGTCCCTCTCGACAATGGGGCAAGGCTTCACCAACTGCGGCTCCTCCATGCGCAGAACGGCGTGCCAGAGAACTATTCCACCAAGATTTATGTCAGCATCCCTATGGATTATTTCAGTCCGGGAGACAGCGTGCACTTCGACATCAACACTTACGACGGGCCAATGGAAAGGACTTTCCAAGTGGGGGACTGAGAATGGCACTTTTTTAATTCATCACCTTTGGCTCGGCGATTTCCTTTCCTCGGCAGAAACGGTGCTCAATCTGGCGGTCGTCGCCCAGATAGATGAATCGTTCCAAACGCTCTAATAGGGAGTAGTTGTCGAAGTTGAGGATGCTGTCATCGATGACCAGTGCGTCAAACTCATAGCCTGGTTCGAAGCTGCCCACCTTGCCAAAAAAACTGCCTGCCGACTTGGTGGCAATCCAGAATACTTCGGGAAGGGTGAGGAAGTGTTTGTTGTGATCTTGTTGGTAGTGCATCTTGCTGACTTGGATGGCATATACCAACATGCGGAACATGTTCAGGTCGTGGCCTCCGCTGATGTCACTGCCTAATCCTACACGCAAACCATTGTCGAGGAAGGTGCGGACGGGTGCCATGCCAGACGCTATGTTGAAGTTCGATGTGGGACAGTGGGCCACCATGACGTGGTTCTGCTTCATCAGTTCCAGTTCGTGGCCATCGGTCCATACGCAGTGGGCCATGATTGTTGGCGTCTGTCCGAAGAGTCCATAGCGGTTGTAGGCATCGCCATAGCACTTGCTTTCCGGCTCCAACTCAGCAACCCAGGCAATTTCTGACATGTTTTCCGACAGGTGCGACTGCACGGGCATCTGGTACTTGTTGGCCAGTTCACCACAGGCTTTCAACAACTCCGGTGTGCACGACGGCACGAAACGTGGCGTGATGATGGGACGTACCAGCGCATCGGGCTTGTTGAATTCAGCAATCAGTTGCTCATTACCTTTGACTGCAGCCTCCACGTCTTCGCTAAGCGTGTCCGGACAGTTGCGGTTCATGGCTACCTTGCCTACCAGTGCACCCATGCCGGCTTCCTGGTACAGTTTCATCAGCACGCGGGTGCTTTCCGTATGGACGGTGCCGAATACGCAACTGCGCATGGTTCCAAAAAGCCACTGGGTATGCAGGAAGCGGCGATACATGCTCTCGGCGTAATGAATGTCGGCATATTTCGATTCTTCGGGGAATGTGTAGCTTTGTAACCACGGCAGGAGTTCCAGGTCCATCGCCACACCCTGGTTGCGCACTTGGGGGGCATGCACATGCATGTCGTTCATGGCTGGTATCAGCAGACGGTTGCCGAAATCTACAACCTCTGCTTCCTCGCAATCCAACGATGCCAAATCTGCCGCTACTCCTGTCACATATCCATCGGCGTCCACGGCGACATAGCCGTTCTCCAACACTTCGAAACGGCTTTGCTCCTTCGTATAAAGGATGTGGGCTTTATAGATTTTTTTCATGTGTTTCTTCTTTTTTGTGGTTTTACGATGATGAAGATGGTGTGTAATAGATTTGCTTGTGTTTCTGCCGCAAAGATACGTTTTTTTTCGCAATATCCATTATTTGTCGTTTGGTTTTTTTGTGATGGGTGGGTCTTTTCCAAAAAATAGGGCGCGATGCATCTGCATCGCGCCCGCAATCATTTCACAAATGTTGGTGTCATTCCACCACTTTCTTTCCATCTACGATATAGACGCCGCGCTGGCGAGGTGAGGTTGCCTCGTGGCGGATGCCTTGCAAGTCGTAGATGTTGTGGTTGGCGTCCACATCCTTCACTGCGGTGTCGATGCTGGTGGGCGACTTGCTCTTCACGAAGCCGAAGGTGGCGATGACGGGGAAGTGGTCGCCCAAGGGCTGGCCGTGATTGACGTAGGTTATGGAGTCAACGACGACGGAGGTGGGGGTCACTGCCATGCCGTCCACGGGGTTGACATACAAGATTTTGTCCAACGTCTCCCCTGGCACGCTGACACCAGCCTCAGGGTAGGAGCCGTTGTTGCATTTCATCACCCAGGCGTCGCCCACCGTGGCTTTCCCGGTGGCTTCGATGGCGTCGATGAAGAGGGCCTTGACGGGGTCGATGCCGTACAAGCTGTTGAAATCGCCGGTGACGATGACGGGGCGCTTGTCGAGGTGGGCCATGACGTGCTCTCTCAGTTGTTCCCACTGGGCGATGCGCGCCTCGCGGTCGGGGCCGTCGTTTTTCATCTGTACGTCACGGTCGGAACTGGCGTCGAAGTGGGTGTTGTAAACCACGATTTGCGAACCGTCGGCCAGGGTGAGCTCGTGGCGACGGAAGCCCTTGGTGATGATGTCGTCGAAGTCATGGCTGAACTTTCCGAAGTTCTGCTCATGTGCCACGCGCTCGTAGGCCGTCGATTGTATCTCGGTCTTCCAGGCCATGTTGAGGCCGTCGCAAGGGAAGCGCTCGTTCTGCAGGTGGAGCCAGTCGAGTTCCTTGAATTCTGTCCCTATGCCGCCGGTCCACTCGTCGTGCTCGTATTCGGCGAAGAGGCGCGACCAAATTTCCCAGCGGTAGTTGAAGCACTCCTGCATGGCCACGATGTCGCATTTCTTCGATGCGATGTATTTGCTGATGAGTTCGCTGCCTGCCGAGCCGGGGCCGTCTTTGTTGACGTCGAAGAAAAGGAACTTGGCCGGCAGTCCGTCCACGTTGAGGGTCATGATGGTGAATGTGGTGCCGGTGACGATGGGTTGCTCGGCATGCACGGAGGTGGCGGCCATGAGCAGCAGCGCCGCCAAGAAATGCTTGATGTATGAAGTTTTCATAATGGATGGTTTATTTGATGTTTTCAAGGTCGATGTTGTTCTCTTTCAGCCAGTTGAGCAGGAAGTTGTAGTAATAGTCTCCAACGAGTGGCTCCATGTCCTCCATGGGGTGCATCTTGCGCATGGCCGGTACATTGGCGGTGTCGCCACTCTCTTCACTCTCCTCGTTCTTCGAGTTGAGGTAGTTGATGATCTCCATGATGTCGGTGAGTTCCAGGCCGCAGTCGCTTGCCACTTGTATCACCTCGCCCAGATCGGTGCCCAGTTCCTGCAACTGTTCGTTGAACTGATTGAGGGTTGCCATGAGGCTGAAGAAGTCCATGGAGCCGTCGCCTCCTACGGAGCCGCCGGTGAGGCTGGCGATGGCATTCTGCAAGTCGAAGCCCTTCTCTTCCAACAGTTTGACGATGCCCATCGGTGTACCTACCTTCACCAAGTCATAATAGTGCGTGTTGAGCTCGCCGTCGTAGTAGAGTACCGGGTAGGCGGTGAGGGTGGCTGCCAAGTGCAGCATGAATTGAATGCCGCAGAGGGAGTGGCTCTTGCTTGGTATGAACATGCTGGTGGTGAGTTTCGTCAGTTCCGGGACGATGCTCTTCTTGTAGCCGTGGGGGGTGAGGAAGCTGAGCAGTGCGCGGCCGGAGTTGATGGGCACGGCAGTGTCGCGGAAGTAGTGCATATAGAAATAGCTCTGCGTGGTGTCGGGAGTCCATCCTTCCGACAGGCTATGTGCTTTGAAGGAGGCTCTTAGTTTCTGGCATTCTTCGGAATAGGCGTCGTAGAGTGCCGGTTGTAGGAAGTCGGAGAGCTTGTTGCCGATGAGTTTCAGGGAGTCCCTGATGTCGTCGGTGGTGTAATTGCCGCTGTTGATCCATTCTTCGATCTTGGAGGCCAATGGTTCTTTGTACATGTCCTGCGGGGTGAAACCGAGATTGTCGAGGCGATTGTAGCAGTTGAGCACCACCAGTGCGAAGATAGCTTCCTGCTCGGGGTCGTCCACCTTGCTCATATAAGTACTGTAGGCTTTGTCCACGTCAAAGGGGGCCATGCCGGCGATGGTTTTGTTGAAGAACACCTCGTCGGCGTAATACATGTCTCGCACGCGCTGCGTGGCCAAGGCGTCATAGCCTCCGGAGGAGCAACCGGCGTTGATGAGGAATTTGCCCTGCGAGATATTGCGCTGCTCAAGTATTTCGCGGGCGGCGAGGTAGCAGTCCACACTGGCATGGCCGTTGGCGTCGCCATATACGTAGTATTGGTCGGCGATGTGCTCGCGGGTGATGCCGAAGCCATAGAAGTCGCTCTCCACCAAAATCCAGTTGGGCTGGAGCGGCGTGCACATGAAGACGAACTCTCCCTCAGCGAAACCCTCCGACGGACAACGGCCTTTCTGTGTCTGTGTGTAGCGGTTGTAGAGCAGCACGCCATCTACAGGACTGTTGCCGTCATAGACGTTTTTGGGGATGATGATGGAGCCGCTTAGGCGGACGGGCTGTCCCTTGGCATCCACGGAGGGGTAGGCGATGTCGATGCGGTGCATGTTGCGACTGTAGATGTTGATGCCTTTGTAACCGAAGTGCCACGTGGTGTCGCATTCTTGGAGCACCTCCACGGCGTCTTGGGTACGGGCTGTTGTGACGCCGCATAAGAGAAGGATGGCGGCGAGCATCCCGATTGTTTTCTTTTTCATTGTCTTTTATATGATTAGGGTTAAGAGATTCGTTTTGTTTTCAAAAACTATGCAAAGATAGTTTTTTGTCGTCAAACATGCAAGTTTGGGGTTGTCTTTCTGATAATAAATTATGGATATTGGTGTGGTTTCAGTTGGAAAATCGAGACTTTGAGGTGGTGAAAATACTTTTTCTCGATGAGAATTCTTGTTTATCAACTAAATATGTGTAATTTTGCAGGCTCAAACAATATCATCTTAAGCCTTTATGTACAGATTTTTTCTGACCTTCGCCCTTGTGGCATTCACTTTTGTGAGCTTTGCTCAAACAACTCCCGAAGACAAATTGTCGATTACGACGCAAATGTTTTTGAATGAACTTGATGGGAAGATGGATTTCCACCCCAAAGCTAAATCGAAGCAGCTTGGAGGTAAGTTGCTTATGCCAAAAGCCAAGGCATCCAACTTGCCAAGCCGACTATATGCCGAGCCCGACACCATCGACGGGAAAGTATATGTTTCGTGCTTCGTGCGCCTTGAAAACAGCGAGGACACACAAGAAGTGGAGAACTTGGGCGTCATCGTGCAGTGCAAGTTCATGAACGGGCTGGTGACGGCCCTCATTCCTGTGGAGCGCATCAACGAGGTAGCAAAGGTGGCCAACGTCAGGCGCATCAATGTCTCGCCTCTGATGAAGCCCCTTACAGATGCCGCCCGCCAAGATACCCATGTGGACGATTTGCTCACTTTTTCCGATGATGCGAGAAAAGAAGGACTCTCCAAGGGGTATGACGGCAGCGGTGTGCTGCTTGCTGTCATCGACGACGGCATTGATTTCCAGCACATCGCCTTCAAGGACAAGAATGGCAACAGCCGTATCAAGAGGGCATACGTGTATAACGGCTCAAGAGAAAGAGAATATGAATCTGTGACGAGTTCTGCTCCCACCACCGACGACTCCTACTCCGACCATGGTACGCATACCAGCACCACCGCTGGTGGCTCCAGCGTCATCATCAGCGGAAGCAAAGTCACTGTCACCGACGACCATGCGCACTCCACATACGGCGGTATGGCTCCCGGGGCCGACCTTTACCTTGCTGGTGTCAAGGATTTGGCGGGCTCTTACTTAAGCAATGCGATGGACAAAATCATTTCATACGCCGATGCTCAAAACATGCCTGTGGTGGTGAGCAACAGTTGGGGCGCGATAATGGGACCACGTGACGGTTCGGGTGATTTTACGGATGTCACCTCGAAATATTTCGGAAACAACCATCCCAACCATGTCTGCTTGTTTGCCTCGTCCAACGACGGGGGGAGGTCCAAGGACGGAGAAGGTGGGGGATGCTACCTCACTGGAACGGCCAGCAAGGACAACCCCTTGGCTTCCATTCTGCGGTGTGACTACTATATCGATACCGATGGAGGGTATTATTATGATCATGTCATTGCCGATGTTTGGTGTCGCTCGACCGATGTCAGCAGCATGGAGTGCAAGGTGCATGTCATCGACCTCGAAGGTGATTCGGTGGCTGTATCCATCACCGTCACCCCTTCAACCAACGGTGTCGTCGTCTCCGGTCTTAGCTCTTATTTCAGCGGTGCCCTCTATGCCTACAAGGATTATATCAGTGCCGACAAGACACAACTCATGCTTTATGCCGATGAACTTACTTCCCGAAAGGTTTCCACCGTCATCAAGGATGGGGAGGAGTACTACAAGAGCAGATATACGCTCGCCGTGGAGTTTTATCCCACAGAAGGCACCAGCATCATTGACGCATGGGGCGGTGCTTATTGCTATTTCACCGACTATGCCAGTATAAGTGGTTACAACTGGACGAAAGGGAGCGATGACATGAGCGTCAGCGACGAGGCCACCGACCCCAACGTCATCTCCATAGGCGCCCATGTCACCAAAAACATCATCACCGACTATACAGGCGCCAACTATGACTATAGTGGCAATTTTACTATGGGCGACATCGCCTATTTCTCCAGCTATGGCACCCCGGAGGCAAGCCTTACCGGGCAGCTGTATCCATGGGTGACCGCACCCGGGGCGCGATTGGTGGCCGGCGTGAACCACTACAGCAGCACTTACACCACCGGTAGTTACAAGTTTGACCGCGTGAATGCCAACACCACCTATCCCTATGCAGCAATGCAAGGCACGTCCATGGCCACACCCACGGCTGCCGGCATCGTGGCATTATGGCTTCAGGCCGCCAAGGAAACGGGGAGGGCAATGACGAGCGAAGACATCAAGGATGTGATGCGCCAAACTGCCACCAACGACTATTACACCACCAATGGGCCTAATGCCTCGCATTTCGGCCATGGCAAGATCAATGCCCTCGCTGGCATCAAATACATCCTTGGTGTCACGAACGAGCCCGCCATCCACGTCTCGCTTGGAGAGGTGGCCTTCGAAGGATATGCCACGATGACCTACACGCAGACCATCCATGTGGTAGGAGTGAAATTGGAGAATGAACTGGTGCTATCGCTGAGCGACGCCAGCAACTCCTACGCCATCGACGTTGTCAACATTTCCGCCACCGAGGCGGCCAATGGCGTGGATGTGACCATCACATGGACGCCGGCGACGGCCGGACAAACCACGGCTACACTTACCTTGTCGAGCACGGGGGCGGAGGACGTGGTGGTGTCCATCCATGGGACGGCAGAGGCCGCTACTCCTGTTATCATCACCGACGTGAGCGAACTGCAGTTCAATGGCAACATCAACCAGGACTACACCAAGACCGTCAATGTGAGCGGGCGTTTCCTGAGCCAGGATGTCGTAGTGAGCCTGAGCGACCCCAATGGCGTGTTCTCCGTCAGCCCCACTGTCATCCCGGCATCCGCCGTGAATGACGGGGCAACACTCACGGTCGATTTCAATGCCGCTACCGATGATTCTTTCAGCGGAAGCATCACCCTGACGAGCGAAGGCGCCGAGGCGGTGGTCATCAGCCTTACCGGCGTCGCACAGGATGGCGGGACGGCAGCTGACGAATATCTCAACATCGCCAAATACAAGACCATTGACACGCAGGGTTGGCGTACGCAATTAGTGGACAGCCTCTATCACTACACGGAATACAAGGATGAAAAGGTTGCCTGGCTCACCTTGCCCGTCTATGGGGCTTTTGTTGGTGCCAAGTACTTGCCCAACAACGCGACTTTTGGCGCTGGGTCTCCGCAGAAATGGATACAAACCAATATCTCCTCCACCTACGATAATCCCTATGCAGGTACTTCTTGGAATTACACACCCACTATCAGCAGTCCGTATCAGGGAAGCAGTACCTATTTCAAGACTGCCAAAGCACGAGTCATAGGAAGCAACTCATCAAGGGCCTATTCCATAAGAACCGTCACTTTCCAAGTGACCAACACGACGGAGGTGAAACTTTATGGAACATCGAATACCACAGAGTCCAAATACTCCCCATATTTGAAGGTCTATGAATGTGAGAAAGGTGAAGACGGTACGCTGACAATTGGGACGAACCCGGTCAAAGAACAAAGTGCTACCACTAAGGGAACTGTGGACTTTGGCGCTGAAGGCTTAGATGCGAATAAAATATACAAGGTGGAAGTGGGTGTGTGCCGTGGGTATCTCTACGAGGTGGCATTCAAGACTCCCATCAAGGAAAAACTAATTGGGGATGTCAACAAGAACGGAGTGGTTGATGTCGGGGATGTCACAGCGTTGGTGGACATCATCCTGGAAGGGGATTTCACCCCACCTTACAAATATGTCAACTACGACCATGAGGCGGCCAATGTCAATGGAGATGAATACATCAACGTCAGCGACATCACGATGCTGGTGGACCTCATCCTTGCAAATTGAGGCCATTCGTTTGTTATCGAGCGGTGGGGGAAAGGCGTTCTCAAATACCCAAACTGTCTAAGGCTTCGAGCAGGGCTTGTGGGCGGTTGGTCTCTATGCGTACCGACTTCTTGCATCCCGCATTTTCCCCGGCAAGCACGTCGCGCTCGCTGTCGCCTATCATATAGGATGCACTTAGGTCGATGTTCCAGTCGCGGGCGGCTTGCAGCAGCATGCCGGGGGCGGGCTTGCGGCAATCGCATTTGATTTTATACTCTTTCCGCTCCTCGGGGTAGCCTCCGTCGGGGTGGTGGGGGCAGTAATAGATGGCGTTGACGTAGGCGTGCTCCTTGCCCAACATGGTCTCCAAGGTGGCGTGGATGTGTTCCAACTCTTCGATGCTGCACAGGTTGCGGGCGATGACGGGCTGGTTGGTGATAATGATGGCGAGGTAGTCGCTGCCATTGATGCGGCGTATGGCCTCGGTGGCACCCTCCACCAACTCCAACTGCTCTGGTTTGTGTAGCAGGTGCACCTCTTTGGTGATGACACCGTCGCGGTCGAGGAACACGGCGGGGCGGGGATGTCGTTTGTTGCGCCGCGCCACCGTGCCTTGGCGCATGTCGCGGCACACGGCATCGTAACGGTCGGGTGTTCCCATGTCCTTGATGTATTCGAACGACACGTATCCGTAGAGGCGCAGCCCCTCATGGAGGCATCTCGGCAGGATGTCTTTCTCTATGTGGCTCTTCACGCCGGTCTCAATGCGTTGCAACACTTTGGGACTGAGAATGAAGAGCGATGCGTTGACCATGTTGCGGCACACCAGGTTTTCTGGATGTGGTTTCAGCAGGAAGCGGCGCACCTTTCCCTTTTCGTCGATGTCCACTACGTCGGAGTCATAAGGGTGGTCATTGGGGTGTACGAAGAGTGTTGCATCGGATTGTTTGAGGCGGTGGTAGTCGAGCATGGCATGCATGTCGATGTCCATGATGGTGTCGCCGTAAAAGACGAAGAAATCCTCATCTAATTGTTCACGTAGGCTTCCCAATGCTCCGGCAGTTCCCAAGGGTCGCTCCTCTTGGAAATATTCGATGTTTGCGCCCCACCGACTTCCGTCGCCGAAATATCGTCGGATGTGTTCGCCTAAATGTCCGATGATGAAAATGAACTCCTTGAAGCCCTGTCGCAGGGCAAGTGTCAACTCATATTCGATGATGGGCTTGCCCTCCACCGGGATCATCGCCTTGGGAATCTCGCTGTTGACTGATGCGATGCGTGTGCCTTTTCCTCCTGCAATGATGACTACTTTCATGGCTTCTTGTTCTTATATTCTTCGGCGAAGAGGTTTTCCTCCACGATGCAGCAGATGATGTGCCCGATGAGTGTCTGGCATTCCTGGATGCGTGGGGTGGAGGTGCTTGGGATTTTCACCACGATGTCCCAGTCGTCCATTTGGCAGGGATGGGCTCCTACCAAGGCCACTGCCGTGACCCCCAACTGCCGGCACATGGGCAGGCTCTCCACCAGGTTGCGGGAGTTGCCGGAAGTGGAGATGCCGATGAATACGTCTCCCTTGACGGCGTTGGCTTGCAGTTGCCTTGAGAAGACTTTCTCATAGCCGTAGTCGTTGGCGATGGCGGTGATGATGGATGTGTCTGTGGTTAATGCGATGGAGGGGATGGCGGGTCGGTCAAAATAGAACTTGCTCACCATCTCTCCTGCCATGTGCTGCGCGTCGGCCGCGCTGCCTCCGTTGCCGGCCCATATTACTTTGTTGCCTCTGCGGTAGGCTTCGGTACAAGCGTCGGCGATGCGGGCGATGGTGTCCATGGCCGCCGGGTCGTTCAAGAGCACGCTTTTCACGCGCACCGACTCCGCGATATGCTGTCGGGTAATCTCGATGCTTCTCATTTCTTGAAACTTGCTACTTTGTCTGTGGGGAATATTTTCCAACCGTGGGCCCCGCTGTCGGTGAAATTGAAGGGCATGGTGAAGCCGCTGAGAGCGGACAAGGCAGTGGCCACGGCTTGCTTGCGTGTGGGTGGAACGATGAAGATGATGAAACCTCCACCACCGGCTCCCGACACCTTGCCGGCTTTCGCTCCGGCTGACATGGCCACGTCCATCGCTTCCTGGATGACGGGGTTGGTGATGTGTGTGGCCATCTTCTTCTTGTTTTCCCATCCCTCACGGAGGATGGAGGCCAGCGTGTCGATGTCGCCGCGAAGGAGGGCGTGTTTCGTGTCGATGGCGCTTTGCTTGATCTTGTGCATCGCCTCTACAGCCGGGGTGTCGCCTTTACGTGTGTTGCGCATCTGCTCCTCGATGATGGCAGCCGACTCACGCGACCTGCCAGTGAAATAGAGGAGCATTGATGCTTCCAGTTCATCGACAATCCACCTCTTGATTTTCAAGGGGTTGACGATGACGATGTCATCGCGGTGGAACTCGATGTAGTTGAAGCCGCCGAAAGTGGCGGCAAATTGGTCTTGCTTTCCACCGCTCAGTTGCAGGTCCTTGCGCTCTATCTCGTAGGCCAGCATGGCCACGTCGTAGTCGCCGAGGGGCAGGCTGAGCCACTCCACGAATGCCTTGATGATGCACACCACCATGGTGGACGAGGTGCCTAAGCCTGAACCGGCGGGGGCGTCGCTGTAAGTGGTGATGTCAAACGACAATGGCTCCAGGTCGTAGTCACGTACGATCCTGTTGTAAACGCCTTTCACCAAGATGGCTTTGCCGTCGATTTCCAAGTGTGTGGTGGAGGGGTGTCTCTCTTCCACCCCGGTGTCATAGGAGTGGATGGTGATGTGTTGGTCGTCTGTCTCCTCGATGGTGCAGTAGGCGTGGAGGTTGATGGTGGCGTTGAGCACCAACCCTCCGTAAAGGTCGCTGTAGGGCGACACGTCGGAGCCTCCGCCGGCCAGCCCTAACCGTAGGGGGGCTTTGCTTCTGATGGTCATGATTGGTTTTTATGCTTTTTAATAAAAACCATCATTTGGGTGATTTATTGCATCATGAATGTATGTTTTTCCATAAAAACACTTTGTATGTCGTCTTCTCATGTTTTCACTATACGTTTCCCACCGCCTCCATGACAGCCTCCGCCGTCTTTTCCCACGAGTAGCGTTGGCAGCGAACGAAACCTTTCTCGCGTAGTTGGGGCTTGAGCGTCTCGCTGTGTTCCAGGTAGTGGCAGATGGTGTCGTGGATGTTCTTGGGGTCGGTGGGGGTGAAATAGAGTGCGGCGTCACCACACACCTCGCGGATGACGGGGATGTCGGAGGCGATGACGGGGCAGCCGCAGGCCATCGCCTCCACGGGCGGGATGCCGAAACCTTCGTAGATGGATGGGAAGATGAAACACTCTGCCTGGTTGTAGAGGCGCAGCAGTTCGTCGTCGCTCACTCGTCCGAGCCATTTCACGTTGTCGTCCGCCACGGTGCCTTCTTTTCCGCCAAAGACGCGGTTGGCATTGCCGGCGATGTACAGTTTGCAATCGCTTATTCCTTGGAAAGCCTCCACCAAGCGGGCGAAATTCTTGCGAGGGTCAAGGGATGAGACGGCAAGAGCGAATCGTTCGGTCGGTGGTGGGAGGTTCGGCAGGGTAGTGAATTGTTGGGTGTCAGCGGCGGGGTAGGCCACGTGGATGTTTTCGCTTGGTACGAAAGGATAAAAGCGCCGGATTTCGCTCTTGGAGAACTCGCTCACGGTGATGATGCGTCGCGAAGTGCGGGCGGCCAAGGGGGTTGTCAACTTGTACCACCAGTAATAAGGCTTTGAAAACCATCGAGGGTTTTCTAAAAACGACAAGTCATGGATGGTCATCACCTTCTGCCGCACCAAGATGGAACCTAAGCCGGTGAAACTGCACAACACGCTGTCTTTTTTGCCTCGTAGGTAGAAGGGCAGCACGCATTGCTCCCAGAAATGGGAGCTGCCGTGGCCGTAGTGTACCACGTGGAGGTCGCCGACATCATAGCTGTTGTCAATGGGGGTCTGCGGGCATACGATGGTGAACACTTGCCCCATGGCGGCCATGGCCTTGCAGGTGTTGTAGGCGAAGCGCTCCACGCCGGTCATTTTTCGAGTGAGGAAGCGCCCGTTGACATATAGATGTGGCATTTCGTTCAGGTGTTTTGGGTGAAGGTGATGAGACGGCGTATGATGTCCTGCCAGTCATATTCCGCCAATTGTTCTGGATTGACTTTTGGGCATTGCTCCAAGGTTTTCATGATGGCTCGCTCCCAGTTGTCCGGCTCATAGCCTTCCACGGTGGCGGCTCCGTCCTTTCCTTTGGCCACCTCCACCATGGCGGTGTTGTGTGCGGTGACGATGGGGCATCCGCAGAGGAGTGCCTCAAGCTGTGGCATGCCGAAACCCTCCATCTTGGCAGCAGAGACGAAGCAGTCGGCACTATGGTAGAGGTCGGCGAGTTCGTCGTTGGTGACGTATCCGCAGAAGATGACGGCCTGGCGGGGGTAGCCTTCCCGACACACTATGTCCTTGAGTGTGGAGTTCTTCCACCCCTTACCTCCCACCACGACGAGTTGCAGGTGGTGGCGTTGGTGGAGTTGCGGCATCAACTGCAGCAGGAATTCCAAGTTCTTGCGTGGCTCCAATGAACCGACGAAGAGCAGGAAGCGTCCTTGTATGCCGTGTTTGCTTCGTACTTTTGCCTTTTGTTCTTCGCTGTAGGGCTCGGGATGGTACAGGTGGCGGTCGGCGGCATCGCCCACCATCACTTCGTGGCTTTTGCGGTGGGGGAAATATTGGTCTATTTTCCCCTTGGTGTAGTGGGAGTTGGCCCATAGGTAGTCGGCTCTCCTCACCGCCGGCCCGAAGAAGACACTGGTGGCCAGTCGGTTGGTCCAGGCCATCGTCTCGCGCATCTCGATGTTCACCACATCATGCACGGTGACGAGTGTTTTCACCTTGGAGGGCAGCAGCCGTGGCAGGTGTGGAACAGGTGTGTAATAGAGGTCGATGTCCCACTTCCGGCAAAGACGTGGCACGAGGGCTTGCAGGGCGAAGATGTTGGGCAGCTTCCTTGGCAGTTTTTTAGAATAGTCGTGCAGGTGTATGTTGGGGGTGAGCGGGCCGGTTTCCACGGAAGGGTCCTTCCCCTTGGGCAGCAGCACGTGGAAGGTGTCTTCTGGTCGCTGTCTCGCCCATTCGGTCAGTGCACAAGTGAGGAAGGTGGTGATGCCGGCGGCGTTTCTCGACCACACTCGTCCGTCAATCAGTATGTTCATATTCTTGTCTCTTTTTATATGCCGGTTGTTGTGAATAGTTCCTTGGCCACCCGCCATTTGTCGCTCATCGTCACGTGTGGGTTGAGCCACATCGTTTGCCGGAGGATGGGATGCCCAATGCGGTAGAGAATGTATTTCCACCGTGGGCGTGTGAGTTTGAAATAGATGTACTCGCTCTTCTGCTGTCTGAGGCAGTCGCGTAGGAACTTGGAACTTTTCCCATCCTTGCCGCCCTCGCCTTCAAGATGCACGATGCGCGGGCCTCTCAGGAGGATGCTCGGGTAGCCGTGTTGCTGGAAGCGGTGTTGCATCTCGCTCTCCTCGAAATACATGAAGAAAGCGGGGTGGAAGGCTCCACATTCGTCGAGCACCTGACGGGCGACGAAGAGGTCGGCGCCGGTGACGTAGTCCACCGGCATCCACGTGTCGGGCAAGGTGGGGGAGACTTCGTGGTGGAGGTGCAGGGCTTTGCGCAAGGGGGTGAGGAGGAGTTTGGTGAAATCGTCGCGCATGTGCGGGAACTTGCCGTAAGAGTGGATGGCGTTGCCTTGCCTGTCTTCGAGAATGGCGCCGATGGATCCTGTGCGCTCTTGGCGGTTTTCCGCGAAGTCAAGGAACATTTTGACAGCGTTGTTGAGCAGCAGCGTGTCGGAGTTGAGGAAGAAGATGTATCTCCCCCTTGCCACTTCCAACCCTCGATTGTTGGCCTTGCCGAAGCCGAGGTTCTCGCCGGTGGGGATGTATTTAATCCTTGGGTCGCCGGTTAGAGCCTCCGCCGAGCCGTCGGTGGAGCCGTTGTCCACCACGATGACCTCGTAGCTCACGCCTTGGGTGTGAGCCTCGATGCTGTCGAGGCATGGCTTCAGCACGTGGAGCGTGTTGTAGTTGACGATGATGATGGAGACGTCTGTCACTTGTTCCATATCCCTTTGGCTTTACCGGTGATGAGTTTGTGGAATTGCATGCGGTTGGCTACCAACCCGGGGAGGTTGACCATACACATCACGGCGAGGAAGCCGGTGATGTTGCCGGTGAGGCGTGCGGCGAGCCATGCCAAGGGGATGAATGCCACTGCGGCGGCGGTGGTGAACACCAGTTGCAGCCACAGTTTGCCGATGCCGTTGATGAAATAACTGTATCGCATGCTATAGATGAGGATGAAGATGTAGGCGGCCATGGCGATGGTCAGGCTGCGCTCCACGTGGAGGCCGGGCACCCACTTGGCATATACCGGCTCTGCCACGAGTACCATGATCGTCATGGCGGCGAGGATGGCGAGTGTCATGATGTTGAGGCGTCGCGTGGCGCGACGGATCCACTCCATGTCGCCGCGCTCCCATGCGTCGGTGGTGGCGTTCCAGTAGGGCATGCACACGACGGTGAAGGCCACGAGCATGATGCTGAAATAGCGGTAGGCCACCTGGTAGGGTGTCACCATGGCGGGGGTGAAGAGGTGGGAGATGAGGATGTTGGCCGACATGAAGAGGATGATGCTCGACATCTGCATGATGAAGAATTTCACGCCCATGGTCATCACCGCCTTGGCTTGCGCGAGGGTGGCTAAGCGCAAGCTGGGTCGCAGTTGCGGGTATCGGTGGAAGAAGGTCCAGGGATATGCAAGCAGATATACGGCGAGTGGTGAGGCGGTGGCGGCGAGGGCCACGTGCAAGAGGGAATGACTGCCGAAGCGCCAGACGAGCCAGGTGGCGGCGAGTGCGAGTGTCTGTCCTCCAGCCACGAGGAGGTTGCTCACGGCGGGCAGTTGGAGGCCCATGTAGAAATTGCCGATGAGTTTGAGGATGAAAGTGGTGCACACCAAGACGATGGTGAGCACCAGCACTTGGTCGAGGCCTTCCACTCGCTGTGGCACGACATTGAGCAACCCGTAGGTGTCGGTGCACAACACGAGAAGTGTGAGCAGGACCATGGTGGGCAGCATGATGGCGGTGAGCATGGCGAAAGCGGATGAGACGAGCGAGCGGGCACCCTCGGTGTCGCCATGTGCCAAACGTGCGGCCAACTGGTTGCGAAGGCCGTTTCCCAAGCCGATGTCCATGTTCTCTATCCACATCAACATGCTGCTGATGGTGAGCCACACGCCGTTCTTGTATTCGCCAAGGCAGTTGAGCGTGAGTGGCACCATCAGCAGCACGATGATGGCCGACCATCCCTTGATGAGGAATGAGCCGAGGATGTTCTTGCGCAGCAGGATTGTGCGCTGTTCGCCGGAGGTAGTGCTTGCCATGTCTTTGTTTTCCGGGCGTGAGTGCTTTTGGCTACGCCGAAGGTATTATATTATTTGAAACGTTATAAACACGTCTTTATTGTGTGCTAAGGCCGAGCTTGCATCATATAAGCACTCGTTTTTACGTTTTATGCTGGATAAAAAAGTCTGAGAAACTCAAATACCCAGCATCACCTGTCTCTTGAGCTCTCAGACCTATATTTCAAAATTCTCTAATTTTTCAATTTTAATCTTTCATCTTTAATCTTTAATTTTTAATCTTTAATTTTTAATCTTTAATTTTTTATCTTCACTTTCCTTCCTCCCACGACATAGATGCCGGCGGGCAGGCCTTTTGTGAGCTGTTGGGGCGTGGTGCCGGGTGTGGCGCGGCGGAGCAGTCGTCCGTCGATGCTGTAGATGTCGCAGGGCGCGGCTTCCTCGTTGGCGAGGGTGGGTTGCAGGGCGGTGGTGACGATGTTCACCTTGTTCTTGCCGCCGTCGGTCTCGTTGGAGATTTCAAAGAAGGTGTCTTCCTTGACACCGTTGACGTCGATGGTCTGTGGCGAACCGCTGTTGGTGCTGAAGACGAAGTTCACCTCGTCGGTGGCGCTATTGATGCGGTAGCTCTTGGCATACCAGTTCTTTCCGTCGATGCTGACGGTGGTGCTCACCTTGTCGCCAGGCCAGGACTTGTTTTGTGGGGAGTGGCTGCCGTCGCCGCCCCAGGTCCAGAAGTTGACATAGCTCCATCCCACGGCGCTGGTGTTGACATAGACGGTGATGTCGTATGGTTCGAAGTTGCTGACGTTGTACTGCCGTGTCACCGTACCGCTGACGGCTCCGTCCTTCAGCAGTGCGGCTTTCAGCGTGGTGACGCCAGCGGGGATGGTGAGGGTGGTGCCGCTCTCTGCTTGTGTGCTTTGTGCGGTAGGCTCGCTGCCGTCGGTGGTATAGACGATGCGGGCGCCGGGGTTGGCGCTCACGGCGGTGAGCGTGACTGTTTGCGTGCCGTCGTAGTTGCCGCTCGGGAGGTCCACCCATGCTATTTCTGCGCTTTTCTGCAGGTAGTAGGCGTAGTGGTGTCCGGCGAGGATGCGCTGCCAGGTGTCGTTGGGTGTGTAGCCAGCGGGGTTGGAACCCACCACGGCGAGGAGGCCGCACTTGGTGCCATCGACCTTGACGGCGTAGTAGGAGCTGTTGTTGGCGAAGTTGGAGTAGGCGCTCTCGCTGTGGATGCCGGCGGCCTTGCGGGCGTTGACCATCATCTTGATGTCTTTCTTGCAATCGAGCCAGTGGGTCATGAAGACGCAGGGCGTGCCGGGCATGGCGAGGAGGTAGGCGTTGGCGGCGAGGGTGTCGCGCAGCAGGGGGTCTTGTGCGGCGTTGCTGCGTCGCTCGGTGTCGTGGTTCTCCACGAAGGTGACGGCGTATCTGCGGTATGTCCCGCTGTTGTAGCTGCTGCTCACCAACGGCCAGTTTCCTTCGTTCTGCTTGCCAAGGCGGGTCCAGTCGCCGTTGTTGGCGGCGTTGCGCACGGTGTAGCGGAACTGGAAGTCGAAGGCGGCGCTCTGTATCTCGCCGTTGGTGCGGGTGGCGTCAATCCAGTTGCGGATGGTGTTGGTGCCGTCCCAGCACTCTCCTACGGAGTATTTCACGCCACAGTCGGCGTTGTACATGCCGGTGTAGGAACCGCTGTAGCCTTTCACCATGTCGTAGCGGAAGCCGGTGTAGCCCAAGTAGTTGATGAGGTATTTGAGATAGGCTTTCACGTTGTCCTGCACGTTCTGGCTCTTGTGGTCGAGGTCGCGCATGCCGCCCCATCCTTCTCCCGTGTCGGTGTTGGGGCTGAGGGAGTATCCGTTTTTAGTGGCCCAGTTCAGGGTGGCTCCGCCGTCGTCGTCGCGGCAAATGTCGGTGGAGGTCATCTGGTAGGTCTTGCCGTCCCATGGGTTGGTCTCAAGGGGGAAGTCCACCCAGTTGCTCAAGTTGCCACGGTGGTTGACCACCACGTCGGCGATGACGCCGGTGCCTCTGTTTTTGAATGCTTGTATCATCGACTTGAGCTGTGCCTCGTTGCCGAAGCTGCTGCTCTGGTCATACCAATAGAGGGGGTCGTAGCCCATGGAGGGGTTGTTGGCGGCGCGTCCGCTCTGAGGCACCCACACTAAGGAGAAGTAGGGTGCGATGTCGTCGGCCTGGGCCTCGAGGGTCTGCCATTGCGTGGGGGTGAAGCTGTCCCAGTAGAAGGCTTGCAGCATCACGCCG
Source organism: Prevotella sp. (assembly GCA_017619755.1). GTDB lineage: Bacteria > Bacteroidota > Bacteroidia > Bacteroidales > Bacteroidaceae > Prevotella. The sequence continues at coordinate 107,895 of JAFZRU010000017.1, forward strand.
TCGTAGTTGGAGGGCCACCCCTGTGCGCTGGTGGGCTGGAAGGTGGCGAGCAACATGGCTGTAGCGAGGAGGAGTTGCACTTTTTTCATATCGGTCTTGGTTTATGGGGTTTGATGATTCTCGTTTTGTGCAAAATTAATGTTTTTTCCCATACCATGTCCTTTCTTGTGCCATTATTTTTTTCAAAGCCCCTATGCAAACGTTTGCATAGGGGTGGAATTCACATCCCCCACACAGTGATGGGGTAATGAATCTCCTCGATACGTCCTTGCCTTCGCGTTAGTGCAACTTCAACGGAAAAGGAATGATGTAGCAATTTGTTTCATTCATCGCAGGGTATGGCAGATGATAAGAGGCTATGCAGCAAATATCGCGATTTCCCACTTTTAAGGACATAAAAATGTGTTATGTTACATTTTTAAGGACATAAAAGTGTTATATTGACATTATATAGTAGGGTGTCCAATATCATATAATCATTTTATCAAGAATTAGAGAATTATAGCATATAACTCTGTTTAGCGATTCATTTATGGAGTACCCTAATGGGCAGAATCAACGGTCGACGTGCGAGGCGAAAGTCAAATCATACAAATCTGTTCAAATCTAACAAATCAGGCGAACTTTTTACCAAGAAACGTAATCCTTTTTTAGAATTCTAACATAATAGATTTGAGAGATTTCTCGCCGAAGGCGACTACTTTTACATTCGCTGATTTGTTACTATAGCATTGCAATGGCTTTTTTGGGGGGATTCTGAAATTCTTTAATTCGTGATAGAAAAACAACATATTGGACACCCAAATTTTATAGGCATAAGTTGAGTGCGTTTTTTAGATTTGTCGGGAAACGTTTGCATAGTGTAGATTCACATCCCCCACACCATAATGGTGCGCCCTTCGTGCGTGTAAGGTCGGTGCCAGATGCGCTCTTCCCATGACTTGTTTTGTGAGCGGTCGAAGATGATGAGGTGTCCTTCGTCCACAGCTCCCACCATGTCCATGTATTCGGCTGTCTGCTTCAACCCATCGTTGATGGTGCGTTCCAAGGAGTAGCGGAGGATTTTCAACTCCAGCACGACGCGCTGCACTGGCCCTCCGTAGCCGTCGGTGAGGGGCTTGCGGATGAGCAAGTCGGTGCGCTTGCGTCCCAGGCCGTCCAGGTGAGTTCTCGGGGGATGATTTCCCTGTAGATGCCGCAGGAGATTCGAAGGGGATTTCCACGCTCTTTTTTCACCAACCCCAAGTCCACCACATACTGCACGTTGTCGGAAGGGATGATGCTCTCATCGGCCTCGTCCTCGTTGGCGAGGATGGGCTGTATCACCCTGCGCACTCTCTCCTCGCGCAGTTTGTCGATGAGGATGTCTATGTGTGTGTCACGTCGATAAATCAGGTTTTCCTTTGCGCGGTCCATCATCTCTACGGTGATGCGGACGGATCGGTCGCGGTTTTCCTTCATCTTCTCCGTCACCTCGCGTCCCAGGGCGTTGACGAGCCATGGCTGTCCTTCGGTGGCCTCCCACAGCATGTCGAAGCACTCTTCCTCGAACACTTGTCCCGTCTCGCGGGTGTGCTGCATGTAGAGTTCGTGAATCTCCTCGCGGGTGAAATTGCCCAACCTCAACGATTCTGTCTTGATGTTGAATGCAGAGCCTCCGGTGACAATGTCCTGATTGGAGAGCACGATGCGGTAGTCGCGCACGTCGCGCACGCCGCAGAGCACGATGCTCTGTGGGAAGGATTTGGGGCGGTTGTCATAGCCGGAACGTAACTGCCGCAACACGCTGACGAGGCCGTCGCCCACCAGGGCGTCTATCTCGTCGAGGAACAGTACGATGGGTTTGGGCAGGGCTTCTGAAAGTCTTTGCAGGTAGATGGAGAGCATGGTTTCCGGGGTGAGGCTGCGTGTCTCTTCACGTATCTCAAGGGGCAGCTTGGTGTGTAGAATCATACGGAAACGCTCGGCCAGTGTGTCGCACGTGGCGCCAATGACGTTGGCCACGTTGTTCCTCGCAGCCTGTCCTCCCTCTATGTTGGCATATACTGCGATGTATCGACCCTCCTTGTTCAGGTAGTCGCGCAAGGCCAACAGGCACGATGTCTTTCCCGTCTGCCTCGGTGCATGCATCACGAAATACCGCTTTCGTTGTATCAGCATAAGGATGTCATCGAGGTCGAGGCGGCTCAGCGGGTCGATGGTGTAGCAGTCTTCCGGGTTGTTGGGGCCGGCGTTGTTGAAAAATCTTTCCATAAGGGCGGAATGTATGATGATTTTGCAAATTTAGTGTTTTTTTCTGGAATAATGCCAATTTGCACAATCCTTTTTTTATTTCTTCATCACTCGCTACAAAGTATGCTCCATTTTGAGAAACAGTTGTTGCCGCACTCCATTTTCTTGAATGACCAAGGAAATACGGCGAGATTTCAAGAAGGTCGATTTTTTTGTTTTCAGTGGAAACATAGTGAAAATATGTTTTTCCGCTGGCTATAGGCATATTTTTGCCTTATTTTCAGCGGAAACATAAGGAAAAACATAGTTTTCCGCTGGTTATAGGCACTTTTTTGCTTTATTTGTAGCGGATTTAGAAAATACAACATCTATGATAATAGGACGTGAAAAAGACATATGTAGTGCAAAAACGTATGGAAATATGCACTCCATAAAAACAATCCGGGGCACCACAAACGTGGCGCCCCGGGCTGTAAATGTCTATTGAGTACTTATTCTCCCACGACGATGACGCAGCGGTTGCGGTCGTTGTCGGGGAAGGGCTGCACGGTATCTCCGAAGGATTCCACGATCATGCGGCTCTTGTCGATGCCTTTCTGCTGCAGAGCCTTGGCCACCTTCTCGGCACGGGCCTTGGCGTAACCCACGTTGATGCGCGGGTTTCCGGTGCCGCGGTCGGCGTAACCTTTGATGCTGATGCGCTTGGCGGGATACTTGTTGCACCATGCGACAATCTTGTTGAGGGTCACGTCAGGCTCGGGATCTGACTCGCGAATGATGTAGAAGAAGGTCTCGCGCAACGGCTCGTCCTTCACCACGGGCTTGGGCTCTTCCTTCTTCGGCTCCACCTTGGGCTCTGGCTTGGGCTCCTCTTTCACCACCACAGGCTCTGGCTCCTCCCTTACGAGAGGCGGCACCACCACCGGGGCGGGCTTCTTCTTCATGCCAAACTTGTAGGTGAGGCCCACGAGGGCGGCAATCTGCCAGTCGGGGTCGTAGTTGGCCTTCAAGTTGTAGCAGTCGTTCTTGTAGTTGGCGTCGAGTTCGAGGCTGATGCCGAAGTTGCGGCTTGGGCAGATTTCAAACTGTGTGCCGAGGCGTCCGTTGTAAGAGCTGTGCTTCGTGCCGCACTGGTCGGGGCCTACGTAGAAGTTGTTGTTGGCGGTCATGCTGTTGACGACCCCCTTGTACTCGTCGAAGTCCCATCCATAGTTAACTCCGAAGCCGGCGATGAGCACCCAGTTGAATTTCTGCGAGGAACGGTTGGGCGCGAGGATGTTCGACATGTTCATCAAGAGGTCGAGGTCACCCGTAACTGCCTTGAACTTGTAGTCTTTGTCATCGGTGAGGCCGGGGAAGCGGTCCTTTTGGAAGCCACCCTTGGTGTCGATGCCCTGCACGTGCAGGCGAGCACCCACCTTGGGGTTGAAATAACGTCCAAAGGAGACAGCCACCTGAGGCGTGAAGAGGTCCATAAGGTCATAGTGGGTGAGGGTCACCTGTCCGCCGCCCTGCACCGAGATGAAGTTATGTGGATAGTATTCGTCCGCATCTTGAGCGGTGGCAGTGGTGGCCACTCCAAAAAGGAGTGCCACTGCTGCTGCTATGTTCAAAAACTTTTTCATAATCATTTGCTGTTTTACTGCTTAGTGATGACCACATGGTGGTTGCCTTGATAACTAAGGAAGAGCTGGAACTTGTATGTTCCTGCTGAGACATTGAGGTTGGCCCCGTCTTGTGTCAGGTCGTCCACGTTGCCACCCCAGTTGATGCCCCAGTCGTGGTTGGCGCGGAATTTCAGTTCAGTGTCGGAGGCAATGGTGGTTGTGGCTTCCCAGCAGCCGGCGTCCTTGTTGTAAGCCATGTCCACGTCGCTAGTCCATTCGGTGAAGCCGCCTATGATGCCGATGGTCTCAATGCGTACGAGGTTGTAAGTGTATGCGGTTAAGTCGAGGTTGACCTGGTAGAAACCAGCACCCGGGTCGGGACAGTTGGGACCTCCGGAGGATTGCAAGGTGCCGCCCATCGTGTTGCCGTCCACATACTCCAAGTCATCGTCCCAGTTGTCAGCGTTGGGCTTGAACTTGAACTCGCCATCAAGGTAATAGTAGCCTTGATACACTCCGCTGCCGTTGCCGGCCAGGGCGTGGTTGGTGCTCCAGCCGCCCTCGTTGCCTATCTCATAGAAGTAGTCAGGATAGCCGCTGTCTTCCTTGACGGTGCAGTGTGCAGGAGCCTCGTCGCTGAGATAGAGGCGAATGATATAGGGACCATCCGCTGCAAGTTGCAAGTTGGAACCATCTTGAACGAGGTCGTCGAAGGTGCCACCCCAGTTGATGCCCCAGTCGTGGTTGAGGCGGAACTTGAACTCGCCGGCATTGAGCGTCTCCCGAGCCTCCCAGCACTTCAGCGTCGCGTTGTAGGTCATGTCCACGTCGGTGTCCCAAGCGCCTCGGACGGAACCAATGATGCTGATGGAGGATACAGGTGTGAGGGCGTAGGTCATTTCCTTCAAATCTACCTTGATGTAGTAGAAGCCGGCGGCAACGGCGTCCACATTGGGACCGCCATCAGGTGTAAGCGTACCGCTGGTAGCGTCGCCGGAAGCCTTCTCCCAGTCACCGTCCCAATTGTCTTTGTTGGGCTTGAACTTGAACTCGCCGTCAAGGTAGATGACGGCAGTGTAAGTGCCATTTCCATCACCATGGAGGGCATGTGGCTCGCTCCAACCGCTCTCGTTGCCAATCTCATAGATGAACTCATTGAAGCCCACTGGAGAAACAGACCACGTCTGCTCAAGCATGTTGAAGGTGATGTCATAGTAAAGGGCATCCGGGTCAGCGGTGATGACAAAGTTGCCGCCTTCGTTGTTGTAGTTGAACTTGCCCTCCTCACTGCCAGCAGCGAGACAGCCGCTCCAGTCACCGCCGATGCCACTCTCAGGTGTCATCTTGAACTCGATGTTGCTGCCGTCCTCGGTGGCGGGGATGCGCACCTTGAAGATGGGGTTGTCATACGGGTCGGTGCCGTCGTTGGTGAGTTTGTAGGTCATGTCAGTGTTGTCCCAACCATTGATGGAGCCTGTGAGGTAGTAGGCTGCCTCGATGACAGGCGCCTTCGGAATGACCTTGATGGTGAAGGGGGCCGATGTGGCTGTCTTCACAGTGGTAAGTCCGTCGCTGAGCCACATGCTGACAGTGGCTTGGATGTCACGTTCCACGGGGCGGCAGTTTCCATACAGGTTGACAATGGTGTTCTGCAGGAAGGAGGCAGGTATTGTTCCGTCGGCAGAGATGCCGTATGTGGCATCGCCCATGGTGATGGTGTATATGGGCTCAAAGCCTTCTTTCGAGGCTGTCGGTGCATTGATGGAACAAACCTTTACGTTTTCATCGGTGAGGCTGTTGAGGTCGATGACTCCAACAGTGGTGACGCTACCGTCGCCGAAGGATACTGTTTGCGGCTGGTCAACCACTTGTGGGGTGAGCCAGTCTTTGTAGTCGTCGGTGCAAGCGGCCATGGAGGCTACGAGCACCAGTCCCAATAATATTTTCTTAGTCATAATATTTCATTTTATGAGTTGATGGGTGGTGAGTTGCCTCACTTTACTGTTTGATGAAGCGGATGAAGCCGGTGATGTCGTTGAAGATGATGAGGTATTGACCCGATTCGCTGATGACGAGGTTGGGGCCGTTGTCCTCTCCGTAAACGTACATTCCTTCGCTGTATTCGATGAAGGTTCCGCCCTTGTTGAAGTCCCATGAGTCTTTCTGCTTCACCTTGATTTCGGCTCCTGCGTCGAGCGAGGTGGAGATATACCAGTCGTGGTTCTCCCATCCTGTGGAGCAAGGTGTCATCTCGGTGTCGCTCCAGTCGTTGAAGGAGCCGGAGATGGCCATTCCGTCGAATACCTTTGGTGTGATGCTCTGCTTCTCCACGGTGAGCTCGTCGGTGGCAGTGCTCAGTGTGACGGTGTAGATGCCCGCCTCGCTGACGGTGATGTTGCCTGAGCCACCGTCGTTCTTGACGAAGCCGCCGTCGCCCTGGCCCCACTGGTCGTCCCAGTTGCCCGGGGTCTTCACGAGTTTGAAGCCGTTACCTCCCAAGTATCCCGTCCATGAGATGATTCCTTGTCCGGTCTTGCTGTCATACTCCTGGTCGGCAAAGGTTTGGAGTGGAATGACGCTCTGTCCGAGGGTGGAGCCCCATGAGCCGTCGGCGATGTCGGCTCCGATGAGCCACCAGATCTCCGGGTCGGCGGGCTTCAGTTCCATGTAGTAAGGCACGGCCTTGAGTGAGACCACGTTGGAGAAGATGGTGGCGTACTCTCTGAAACCGGCGTCCTGGATGCATGCCTTCACGCGAATGGCAAGGTCGAGGAGTGACGGCACTTTGGAGGGTGCGTCCCATCCGTTGAGCATGATGAGGCCTCTGTTGATGGTGGAGGTGTTGATTTCAACATTCTGTCCGCTACTGTAGGACTCGTCGAGGGTGAAGTAGTCGGCCCCGGTGTTGTCCTCCAGGTTGGCGTCGAATTCCTTGTTGAAGGCTCCTGTTGGTGAGATTTGCACTTTGTAGGTGGGTACCACGGGTGCGTCGAAATTGGTGTAGGGCCTTGGTTGCGACCATGTGAGGGCCACGATGGCCGACTTCTCCAAGTCCACGTTGCCGGTGATGGCCGGTGCGTTGAGCGTGAAGCTCTGCGGCTGCGTCAGGGTGGGGTTGGAGTCCCTGTCGTCGTCGCACGATGTGAGTGCGAATGTGCCGGCAAGCAGCATTATCGCGTATGGAAATATCTTTTTCATGTTAAATGCTTTATTAGGGTTCCCTTGGTCAATATCCGGTGTTCTGCTTCAAGTTGGGGTTGGCGTTGACATCCTCGGATGGCAGTGCGAAGAGGTTGCGGTATTCGGGTAGGCTTGCTCCGTTTTGTGCACCGCCTTTCCATTCCCACGTATAGTCGCCGCTCTTTGTTCCTGCGAAGTATCCGAAGCGCACCAGGTCGGTGCGACGGAAGCCTTCCCAGTAAAGCTCGCGTGAGCGCTCGTCAATGATTTGGTCGAGCGAGAACTGTGCGCGTATCGAAGCGTGAGCCCTGAGGCGTAGTGCGTTGAGGTAGGTGGTGCCTGTGGCCGATGTAGTACCTCCGTTGAGCTGTGCGTCAGCCTCGCCGGCGATGAGGTAAGCCTCTGCCGAGCGCATGAGGAAGTAGTCGGCATCGGGGAATTGCGTGTCGTGGGGGGAGCCTCCATTGGAGTAGGTGTTGCGGAACTTGCCCACGGCGAAACCAGAGGTGTAGCTGGAGGGTGTTGTGACTGCTAACTCACGGTCGATGCCGTAGAAGAGAGCGCGGTCGTCGCCAGCTGCTGCCGCCATGTCTTGGATGGTGGCTGCCGGTGCGTCGTTGTTGGGGAAGAATTTAGCCACGAGTTGCGAGCGTGCCCTGTTGCCAGCCCAGAACTCCACGGTGCCATAGTCACTGTCCACGTCCATGTCCGACTGCCAAGCCGAAGCCATGAGGAAGAGCGTGGTGCCCCATGACGTGGTGGTCTTTCCGTCTTGGAGAAGTGGGAGGATGGCTTCCACGGATGCACCGCTCTCGCCGTTGTCGCCCATGAAGAGCATCTGGTAGGCGCTCCACTTGCCGGCGCCTCCGCTCCACAGTTTGTGCGGTCCGTTGATCACCTTCTCAGCATACTCTTTCGCCTCGCTCCACCTTGGCGTGCCAGTATAGACACCGGCGTTGAGGTAGATGCGTGCGAGCAGCAAGTTGGCGGCGTCCTGGTCGGCGCGTCCGTATCCGGTGCTGCTGCTGGTGCGTGCTTGCGGGGCTTCCATCTGTCCCACCACGTCCTTCAGCTCGCTCTCAATCCAATTGAAGAGGTCGGCGCGCTGGATTTGCTCCGGGCTTTTGTCGGAGAGTTCGGTGGTGAAGGGAACGTTGCCATAGCAGTCCATGAGGAAATAGTAGTAGAGAGCCCTGAGGAAACGTACTTCCGCTTGTCGTGTGGCGTCCATGTCCTTGCACACGTCGAGGTAGTGGTTGCAATAGGATATGCCGGCGTAGAGGCGGTAGTAGAAGCCTTGGAGCATGGGGTGGGAGGCGTCCCACTGGTCGTAGTTGAAACCGGGGATGCCGGGGTCGCCCCAGGCGCAGATGGCCTCGTCGGTCGTCAGTTCGTTGGCGTTCCACATCTGGCGAACGAAGCCGGTGGTACCGCCGTCGAGACCGTCGATGTCGCAGTCGCCATTGGCGCCGTAGTTGCCGGCCAAGGCCATGTTGGCGTAGCATTTGGCATAGAGAGCCGGTTCATCGACCACCATCGTGGTGCTGGGGTCGATGGGCGTGACGTCGAGGTCGCCGGTGCAGGAGGTCGTCATGGCCGCCATGATGATGGCTGCTATGGAGACCGTTGGGATGATATGTCTGTATTTCATGATCTTGTGAGTTTTTTTGTTAGACAGTATAAACCTTTTACCTTTTTGCATGCCCGTTCTTTTAGAAGTTGAGGTTCAATCCCAATTGCAGTGTGAAGGGACGCGGGTAGATGGCGTTGTCGATGCCTCCGTAAACTTCCGGGTCCATGCCTTCATACTTGGTGATGGTGAAGACGTTGGTGGCCGACATGTAGATGCGTCCGTCGAGGCCCTTGTATCCACCACCCTGGAAGAGGTTGCTGAAGGAATATCCTAACGTGATGTTGTCGCACTTGAGGAAGGAGGCGTTGTGGATGAAATAGTCGGAAACCACGTTGTCGTAGGTCTGCCATCCGTTCTTCACGGAGATGGGTGTAGCGTTCTGCAGGTAGAAGAAGGAGTTGTCATAACGCTTGTCGATGTTGGCGAAACCTGCCTGGCTGTCCCAATAGACGTAGTTGTCGAAGCTGGCGCGCAGTCCGAAGCCGAAGTCGAAGTTCTTGTATTGCAGCCTGGAGCTGAGACCTGCGGTGTAGGGAGCGTCGGGGCTCTTGTAGAAATAGAGGTCTGCGTCGGAGATTTGTCCGTCGGCGTTGCGGTCCACATAGACACCCTCAAGCGGCTTGCCGTTCTCGTCATATACCTGCTGATAGACATAGAAGGAGTGGTGAGGTTTGCCCACGGTGTGTGCCCGGACGGTGTTGCCGGTTCCCGAAGCGATGCCGCCGACCTTGATGATGGAGGCCTCGCCGGTGAGTTCGGTGATCTCGTTCTTGTTGTAGGTGAAGTTGGCGGTCACCTCCCATTGCCAGTTGGTGGTCTGTATCGGGCGAACGGTGAGCGAGGCCTCGATACCGGTGTTCTCCAAAGAGCCGATGTTGGAGATGACGGTGTTCCTGAAGTTGGAGCCGGCGGAGACGGAGGCGTAGTTGATCAGGTCGGTGGTCTTGCGCTTGTACCAATCGACGCTGCCGCTGACGCGGTTCTTGAACATGCTGAAGTCGAGACCCACGTTGTAGGTGGTGGTGGTCTCCCACTTCAGGTTCTTGTTGTAGGCGTCGGGCCTGTAAAGCACTCCACCATCGTTTCCGATGCCGGTGATGGGATAGCGTCCGTCAACGTTGTTGGTGTTCGCGTTGTAGGAGGCGAAGTAGGTGTAGTTGCCGATGCCGTTCTGCTGTCCGGTCTTACCCCATCCCAAGCGCAGCTTGAGCTCGTTGAGCCAGTTGGCGTTTTTGAAGATGCCTTCCTCGCTGATTTTCCATCCCAAGGCGACGGAGGGGAAGGTTGCCCAGTGCTCACGGAAGCGTGAGGAACCGTCGCGGCGGACGGTGGCGGTGACCATGTAACGGTCCCATGCGATGTAGTTGGCACGTCCGAAGAAACTCACCAAGTAGCTCTCTTGCTTCCACTCGGAGATGGAGGGGTCGCTGTAGATGGTTCCTGCAAGCGACCTTCCGCTGGCATCCTTGAGCGCGGTGTTGGCGGGGTAGTGGTCGGCATAGTAGGAGTTGCCCCAGTATTTGTTGTGGCTCCACTCATAACCGGCCATGATGTCGAAATGTTGTGTCTCAAGGAAGTCCTTGTAGTATTGTGCGTATGCGGAGTAGGTGAGGGTGTATTTGTGCTCCTTGGAGAAGCCGCTGTTGCCCATGTAGTTGTTGGACGGTCCCCAGTCGGCGTAGTCGGTATCCTGCTGTCCGTTGCCCCAGTCGCCGGAGGCGTTCATGTGCAGTCTGAGGTCCTCGAAGCCGTGTACTTGGTAGTCCACCTCCACGTTGCCCATGTAGTCGTAGGAGTTGGCGCGGTCGTTCTTCTCATAAAGCAATGCCACGGGGTTGTAGGTGGACTTGCTGTTGAGGATGTAGTCCCATGCGCTGTCGCCAAAGGCGTTGGAGTTGGCGAGCCAGCCCCAGTAGCCGTGGAAATTCCTGATGGCAGTCGGTGTGCCGGGGAAGAGGTTTCCGGGTTTGTCCATGTATCTCAGCGTGGCCGGGTCGTTGGTGGTGACGGGCTGCGTGGGGTCCATGCGCAATGCATTGCTGATGGCCGAGGTGTTGGCATAGCGGTTGTGGTTGTACATGAACTTGCCGTTGATGTTGAATTTCAGGTGGTCGTTGAGCAGCGAGGGGTTGAGGGTCACGCTGGTCGTCACACGCTGGTAGTTGGAGGTTTTGAGGATACCGTTCTGGTCGGTGTAGCCGGCACTGACGCGGTAGGGCATGTTCTTCAGACCGCCTTTCACCGTCACGGTGTGATCGCTGCTCACCGCGCTGTGGAAGATTTGGTCCGTCCAGTCGGTGTCGGCGTTGCCGAGGAGGTTCCAGGCGTCGGAGCCTTGGCCGTAGTACGACTTGATGAAGTCGCGATACTCGCTGGCGCTGAGCACGTCGAACTCGTTGGCCTTGATGGAGTAGGAGACGTTGCCGTTGTAGCTCACCTGCGGAGCCATTCCCGTGCGTCCCTTCTTCGTGGTGATGATGATGACGCCGTTGGAGCCGCGGCTACCGTAGATGGCAGTGGCGGAGGCGTCCTTCAGGACGGTGAAGCTCTCGATGTCGTTGGGGTTGACCATCGCCAAGGCGTTGGCAGAGCCTTTCACGCCAATCTCGTCCATGGCCATTCCGTCGATGACGATGAGCGGGTCGCTGCTGGCGTTGAGCGACGAGCCGCCACGGATGCGGATGGTAGCCCCTCCACCGGGAGTACCACCACCGTTGGTCACGTTCACACCGGCGATCTTGCCCTGGATCATGTCTTGGGCGCTGGTGATGAGACCGTGGTTCTTCTCGTCGGGCTTGATAGCTGTGACGGAGCCGGTGAGGTCGTTTTTCTTCGCCACACCGTAGCCGATCACCACCACCTCGTTGAGCGAGTGGGAGTCGTCTTTGAGCAGCACCTCCACATGGGGTGCGGCGGCCACCTCTGCCGTCTCATAGCCGATGTATGAGACTTGCAGCATGTCGCCTTGCTTAGCTTCGATAGTGAAATTGCCGTCGAAGTCGGTCACCACGCCGCCAGCCTGTCCTACAATGCGGATGGTGGCACCGATGATGTCTTCGCCGGTAGGATCCTTTACATGGCCATTGACAGTGAATGACTGTCCAAAGGCGCTTGCTGATAGGAACAGCCCCATCATGAGGCCGAATAGCCTAACAGGAATTGCAAAATGTACCTGCTTCATCTTGTTTTGTTATTAAGTTAGTATATAAATTAGGTATTGTTGATTGTGTCTCTGCTATCCATTGAAATGGGGTCGCAGGTCGGATATTTCTCTCAAAGATACATTTAGATTGCAAAAATATATTTTTTTTCGCTCCGTTGTACTTTTTTTGGTAAAATTTTTTAAATTTCATCAATGCAAACGTTTGCGCAGACAAAATTCATAATATAAAGAGGTAAGAGAACAACGTTTTGATTTTTTTCATATCTTTGCCATTGATTTGCACATTCTCATCGATGAACGAGCATTCGCCACTCACTATGAAGGACATCGCACGCGAGCTGGGAGTCTCCGTCGCCACTGTCTCCAGGGCCCTCAAGGATAGCCCGCGTATCAGCGTGGAGCGACGCGAGGCCATCAAGGCGTATGCCCGTGAACATAACTTCGCCCCCAACCTCCTCGCAGAGTCCTTGCGCCACAGCCGCGTGCATCCGGTGAGAATCATCGGGGTCATCATGCCTCAGCTCAACCATTTCTATTTCTCCTCCATCCTTAGCGGCATTGAGGAGGAGGCCTCCGCCAGGGGTTACATGCTCATGGTGGCGCAAAGTGGCGAACGCTATGAGCGCGAGGTGCGCATCTGCCAGTCGTTCTATGAAAACAAGGTGTGTGGCATCATCGTCTCTCAGGCGAAGGACACGGTGAAATACGACCATTTCGAGCGTCTCATCGACAACGGCGTGCCGTTGGTGTTCTTTGACCGCATTTGCACGGGTATCAACAGCAGCAGGGTGGTGGTGGACGACTACATGGGGGCTTACAACGCCGTTACCTATCTCGTGGAGACAGGATGCCGGAGGGTGGCGTACTACGGCTCGTCCATGCACTTGGAAATATCAAAAAACAGATACAACGGCTATCGCGACGCACTGCTGCGACATGGTCTGCCGGCCGACGAGCGTTACATGCGCATCTGCGACAACCGAGCCGACGCGGAGCTCATCACCCCCGAACTCCTCGCCATGCCAGACCGGCCTGACGCCTTCTTCGCCGTCAACGACGATACGGCCATTGGCATCCTCTACACTGCCAAGCGCCTCGGCTTCCATGTTCCCGACGACATCTCCATCTGCGGCTTCACCAATGGCGAGAGGGCCATCGCCTGCGACCCGATGCTCACCACCGTGGAGCAAAGGGGAAGGGTGGTGGGAGAGGAGGCCGCCAACATCCTCATCGCCCAGGCGGAGGGCTTCATCTCACCACAAAAGGTGGAGAAGCGCATCGTGCGCACAAGGCTCATCGTCAGAGGCACCACAAGATAGCCCTGCGATATGGCAGGGATGAAAATTCCTATGTCTCCTATAGCCTCCTATCATCTCCTATAGCCTCCTATAAATCTCCTAATAATAAGTATCAACCATAAAAACCATAAAAAGATGAAAACAAGACCCGATTTAAGCTTTTGGAAACTCTGGAACCTGAGTTTCGGCTTTTTTGGCGTGCAAATCGCATACGCCTTGCAGAGCGGCAACATCAGCCGCATCTTCCGCACTCTGGGCGCCGACCCCCATTCGCTGAGTTTCTTTTGGATTCTGCCACCCTTGATGGGCATTCTCGTGCAACCCATCGTGGGCACACTCTCCGACAAGACATGGTGCCGCTTCGGTAGGCGCATTCCCTATCTCTTCATCGGAGCGGCCATGGCGGTGGCGGTGATGTGCCTCCTGCCCAACGCCGGTTCCTTCGGCATGGGAGTGTCCGCGGCCCTCATCTTCGGACTGGTGGCTCTCATGCTCCTCGACACCTCCATCAACATGGCTATGCAGCCGTTCAAGATGCTTGTCGGCGACATGGTCAACGAGAAGCAGAAGGCCAAAGCCTATAGCATACAGTCCTTCCTCTGCAACGCCGGCAGCGTGGTGGGCTTCCTCTTCCCCTTCTTCTTCACTTGGATAGGCTTGAAGAACGTGGCACCCGAGGGCATCGTGCCGCCATCGGTGGTGTGGTCCTTCTACATCGGGGCGCTCATCCTCATCCTTTGTGTCATCTACACCACCTTGAAGGTGCGCGAGATGCCGCCAAAGGAGTATGCCGAATATCATGGCCTCATGGAGAAGAAGGAAGACAGCAGCAACTGGATCACCTTGCTCAAAAACGCACCTGCTACCTTCTGGAGGGTGGGCCTCGTGCAGTTCTTCTGCTGGGCTGCATTCCTCTATATGTGGTCTTACGTCGTTGATGCCGTCTCGGAGACCGTCTGGGGCACCACCAACTCTGCCTCTGCGGAATACCAGGAGGCCGGCAACTGGACCGGCGTGCTTTATGCCATTCAGGCTTTGGCCAGCGTCGTGTGGGCCACGATGCTGCCGAGGTTCAAAAATATGAAGGTGGCGTACGCCGTGAGCCTGATCATAGGAGGTATCGGCTTCGCCCTCATTCCATTCGTGCACGACAAGTTCCTCATGATCATACCTTTCATCCTCATCGGAGCTGCTTGGGCGGCCATGCTTGCCATGCCGTTCACTTTCGTCACCAACGCCTTGGAGGGATATGGACACATGGGTGCCTACCTGGGCCTGTTCAACGGCACCATCTGCGTCCCGCAAATCGTCGCGGCCATCTGCGGAGGCGCTGTCTTCACACTCGTGGGCGGGCATCAAAGCACCATGATGATTGTCTCGGGAGTGCTCCTGGTTCTCGGAGCTCTCAGCGTGCCAGCCATCAAGACAAAAGCATGAAGACCTTAAAGACCCTAAAAGTCCCCACCCTCATGCAAACGTTTGCATCCAAAACTGTCTTTTTCAGTTCACCTCTTGCACACGCAAGATGAAAAACTTTAAAATACCGATAAGAAACCAAATCTATCAACACCATGAACCTATATTTTCATATCGACTACCAGACCACCTTCGGCGAGGAACTCGTGCTCAACCTCGTCTCGCCTGCACATGGCGGTGAAAGGGTGACCACCCCCTACCGCATGGAAACAAAAGACGGAATGAGATGGTCTTGCCAATTAAACAACGTGGCCAACACCAGTGCCTACCTCGAATATTATTACACACTTGTCAGGGGAGAGCAAGTGCTCAGAAAAGAGTGGACATTGGAAACACACCGCTTGGAGTTGGCTGCCAAGAAGGCGAAGGAAATCACCATCTACGACCATTGGATAGACATCCCTGAAAACGCCTACCTTTATAGTTCGGCATTCACCGACTGCATCTGCCGACACGACCGCATCACACCGCGGCCACACAACTACCTGCAAACCGTCAGGCTAAAAGTGCGTGCACCACAGCTTCGTCGCAACGAGCGCCTTGCACTGTTGGGCAACGACGATGCCTTGGGCAACTGGTCACCACTCAATGCCGTGCCCATGGTGGAGCACAACTATAACGAATGGTGGGTGGACATCGATGCCAAAAGGCTGACCAAGCAATGCTTCGAACTCAAGCTCGTTGCACTTGACGAGGACATCGACGTCACACCTCTTTGGGAACTTGGCGACAACCGCATCATCGACCTCCCGGAGATGAAGGATGGAGATGCCATCGTCTATGAACTCCCGGAGGCTCGTTTCGACATCTACGGACTCAAATGCGCCGGCACCCTCGTGCCTGTCTTCTCACTCCGCTCCGAGGACAGCTTCGGCGTGGGAGACTTCGGAGACTTGCGCAAAATGGTGGACTGGGTGGCTCACACCCGGCAGAGGCTGCTGCAGGTCCTGCCCATCAATGACACCATCATCACACACACTTGGACCGACTCCTATCCTTATAGTTGCATCAGCATCTTTGCACTCCACCCGCAATATACCGACCTCAACGCGCTGCCGGAAATCGCAGACGAAGCAAAGAGAGCAGAAATGGAGACGCTGAGGAAGGAACTGAATGCCTTGCCACAAATCGACTACGAGCGAGTGAACGATGCCAAAAACAAATATCTACACATCCTCTTTGAACAAGAAGGGAAGAAAGTGCTCGCTTCTCCCGCTTTCAAGGCTTTCTTCGAGGATGACAAGCAGTGGCTCGTCCCATACGCGCAATACTCCTTCCTAAGAGACAAAAACGGAACGGCTGACTTCACACAATGGCCCGACCACAACACGTGGGACGAGGCCGACCGACAGGCTCTCTCTTCGCCAAGGACGAAGGCATACAAGGAAGTCTCGTTCTACTATTACTTGCAATTCATCCTCAACAGCCAGATGGAGGCCGTACACGCCTACGCAAGAGAGAGGGGTGTGGTGCTCAAGGGAGACATTCCCATCGGTGTGAACAGGCACGGATGCGACGTCTGGATGGAGCCACGGTACTTCCACCTCGACGGACAGGCGGGAGCACCTCCCGATGACTTCTCCGCCAACGGACAGAATTGGGGTTTCCCCACCTACAACTGGGAAGAGATGCTCGCCGACGGATGCGCTTGGTGGGTCAGACGTTTCGCCAACATGGCCAAGTTCTTCGACGCATACCGCATCGACCATGTCCTCGGCTTCTTCAGGATTTGGGAAATTCCCATACACTCCGTACACGGTCTGCTCGGGCAATTCTCACCGGCACTCGCCATGACCATTTCGGAGATAGAGGCATACGGGCTGAAATTCAAGGAGGAATATCTCGAACCATTCATCGATGACAGCGTGCTCGAAAAAGTCTTCCAAGACAAGGCCGGCATGGTCAGGGAGAATTTCTTGGAGCCATGCGGTGACGGACGCTACCGCATGAAACCCGAATATGACACGCAGCGCAAGGTGGAAACGGCCTTCCAAGGGAAAACAGACAAGGAGAGCACCGACATGCGCGACGGACTGTATGCGCTCATCAGCGACGTGCTGTTCCTCCGCGACCACCGCGACCCCGAAAAATACCACCCGCGCATCGCCGTCCAGCTCGACTTCGTCTATGAAACCCTCAACGACCACGAGAAATTCGTCTTCAACAAACTCTACAACGACTACTATTACCGGCGTAACAACCAGTTCTGGTACCGCGAGGCTATGCGCAAGTTGCCCAAGTTGGTGGAGGCCACAAGGATGCTTGTCTGCGCTGAAGACTTGGGCATGGTGCCTGACTGCGTGCCATGGGTGATGAACGAACTGAAAATCCTCAGTCTCGAACTGCAGTCGATGCCCAAGGACCCCAGCACCCGCTTCGGACATCTCTCACGCAATCCATACCGCTCCGTATGCACCATCTCCAGTCACGACATGCCGACACTCCGGCAGTGGTGGGATGAAGACCCGGAACGCACGCAGGATTACTACAACACTATGCTTTATCGCAGCGGCGAAGCCCCGCACCCACTGCCGGGATGGCTCGCCAGCGACATCATATCGCGCCACCTCACCAGCCCCTCCATGCTGTGTGTCATCTCCATACAGGACTGGCTCGCCATCGACGAGCGACTGCGCTTGGCTGACGCCAACGCCGAGCGCATCAACATTCCCGCCAACCCAAAGCACTACTGGAGATACAGAATGCACCTCAGCATCGAGCAACTCATGGCAGAGCATCGGTTCAATGACACCATTGCCGACCTCATCGTACAAAGCGGAAGAAAATAACCAACCATCCAAGATTTTTACACATGCGCATCACATCAATTCTTGTCGCCGCCATTCTTGCCACCGGCGCTGCGGCGCAAACGATTACCTCGCCTGACGGAAACGTCAAGTTGGATTTCTCCCTGCAAAAGGGAAAACCCACCTACCAACTCACCTACAAGGGGAAGGACGTGGTGAAACCCAGCCACCTGGGTCTCGAACTCGCCAAGGACAAGCACGCCAGCAAAGGAAAGAATGAGACAGACCTCATCGACGGCTTCGTCGTGCAAAGCACCAACACCTCCACCTTCGACGAGACTTGGAAACCTGTATGGGGCGAGACGGCCACCATACGCAACCACTACAACGAACTCGAGGTCAACCTGTCCCAACCGGCAACGGAGAGACGCATCACCATACGCTTCAGGGTGTATGACGACGGCATGGGACTGAGATATGAGTTCCCACAGCAGAAAACCCTCAACTACTTCCTCATCAAGGAGGAACGCACTGAGTTTGCCATGGCGGGCGACCACATCGCCTGGTGGCTGCCGGGTGACTACGACACACAGGAGCAGGAAACCCAGGAGACGCGACTCTCAGGCATCAGGGAGAGGTTCAACACTGCTGTCAATTGGGAAAACTCGTCCGTTGCCGTCTTCTCGCCCACTGGAGTGCAGACCTCGTTGCAGATGAAGACCGATGACGGCCTGTATATCAACATCCATGAGGCTGCATGCATAGATTATGCCACCATGCACCTCGAAATGGTTGATGCACAGACAAAGAACCTCAGTGAGAAACTGGGTGGGGGCAGCAACGCCTACACCCCAGACCCCACACCATCGGCATACCCGCTGCCCAAGCCTTTCACCTTCGTCAGCCATCTCACACCTGATGCCACGGGACTCAAAGGTGCCATGCAGACCCCATGCAAAACACCTTGGCGAACCGTCATCGTCAGCGACGACGCCCGTGACATGCTCTCTTCCAACCTCATCCTCAACCTCAACGAGCCATGCAAGATAGAGGACACCTCGTGGATTCACCCCGTCAAATACTGCGGCGTGTGGTGGGAAATGATTGTGGGGAAGAGTGCCTGGAACTACACCGACGAGTTCCCATCCATCAAACTCGACCAGATTGACTGGAACAAGGTGAAACCCAACGGAAGACATGCCGCCAACAACGAGAAGGTGAAGAGATACATCGACTTCGCCGCCAAAAACGGCCTCGACGAGGTGCTTGTGGAAGGCTGGAACGTGGGATGGGAGGACTGGGCCAATATGTGGAAGCGCGACGTCTTCGACTTCGTCACACCCTATCCCGACTTCGACATCAAGATGCTCAACGAATACGCTCACAGCAAAGGGGTGAAACTCCTCATGCACCACGAGACATCCTCCTCCACGCAAAACTACGAGCGACACATGGAGGAAGCGTACAACTTGATGAACAAATACGGATATGACGCGGTGAAAAGTGGTTACGTCGGCGACATCATCCCACGTGGAGACCACCATTATTCACAGTCGATGAACAACCACTACCTCTACTGCATCCAAGAGGCTGCCAAGCATCATGTCATGGTCAACGCGCATGAGGCGGTGAGGCCTACCGGACTGTGCCGCACATGGCCCAACCTCGTGGGCAATGAGAGCGCACGCGGAACGGAATACGAGGCTTTCGGAGGCAGCCGGCCCGACCACACGGTCATCTTGCCTTTTACACGTCTCCAAGGCGGACCGATGGACTTCACACCGGGCATCCTCGAAACTCAACTCTCCACCTGGAGCGACAATCCCAATTATGTGCACACCACCATTGCCGGCCAACTCGCCCTCTACCTCACCATGTACTCCCCCTTGCAGATGGCTGCCGACCTGCCGGAGAACTATGAGAAATACGATGACGCCTTCCAGTTCATACGCGACGTGGCTGTGGATTGGGATGACTCCAAATATTTGGAGGCAGAGCCCGCCGACTACATCACCGTGGCCCGAAAGGCAAAAGGCACCGACAACTGGTTCGTGGGAGGAAAGTGCGATGAGAACGGGCATCTCAGTGTCGTCAAACTCGACTTCCTCGACAAGGGGAGGAAATACGACTGCACCATCTACGCAGACGCCAAGGACGCACACTACCAAAGCAACCCCAAGGCTTATACCATCACACGGAAAACCGTCAAAAAGGGTGATACGCTCAAGCTCAAACAGGCACCGGGAGGAGGATTTGCCGTGTCCATCATCGCCAAGTAGTGACCGATATGGACCGCAAAGGCTTACAAAAACGGTAAAAATGAAGACTATCCGCCTCAAAATTTTGTATTTTGAGGCGGATGTGTTATCTTTGCATGCCGTTTCATGTTGAAAGGCGGCAAATCATCAACAACAACCAATCATTTAGATAATGAAAAGACTTTTCGCCATCTTGGCAGTAGTGACCCTTATGCAACCCATACACGCCCAGAAATTCGACTTCAACGAGTGCGACGTGGAACTTTACAAAACCACCTTCCGCCTCCTGGCGCCGCCCGACGTTCCAGAGGTGAAACTGCGCCTCTACACGCAAGCCGAAGGAGGGAAACCCATCAGAACCATCAAGATGACTTGCCAGGACGGCATCTGGACCGCCGTCGTGCCCATGGTGAAGGCATGGATGGTGGGCAAATTCTACACCTTTGATGTCTTGGGCGACAAGAAGAACTGGCGAGAGACACCCGGAGTCTTCGCAAAGGCTGTGGGGGTCAACGGCAAGCGGGCCATGGTCATCGACCTGGCGGAAACCAACCCCTTCGAGTGGGACCGTGACGGGCAAAAGCTGCCCAAACTCAACTCACCCGCCGACTGGGTGATATACGAGATGCACCACCGCGACTTCTCCATTGCACGAAACATACACCTCGACCCATCAGAGCTCAACGGCGGGAGGGTCAGCACCGACTACCCGGGAAAGTTCGTAGCACTGGGTGAGGATTGGGCCATCGAACACCTCAAAAACTTGGGTGTCAACGCCGTGCACATGCTACCATCCTTTGATTTCGCATCCATCGACGAGAGCAACGACGAGCCTCAATACAACTGGGGATACGACCCGCTCAACTACAACGTGCCGGAAGGCTCTTATTCCACCGACGCCACGGCACCCGCCACACGCATCCGCGATTTCAAACTCATGGTCAAGAAACTCCATGATGCCGGCATCCGCGTCATCCTCGACGTCGTTTACAACCACACTTTCAATGTAGAGAACAGCAATTTCCAACTCACTTGGCCCGACCATTACTACCGCAAGACCGCCGACGGGAAATACAGCAATGGTTCAGGATGCGGAAACGAGACGGCTTCCGAGAGACAGCACATGCGCGACTTCATGGTGGAGAGCGTGAAATACTGGATCAATGAGTACCATATCGACGGCTTCCGCTTCGACCTCATGGGGGTGCACGACATCGAAACCATGAACACCATACGCGCCGAGGTGGACAAAATCAACCCCAACATCTTCATCTATGGAGAAGGATGGTCGGCAGGAGACTGTGCATACCCCAAGGAGAAGCTCGGCTTGAAGGCCAACATCCCCTCCATGCCACGCATCGCCGCCTTCAGCGACGAGTTGCGCGACGCCCTCCGAGGCCCCTTCGACAATGACAACAAGGGTGCCTTCCTCGCCGGACTGCCCGGAGAGGAGGAGAGCCTCAAATACGGCATAGCAGGAGGCATCTCCCATCCGCAGGTGGACATGGCCAAGGTGAACTACACCCACACGCCGTGGGCCACCCAACCCACCCAGATGATTGCATACGTCAGCTGTCACGACGACCTCTGCCTCACCGACCGCCTCCGCGCATCCATCCCCGGCATCACGCAAGACGAACTCATACGTCTCGACCTCCTCGCACAAACGGCGGTGTTCACCTCGCAGGGCGTGCCTTTCATCCTCTCGGGCGAGGAGATGCTACGCGACAAAAAAGGCGTGCACAACAGCTTCGAGTCACCCGACAGCATCAACCAACTCGAATGGAGGAACATCATGAGGTATCCTGAAGTGCTCAGCTACTATTCACGCCTCATCCAACTGCGCAAGAACCATCCCGCCTTCCGTCTCGCTGATGCCGACAAGGTGAGGAAGGCTCTTGAATTCCTGCCCACCCAACCGTGCCTCGTGGCCTTCACCATCAAGGGCAATGCAGGGGGCGACACTTGGAAGGACATCACCGTCATTCTCAACGCCAGCAAGGAAACAAAATTGGTGAACGTGCCAGCCGGGAAATACACCGTGGTGTGCAAAGGCGGGAAGATTGACGAGAACGGACTGGGCATCGTCAGCGGACCCACCGTGGAGGTGGCACCGCAGTCGGCGCTCATCATGCACAACTGACTTTAACCATCAACTATCATACCATGAGAAGAACACTTGTCACAGCAGCCATCACCATCCTCGCCACCATGAACATGACGGCAGCCATTATTAACATCACACGTATCGACCCCACCGACTGGTACGCCGGGATGAAGAACCCGCAACTGCAACTAATGGTCTATGGGGAGGGCATCGCACAAGCCAACGTTTCCACCGACTACCCGTCCGTGGCCATCGACTCCGTCGTGCGTCTCGACTCGCCCAACTATCTCCTTGTGTATCTTAACCTCAAGGGCGCACAGCCGGGTGAGATGACACTACGCTTCACCATCGGGAAGAAGAAACGCGACGTAAAATACACCCTCAAGAGAAGGGAGAAGGATGGAGCACAGCGCGTGGGATTTTCCAACGCCGACGTGTTGTACATGCTCATGCCTGACCGCTTCGCCAGCGGAAGCACCGACAATGACCAGGTGAAGGGCATGCGCACATACGTCAACGACCGCACGCAGCCCAGCCTCCGTCACGGGGGAGACTTGGAGGGCATACGGCAGCACCTCGACTATTTCAACCAACTGGGTGTCACCGCTTTGTGGTTCACCCCCGTCTTGGAGAACAATTCGCCCGACGGCAACGGCTTCAGCACCTACCATGGCTATGCCACCACCGACTACTACAAGGTGGACCCACGCTTCGGCACCAATGAGGAGTACCGAAGACTCATCGACGAGGCTCACCAGCACGGCCTTAAAGTCGTGATGGACATGATTTTCAACCACTGCGGCTTCGAGCACCCCTGGGTGGCCGACCAACCCTCCGCCGACTGGTTCAACCTGCCAGGATGGCTCGAGGAGAGCAAGGGTACCTCGGACCCCACAGGCACCTCCTTCCTCCAGACCAGTTACAAACTGACACCTGTGGTGGATCCCTACGCCTCCCAGGTGGATCTGAAGGAGACCGTCCAGGGATGGTTTGTGCCCACCATGCCCGACCTCAACCAGCGTAACCCGCATGTCATGACCTATCTCATACAAAACAGCATCTGGTGGATAGAGACCGTGGGCATCGACGGCATACGCATGGACACCTATCCCTACGCCGACGAAGAGGGGATGGCACGATGGATGAAAACGCTCGACCAGGAATATCCCAATTTCAACACCGTGGGGGAGACGTGGGTCACAGAGCCGGCTTACACTGCCACTTGGCAGAAAGACTCCAAAATCGCCAAGCACAACAGCTACCTCAAGACCGTCATGGACTTCAGCTTCTACGACAAAATCAACCAGGCGAAAGACGAGGAGACCGACCCTTGGTGGAAGGGGCTCAACCGCATCTACAACAGCCTCGTATATGACTACCTCTATCCCAATCCGGCAAGCGTCATGGCATTCATCGAGAACCATGACACCGACCGTTTCTTGGGCAATGGCACCGACACCCTCGCCCTCAAGCAAGCCCTCGCACTCCTGCTCACCATCAACCGCACTCCACAATTATACTATGGAACAGAGGTGTTGATGAACGGCACCAAGGAAGTGACTGACGGAAACGTGAGAAAGGACTTCCCCGGAGGATTCCCCGGAGATAAGAAAAACTGCTTTACCGCTGAGGGGCGCACCAAGGCGGAAAACGCCATGTTTGACTGGTGCAGCCGACTGTTGCACTGGAGGCAGGGCAATGACGTGGTGACAAAAGGAAAGCAGATACAATTCATTCCCTACAACGGCATTTACGTCGTCGCACGGCAATACAAAGGAAAAACCGTCATGACCATCATCAACGGCACAAGGCAGGCAGCGGAAATGGACGTGAAACGATATGCAGAGGTGATTGGAAACACCAGCACCGCACGTGACATCACCGCCAACCGCAGTGTCCGCATGGACAAAAACATCAACCTCCGCCCAAGGCAAACCATGGTCTTGGAGTTTTAACTCTTAAGACACTCTTTTTCAATTAAGGTCTTTAAGGTCTTCAGGGACTTTAAAGACCTTAATGACTTTAATGACCTTAATGACCTTAACGACCTTAAAGACGTTAAAGTCCTTCAACTCAATAAAGCAGGAGCAGTCCGGCGAAGCCGGCAAAGGCCATCATGAGGATGGGATTGATGCGCACCACCTTGACGCCCACCCATGTGGCGAAAAACAGTGCGACGCTGATGCAGAAGCGCCAGGGGTCGGAAGCGAAGGTGCCGAAATTCTCCTCGTTCATCAGCAGCAGGGCGGCGGCGGCCAGCAGGCCCACCACGGCGGGACGGAGGCCGGAGAAGATGCTTTCCATAAATGGGGTCTTCATGTATTTGAGGAAAAGCCTGGCGATGAGTATCATCAGGATGAAGGAGGGCAACACGAGGGCGAAGGTGGCCGTTGCGCTGCCCATGACGGCCCACGTGGAACCCATGCCGGCGTTTTTCACAGCCGTGAAGCCACAGTAGGTGGCGGAGTTGATGCCGATGGGACCGGGGGTCATTTGACTGATGGCCACGATGTTGGTGAACTCTGCCGAGTTCATCCAATGATGATGATATACCACCTCGTTTTGGATGAGCGAGAGCATACCATATCCTCCGCCGAAGCCGAAGAGGCCGATTTCGAAGAACGTGATGAAGAGGTAGATGAAAATCATGGCTCTGTAGGTTGGATGAGACGGCCGTAGAGATACCCTCCCAGCCCTGCGACGACGATGACCCATACCGGGTTGACACCCAAGAGCCAGATGGCCAAGGCTCCGGCGATGGGAATCCAGCAATTGGACAGTTTCACCTTTGCACTCTTTGCCAAGGAGAAGGTGGGGGCTGCGATGAGTGCCACCACCGCCGGGCGTATGCCTCGGAAGATGGACTCCACCACGGGGTTGTCTTTCACCGTGGTGAAGCACATGGCAATGAGCAGGATGATGACGAAGGAGGGGAGGGCGGCGCCGATGGTGGCGCAGATGGCTCCCGGGAGTTTTCGGAGCTTGTATCCTATGAAGACGCTCATGTTGATGGCAAACACCCCCGGGCAGCTTTGGGCGATGGCGATGATGTCGAGAAACTCCTCACGGGCGAGCCATTTATGGCGGTCCACCACTTCGCTCTCGATGAGTGGAATCATGGCGTAGCCGCCGCCGATGGTGAAGGCGCCGATGCGGAAGAATGTCTTGAAACTGTCCCAATAGAACCTGTCCATGGATGTATTCTCCTTAAGGATGTTGCTCCACCCATCGACGGGCGTTGACGAAGGCCTCCAACCAGGGAGTCGCCTCGTCGCCCTGCCGTTCCACAGGATAATATCCGCACTGCCAGGGGTAGATGGCGCGCTCCAAGTGTGGCATCATGGCCAAGTGGCGGCCGTCGGTGCTGCAGATGCCGGCCACGGCGTGGTCGGAGCCGTTGGGGTTGCCGGGGTAGGTCTCGTAACTGTATTTCGCCACCACGTGGTAGTCGCTCTCCGCCTCCGGGAGGTGGAATTTCCCCTCTCCGTGGGCCACCCAGATGCCCAGTTGGCTGCCGGCGAGGGAGCGTAGCATCACGCTGTTGTTCTCGGGAATGGTCAGGCCTACGAAGGCGCTCTCAAACTTGTGCGAGTCGTTGTGCAGCATGCGTGTGCGGCGTTCGTGCTCCGGGTTGATGAGGTTGAGCTCCACCATCAACTGGCAGCCGTTGCAGATACCCAATGACAAGGTGTTGGGTCGAGCATAGAACCTCTCAAGCGCCTCCTTGGCCTTGGGGTTGTAGAGGAACGCCCCTGCCCATCCCTTGGCACTCCCTAATACGTCGCTGTTGGAGAAGCCTCCGCAGAAGACGATCATGGAGATGTCGTCCAGCGTCTCGCGCCCGCTGATGAGGTCGGTCATCATCACGTCCTTCACGTCGAAGCCGGCGAGGTGGAGCGACCATGCCATCTCACGCTCGCCGTTGGTGCCTTTCTCGCGGATGATGGCGGCGCGTATGCCGGAGGCCTCGCGACGGCTTGTCTTGAGGTGCCAGGCACGGAGCTTGCCTTGGAACTTGGCCGGGAAACGCCACTGCAGGGGTTGCTCCTTGTAGTTGTCGTAGCGCTGACGGGCGCATCCGTTGAAACTCTGCTTGCGGTCGAGGAGGTAAGAGGTCTTATACCACACGTCGCGCAGGTGGTCAATGTCGAAATGATATTCTTGGTCGTCCTTGACGATGGTGAGGTTCCGGTTGTCGGGGGTGGGGTAGCCAATCTTGGCATATCCCACGCCGAGGTCGTCGAGCAACTCCCGCATCTCGAACTTGTATTTGTCGCTCACTTGCACGATGATGCCGGGGTTCTCTGCGAAAAGGGTCTTCACCAAGTCGTCCTTCATGTTGTAGAGGTTGATGCGCATGCCGCCGGTGGTGTTGGCGAAGCACATTTCAAGCAGGGTGGTGAGCATGCCGCCGGCGCTGATGTCGTGTCCGGCCATCACCCATCCACGGCGAATCATTTCCTGCACGGCCTCGAAGCACCCGGCGAAGTATTCGGGATGCACCACGGTGGGCACGTCGTCGCCCACCTTTCCAAGGGACTGTGCGAGGGCGGAGCCGCCCAAGCGGAGGGCGTCGAAGCTGAAGTCGATGTGGTAGATGGAGGAGTTCTTGTCGTTCACCAGTACGGGCGACACCACCTTTTTGATGTCGCTCACCTCGCCTCCGCTGCTCACGATGACCGTTCCGGGGGAGATGATTTTCTCGCCGTTGGGGTATTGCTGGCTCAGCGACAGGGAGTCCTTGCCCGTGGGGACGTTGATGCGTAGCTTGCGGCAGAAGTCGGAGAGAGCCTCCACGGCGGCGTATAAGCGGGCGTCCTCACCCTCTTGCGAGCGGCAGGGCCACATCCAGTTGGCTGAAAGCGACACGCCTCTCAGGCCGTGTGCGAGTGGTGCCCACACGAGGTTGGTGAGGGCTTCGGCCACGGCAAGCACGCTGCCTTTCTCCGGCGAGGCCAGTCCGGCTTGTGGGGCGTGGCCCAAGGCGGTGGCGATGCCTTTGCGCCCCTGGTAGTCGAGGGCCACCACGCCGCAGTCGGAGAGCGGCAGTTGCAGTTCGCCCTGGCATTGCTGGCGGGCCACCTTGCCGCTGACGGAGCGGTCCACCTTGTTGGTGAGCCAGTCCTTGCAGGCCACGGCTTCGAGTTGCAGTACGCGCTCGATGTATTGGTTCACGAGTGTGGCGTCGTAGTGCAGGTCGTCGTAGTGTCTCACCACGGTGCGGTCGGTCATCACGGTCTTTGGCGAGTGTCCGAACATCTGCGCCACGTCAAGGTCGAAAGGTTTCCTGCCGTCGGCCTGGCGGAAGGAGAAATGAGCGTCGCCCGTCGTCTCGCCCACCACGTATAAGGGTGCGCGCTCGCGCTCGGCGATGCGTGCCACTTGGTCGATGTGTCTCTCGTCGATGAGCAGGCCCATGCGCTCCTGGCTCTCGTTGGCTATCACCTCCTTGGCAGAGAGGGTGGTGTCGCCGATGGGCAGGGCGGACATGTCCACCTCGCCGCCACATTCCTCCACCAATTCGGAGAGGCAGTTGAGGTGTCCGGCGGAACCATGGTCGTGGATGCTCACCACCGGGTTGACGTCGGCCTCGCAGAGTGCTCGCACCAGGTTGTAGGCACGTTTCTGCATCTCGGGGTTGGCACGTTGCACGGCGTTGAGTTCTATGCCGTTGGAGTAGCGTCCTGTATCTACTGACGAGACGGAGCCTCCGCCCAAGCCGATGCGGTAGTTGTCGCCGCCCACCACGACAATCTTGTTGCCCTTTTCGGGGGTCTTCTTCAGACAGTCGCGGCGAGTGCCGTAGCCCACGCCGCCGGCGAGCATCACCACTTTGTCGTAGGCGTATTTCTCAGAGCCTTCGAGGTGTTCGAAGGTGAGCACGGAACCGCTGATGAGGGGTTGTCCGAACTTGTTGCCGAAGTCGGAGGCGCCATTGGAGGCCTTGATGAGGATTTGTTCGGGCGATTGGTAGAGCCACTGCCTGACGGGGAGGATGTCTTCCCAGTCGCGCTCCGCGTCGCGTTCGCCATCGTCATTGAGGAGGCGGGGGTAGGCGGTCATGTAAACGGCTGTGCCAGCGATGGGCCACGAACCGACGCCGCCGCCCATACGGTCGCGGATTTCGCCTCCGGTGCCGGTGGCGGCGCCGTTGAAAGGCTCCACGGTGGTGGGGAAGTTGTGGGTCTCGGCCTTCAGCGAGATGACGCTCTCCACATCCTTGATGACGAAATAGTCGGAGGTGGAGGGGTCTTGTGGGGCGAACTGCTCCACCTTGGGGCCTCGGGAGAAGGCGACGTTGTCCTTGTAGGCCGACAAAATCATGTTGGGGTTTTCCTGCGTCGTGCGCTTGATCATGGCGAAGAGCGACGACTCCTTCTCTTCGCCGTCGATGACGAAGGTGCCGCCGAAAATCTTGTGGCGGCAGTGCTCGGAGTTAATTTGTGCGAAGCCGAACACCTCGCTGTCGGTGAGGGGACGGCACAGTTGCCGTTCGATGTCGTGGAGGTATTCTATCTCTTCAGGAGAGAGTGCGAGACCCTCCTCCTCGTTGTATTGCTCCAAGTCAGTCACTTCCTTGATAGGTTCGGGCTGGTGCTTGACGGTGAACACTTTTTGGTCGAGGCCGTGGTACATGCGTTGCAACATGGGGTCGTGCGCTGCTTCCTCGCTCGCCACCGGGAAATATTCCTCGATGCGGCGGATGCCGGCGATGTTCATGTTCTGGGTGATTTCCACCGCGTTGGTGCTCCATGGGGTGACCATTTCACGGCGTGGACCGATGAAAAAGCCTTCTATGGGGTTGGTACCTAAGGATGTGGCGTTGCCGAAGAGCCAGGAAAGGCGTGAGAGGGTGTCGTTGTCGAGTGTCTCTTTAGCTTCCGTGGCGATGATGCTCTTGGATGGTGTTTGGAAAAAATATATCATGATAGCCTGAAATTTGGTGCAAAGGTAGTTTTAAAATTCCGATTAAGCGAGAGAAAAGAAAAATTTTTTTCTCTTCCGAGCGTGAGGAATTTATCCAAAATTCCGATTAAGCGAGAGAAAAGAAAAACTTTTTTTGTTTTGTTTTCGCCCAAGATAAGCTGCGGTTCGGAAATGAAAATAAAAAACTACGTCTTTTATTTTGCATTTCGCTCACCTTGCACTATCTTTGCAAATTGTAAGGGTAATAGCACCTTTACCAAATCATCACCGCCATGGGAATCTACATCAACACCGGGAACGAGGGATTCCGTTCCGCCCGCAAAAGTGAATACGTTGATAAGTCTGGTCTTATCGCCGTGGTCAACAACACGCTCTTTTCAGAGGCTCGCTTCACCTGCGTGAGTCGCTGCCGCCGCTTCGGAAAGTCGATGGCGGCGAAGATGCTTTGTGCATACTATGACAAGTCGTGCAATTCACGGGAACTCTTCGCCGACTTGGAGATTGCCAGCCACCCATCTTTCGAGGAGCATCTCAACAAGTACCCGGTCATCTACCTTGACCTGTCGGAGTTCGTGATGCAGTTCCATGAAATAGACGTGGTGGAAATCCTCGAAAAAAAATTGCGGGAAGATGTGCTGCGAGCCTATCCGGACACAGAGCGATTGGAAGGTGAAGACTTGATGGACAACCTCATACACATCGCCGAACAGACGGGCGACCGTTTCGTCTTCATCATCGACGAGTGGGACGCCGTCTGCCGTGAGCACAAGCCAGGCACACGCACTATGGACCGTTATGTGGACTGGCTACGACGAATGTTCAAAGGAATGAACGCCGTAAGGGTCTTCGCCGGTGTATATATGACGGGCATCCTGCCCATCAAGAAATACCAGACGGAGTCGGCCCTGAACAATTTCCAAGAGTATTCCATGGTGGATCCAGGTGACATGGCCTCGTTTTTCGGTTTCACCAACAAGGAGGTGAGAATGCTGGCGGAAAAATACAACATGGATTACGACGATTTGGCCAAGTGGTACGACGGGTATCAAATTGGCGACGAGCTGTCGATGTTCAATCCCAACTCTGTCATGCAGGCGCTCAGAAGAAAATGGTGTGGAAGCTACTGGGCCAAGACGGGTGCCTTTGATTCCGTGTCCGAATACATCTCCATGAACTTCGAAGGGTTGAAGGACGACATCATCGCCATGCTCGCAGGGGAAAGGAAAAAAGTGAACACTACCAAGTTCCAAAACGATATGGGCATAGTCAAAAGTCGAGACGACGTGCTTACCGTACTCATACACTTGGGATACCTCACTTACGACAGACAGCGCAATGACTGCGGCATCCCCAACCGCGAGGTAGGAATGGAGATGGAGAACGCCGTGGAGAATACCAACTGGGCCAGCGTGGTGGAGACCCTCCAAAAGTCGGAACAACTCCTTCAGGCCACCCTCGACGGCGATGCGGAGGCCGTGGCAAGGGGCATCGACATCGCACACGACGAGGAAACGAGCATACTGTCCTACAATAACGAGAACTCCATGGCTTGCGTGTTAAGTATCGCATACTATTACGCCAAGAATGACTACATTATCCATAGAGAATTAGCGTCGGGTAGGGGCTTTGCCGACCTCGTGTTCATCCCGAGGAAGAACGTCGATTCCCCCGCCCTCGTCGTGGAACTGAAATACGACAAGGACGCCGACTCCGCCATCAACCAGATCAAGCGGAAGAAATATCCGACCAAGGTGGCGCAATACATCGACAATCTCCTCCTCGTGGGCATCAACTACGACAAGGAAACAAAGACCCATTCGTGCGTCATTGAAAGGTGGGGCGATATGACATCGTAGCCATAAGAAATGACAGTATGGCCAATATGTAAAAATTATTCATATTGTGCGGTTAAAATGCGCTATTATTTGTTCAGCGAATCACAAAAGTAGTCGCCTTCGGCGAGAACCAACGGTCGCGGATGCAAAGCAGACGCAACCACTAATAGACGTAGTCAAATCTTACAAATCTATCCAAATCTTACAAATCTATTCGACCTGTACGAATGAAAATTTTGAGCTGTGCGGATGGATTTTGGTGCAAAGACGGCCTGCAAGGCCAACGAGATACCAGCCCAGGGCAACGCCCTGGGTAAATGGTAAATAACGGAGTAGATAGCGCCCTGCAAGGGCAAAAGCATTATGACAGCTATAAGGCTTTTGCCCTTGCAGGGCGATAATTGGCTCACTCTCTTCCCCAGGGCGTTGCCCTGGGCTGATTGCTTTTGGCCTTTCAGGCCGTTTTCATTCGCACAGGTCGGTTTTTTTTCGATGTTTTTTCTTCTTCTTCGCTTGCATGACGAAAAAAAATGCTAATTTTGCACGGCGAAAGCTATCTACTAATAATCAATGCCTCAATTCTTGAGAATAACAAACTATATACTAACTATTTAAACCAAAAAGCTTATGAAGAAATTATTAACTTTGTGTGCCATCCTCGCCATGTGCCTTACCGCTTTTGGCCAGGAGACCGTGTTGTTTGATGCCGACGGCACGTATGGCAACGGGGCCATTTTGTCCTCGGAGAACACCGTACTCGAATTAGGCAACGACCGTGCGCTGACCAATTACACCTTAGGGTTGGCTGCCACGAAAGCCTACTGCTCCAACCTCTTCGGCCAGAAGGTGATGGTGGAGAATACCGACACACACGAGATGGAAGAGAAGACCCGTGTGGTGTATGTCGTAGGCAACAACAACCCCAAGGACGGCGAACTGGACGGTGACGACAAAAGTACCGGAAACGGCTACAGTCCAGAGGGCGCGAACCTGCCCCAATCAGGCACCTACTACATGATCACCCCTGCCAAGCCGGGTCACATCACAGCCTTCGTCATCCTCAATGCCAGCAAGTCGCTCTATGTGGTGAAAGGCAGCAATGGCGAGTGCCTCCCCGTGAGTGCCCTCACCCTCAAGGGTGACGGAGCAGAGCCTGTGTCCGTGTCTCTGAACAACGATTTCACCATTGCCTCCAAAATGACGGGAACGTTGGAGTTCGACGTGGAGGAGGGTGAGACCTACTACGTCTTCTGCACCGGCTCGAAACTCAGTTTCGGAGGATACAAGTTTGTGGAAGGCGAATCCACTCCGACCATCACAAAGGAGAGGGTGCTATTCGATGCCAATGGCACGTATGGCAACGGTGCCATCCTGACCTCCGAGAACACCGTTCTCGAACTGGGCAACGACCGTGCGCTGGCCAATTACACCATAGGGCTGTCGGCCACGAAAGCCTACTGCTCCAACCTCTTCGGCCAGAAGGTGATGGTGGAGAATTCTGACACACACGAGATGGAAGAGAAGGTTCGCGTGGTGTATGTCGTGGGTGTCAACAACCCCAAGGACGGCGAACTGGACGGTGATGACAAGAGCACCGGAGTCAGCTATTCCCCCGAAGGGGCGAACTTGCCGCAGTCAGGCACTTACTACATGATCACCCCCGCCAAACCTGGACATATCACCGCCTTCGTCATCCTCAACGCCGGGAAGAATTTCTATGTGGTGAAAGGCAGCAGTGGCGAGTGCCTCCCCGTGAGCGCCTTTACTTTCAAGGGTGATGGTGCCGAGCCTACCGATGTGAAGATGAACGACGACTTCACCCTCTCCAGCAAGATGACCGGCACCGTGGAGTTCGACGTTGAAGCGGGCGAGACTTATTATGTCTTCTGTACCGGTTCCAAACTCAGCTTCGGTGGATATGAGTTTGTGGAAGGTGAAGAGCCTCCCGTACCCATTGTCGATACCCGTGAATTGGTGCTCTTTGATGCCGAGGGAGTTTACGGCAATGCCGCCGAACTGACCTCCGAGCACACCAAATTGGTGTTGGGCAACGACCGCGCCACCAAGAACTACGACGTGAAACTGGCTGCCACGAAAGCTTACTGCTCCAAACTCTTCGGCCAGAATGTGATGGTGGAGAACACCGAGACGCACGAGATGGAAGAGAAGACCCGCGTGGTGTATGTCGTGGGTGGCAACAATCCCTTGGACGGTGAACTGGACGATGAGGACAAGAGCACCGGTGTCAGTTACAGCCCTGGTGGTTACAGGATACCGCAGTCGGGTACTTACTATAAGATCACCACTACGATTCCCGGACACATTACCGCTTTCGTCATTCTCAATGCCTCAAAGAATTTCTATGTGGTGAAGGGTAGCAATGCCGAGTGCCTGCCCGTGAGCGACCTCACCATCAAGGGCGACGGTGCCGCACCCGTCGATGTGACGCTGGGCGACGACTACACTCTCAAGGAGAAGACGACAGGCACCGTGGAGTTTGACGTGGTGGCTGGTGAGACCTACTATGTCTTCTGCACCGGCTCTAAACTCAGTTTCGGTGGATATGAGTTCGTCAGCGGCAACGGCGGTGAGCCGGAAGTTTTGCCGGGCGATGCCAATGGCGACGGTGACGTGAACATCACCGATGTGTCCTCCATCGTGGAATTTGTGCTTAGCGGAAAGGCGGCCTCCTTCAATTTCAAGAACGCCGATATCAATGGTGACGGAGATGTGAACATCACCGACGCATCCGTCCTCGTGGGAATCATTCTCAACAATTGATTTTTTCCAAGAGCAACACAAAGAATAAGTTGGTAAAAAACACGAATTATCACGAATTATACGTTAATTCTGATGCACAGCAATTTATGAATAATTATATGGTAATTATATGTTGACAATCGTACCAAGTTATTTTTTCACTTTTTCTAAATAATATAGAAATCCCAGTCCGTCACGGCGGACTGGGATTTCTTGAACATGGGGCTTCATCACCCTCTATAAAACAAGGGCGTCTCTCCCGAGACGCCCCCTTAGTGCCCTCTGTCGGATAGATATGGCATTAACTCTCATAGAGGGCGAAGCCTTTGCCATATTTTGTCGGGGTGTTTGATGCTGCAAAAATATGCAATAATTCTCCATCATCCAAATAATAAGGAAGGAAAAAACGCCGAAGTCCACATTTCGGCTACACTTTTTTGATGGAAATGGATGTCACACCAGTCGCAGCCCGTCCTCTTCGATGACGAGCACCCTTCTGCGGTAGAGGTCTCCCACTGCCCGCTTGAAGGTCTTCTTGCTCACTCCGAACACCTCCTTGATGGTTTCTGGGTCTGTCTTGTCGCCGTAGGGACACTTGCCCCCGTGGGCGATGAGGTAGTCGGTGAGCGTGTCGGCGAAGTCGAGGGTCTGCTGGCGTCCGGAGGGTTGGAGCATGACGTCGATTTTCCCGTCCGGCCTCACTTGGTCGATGTACCCCCGGAGCCTCTGGCCCACACGCACCTCCCGGAAGATTTGGTTGTCATAGACCAGCCCCTGGTGGGCGTTATCCACAATGACCTTGTAGCCCATGTCGGTTTTCTGCCACACCAGCACATCCACCGCCTCGTTGTGATAGTAGTCGGCTGGCTCGTCGCTCAGGTATCGCTCCACCTTGGCGGAGGCCATGATGCGGTAGCTTTCCTCGTCGATATGGACATGGACGATGTGGCGGCTTCCCTTCTCCATTTTCCGCTTCTGCTCTCCGAAGGGGCAGAAGAGGTCTTTCATCAGCCCCCATTTCAGGAAGGCCCCGTATTGGTTGACCCATGCCACCTCCAAGTAGGCAAACTCGCCCACCTTGGCTAAAGGTCGCTCCGTGGTGGCCACCAAGCGCTCGTCTTGGTCGAGATAGACGAACACCTCGAGCGTGTCGCCGGGTTTCGCCCCTCGGGGGATGTATCTTGTGGGCAGGAGGATGTCGCCCTCTTCGCCGCCGTCGAGGTAGAGGCCGAAGTCCACCTCTTTCTTCACTTGCAGTTGGTTGTAGTTGCCTAAATGGATGGTGCTCATATCGTTGTTGTTTGGGGTTGAACAGGTTGCTCGGGTGTCTCCTCCTGGCTTGGTGCTTGTGGTGTCTCCTCCTGGCTTGACGTTTGCGGTGTCACGATGACGCCGTCGTTGAGGCGGATGGTGCGGTCGGTGATGGCAGCCAGACCCTCGTCGTGGGTGACGATGATGAAGGTCATGCCGTATTTGTCGCGCAGGTCGAAGAAGAGTTGGTGCAGCTCCGCCTTGTTCTTGCTGTCGAGGCTGCCGGAAGGTTCGTCGGCGAGGATGACGTATGGCTCGTTGACCAAGGCGCGTGCCACGGCCACCCGCTGCTTTTCGCCGCCGGAGAGTTCGTTGGGTTTGTGATGCGCACGGTCGGAAAGCCCCATGAACTGCAGCAGCTCCTCCGCCCGGGCCTTGGCGGCGGCAGTGCTCTTTCCCGCGATGTATGCCGGAATCATGACATTCTCGATGGCGGTGAATTCCGGGAGCAGTTGGTGGAATTGGAAGACGAATCCTATGTGGCGGTTGCGGAAGTCGGACAGTTGGTTGGTGGACAGGCGGCTCACGTCGTTGCCGTCGATGAGCACCGTGCCGCCGTCGGGGCGGTCGAGTGTTCCGATGATTTGCAGCAGCGTGGTCTTGCCGGCGCCGCTCGGGCCGACGATGCTCACGATCTCGCCCTTGTTGATGTGAAGGTCGATGCCCTTGAGCACTTGCAAGTCGCCAAAACTCTTGGTGATGTTTTCTGTCTTGATCATGTTTCTTTTCTTTACCTTTTTCTTTTGAACCACTCCACCAGGCCTTGGTAGGCGCTCTTCTCCTCCTGGTGCTGAGGCTCGGCGAATGTCATGGCGTCCATGCGGTCGCCGTGTTGGTCGGGGAAGACAATCATGAGGCTCTTTCCGGCGTAGAACTGCTCGATTTCCTTTGGCAGTTTCTCGAAGGCCGTCTTGTAACTGATGTTGCCCTTTCTCGATGTGACGAACACCATGAGGTGGTCGTCGTTCATCCTGCTGGCAAGGTGGGGCAGTTCGTTCCAATGCTCCATGGTCTCAAATTCGCTCCTGACGTTGGGGTGGAGCGCCCGCACGTAGTCGCCGATGAGTTGGTTGCAATCGTGCCGGGCGTAGAAGAGGATGCGGCAGTCGAGATTGCCGGCGAGGCGTAGCAGGCGTTCGAGCCACCTGATGAAGCCCGGCTCGAACTCCGCCCTGGAAGGAACGGCCACCTTGATGCACCGGAGGGTGTTGAGGGGTTGCTTGAGGCGGACGAAGATGATTTGCCGGTTGAGTCCGTTGTAGAGGCTTTGGGCGAACTCTCCCCAGAATTTCGGGGATATTTCCTTGTGGATATGGAGGCCCATGATGATTTCGGAGGCGTCGAATTCCTTGAAGGCGTGCTTGATGCCGTTGGCGATGTTGGCGGCGATACGCACTTGCGTCTGCATGCGCACATCGTAGGCGCTTGCTATCTTCTCCAACTTTTCAAGCAACTGCCGGCCGCGCTCCTGGTTCTCCTGGCGGTTGTGGTCGTCATAGACGATGTTCAAGGCCACCAACCCTCGGTTGAGCTTCGCGTTGCGCATCATCACCGCCACGTTGAGCAGCCCCTCGGCCAGTTCAGGGTATTTCACGGGCAGGAGGATTTTCTCGTCGTCCTGGCTCTTGGAGATGGCGGGTCGTGCGTTGTCGCTCAGCACGATGCGCTTGGCGGCTCTCTCTGTGATGATGCTGCTGATGATGCATGTGAAGAGAATCATGATGACCACGCCGTTGAGTATCTCGTCGTTCACCAAGAAGACGCCGGGGGCCGTCTCCAAGCGCATGCCTACCATCACCATGGCGATGGCTCCTGCGGCATGGGCGGTGGTGAGGCCGCAGAGGAGATGCCCGGAGGAGAGCGGCATGCGGAAATGAAGGCAAGCCAAGTAGGCGGCCAAAGCCTTGCCGAAGGTGCCCACGAACACCATGAACAGCACCACCCACACGATGTTGCCCCCTTGGAACAGCACGTGGACGTTGATGAGCATGCCCACGCCGATGAGGAAATAGGGGATGAAGAGGGCGTTGCCGATGAACTCGATGCGGTTCATCAGCGGTGAGAGCGTGGGGATGTATCGGTTGAGGATGAGGCCGGAGAGGAATGCTCCGAGGATGCCCTCCAAGTTGGCCACCTCCGCCATGGCGGCACTGAAGAACATGACTGCCAAGACGAAGATGAACTGCATCACGGCATCGGAATAACGGTGCAGGAACCATCTCGCGGCGCGTGGGATGAGCATGATGAGGATGAAGCTGAAGCCGGCAATCTTCACGATGAAGAGCAGCCAGAACGTCATTTCGCTCCCCTCGGAGAAGGTGCCGGCAAGGGCGGCGATGGCGGTGAGCGAGATGAACAGCGCGATCATGGTGGAGCCGACGCTCAGCGCCGACGCAGGGTGCTGCTGCAGGCCGTATCGGCCCACGATGGGGTAGGCCACCAGGGTGTTGGAGGCCATGATGCAGCCCAAAAGGAACGAAGCGGGATGGGAATAGCCCATCAGCCACAGCGCGATGACGTAGGTGATGACGAAGGGGATGCCGGCGGTGAGAAGGCCGAAGACGATGAACTGGTTCTTCGACTTGCGCATGCTCTCCATGTCCATCTCCAAACCGGCAAGGAACATGATGTAGTACATGCCCACCTTGCCAAACAGTTCGAAGCTGTCGTCCCGCTTGAGGATGTCGAGGCCGTACTCTCCCACCAGCACGCCGGCAAGCACCATCCCCACGATGTGGGGGATGCGGAGCTTGCCCATGATGATGGGGGCGAACAATATGATGCACAGCACGACGAAGAATATCAACGTCGGGTTGCTGATGGGGAAGTATTGCGTCACGTCGGGCATGGGAGGCTCCTTTTTCGCATGCAAAAGTACGACTTTTTCTCCAAACAACTGCCGGACAAGGAAGATTTCATTTCATAAGTGAGCCAAACAACCAACTTTTCGCCATTTTTTTACACTTTTTTGGCCATGTTACGGGATTTTTCACTACATTTGCACCAAATATCGCCCCCGAGGGGGCATTCAGTATGACCAAAACTTTCAGTCTATGCGGAAAAACAATATGATGGACGGTGAGACACTCATCTGCGAGGCAAGGTTCCACTATGTCATGTTCTGGCTGCCGGCCTTGCTCGTGTTGCTGGCCCTGGCCTTCCCCTTCGTTCCCACCGGCGATGGCACGCTCAACACCAGGCTGCTTTTCAGCGGCATCCTGCTGGTGCTGGCCCTGCTGTGGTACATCGTCATCAACAACGGCAAGCGCTTCCTCCTCACCAACAAGCGCATCATCCTCAAAACCGGCATCATCATGCGCAACTCCAAGGAACTCATGCTGAGGAAATGCGAGAGCATCAACGTCAGGCAGAGCATCATGGGGAGAATCCTCGGCTACGGCGACGTCATCGTCTCCACCGGCGAGGAGAAGGATGTCTTCAAGTACGTCAGGAACCCCATGTCCTTCAGCACGAAAATCAACGAGCAGATTGACAAAGTCAGTTCCACTGCCTCCACGGACATCGTGTAAGATTATTCAACAGTAAACCTTTATCAATATGAAAACAAGAAAAAACATGCTCATGTTCCTCGCCGCCTTGGTGCTGGCGAGCTGCATCGGTACATCACGTGTCGTTCCCGTCACAGGGCGCAAACAGACGGTTTCGGCCGACAACGCAACACTCCTCTCGGAGAGCCTTACAGAGTACAAGAAGTATGTCTCCAGTTCCAAACTCTCCACCAATGCCACCAACACCGCCATGGTGAAGAGGGTGGGGCAGAAACTGGCCAACGCCGTCATCACTTACCTGAAAAACAACGGCTACGCCAACGAGGTGAACAACTACAACTGGGAGTTCAACTTAGTGCAGGACAAACAGGTGAACGCCTTCTGCATGCCTGGAGGGAAAATCGTCGTCTATGAGGGATTGCTGCCCGTCACACAGACGGAGGCCGCCTTGGCCATCGTCTTGGGACACGAGATTGCCCATGCTGTGGCCTACCACTCCTCCGAGCAATATGTCAAGGCGCAGAAGACCCAGATGATTGGTCAGGGCATCAGCGTCATCGGTTCGATGGTCACCGGCACCAACACCTCCGCCGCCGTCTCCACCATCTCGCAGCTGTATGGCTTGGGCTCGCAGATGGCCACCCTGAAATATTCGCGTGACAACGAGACGGAGGCCGACCGCATCGGGCTTATCTTCGCCGCCATGGCTGGCTACGACCCCAACGTGGCTGTCTCTTTCTGGCAGCGCATGGCTTCCAACTCCAACAGCAACACGCCCACGTGGCTCAGCACACACCCCTCCGACGCACAGCGCATTGCAAACATCCAGAAATGTCTGCCGGAGGCTCTGAAGTACTATAAGAAATAGGCCATGCTCGACTACCTCACTCAAAACGTATGGCTGATATGGATTCTCATATCAGTCTTATGCCTCATCATCGAACTGGGTTCCGGCGACCTCTTCGTCTTGTGCTTCGCCATAGGAGGACTGGCGGCTTCACTCACAGCCGCCGTGGGACTTGGCCTCGTACCACAGCTCATCGCCATGGCTCTCTGTGCACTGCTCAGCATCTATTTCGTCAGGCCCGTCGCGTTGAGATACCTGCATCGGAACGACGAAAACAAGGTGAGCAACGCCGACGCCATCCTTGGACAGATGGGGCAAGTGACGCAAACCATCGAGAAGGGGGGCTTCGGCCGCGTCAGCGCAGGAGGCAACGACTGGAAGGCCGTCTCTGCCGACGGTGAGCGCATAGAAGCCGGTGCCAAGGTGAGGGTGGTGGCTCGTGAGAGCATCGTCATCACCGTGGAGCCAGTCATCACATCCAACAACTCTTAAAACACCCAAAACATGTCCACAACCACCATCGTACTACTCGTCATCATCGTCCTCGTGGCCATCCTTGCCAAGAAGACGCTGGTCGTCATACCGCAGTCGGAAACAAAAATCATCGAGCGTCTCGGGAAATACCATGCCACGCTCGAACCGGGTATCAACATCATCATCCCGTTCATCGACGCCGCCAAGAACATGGTCTCCATGAGCGGCGGGCGGTATGTATATACCAACTCCATCGACCTGAGAGAGCAATTGTATGACTTCAGCAAGCAGAACGTCATCACCAAGGACAACATACAGATGGAAATCAACGCCTTGCTCTATTTCCAAATCTACGACCCCTTCAAGGCTGTCTATGAAATCAGCAACCTCCCCGCCGCCATCGAGAAACTCACGCAGACGACGCTGAGAAACATCATCGGCGAGATGGAACTCGACCAGACGCTCACCTCACGAGACACCGTGAACACCAAGTTGCGCGCCGTGCTCGACGAGGCTACGGACAAGTGGGGCGTCAAGGTGACCCGCGTGGAGCTGCAGGACATCATGCCGCCGCAAAGCGTGTTGATGGCCATGGAGAAACAGATGCAGGCTGAGAGAAACAAAAGAGCTGTCATCCTCACCAGCGAGGGAGAGAAGCAGTCGCAAATCCTGCAATCGGAGGGCGACAAGGCGGCCACCATCAACAGGGCGGAGGCTCTCAAGCAGCAAACCATCCTTGAGGCGGAGGGTGTTGCACAGGCTCGTATCAGAAAGGCGGAGGCGGAGGCCATCGCCATCCAGAAAATCACCGAGGCAGTGGGGGACTCCTCCAACCCGGCCAACTACCTCCTTGCGCAGAAATACATACAAATGCTGCAGGAACTGGCCTCCGGACAGGACAGCAAGACCATTTATCTGCCTTACGAGGCCACCAATCTCTTGGGCAGTTTGGGAGGCATCAAGGACCTCTTTAACACCAAGCCATGAGGATTTGCATCGTAGCGGGGGCCAGGCCTAATTTCATCAAGGTGGCCCCCATCACCAAGGCCATCGACAAGGCGCGGGAGGCAGGACACGACGTGGAGTGCCAACTCGTCTATGCCGGCGGGGAGGATGACAAGACGTTGGAGCAGTCGCTCTTCGACGACTTGCAGATGCGTAGGCCCGATGTATTCATGGGGGTGGACTGCGCCAGCCTCAACGAACTGACCGGACGTGTCATGGCGGAGTTTGAGAAATACCTTGAAGCCAATCCCACCGACGTCGTCATCGTCGTCGATGACCTCGCCTCCACCATGGCGGCGGCCATCGTCACGAAAAAACAGGGTGTGAAACTGGCTCACCTCGTGGCCGGCACGCGCTCCTTCGACATCTCCATGCCCAAGGAAATCAACCGCCTCGTCATCGACGGCCTGTCCGACCTCCTCTTCACCGCCGGTCCCGGAGCGAGCAACACCGTCACGAGGGAGGGGGTGCAGCTTTCGCAGGTCTATCAGGTGGGCAACATCCTCATGGACACCCTCAGGGCCAATTACTCTCGTATGAGAAGGCCCGCTGTCTTGGCGGGTCTGGGCATCGCCGATGACGAATACCTCGTCTTCACGCTCAACAGGAAGGCGCTCATCTCCAACACCGGTAATCTCAGGGAGATGCTCAAGGCCATTCTCTTGGCATCGAAAGGCATGCCTGTCATAGCGCCGCTCCGCTCTTTGGCTCGCGAGGCGGTGGCTAAACAGTTGGCTACCATCAATGCACCGCTTCACAACTTCCACTTGGTGGAGCCTATGGGGTATTTGGAGTTCGGATACCTCACGGCCCATGCCAAGGGCGTGGTCACGGATTCGGGCAACGTCGCGGAAGAGGCCACCTTCAACGGCATACCATGCACCACCCTCAACAGCTACACGGAGCATATCGAGACCGTCAGCCGAGGTACCAACATCCTCGTGGGTGAGGATGCCGGGCGTTTGGGCGAGGCCGTCGCCGATATGGTGGAGGGGAAATGGAAGAAAGGCAACATCCCCGACCGATGGGACGGAAGGGCCTCCGAGCGCATCGTGCAAATACTGCTCTCAGAAGCAAGATAGTCACGTTCATACTCTATGCTCGGGCGGATTTCAATCCGCCCGAGCGTCGTTCTACCCATTTTAATTCTATAATTCGAAAATTCTTGATAAATGGATTACAAAAGAAGAACAGAAATGAGAAAAGTATTTCTGACTATCGGATTGTTTTTGGCCTTTATGACCGCTGCCGCCCAGACATACAATTACGATGTCAACAATGACGGCTTGGTTAGCATCATCGATGTGGCATACTTGGTCAACAAAATCTTGGGCGTTCCCAATCCCGGAGAAGAACAACAGCCTTTCCTGACCTGCCCCGATGACCAACATCCACATCTCATTGACCTTAACCTGCCCTCTGGCACGAAATGGGCTTGTTGCAACGTGGGTGCTGAAGCCCCTGAAGGTTTCGGCGACTACTACGCCTGGGGCGAGAGGGAGGAGAAGGTCATTTACGACGAGAGCACCTACATCTTTGGCTATGGGGGGAGCGGTGGCCCCAACGCCGATCGCGAAATGAGCATCGGCGGCACGGAGTTTGACGTGGCGTATATGGAATGGGGCCACTCATGGAGGATGCCGTCATCAACCCAGGTGGAAGAGTTGCTTGCCAACTGCACCTCCGAGTGGACGACCCTCAACGGCGTCGCCGGGCGGAGATTCTATGGCGACAACGGCAACTCCATCTTCTTGCCGGCGGCAGGTATGCGCATAGAGGATAGTCTTTCTTACGATGGAAAATCTGGTTTTTACTGGTCATCTACCCTCACTTTGTTCCCTCAAGATAAAATAAACTCGTTCTCTTTCGATTCTGAGAATTATGCCCCCAGCAGCGAACTTGGTCACTATGGCCTGACTGTTCGCCCTGTGGGGGGCGTCCTTCCCACCCTCTCCACACCCTCCTTCTGACTTGACTATCCCACCCTTGAATAGTTTGTATTATTTTGTTTATCAAGAATTTAAGAATTAGAGAATTGATGACCAACCCTGCGGTTAAAATGCGTAATAGTTGTTCAGCGAATCGCAAAAGTAGTCGCCTTCGGCGAGAACCAACGGTCGCGGATGCAAAGCAGACGCAACCACTAATAGACGTAGTCAAATCTTACAAATCTATCCAAATCTTTCAAATCCATCCAAAAGCTTTCGTACTGTGCGGATGGATTTTTTGCAAGGACGGCCTAAAAGGCCAACGAGATATCAGCCCAGGGCAACACCCTGGGTAAATGGTAAATAACGGAGTAGATTGCGCCCTGCAGGGGCAAAAGCATTACAAAAATTCTCTAATTCTTGATGAAAAATCTTGAGTTATATAGGCTTGTCCATACAATAAAATTAGGTGATTCGTACAATCATAGGGAAAAGTTTTTGCCTCTTAAAGACAAAAAGGTATCTTTGCAGTTATATGTCAATCCGAATAATGAATTGGAAAAATAAAGCTTATGAACTTACCAAAAATGAAAAAGAAAACCAAAAGTGTCATCATCATTGTGACCGCCATCCTTATTTGGAATCACATACCATTCTATTACAACAATAACATGGCAGTATCTTACGTGA
The DNA here is from genome assembly GCA_017619755.1 of Prevotella sp. Lineage (GTDB taxonomy): Bacteria > Bacteroidota > Bacteroidia > Bacteroidales > Bacteroidaceae > Prevotella. The sequence goes on from JAFZRU010000017.1 coordinate 150,882, forward strand.
CATCCCACACAGCGCTACACTCACGATCCATGTGTGCTTGGTATGTGATCAAGGCAATGTGGCTCGGTGGTTGTCCTATTGGACTTGTTCCTGCATACGCATACGAGAAAACCTTGCCACAAATGGGGTTTGAAGAAATACCTTCAAAAGGATACGTTCCCCAAAAAGGTGACATCTCTGTTCTTCCTCAAAACGAAGAAAGCAGTTTCGGCCACATCGCCATTTATAATGGAAGCAATTGGGTATCGGACTTCAAACAGAAAGACGTATATCCCGGATATTACTATCGTAAGAAAGGTCAAGTAAAATACTTCCGGGCCGACAACGGTTGGCATTGGAAACATGTGTGGACATCACCTATGGATTGGTATGATTGGATGAAATCGTTGGTGATGGGATTTAATAAAATCAAATTTTGATGGATATGCGAACACATTGCCAAAAAATGGCATTTTGCTGAAAAAAAATATATCTTTTGGAACCCACTTCAGAATCTTTCATCTTGATAAGACCACTTTCAAGAGTATCAGCAAGTATGCGTGATGCTACAACCACGACAGTAAGTTTGGCAAAAAAATTATAACAAAATCTCCCATACAAATGACATCCATACCGATTACCACATCATACTCATCGCTATCAAATTCCATAGCCATAATATTGGTAACAATGTCACCTGTTGGCAAGCCAATATGGACACAAAAAGTGTCTTTCACGTCCACACCATCGTTATAGCCAGACACACCTGTCTTGCCGATGGACTTCAATGCCAAAACTTTAGCCACTCTGGTTGAGATAAGCGAAATAGAGGCTCCTGTATCCCAAAGCGAGCGGACTACTTTCACGCGTTTGATTTCAGAATTGGCAGAAAGGTCAACAGGAGAGTAGATATAACTTTCCGTCATAATACAATCGACCTTTTTCTCAAATCTTCGTGTAATAGTCCCCATTCTTTCAACCTTTGTATATATTCACACCGTTGGGAATAATCTCGCTGGCAAGAATCTCTACATCAAGTTTTTGCCATAAGATCTTTGCTATACCCAAACGACGTATGCTGATGCCATCTAAATTAGCACCACTTGGTATAGTTTTTTCTTCACCCATTTTAATAGTCTGAAGTTCCATTTTTATACTCCTTTCAAAAAACAATTCAAAGATAGCCAATTTCATCCTGCTATCCAAATATTTTGATGTTTTTTTGATTATAAAAAAACTTAAAAAACGGGATTAAACAAACATTTTCTGAAAGAAAAGATTTAAATTTGCAGTCTTGCATATAGCATAGTTTGACAAAACTATGAAATAAAGCATCCAATGACATATTGTCAATAAAATTGTGATGATGGATTTGGCAAATAAACAAGCCATTTTGAATAAATGATTATTGGGGATATTTCTCAAAAATCACAAATACTATTGGACTAAGTGTGAATTAGCATAATCAATCAAAGTTAAAACTGAGAAGATGAGAAAAGTTGTGTTATTCTGTTTGCTTGTTGTTTCCATTGCTCTTTATGCGCAAGGGCAGGTCGGGAACAATACCATGGATAACTCCGTCAAAACCAAGACAGAGATGAGGTCGCTGTCCGTTGAGATGGGGCGATCGTGGATAACGTCGAAAGTATATACCTCTGAAGGAAACTTCAAAGGGCAACCTGGAATGGAATTGGGTATAGAATACGCTGGCATCAAAGTGGGAGGATTTGATTATGGCCTTTCTTTCTATCATAACTACACCGATGTCCATGGTTGCAAAGTCAGTCTCAACTATGTCGGCCCCTCTTTGACCTATGCCCATCTCTTCCACCAGAAATGGCTTGGTAAAATTTCCCTCGGACTGGGCTTGGGAACCGCTCATGGCAAGGAAGATGTCTATAATAATTCTGTCTTAAGTAGTGAAAAAATGCGAGTTGGATTGGGCACACGTGTGGCCGTGGGCATGGTTTACCTTGTTTCTGACCATATTGGCTTAGGTCTCAATTTGCATGACATGGCCATCATCCTTGGCAAGAAAGATGGTTCGTATTTCGGCAATTCAAACGAAATCAATGGCGTTATGCGTATTGGTGGCACCTTTGCCTTCCACTATTTCTTCTAACTGTCTCTAACTTGCTACATCAAAGTAGTGGAAAGCAGTTTGGCCTGCAAAGACAGCGATGACAACAACGGCAATGATAAACAACAATCGTTGGAAACGTAAGTTCTCGTTGAGATTGTCCATAGCAAGAAATGCTGGTAACCGTCATAAGAAATGGAAATTAAGAATCGCCATGAGTATTTGAAATGAGGAAAGTATTTCTCACTATCGGATTAACAAAAACGTACTTCATCCCGTGACAGAGAAGCCCCTTGTTGTTTCACCCTTCGCCCATCCTCTCTATGTGATGGCGAAGCCGGTGGGAGCCCGCTGCAACTTGGCGTGCTCCTACTGCTATTACTTGGAGAAGGGCGGTATGTATGGCGATGGTGGCCCGGGCGTGATGACCGATGACTTGTTGGAACTTTTCATCAAGCAGTATTTGGCGTGTCAGACGCAGCGGGAGGTGCTTTTCACGTGGCACGGTGGCGAACCGTTGCTTCGCCCTTTGTCGTTCTACCGCCGTGTGGTGGAATTGCAGCGCAAACATGCCGGGGGGCATGTCGTAGATAACTGTATCCAGACCAACGGCACGCTCCTCACGGAGGAGTGGTGCCGTTTCCTCAAGGACAATAACTGGCTCGTGGGCATCTCGCTTGACGGCCCGCAGTGGATGCACGACCAATTCCGCAGGAACCGCCAAGGCGAGGGGGCTTTCCAGAAGGTGATGCAGGGGGTGGAGTTGCTCGACCGTCATGGGGTGGAGTGGAACGCCATGGCGGTGGTCAACAGCCACAATGCCGACCATCCGCGTGAGTTCTATCATTTCTTCCGCGACCTTGGATGTCGTTTCATTCAGTTCACGCCCATCGTGGAGCGTGTCTGCGCCCCCTTGTCGCCGCCTTTGCATGACTTGCCTTCAGACGGCGAGGTGGCGGTGACGGCGGAGACGGTGACACCCCGGCAGTGGGGCGAGTTCCTTTGCGCCGTGTTCGACGAGTGGGTGGTGCGCGACGTGGGTGAATGTTTCGTGCAACTTTTCGACGCCACGTTCGCCAACTGGGTGGGCGTGGAGCCGGGGGTGTGTTCCATGGCGGCTTTCTGTGGCAACGCGCTGGCGATGGAGCATAATGGCGATGTCTTCTCGTGCGACCATTTCGTCTTCCCACAATACCACTTGGGCAACATCCGGCAAAAGCCGTTGGCATCGATGGCCTACGGGGAGCAACAAGACGGATTTCGTCGCCTCAAGGGGCGGTTGCCGGCGCAGTGTCGGCGATGCCGTTTTGAGTTTGCCTGCCATGGTGAATGTCCGAAAAACCGCCTCCTGCGGACTTCCGACGGGGAGGCGGGTCTCAATTATCTCTGTGAGGGCTATCACCGCTTTTTCGCCCATGCGGCACCTTACATGGATTTTATGGCACGGGAATGGCGTGAGGAGGATGGTTCGCCGGCTCGTGTGATGGAAGCCGTGGCTCGTGGGCTATTCGTCGGGCAGGGGCCAGTTGGGTGAGGGGGTGCGCATCAGGCGCATCTCGCGGTCGAACTCCTCCACCATCTCCGGGTGCTCGGAGGCCAAGTTGTGGCTCTCTGCGGCATCCTCGCGAAGGTTGTAGAGTTCCAAGGGGGCTCCGCGCTTCACCGTCACGCATTTCCAATCGCCCTTGCGGGCGGCTCGCTGCACACCGGGAAACTCCCAGTATAACATTCGATTGTCGGTTTCTACTTGCCGCCCGTAAAAGAGCGGGAGGATGTCCATACCGTCCACCTGACAAGGCAGGTGTTTAGTGGCTCCGGCAAGTGCTGCGAGTGTGGGCATGATGTCGGGGAAATAAATGATGTTGTCGAGCGACTGCACAGGGACCTTTCCGGGTTGGTTGACGATGAGCGGCACGCGGATGCCTCCCTCGTAGAGCTGCCCCTTGCGCCCTCTGAAACCGGCGTTGCAGTTGAACAGTTGCAGGGGGGCTTGCACGGCGGCTCCGTTGTCGGAGGCGAAGATGACGAGGGTGTTCTCCCGAAGGTGGAGGCGGTCGAGGGCTTCAAGCAACCGTCCGATGGCGGCGTCCATGTGGGTGATGAGTGCTGCGTAGCGTTTCGTGTTCATGTCCCAAGTCTCGTCGTCGTACCATACGGTGTTGTCGATGATGTATGGTTCGTGGGGGGCGTCGAAGGCCAAGTAGAGGAAGAAGGGGTTGTTTTTGTTGCGCTTGATGAAGCGGATGGCGTCGTCGGTGGAGAGGTCGGTGTTGTGCTTCACATGGCGGTCGTGGGCGTTGGCCTTGATGTGGATGAGCTTGTCGTTGTCGAAACGGTAGTAGGGGTAGTAGTAGGGGGAGTTGGAGTGTACCGTGGAGATGGTCCATCCATAGAACTCATCGAAGCCTCGGTGATTGGGCGAGGCACCTGGGTCGTAGCCGTCGAGGTGCCATTTGTTCACCAAGCAACTGCGGTAGCCGGCGGTGCCGAGCACGGTGGCGATGGTGGTGTCTTCTGGCAGGAGGTTGGCCCGTCTGATGTAGGTGGTGTCGCCGCGTGTGTTCACCTTGATTCCCTTGATGCCTCCCGCTGTGCATTGGTTGTCGCGGATGCGTGTGTGTCCGCTGTTCTTGCCCGTCATGAGAGAGCATCTTGACGGCGAACTGATGCCACTGCCGGCGTAGCATTGGTTGAAGCGTGTGCCGGTGGCTGCCAACTGGTCAATGTTGGGGGTCTTCACGTGTTGGCTGCCGTAGCAGGAGAGGTCGCCGTAGCCCATGTCGTCGGCCAAGATGAAGATGATGTTGGGCCGTTCAGGCGTTGCCTTCACCTTCGGCTCGCTGCCCTCCGAGACTTGTGGGACGGCAAGGCCGGAAACCAGCAGTCCGCCATAGCTCAATATTTTTTTCATATGTTTCAAATTATTACGTACAAGTGCAGTTGAAATGCACAAATATTTGTTCTACGAATCGCAAAAGTAGTCACCTTCGGCGAGAACCAACGGTCGACGAATGTCAAATCTTTCAAATCTATCCAAATCTTTCAAATCTATTTTGTAAAACATAAAAAAAGGATTACGTTTCTTGATAACAAGTTCTTATGATTTGTTAGATTTGAACAGATTTGTATGATTTTTGCCCGTTAGGGCACTCCATAAACGAATTGTTGAAAAGCGTAGATTTCAACCGTAGGTTAAATTTTTACAGCCAGATGTCCATCATTCCGCCGCAGGGGGGCTGGTGGGCGAAGGCGTCGGTCTCGGGAAAGAGGCCGACGTGGAGGCCGGCGGCGACGATGACGCCGGCGTGTGTGAAGACGGCCACGTGGCGGTAGGGCATGGCGCGCAAATCGTTGAGGAATTCTCCCACGCGCTGGCGAAGTATGGGGAAACTCTCCCCACCGGTGGCCGGGAGGTGCATGTAGTCGTCATACCATCGTTGGAGGGCCTCGTCTTGGATGTCGTCGTAACGCTGCATCTCCCAGGTACCCATGTGCATCTCTCGTAGGCGCGGGTCGGGCGTGGCATGGGGGAAACCGCAATATTCTGCCAACTTCCAGGCACGTGTCAGCGGAGAGGTCCAGGCATGGTCGATGGTCATCGTCTGTAGGGCGCGGCGCGGAATCTCAGCCTCTTCCTCGAAGGTGTCGGCCAGCGGCACGTCGCTCCATCCATAGCAGGTGCCTGGAGGCACTGCCACTTTGGTGTGTCGTATGAGCGTCACCCTCATGGCGTTGCGTTGTAGAGGGTGATGCAGAAGGTGAGATAGACGCTCAGTTCCACCAAGAGGAAGGTGGCTCCGCAGCAGTCGCCGGTGTAGCCGTGGAGTGTGCGCCACATCTTCAAATAGAGGAAATACATCACTAAGCAGGGGGTGAACACCACGATCTCCCAGTGGGGCATGGCTGGCCCGTAGAGGAGCAGTGGTATGACGGGCAGCAGCCCTTGGACGGCGAGGGAGAGACCTCCCGCCACGCTCACCTTTCTATAGACCACCTTCGCCTTCGCCTCGTTCTCGTCGCGGGCGTAGGGCATCATCTGCACCAGTTGGCTGGCGAGCATCTTGGAGAAGGGGTCGGCGGCGAGGATGACCAAGGCGGCGGTCTTCATTGGGAGGCTCCAGAGGCAGAGAAAGAGGATGGCGAGATAGGCTGTGAGACCCAACACGCCGTAGGTGCCAATGTGTGAGTCTTTCATGATGGCAAGCACGCGCTGCCGGTCTTTTCCACCGCCTCCGAAACCGTCGATGAAGTCGGCTAAGCCATCTTCGTGGAAGGCTCCGGTGAGCAGCAGGCGCACCACGATGGCCAAGGCCACCGCCAAGGCGTGGGGCATCGCCATGGAGCCGAAATAAAGGGTGGCGGCCATCACGGAGCCGGTGACCCATCCGGCGAGTGGCCAGAACTCCACCACGGCGCGGTATGCCGACTTGGGTGGTTGATAGACTCTCCACAACGGCAGGCGGGTGAAATAGATGAGAGCCGCCCACGCGTTGTTATACCATTTAGAAGTATTTAGTGATTTTTGCATGTTCGAAGTTGTTCATTTCGTTAATCATTCTCACTGCGCTTTCCACCAAGGGGTAAGCGCAAAGGGCTCCCGTGCCTTCGCCCAAACGGAGCCCCAGGTTGAGCAGCGGACGGGCATTCATCAGTTGGAGCATGCGCTGATGCCCGCTTTCGTCGCCACAGTGTCCGAAGATGGCGTAGGACAGCACGGCGGGGTACAGGCGTGAGGCGGCGAGCATGCAGGCGGTCATGATGAAGCCATCTACCAGGATGAGCATTCCACATTCGGCGGCGGTGAGCATGGCCCCGATGGCACCCACCATCTCGAAGCCTCCGAAATGCCGTATCACCTCTTCCACGCTGTCGCCCTGTCGCGTTTGCAGGAAATGGTCGAGGGCTTCGTGTAGTACGCGACGTTTGTGTGCCAGACCAGGTGTGTCGAGGCCGGCGCCGGCGCCGATGCACTCGTCGAGCGGCAAGTCTCCCAAGAGGCTCATCCAGATGCTTGATGGCGAGGTGTTGCCGATGCCCATTTCTCCCACGCAGAGGATGTTGCAACCGGAGGCATGGCAGTCTCGGACCAGTTGGGCACCTGTGGACATGGCCTGCTCCATTTGCTCCTCGCTCATCGCCGGGCCATGGAGGAAATTGGCGGTGCCACGAGCCACCTTGTAGTGAAGAATGCTGGGGTGGGGGCTGAGGTCGTGGTCCACGCCCATGTCAATAATTTTCAAGTCGAAGCCGTGTTGGCGGCAGAACATGTTGACACCGCCGCCGCCATGGGTGAAATTCACCATCTGTTGCCAGGTCACCTCGCGGGGCGACACGCTCACGCCTTCGCGTTCGATGCCGTGGTCGCCGCCTATGAGCAGGTGACAGGGATGGGAGAGGGTGGGGGTGAGGGTTTGCTGCACCAAGCATACTTGCATGGCCAACTCTTCCAATCTCCCCAATGAGCCTTTGGGCTTGTTGAGGTTGTCTATCTTGGACTGGATGAGGGGCTGTATGCCCTGGTCAGGGGTGTGGATGTCGAAATGTTTCATGGCATGGTGATGTTGGAGGAGGTGTCGCTGGCCGTCTTGCCCTTGATGACGACGGGGATGCCGCTCACCATGAGGACGACGCTGTCGGCTCTTGCCGCCACGTATTGGTTGACCCATCCCAAGAGGTCGGTGAAACGTCGCTGCACGGCGTTGGGACTGACGCCGCCGCTGCCTATTTCGTTGGTGACGAAGATGAAGGTGGCGTCTTGGGAGACGAGGCGGTCGAACTCCTTGCACACCTCCTTGAAGACGGTGTCGATATCGGGAAGGGTGTCGCCATTAGAGGCTTCGTGAAAGAAATTGGTGCACCACAGCGTGAGGCAGTCCACCAACACCACGCGACCGCCCACGTCGTGGCTCGACAGGCGTCGCTCTTCTTCGATGTTCTCCCAGGAGGGGCCGCGGCGGGCTTGATGCCGCCGCACGCGCTCGCGGAACTCATCGTCCCACACGTGGGCGGTGGCCATGTATACGGGGTGGGTGGAGAGGCTGAACGCCAATCGCTCGGCGTAGGCACTCTTCCCGGAGCGTTGCCCGCCGGTGATGAGGATGACTTTGCTCATGAGACTGGCAATGTTTGTTGTCGTTTTTTCTGGGCAAAAATACATAAAATAGCTGAATTATCTACAGGAATTTTGCACTTTTTCTTCCAAAATGTCTATGGTTGGGAATTTTTTGTTATATTTGCAGCCTAAAGCAACGAAGTGATGAGTCCTGTTTTCAGACGCGAGAGAGAATATACATTCAAGATATACTCCAATGAGGAGGAGCGGATGCACATTCATGTCATCTGCGGTGGCTACGAGGCCAAATATTGGCTGGAGCCACGTGTGGAACTCGCAAAAAATACGGGGATTCCAGAGCATAAACTGAGTGAAATAAAGAAAATCGTAGAGAAATATGCAGACAGTTTTAAAGAACAATTCCGCCAACACATTGGTAAGCGTATTAATGATTAACGCACAGGGCATCATGCTTTCGGTGTTGGGATGCGACTATTTTCTGTCTTATAATCGCATCCCTTGGATGCAAGACGCTCCTGTCCGTAGTGTGTTAAACGTCCAAATGAGCGGTCCTGAATCCATCGAGTGGCCCGACCTTGACGTAGATCTCGAAATCGACAGCCTCCGCCACCCCGAGCGTTATCCACTCGTCATCAAGCGTAATGCGCTTGACTTTGTAGGGGTGTAACATTAAAAATATCAGTTTCGGGTGGTTGAAATCAAGAAAAGGGGCTGCTTTTTTGGTGGATTCGTTTTTTTTTCCTAAATTTGCGCTTTGAAGAGAGGATAATGACCAATGGCCGGGCGGTGTGGCAATGGAGCATCCCGTTAGGCTTGTTGGTTTATCATTCTTGTATTTGCATCACACAAAAAGAAATAACTATGAAACGAATCATGCTTTGGCTTGCAGTAGCCCTCATGGCGACTACGGCATCTGCCCAGACGTTGGTGGGCAGCAAGTTCTCCGACAATGTGTACATCGGCTTCAACGGTGGCGTTGCTACAAAGGCCACGGGAGTGAAATGGATGGACAACCTCAACGCCAACGCCGGGCTTCGCATTGGCAAGTGGATCACACCTTCGTTCGGACTCGCTCTCGACGGGACAGCGTATTTCGGCAACAAACCATGGTGCTCCACCGGCACTGCCGTCAGGGCCAGCAATGTCTCGCTACTCGGAACGGTGAATTTCACCAACCTGTTCGGCGGCTACCCCGGTGAGCCTCGCTGCTTTGAGGTGACGGGTCTCTATGGCTTGGGCTGGGGGCGCCTTTACACTTCCAATCACACCTGCAACGAACCGGTCAACAAGATGACTTCCAAGGCGGGCATTGACTTCACCTTCAACTTCGGTTCCGACAAGCAGTGGCAGTTCTACATCGAGCCGTCTGTCACATGGGCCTTCCTTGGCTCCAACAGTCAGCCAATAGGACAACCCACCTACAAACTCTCGTGGAGCGACGACCAACCACGCTACAATGTGAACAACGCCGCCGTACAACTCAATGCCGGCCTTGTCTATAAGTTCCGCAACTCCAATGGCTCGCATAATTTCAAAATCTTCCGGGGAGTGGTGGACAACAGCGACGAAATCAACCGCCTCAACGGCATCATCAACGACCTGAGAGCACAACTTGATCAAAAACCGCGTGAGGTTGTCAAGGAAGTGGTGCGCGAGGTGCAGGTCGGTGGAAAGGAAGTGAGGGTGGAGAACCTCGTTTTCGTCACCTTCGCACAAGGAAAGTCGCTGCTCACCAAGGAGGCCATGGAAGCACTCAACGGCGTAAAGCCCGGTTCACACGTGCAAATTGTGGGTACGGCATCGCCGGAAGGTTCCCCGGAACTCAACCAGAGGCTCTCGCAAGCACGCGCAGACGCCGTGGCGGCATATCTCAGAGACCGTGGCGTCATCGTGGACGAGGCATTGGGCAAGGGCGTCCAAGGCAACACTTCCAACCGTCTGGCCGTCATCTATGTGAAATGACCAGCAACGACCAAGGAATGGAAATCGAAACGAAGGCGGAAGGCGGAATGATGCTCCGCACGGAAGGCCTGGTGAAGAGGTACGGCAAGAGGACCGTCGTCAACGACGTGTCCATCAACGTCAGACAAGGAGAAATCGTGGGATTGCTCGGCCCCAACGGGGCGGGCAAGACCACCTCCTTTTATATGACCACGGGCCTTATCGTACCCAACGCAGGACACATCTTCCTCAACGACAAGGACATCACCAAATACCCGGTGTACAAACGGGCAAGGGCGGGGATTGGCTATCTCCCGCAGGAGGCCAGTGTCTTCCGCAAGATGAGCGTGGAGGACAACATCCTCTCCGTGTTGGAGATGACCTCGCTCACACGAAGCCAGCAGCGGGAGAAATTAGAGAGCCTCATCGGGGAGTTCCGGTTAGGGAAGGTGCGCAAGAACAAGGGCGACCAACTCTCGGGTGGAGAGCGCCGACGAACGGAGATCGCACGCTGCCTCGCCATCGACCCCAAGTTCATCATGCTCGACGAACCTTTCGCCGGCGTGGACCCCATTGCCGTGGAGGATATCCAGCACATCGTATGGCAACTCAAATACCGCAACATCGGCATCCTCATCACCGACCACAACGTGCAGGAGACGCTCACCATCACCGACAGGGCGTACCTCCTCTTTGAAGGCCGAATACTCTTCCAGGGAAGCCCGGAGGAACTGGCGGAGAACAAAATCGTGAGGGAGAAATACCTCAGCAACAGTTTCGTGCTTCGGAAAAAGGATTTCCAAACGCTCGACGAGGAGCGAAAGGCACGAGAGGCCGCCATGGAGTGACTCCGGCGCCCTCTCTCTTCTGTAGCCATCAACACAACAACGTCATGGCAGACAAGACCTTCTATCCATCCATGTTAAAAAATCACATTTTTACTCATAATAATTAGGTGTTTAGACGAATTATCTGTAATTTTGCACCCCAATTGGGAAAATCCCGCTTTTTAGAAACAACGATCAACAAAACATCAATACGAGAAGATGAAAATTTCAATGGAAAACCCCGACAAGGTCAGCGGACTTCTGACCATCGTCGTCGAGGAAAATGACTACAAGAGCAAGGTAGAACAGAAACTGAAAGAATATCGCCGGAAAGCCAACGTGCCTGGCTTCAGGCCGGGACAGGTGCCCATGGGCTTCATCAAGAGGCAATATGGCGAACTCATACAAAGGGATGAGATAGGATCCATCGTCAACGATAGCATCAACAAGTATTTGCAAGAGAACAAAATCGGCGTTCTCGGGACGATTTTGCCTTCAGAAACCCACCAAATGGAGGTTTCTGATACCGACAAGTCGTACACCTTCTATTTCGACCTCGCCTTGCCCCCACAGTTCAGCATCGACCTCTCCAAAAAAGACCATATCACCTATTATGACATCGAGGTGAGTGATGACATCATCGACCAGCAGGTGAGCATGATTGCCAGCCAAAACGGGAAGTATGAGAATGTTGAACAGTTTGACACCAGCAAGCCCGACAGAATGGTGGGTGACCTCAGACAACTCGACGAAGAGGGCAACACCCTTGAGGATGGCATCACCGTGGCCGATGTGTCGCTCATGCCCCAATATATTAAGGTGGAAGAGCAGAAAGCACTCTTTGAAAATGCCAAACTCGGCGACATCATACAATTCAACCCCAAAAAGGCATATCCCGACAACGACGCCGAGGTGGCTGCCTTGCTCAAGATGAAGAAAGAAGAGGTGGCAGACCTCACTTCTGACTTCAGCTTCCAAGTGACAAGCATTACGAGATACACACCGGCTGTCGTGGACCAGCAGCTTTTCGACAAGGTGTTTGAACCCGGTACGGTGACCACGGAGGAGGAGTTCCGCCAGGAAATTGCCAAAGGCCTCAAGCCGCAGTTCGTCTCCGAGGCCGACTACCGCTTCTATGAGGACGTGCGCAAGTATGCCGAGGAGAAAGTGGGCGAGTTGGAGTTCGCTGAGGACATCCTCAAGAGGGTCATGCGCCTCAGACTGAAGGAGGAGAAGAAGGATGATGCATCGGTGGACGACAATTTCGATGCCAGCCTGAAGATGCTCAAGTGGCACCTCATCAAGGAGCAGCTCGTGGAAAAAACTGGCATGCAAGTGACCGACGACGATGTCAAGCTCACCGCTAAGGCCATGGCAAGGGCGCAGTTCGCACAATATGGCATGAACAACATCCCCGATGACTACTTGGAGAAATATGCTGGCGACCTCCTCAAAGATGAAAAGTCAAAAGAGGGAATCGTTGACCGCACCGTGGACAATATTCTCGCACAAACACTCAAAAACACCGTCACTCTTGATGTGAAAAAGGTGACAATGGAGGAATTTCAGCAAATCAAATAGAAATAAACCACTTTTTTTAAAAAAATAACTCCTTTTTTTGAAGGTTATCAACTTTTTTTTCGTAACTTTGTTGCAAAGTACGGAAAAAAGTCGATAACCTTTAATTTATGGTCTGATTTTTGTACTTTTCATTTGCGGTGGAAGGAGGGATACATCCTACCGCTTATGTATAATAAAAGAAAAATGAAAATGAACGATTTTAGAAAGTACGCTACAAAGCATTTGGGAATCAACGGAATGGTGCTCGACGATGTCATGAGTGCCCAGGCACAATATCTCAACCCCTACATCCTGGAGGAGAGACAGCTCAACGTGACGCAGATGGATGTCTTCTCACGTCTTATGATGGACCGCATCATCTTCCTCGGTACGGCCATCGACGACTACACTGCCAACACGCTCCAGGCACAGTTGCTGTACCTCGACTCCGTAGATAGCGGAAAGGACATTTCCGTGTACATCAACTCCCCCGGTGGTAGTGTCACCGCCGGACTGGGCATCTACGACACCATGCAGTTCATCACCAGCGACGTGGCCACCATTTGCACCGGCATGGCTGCTTCCATGGCCGCCGTGCTACTCGTGGCCGGTGCCGAGGGGAAGAGGGCCGCATTGACACACAGCCGCGTGATGATACACCAACCGCTTGGCGGGGTGCAAGGACAGGCATCCGACATCGAAATCGAGGCTCGCGAGATACTCAAATACAAGAAAGAACTCTACAACATCATCGCAGAACACTCCCACACTCCCTTCGAGAAGGTGTGGAACGACTCCGACCGCAACTACTGGATGACCGCCGAGGAGGCCAAGGAGTATGGGATGATTGACAATGTGCTGAAAAGAAAGACCAGTCTATGAACAAATGCAGCTTCTGCGGAAGAAATGAGAAGGAGGTGAAACTGCTCATCTCCGGCATCAACGGCTATATCTGCGAGTCGTGCTCTCAGCAGGCTTACGAGATTGTGCAGACCTCCGGCGTGTTGGCATCCAGCGCCGCCGGGACTGCCAAACTCGACTTGGACAAGCTGCCCAAACCCAAGGAAATCAAGGACTATCTCGACCAATACGTCATCGGACAGGACGAGGCCAAGCGCTTCCTGAGCGTGGCCGTCTATAACCATTACAAACGCCTCAACCAGGTGGGAAACACCGACGATGTGGAGATTGAAAAGAGCAACATCATCATGGTGGGCACCACAGGCACGGGAAAGACTTTGCTCGCACGCACCATCGCCAAACTGCTCGACGTGCCTTTCACCATCGTCGATGCCACCGTCTTCACCGAGGCGGGATATGTGGGAGAGGACGTGGAGAGCATCCTCTCACGACTCCTCCAGGTGGCCGACTACGACGTGGAGGCGGCACAGAGGGGCATCGTCTTCATCGATGAAATCGACAAGATTGCACGCAAAAGTGACAACCCCTCCATCACACGCGATGTCAGCGGTGAGGGGGTACAGCAGGGACTGCTCAAACTCCTGGAAGGAACGATGGTGAACGTGCCGCCGCAGGGAGGGAGAAAGCACCCCGACCAAAAATACATCCAGGTGGACACGCGAAACATCCTCTTCATCTGCGGTGGGGCCTTCGACGGCATTGAGAGAAAGATTGCCCAGCGCCTCAACACACACGTCGTGGGGTACAACTCCGTGCAGAACGTGAGGAACATCGACAAGGAGGACCTCATGAAATATGTCATGCCGCAAGACCTCAAGTCTTTCGGACTCATACCCGAAATCATAGGAAGGCTCCCCGTGCTCACCTATCTCAATCCCCTCGACAGGGAGGCACTGAAGAAAATTCTCGTGGAACCCAAAAACTCCATCGTCAAACAGTATGTCAAACTCTTCGACATGGACGGCATCAAACTTACCTTCTCCGAAGAGGCTCTCGACTACGTCGTGAGCAAGGCATTGGAGTACAAACTCGGCGCCAGGGGACTGCGCTCCATCGTGGAGACGGTCATGATGGACGCCATGTTTGACATGCCGTCGGAGAAGGTGGACAAGTTTGAGGTGACACTTGACTACGCGAAACAAAAACTCGACAAAGCACATTTCCAGAACCAGGCCGTGGGGTGACAGCACTCCCACGTGCCGGGCGACGGCTCGACAAAGGAACACACACATGCCAAACGACGTTAACCTAACCCAACAACTGAAAAAGCATTTCGGCTTCGACAAATTCAAAGGAGACCAGGAAGCCATCATCAGGAACGTGCTTGACGGCAACGACACGTTCGTGCTCATGCCTACCGGCGGAGGAAAGTCGCTCTGCTACCAACTTCCCTCCCTCATCATGGAGGGGACGGCCATCGTCATCTCCCCGCTCATCGCCCTGATGAAAAACCAAGTGGACGTGGTGAACGGCATCAGCGAGGAGGAGGGTGTGGCACACTACCTCAACTCTTCGCTCAACAAGGCCGCCATCGACCAAGTGAAGGCTGACATCCTGGTGGGAAAGACCAAACTCCTCTATGTCGCTCCCGAGTCGCTCAACAAAGATGACAATGTGGAGTTCCTCAAACAAGTGAAAATCTCATTCTACGCCATCGACGAGGCTCACTGCATCTCGGAGTGGGGGCACGACTTCAGGCCCGAATACCGCAACATCAGGCCCACCATTCAGCGAATAGGTGAGGCGCCGGTCATCGCCCTCACCGCCACCGCCACCGACAAGGTGCGCACCGACATCAAGAAAAACCTGGGCATCCTTGACGCCAAGGAGTTCAACAGCTCCTTCAACCGCCCCAACCTGTACTACGAGGTGAGGGCGAAAACCAACGACATCAACAAGCAAATCATACGCTTCATCAAGCAGAACAGCGGGAAAAGCGGCATCGTCTATTGTCTCTCAAGGAAAAAGGTGGAGGAACTGGCGGCAGACCTGTGCGCCAACGACATCAAGGCGGCTGCCTACCATGCCGGCCTGGAGACCGCCAAGCGCTCGGAGACACAGGACGACTTCCTCATGGAGAGGATTGACATCATCGTGGCCACCATCGCCTTCGGCATGGGCATCGACAAACCCGACGTGAGGTTTGTCATCCACTATGACATCCCCAAGAGCCTTGAGGGATACTACCAGGAAACCGGAAGGGCCGGCAGAGACGGTGGAGAGGGGAAATGCATCACCTTCTATTCCTACAAGGACCTGCAGAAACTCGAGAAGTTCATGGAGGGAAAGCCCGTGGCGGAGCAGGACATTGGAAGGCAACTGCTGCAAGAGACGGCGGCATACGCCGAGTCGTCGGTGTGCAGGAGAAAAATGCTGCTGCACTATTTCGGAGAGGAGTATGACAAGGACAACTGCGGCAACTGCGACAACTGTCTGCATCCCAAGACAAAACGTGAGGGAAAGGACCAACTGCTCATCGTGTTGCGTGCCATCGAGGCTGTCAAGGAGAATTTCAGGTCTGAATACATCATCGACTTTGTCAAAGGACGCACCACGGAGGACATCCTCTCTCACAAGCACGACCAATTAGAGGAGTTCGGGGCCGGTGAGGACGAGGATGAGAAGTTGTGGAACCCGGTCATCAGGCAGGCCATGATTGCCGGCTTCATCAAGAAGGACGTGGAAAACTACGGACTGCTCAAACTCACCGCCGCCGGGAAGCGCTTCATGAAAAAGCCTGAATCATTCATGGTTGTCGAGGATACCGAGTTCAAGGATGACTACGACGAGGAGGGAGGCGACGGCGCCGGAGCTCTCGACCTCGAACTTTACGCCATGCTCAAGGATTTGAGGAAGAGAATGTCGCAAAAACTCAAGGTGCCGCCATACGTCATCTTCCAAGACCCCTCCCTCGAACAAATGGCCACCATGTACCCCATCAACTTGCAGGAACTGCAGAACATCCAGGGCGTGGGAGCCGGAAAGGCCAAGCGCTATGGCACGGAGTTCTGCGAACTCATCAAAAAGCACTGCGAGGAGAACGACATCGACCGGCCGGAGGAACTGCGCGTCAAAACGGTGGCTAAGAAGTCCATCCTGAAAGTGAAAATCATACAAAGCATCGACCGGAAAATCGACTTGGAGGAGGTGGCCAGGGCGCAAGGACTGGATTTCGACGACCTCCTCACGGAGATAGAGAACATCGTCTATAGCGGCACCAAACTCAACATCGACTATTTCATCGACGATGTGATGGACGAGGACCACGTGGACGACATCTACGACTATTTCGCCGAGAGCGAGACCGACGACCTCAATGTCGCCATGGAGGAACTGGGAGAAGATTATTCCGAAGAGGACATTAGGATGGTTAGAATCAAGTTCATCTCGGAAATGGCCAACTAAAATCCTCTGCCAGTCGGGGCAACCTGACTGGCAGAACTGTCTTTCTCACCCCCATGGAACACGCTTACTCCGTTAAATCGTATTAATTCATCAAGAAAAAACGACAAAGCACCCGATATGTGGAAATTTATTGCTAATTTTGCACGCAATAAATTCTAAAGACATGTCATCATTTGTTGCAGACAAAATCGTAATGGACGGTCTCACCTTCGACGACGTCCTTCTTATTCCAGCCTTTTCAGACGTCCTGCCAAGGACGGTAGAGTTGAAAACCATGTTCTCCCGAAACATCGGGCTGAACATACCCTTCGTCACCGCTGCCATGGACACCGTCACCGAGTCGGCCATGGCCATCGCCATCGCAAGGGAAGGTGGCATCGGCGTGATACACAAGAACATGTCCATCGAGGAGCAGGCAAGGCAAGTGGCCATCGTCAAACGGGCGGAGAACGGTATGATTTACGACCCCGTCACCATCAAAAAGGGGAAGACGGTGCAGGACGCCCTCGACATGATGGCTGAATACCACATCGGTGGCATTCCCGTGGTCGATGAGGACAACCACCTTGTGGGTATCGTCACCAACCGCGACTTGCGCTTCGAACTTCGACTTGACAAGCCCATCGACGAGGTGATGACCAAGGACAATCTCGTCACCACGCATCAGAAGACTGATTTGGCGGCTGCGGCTCACATCCTCCAGGAGAACAAGATAGAAAAACTTCCCGTGGTGGACAAGGACAACCATCTCGTGGGACTCATCACCTACAAGGACATCACCAAGGCAAAGGACAAGCCCATGGCTTGCAAGGATGACAAGGGACGCTTGCGCGTGGCTGCCGGCGTGGGGGTCACTGCCGACACCTTGGCACGTATGGAGGCTTTGGTGAACGCCGGAGCCGACGCCATCGTCATCGACACCGCACACGGACATTCCAAGTCGGTGATAGAGAAGCTCGTGGAGGCCAAGAAGGCCTTCCCCGCCGTGGACATCGTCGTGGGCAACGTGGCCACCGGCGAGGCGGCGAAGATGCTTGCCGACAACGGTGCCGACGCCGTGAAGGTGGGCATCGGGCCGGGCTCCATCTGCACCACACGTGTCGTGGCTGGTGTGGGAGTGCCGCAACTCAGCGCCGTCTATGACGTCTATTCCGCCCTTCAGGGCACCGGCATACCGCTCATCGCCGACGGAGGTCTGCGGTACTCGGGCGACGTGGTGAAAGCCATCGCCGCCGGTGGAAGCAGCGTCATGGTGGGCTCGCTCGTCGCTGGAACGGAGGAAAGCCCGGGCGACACCATCATCTTCAACGGACGTAAGTTCAAAAGCTACAGGGGCATGGGGTCTCTCGAAGCCATGGAAAACGGTTCCAAGGACCGCTATTTCCAAACCGGCACCAAGGAGACCAAGAAACTCGTACCGGAGGGCATCGCCGGACGTGTACCTTACAAAGGCACCGTGGCCGAGGTGATTTACCAACTCGTGGGCGGTCTGCGCTCCGGCATGGGATACTGTGGCGCCGGAAGCATAGAAAAACTACACCAGGCGAAATTCACACGCATCACCAACGCTGGCGTCATGGAGAGCCATCCGCACGACATCACCATTACCAGCGAAGCTCCCAACTATTCAAGACCAGAATAACAAACAAACCATAAGAAAATGAGACTGAAGACTTTAGCAGCATTGCTCGCTTTCTCTGCGGCAGCATTCGCCCAAACCGACCCCACCATCATGACCATCAATGGTGTTCCTGTGTCCAGGTCGGAGTTTGAGTACTCTTTCAATAAAAACAACTCCGAGGGGGTCATCGACAAAAAGTCCGTCGAGGAATACGTGGACCTCTTCATCAACTACAAACTCAAAGTGGCGGCGGCCATCGACGAAGGACTCGACACGCTCACTTCTTACAAGACGGAGTTCGCTCAGTACCGCGACCAGCAGGTGAGGCCGTCGTTCATCACCGACAACGACATCGAGGAGGAGGCGCAGCGCATCTACCAACGCACACAGCATTTCGTGGACTCGTTGGGCGGACTGGCCAAGCCGGCACACATTCTCATCGCCGTCAACCAGCGTGATACAGAGGACAAGAGGGAGAAGGCCAAGCAGAAGGCAGACTCCATCTACCAAGCCATCATGCAAGGGGCTGACTTCGCCACCTTGGCCAAAGAACATTCCGACGACCCCGGCTCAAAGGTCAATGGGGGAGAGATAGGATGGATACAACCCCAACAGACCGTGCCTCAATTTGAAAAAGCCGTCTATTCGCTCAATATCGGACAGGTGAGCCAGCCCGTGCTCTCCGACTTCGGATACCATATCATCAAGCTGGAAGACAAGAAAAACTTCGTGCCTTACGACTCCGTCAGGGCCGACATCATCACCTTCATCGACAGAAGGGGAATCCGTGAAAAAATCATCGATGAGAAGATAGAGGAGTATATGAAGGCCAACAACTACCAATCGGCTGACAAACTGCTTGAGGACAGGTCTGTTGAGCTTTCCGCCAACGACAGCGACTTGGCCAACCTCATACGAGAGTACCACGACGGACTGCTGCTCTTTGAAATCAGCAACCGAGAGGTGTGGGAGAAGGCGCAGAAGGACGAGGCCGGACAGGCCGCCTTCTTCAAGAAGAACAAGAAGAAATACACTTGGGATGCCCCACGCTTCAAGGGCATTGCCTACCATGTGAAGGACGCCGCTGATGTCAAGGCGGTGAAGAAATGCGTCAAGGGACTCGCCTTCGACAAGTGGGCGGAGAAACTGCGTTCCACCTTCAACGCCGACTCTGTGAAGCGCATCCGCGTGGAAAAGGGACTCTTCAAGGCCGGTGACAACCCACTCGTGGACAGGGAGGTGTTCAAGAAAAAGGACGCCCAAGTGAAGTCCAACCCCGACTATCCCATCGACGCCACCTTCGGCAAGGTCATCAAGGCTCCACAGGAATACACCGATGTGAAAGGCCAGGTGGTGGCCGACTACCAGGACATGTTGGAGAAGGAATGGGTGGCGCAACTGAGAAAGAAATATGCCGTGGAGGTGAACAAGGACGTTCTGGCCACCGTCAACAAACACTGACCAACGAAGCACTGACGACATGGACGGACTGAGAACATTGGCTCTTACGGCTCTCATCGCTGCCATGGCACCCTTGGGGGCTGCCATACAGCACCACGGCGCCCACTCCCTTGGTACGGGGGAGGCGGCCGACACCGCCACTACGGAAGCTGTCGAGGTGAACGAAGGCAGCATCATCGACGAGGTGGTGTGGGTGGTGGGTGACGAACCCATCCTCAAGTCTGACATCGAGGCCCTGCGCCTTCAGGCGGAGACGGAGGGTGTCAGGTGGGAAGGCAACCCCGACTGCGTCATCCCGGAGCAGCTCGCCGTGCAGAAACTCTTCCTCCACCAGGCGGCCATCGACAGCATCGAGGTCACGGAGTCGGAAATCACCCAGAGCATCGACGAGCAAATCAACTACTGGATTCAACTGGCCGACGGCTCCAAGGAGAAACTTGAGGAATACCGCAAGATGAGCATCGCCCAGATGAGACAGTCCATGCACGACGAATTCAAAAACCGCGAACTCATCCAGAAGATGAAGATGAAGCTGGTGGAGGACATCAAGGTGTCGCCAGCCGAGGTGAGACGCTATTTCCAGGATTTGCCCGAAGACAGCATCCCCATGGTGCCCACCACCGTCGAGGTGCAGGTCATCACGCGCCAGCCGAAAGTGAAGGTGGAAGAGGTGAACAGGGTGAAGGACCAGTTGAGGGAGTTCACCGACCGTGTCAACAAGGGAGAGACCACGTTCGCCACACTCGCACGACTTTATTCCGAGGATGGCTCGGCACGACAGGGAGGCGAGATAGGCTTCACTCCTAAGGCCGTGCTCGACCCTTCTTTCGCAGCCGTGGCCTTCAACCTCACCGACCCCAACAAAATCTCCAAAATCGTTGAGTCGGAGTTCGGCTTCCACATCATCCAGCTTATTGACAAGCGGGGAGAGCGCATCAACGTCAGGCACATCTTGCTCAAGCCGAAGGTGGACCGTGAGGCCCTCGAAGAGGCTTCCAACCAACTCGACTCAGTGGCAAACAACATCCGTGAGGGAAAATTCACCTTCGACGATGCCGCCACTTACATCTCCGACGACAAGGACACGCGCAGCAACCACGGACTGATGGCCAACGTCACCGAGGACCGCACCAGAACCTCGAAATTCCGCATGCAGGACCTTCCCACCGAGGTGGCTCGCCAAGTGGAGGAACTGCAGGTGGGCGAGGTGTCGAAACCCTTCGAGATGGTCAACAGCCGAGGGAAGACCGTCGTGGCCATCATCAAACTCAAGAGCCGTGTGGAGGGGCACCGGGCCACCATCACCGAGGATTTCCAGTCGATGAAGGACGTGGTGCTGGCCAAGCAGAGGGAGAAGATGCTTGACGAGTGGGTGGCCAACAAACTCAAGAACACATACGTAAGAATGAACGAGCGATACAAGGACTGCAAGTTCCAATACCAAGGATGGGTGAAATGAGGCGATGTAAGCGACATATCACCCTTACATGCCGGCACAGGACCATGCTCGCCACGGTCTTGTGCCTGCTTGCTCTTTGTATGGCCTTGCCGGCCCACTCCCAACGGAAAAACACGAGGGTGGAGGACGAGAGAATCTACCTCGACCATGCCGACTCGCTCTATTACGACAAGTTCCGCCTCGGAGACAAGCAAATCGTCAGGGGGAACGTGAAATTCCGACACAAAGGTTCCACACTGCTCTGCGACAGCGCCTATTTCAAACAGATGGAAAACAAGTTCGAGGCTTACGGACATGTGAGGATGTATCAGGGCGACACGCTCGAAATACGTTGCGACACCGCCCTTTACGACGGCAACGCCGAGATGGTGCATGCCCAGCACAACGTCGTCGTCATACACAGAAAGACCTCGCAACTGCATACCGACAACCTCGTCTTTGACCAGAAATTCGACATCGTCTATTACGACCAGGGGGGAAACTATGTTGACAAGGTGAAGGGAATGACGCTCAGCAGCGACTGGGGAAAATACAACCTCGACACCAAGGAAGCCGAATTTTTCTACGACGTCACGTTGAAGACGAAAACGCATGTCGTACACACCGACACCTTATTATATGATTCACAGCAGGAGAAGGCGCATGTGAAGGGCGGCATCACCAAAACAAGCCCGGATGGTGGAAGAACCTCGTGGAAAAAGTCCGTCGTGCATTCCATCAAGGACGGATATGACGTGGAAACCACCAACTGCTTCTTCTATATGAAGAACGACAAGGTGGAACTGTTTGACAAGTCGAGCATCGTCACCGACACGCGCTCCATCTCGGGCGACAGCCTTTTCTATGACAGTGGGAAGAAGATCAGCCGGGGTTTTGGAAAGGTGGATTATGTGGACCACAAGAACAAGAACCAACTCGTAGCCGACGCCGTGGACTACAACGAAGCCACTGGCACGGGTTTGGCCTCGCGCAATCCTGTGTTCATTGACTTCTCGCAGAAGGACACGCTTTACATGCACGCCGACACCATACGTTTGGAGACCTTCTACATCAACACCGACTCCGTCTATCGAAAGGTCCATTGCTACAAGAAGGTGAGAATGTACCGCAACGACGTGCAGGCGGTGTGCGATTCTCTCGTGCTGTGCACACGCGACTCCACCCTCACCATGTATTTCGACCCCATCGTGTGGAACACCACGCGGCAGCTCATGGGTGACAGCATCAAGGTGTTCATGGCCGACTCCACCGTGCGCGAGGCAAACATCATGTCCAAGGCACTCTCCATCGAAATGATGAACGACCACGAGCATCCGGGGAAGGTGTACTACAACCAGGTGGCGTCGCAGAGGATGAATGCTTATTTCGACCAAGGGAAACTGCGCATGAGCGAGGCCGTGGGCAACGTGCAGACGGTCTATTACCCGGTGGAGGAAAGAGACACTTCCCTCATCGGAATGGTTTATTTGGAGACCGACACCATGAGGATGTATCTCAGCCCCGAGCGCAAGTTGGACAAGATATGGGCCTCGAAGTCGGAAGGCGTGTTATATCCCATGACGCAGATACCGCCGTTGAAGGACCGACTGCCCAACTTCGGGTGGTATGACTATATCCGTCCGGCCAACAAGGACGACATCTATTATATAGAGGGACGCCACGACAAGAGATACGGCGGAGGTGGGGACTCCACCACGCCCAAGGCTTTGAGCAAGCGCATGCGGCAGGTGCCTTTGAGGCGGTGACAATTTTTCATCTAAACTGAACGACATCACATGAGCGACATCATACAACTGCTTCCCGACTCCGTAGCCAACCAAATCGCCGCCGGCGAGGTGATACAACGCCCCGCATCGGTGGTGAAGGAGTTGGTGGAGAACGCCCTCGACGCCGGTGCGCACGAGGTGCACGTCATGGTGACCGATGCCGGGCGGACATCCATCCTCGTCATCGACGACGGTTGTGGCATGTCGGCCACCGACGCACGGCTGTCGTTCGAGCGGCATGCCACGTCGAAAATAAGAAAGGCCGATGACCTCTTCGACCTCCACACCATGGGCTTCCGGGGAGAGGCTTTGGCGTCCATCGCCGCTGTGGCGCAGGTGGAACTCACCACTCGAATGGCCGCCGACGAGGTGGGCACTGTCACCACCATTCACGCCTCGCGCTTCATCTCACAAGAGCCTGTGCAATGTGCCGCAGGGAGTCAGTTCAAGGTGGACAACCTCTTTTATAACGTTCCGGCAAGGAGGAAATTCCTCAAGTCGAACGCCACGGAACTCAACAACATTCTCGCGGCATACGAGCGCATCGTACTCGTCTATCCCGATGTGGCCTTCTCCCTCCACAGCAATGGGGCGGAGCTTTTGGCTCTCAGACCCTGCGGACTGCGACAACGCATCATTGACGTCTTCGGCAAACGACTCAACCAGGAACTGCTGCCCGTGGCGGTGGACACCACTCTCTGCCGCATCAGTGGCTTTGTGGGGAAACCGGAGGCGGCAAAGAAGAAGGGGGCGCACCAGTTCTTCTTCGTCAACGGGCGATACATGCGGCATCCCTATTTCGCCAAGGCGGTGATGGCTCCCTTCGAACGACTTCTGCCACAGGGGGAGCAAGTGCCTTTCTTCATCTATTTCGACATTGACCCGGCAGACATCGATGTCAACATCCACCCGACAAAGACGGAAATCAAGTTCAACAACGAGCAAGCCATCTGGCAAATCCTCGCCGCCGCCGTCAAGGAGGCCGTGGGGAAATTCAACGACGTGCCGTCCATTGACTTCGACACAGAGGGGAAACCCGACATCCCGCTCTTCGTCCAAGGAGGCGCGACTTCCACGCCCTCGCAGGGCGTCAACCCGCGATACAACCCCTTCAAGGACAACAGGGGGTCGAGGGAGGCTTCCAACGCCGGGAAATGGGAGGAACTGTTCCCGCCTGTCGGGGATGCCGAGACGCAGGAGCGTTCCCTTTTCGACGACCCGGGGGAGGAGAGGACTGCCACGGAGGACATCATCGAGGAGAAGTCGCCCGCCCACTACCAGTACAAGGGAAGGTGGGTGATGACGGCTGTCAAGTCGGGCTTGATGGTCATCGACCAGCATCGGGCGCACCTGAGAGTGCTTTACGAGGAGTATTTTGACAAGATGGTGCACCATCGGTGGGCGTCACAGAGCATGCTCTTCCCCGACATCGTGGCTTACCCGCCGGCGGAGGCCGAGGTGGTGAGGCAGATCATACCCGAACTGCGGGAGGTGGGTTTCTCCATCTCCGACCTCGGGGGAGGTTCCTTCTCCATCGACGGCGTGCCGGCAGACATCGAGGGGGTGGATCCCACCACCATGTTTCGCGAAATCGTCGCGGCGGCGAAGGACAAGACAGGTCGGCCGAAGGAGGAGGTGGATGCTGCCGTGGCTCTCACACTGGCAAGGGGGGCGGCCATACCACAGGGGCAGGTGCTCTCCAACGAGGAGATGGAGAGCTTGGTCAACCGACTTTTCAGCTGTTCCAACGTCAATATGACCCCCGACGGCAAAACCATCCTCGCCATCCTCAGACAAGAGGAAATGGAGCGTTTGCTCGCTTGAGAGGCCTCGAAAACGCGATTTTTCCAAGAAAATTCACGTTTTTTGGGCAAAAAACAAAAATTTCTTAAGAAATAATAATAATATTTGAAAAAAAATAGTATCTTTGCGGCGGAAAAAGTAGGATAAACAACGATTACAAATATTTTTTGATTTTTAAAAACATAAAAGGTTATGAAAAAACTATTAATGATGCTGGCTTTGGTCGGCGTGTCTTTTTCAGCCAGTGCACAGGATGATCCCACACTGAAATACAGCGTGGCCACCAATTCATTCTGGAGCAATTGGTTCATTCAAGTAGGCGCCCAGTGGAATGCTTGGTATTCTGCTGAGGAGCATGGACAAGACCTGGACATCAGTCCGCTGGAGGGCTTCCGTTCAAATCCCGGAGCTTCCATCGCCATTGGCAAGTGGTTCACACCGGGTCTCGGACTTCGCACCAAGGTCATGGGTATCTGGGGTCGCCAGGTACGCGGCATCGCTGGAAATGACGTGAGCAAGTTCAACAAGTTCTGGCTCGCCAACGAGCAAATCCTCTTCAACGTGAGCAACATGTTGGGTGGTTACAACCCCGACCGCGTGTGGAATTTCATTCCATTCGTTGGTGCTGGTGTCGGTCGTTCCATGACCTACAACCGCTATGCCATGGACCTCAACATCGGTATCCTCAATGAGTTCCGCCTCAGCCGCAAGGTGTTCCTCAACCTCGAATTGGGTTGGAACCGTATTGAGAGCGACATCGACCATGACGACGTGATCCTCGACCCGGGTCATCGCGGATGGGACAGCCACGACAACCTGCTCTATGCTGAACTGGGCTTGACTTTCAACCTGGGCAAGGGCACATGGGACAAAGTGCCTGACCTCGCTGCCATCAAGGCCCTCCACCAGTCACAGATCGACGCCCTCAACGGACAGCTGGATGACGCCAACGCTGAGATCGACCGTCTGAACAACCTGATCAAGAACCACAAGTGCCCAGAGCCAACTCCCGTTGTTAAGGGCATCGCCGCTCCGGCTACCGTGTTCTTCTACTGCGACAAGACGAAGAGTGGTCCTTCCTACTCTCGTGACATGGTTGACGTTCGCACCGTCGCCAAGTTCGCCTTGGACAACAACTCCAACCTCCTCGTCACCGGTTATGCTGACAGCGCTACCGGCAAGCCCGACCACAACCAGTGGCTTTCCGACGAGCGTGCCAAGACCGTCGTAGAGGAAATCGTTGGCATGGGTGTTAGCCGTGACAAGATCACCGCTGTTGGCAAGGGTGGTGTGGACATCCTCTCACCGTTCGAGCTCAACCGCCGTGCTACTGTTGAGATTCGCTAATCCGAAATCAATTCAACCAACCTATAAAGGCGTCTCCACAAGGGGGCGCCTTTTTTGGGTGTTTTTTATTCCGCCAAAAGTTGTGTTTTTCTCATAAAATTGCTACCTTTGCCATGTCATTCATTCCAAACACCAAGCTACCGTTGAAAGAATGTCGCTTAGAAGACTATGGCGGCTTTCTCAATGGAAACGGTACGAAAGGATTTCCAGAAAACAATACCAAAT
Source organism: Prevotella sp. (assembly GCA_017619755.1). Classification (GTDB taxonomy): domain Bacteria; phylum Bacteroidota; class Bacteroidia; order Bacteroidales; family Bacteroidaceae; genus Prevotella. The sequence continues at coordinate 177,350 of JAFZRU010000017.1, forward strand.
AACTGAAAAACAAATATCTAAACATTACTACCATGAGCAAGATTAAAACTATCGGTATTTTGACATCCGGCGGCGACTCCCCCGGTATGAATGCTGCCATCCGTGCCGTGACACGCACCGGCATTTACAACGGATTTACAATCAAGGGTATTTACAGAGGCTACGACGGCCTCATCAATGGTGATATGAAGACGTTCACCACCGAGGATGTCAGTGGTATCATCACCAGGGGCGGCACCATCTTGAAGACGGCAAGGAGCAAGGAGTTCATGACCCCGGAGGGCATGCAGAAAGCCTACGATACCTGCCAGCGAGAGGGGGTTGATGCTCTCATCGTCATTGGCGGCAACGGCTCGCTTACCGGCGCATGGAAATTCGGCATGGAGTTCAACTTCCCCATCATCGGTCTGCCTGGCACCATCGACAATGACCTCTATGGCACTGATTCCACCATCGGTTACGACACCACGATGAATACTATCATGGAATGTGTGGACCGCATTCGCGACACGGCCAATTCTCACGAGCGCATCTTCTTCATCGAGGTGATGGGACGTGATGCCGGCTTCCTGGCTCAGAACTGCGCCATCGCCTGCGGTGCCGAGGCTGCCATCGTGCCAGAGGAGGTGACCAATGAGGACCAGTTGGCTGAGTTCATGCACCGTGGCATCCGCAAGTCGAAGAAGTCGTGCATCGTCATCGTCAGCGAGAGTCCCAAATGTGGCGCCTTCTACTATGCCGACCGTGTGAAGAATGAGTTCCCGGGGTTCGATGTGCGTGTCTCCGTCCTTGGCCACTTGCAGCGCGGTGGTACTCCGTCGGCTCGCGACCGCATCCTCGCCAGTTGCATGGGCGTGGGCGCCATCGAGGCCATTATGCAGGGACAGCGCAACGTCATGGTGGGTTATCGCTTCAACGAGGTGGTATATGTGCCTTTCTCCGAGTGCATACGCACCGACAAACGTTTTGACAAGCGACTCATCAAAGTTCTCGATGAGTTGAGTATTTAACGTCTTGCACGTTGGTGGACCATCTCGTTTATCCGAACTTCATTCAAGCAATACATAAAGGCGTCTCCATTGGGGGACGCCTTTAGACTTTGTGATGCTTTGTTTGCGGGTTGTGACTTTAGAAGTGGTATTCCACAAACGCCTCCATGGCCTCATAGCAAGCCAGCCCCAACTCGTCGTATCGTCTCGCGGTCTCGCGGTTGCGGTCTTCGGCACGCTGCCAGAAGAGCCGCTCGTCGTTGCCTAAGAAGGGGGCGCTCTCCATCTGACTTTGGTGCTTGAGGATGGCATTGCGCTTCTCGCGAAGTTCTTCGGGGCTCATAGGCACACACATTTCGATATCGGCAATGTCCCATTCCGCCCAGGCACCGCGATACATCCACACGCGGCAGTCGGCGAGCCATTCGGCGTCAAGGTGCTTTTCCTCATCGATGGCGGCCAGTACGGCGTCGGTGCATTTGCGGTGTGTGCCGTGCGGGTCGGCCAGGTCGGCGGCCACGTAGATTTGGTGAGGTTGGATGGTGGATAGCAATTTTTGGATGGGTTGTACGTCCTGCTCCGTCATAGGGAGTTTCTCGATGGTGCCCGACTCGTAGAAGGGGAGGTCGAGGAAATGGATGTGGTCGCTGGGGATGTTGTTGTAGGCACATGCCAAGCGTGCCTCGCCGCGACGGATAAGTCCTTTGAGTGTCAGCACCTCGGGGATGTCCGCCATCACCGGGTCCATCTGCGTGGGGTGAAGGTATTTGTTGTCGCCGTAGGTCTCACGCTCCGCCTCCCGCTTTTTCTCCATGAATTGCTTCATTTGTTGATACACACGGCCTATGACTTCATCGGCTCCATTGGCAAACAACTGGTTGAACCCCTTGATGAAATGCATGAAACGCGTCACCTCGTCGTCGTTGACGGCGATGTCGCCGCTTGTCTCGTAGGCCACGTGGACGTCGTTGCCCTGTTGGATGAGCCGGCGGATGGTGCCTCCCATGGAGATGACATCATCGTCGGGGTGGGGTGAGAAGACCACCACGCGCTTGGGGAAGGGTTTGGCACGCTCAGGACGCAAGGTGTCGTCGGAGTTGGGCTTGCCGCCCGGCCATCCGGTGATGGTGTGCTGCAACTCGTTGAACACCTCGATATTCACAAGGCCGGCGGAGCCGAATTGCTCCACATAGTGCCGCATGCCATGGTCGATGTAGTCTTTGGTGGACAATTTCAGGAGAGGCTTGCCGGTGAGACGGCAAAGCTCTACCACTTCCCGGCGCAGCTTGTGTTCGGGCATCGTGATGGTTGAGGTGAGGTGGAGATTCATGGATGGTCGAGTGAAGTGTATTATCCCACTCTAAAGCCAATGATGCGTCTTACTTCCTTGATGGTGGCCAGTGCGCTCTCGCGTGCCCGCTCGGCGCCCTCCTTGGCGATGCGGTCGAGCAGTTCGCGGTTGGAGCTGAATTCCAAGATGCGTTCACGGATGGGAGCGACGGTTTTCACCAAGTTGGCGGCGATTTCCTTCTTGAGGTCACCATACCGTAGCGTGCAGTCATTCCATTTCTCGTCGTAATAGCGATAAGCCTCTTCGTTGGCGCACAGCAGCAGGAAGGTGAAGAGGTTCTCGATGATTTCAGGACGCTCACTGTTGGGGGTCTGGGGGCCTAAGTCGGTGACGGCCTTCATCACTTTCTTGGTGATGGTCTTGTCGTCGTCACGCAGGTAGATGCAGTTGCCCTCGCTCTTTCCCATCTTGCCAGTGCCGTCGAGACCCGGTACTTTCACCGCCTTTTCAGCGAAGTAGAAATTCTGTGGTTCGGGGAAAAACTCCACCCCGTAGATGTTGTTGAACCTTCTGGCACATTTGCGTGCCATCTCCATGTTCTGCTCCTGGTCCTTTCCCACTGGCACCTTGTTGGCTCTGTGCTGCAGGATGTCGGCGGCCATGAGGGTGGGGTAGGTGAGCAGGCCGGCGTTGACGTTGTTGGGTTGCTTGCGGGCCTTTTCCTTGAAGGTGGTGACGCGCTCCAGCTCTCCCAAGTACATATTCATGTTGAGGAAGAGGTAAAGCTCGAGGGTTTCCTTCACGTCGCTTTGAATGTAAATGGGGGCTTTTTGGGGGTCAAGGCCGCATGCGAGGTATTCGGCCAAGATGGTTCGTGCACTTTCTTGGATGTCTTCCGGTTTGGGGTGGGTCGTCAGGCTGTGCCAATCGGCAATGAAGAACATGCAGTCGTATTCGTCTTGCATTTTCACAAAACTCTTCACCGCACCATAGTAGTTGCCAAGGTGAAGGTTGCCGGTGGGCCTGATGCCGCTTACTACTTTTTCCATTGTCTTTTCTCTTGTTTTTTTCGTTTCGGCTGCAAAATTACATCAATTTCGTGAAATATGCCACAAATATGGTGCTTTTCTTTTCTTTGAGCACGGATTATGGTTGTGGAGGATAAAAAGAAAGAGGCACCCTTTCGGATGCCCCATTGAGATATGGTTGATGAAAAAGCTTCACACCAAGTGGCTGATGAGGCTCTCACGGTCGCCGGGCAGCATGTCGATGACTGGAATCTCAATCATGGTGTAGCATCCGGGCTGTTGGCGCATGGAGGCCCTGGCCACGTTGACAAGCACCTGACCGGTGAGTGCCGGGTTGTTGATGCTCATGTTGAACTCCAACTGCTGGTTTTGCGTCTGTCCGCTCACACCCTTGCGCACAAGGTTGACACCGTGACCCATGTCCTTCACCTCGTCCACGGAGTCCACGGCGAAGACGTGTGTCTCGTCATTGGCGAAATAGGGGTCGGCCTTGATGGCGGCTGTCACCTCTTCAAGCGAGGCTCCCTCCTCCAACTCCACATACACCATGCGGCGATGGAGACCCTCGCCCTTGGGAATGGTCATGGAAAGAGCGTCTTTCACACCGGCTTTGGAGCGCACGCACACGGAATGGCCCATTGACATGCCGGGGCCGAAGTTGGTGTACGACAACCCCTTGGGTGCCAAACTCTGCATCAGTGTGCGCACGATGCTGTCGCTACCCGGATCCCATCCGGCGGCGATGACTGATACGGTGCCTGTATCCTTGTTAATGGGGGTGAGGGCTGCGCGGTAGTCGAGGATGCTCGTGTGGATGTCGAAGCTGTCCACCGTGTTGATGCCTAAAGGGAGGATTTTGCGGGCGTATTCCTCGCAACTGCGCGTGGGGGTGGCCAGGATGGCCACATCGACGTCCTTCAACTCGGTGATGTCCTTCACCACCTCGTAGGGTGCCAACTCTGCGGGCTTATTTGTGCTGCCGTTGCGGCGTACGATGCCGGCAATCTCGAAGTCAGGGGCGGCCTCCAAGGCCTGGATGGTGAATTTGCCAATGTTGCCGTAGCCTACTACGGCGGCTTTGATTTTCTTCATGTGGGTGAAATGATTATTGTTATGGATGTTTTTTTCTGTGATTAATGTTGTTTTGCAACCTAATTTCCCTTTCGGCTTGCAAAATTACATATTATTGCCGAATTACCTTACAAAATGACAACTTTTTTTTGATTTTTTCACACGCTATGAAATATGTGTAACTGATGCTTGGTATGACACGGGTTGGTTCAAAAACTACCTGTAGATTGTTGGCTTTTCCCAAAAAGTCACTAACTTTGTGCCATGAAAGAAGAAATAGATGCAGCGAGGCAAGGCGGCGATGTCATCCGTGGACGCTTCGCACCTTCGCCCACGGGGCGCATGCATTTGGGCAACATGTTTTGTGCGCTCCTCTCCTGGCTCTCCGCCAAGAGTAGGGGTGGCGAGTGGCTGTTGCGCATTGAGGACCTCGACCCCGGACGCTCGCGGGCAGAGCATGCCACCATGCTGATGGACGACCTGCAATGGCTTGGGTTGCAGTGGGATGGAGAACCAGTGTGGCAGAGCCGACGTTCTGAAATCTACGAACATTATTTCAAGCTGTTGCAGCAGAAGGGACTCACTTATCCATGCTACTGCACACGTGCCGACCTCTTGGCTACGCAAGCTCCCCACGAGAGCGACGGACGGGTGGTGTATAAAGGCACGTGCCGTCACCTCCCCCCGCAGCCCGGACGGAAAGGAGCCACTCGCCTGATGGTGCCTGACAGCGACATCACCTTCACCGACGGACACTACGGTTCCTTCACCGTCAACCTCGCCCGACAGGTGGGCGATTTCATCATCCGCCGCAAGGACGGTGCATGGGCCTATCAGTTGGCCGTGGTGGTGGATGACGCGCTGACGGGTGTCACCGAGGTGGTGCGCGGGCGTGACTTGCTCCTCTCCACGCCCCAGCAGATGTATGTGGCACAACTCCTCGACTTTCCTGCGATGCGGTTCACCCACCACCCACTGCTCTGCAACGATGCGGGACAACGGCTCTCCAAGCGCGACAAAAGCCTCGACATGGGATGTCTGAGGCAGCAATTCACCTCTCGGCAGCTCATCGGTTGGCTCGCCTTCCTGGCCGGCATCATCCCCATGCCCGACGCCATCAGCCCCGAGGAATTGCTGCCATTGTTCAGTTGGGAGAAGGTGCCATGTGAAGACATCATCCTCAAAAATCCGCCCTCCATGCAATAAACCACCCCTTTTCATCGTTATTCTATCGTATATATACAAAAAAAGAGACTATAATGATAGAATACATCAGGGGCGAGCTCACCGACATCACCCCGACGATGGCCGTTGTCGAGGCGGTCGGAGTGGGCTATGCGCTCAATATTTCACTTAACACCTACACTGCCATACAAAAAAAGAAAGAGGTGTTGCTCTACGTGCATGAAGCCATCGTCACCGGAGGGCGCGACGACTCCTTCACCTTATACGGCTTCGCCGCCAAGGCGGAGCGTGAACTTTATCGCCAGCTCATCACCGTCTCGGGGGTGGGGGCCAACACGGCGCGGATGATCCTCTCGTCGTTCACACCGGCAGAACTTTGTGCTGCCATCACTGGCGGCGACGAGCGCGCACTAAAGAACGTTAAGGGCATCGGTTTGAAGACGGCCCAGCGCATCATCGTGGACCTGAAGGACAAGGTGTCGAGCAGCGAACTGGCTCAGCAACTGCCGGGAGGTGTCGCCAAACCCGCCGACAATGTCAACCAAGAGGTGCGCAACGAAGCCGTCAGCGCACTCACCATGCTCGGCTTCTCCCCCGCACCGTCGGCCAAGGTGATGGGAGAAATCCTGCGCCAGCAACCCGACCTCCACGTGGAGCAAGTCATCAAACTCGCCCTCAAGCAAATCAAGTAAAAACCAACACTGCAAGAATATGCAACTCAATCTGCGTCTCATGGGATTCATCGCCTTGTTGTGCGCCATCAGCGTGATGGCGGGCAACCGATGGGTCGCGCCCCAGGACGACCCCACCCGGAGGCAGCAGAAAACCTCGCCGCAGGACGACCGCACAAGACGCAGGGCAAACAACAACAACCAGGCTGGTGATGACAAGAAGGGCAACAAGAAAGACGACAAGAAGGAAGACATCAAGGCCCAGCCCATCTTGGAGGAGGATGAGGAAATTCCCGATTCCCTGCTCCATCCGCGATGGAAGATCCAGCGCACGCAGCCTCTCACCGACGACGACCTCTCGCAAGGCTCCGCCGACCTCCAAAGGCCGGAGAACATGAAGCAAAAGGTGGAGTACAACGACACCATCGATAGATACATCATAGGCAACAAGGTGGCCGGCACATACGTATGGGCACCCACCATGATGACCTACGACGAATATTTCAAGTGGAGTGAGAAGAAGGCACTTTATGATTTCTTCCGCTCCAAGAACGAGGAGGCCGCCAAGACAAAGGGAAAGGAGAAGTTCGACTTTACTGACATGCACTTCGACCTCGGACCGGCAGAGAAAATCTTCGGACCGGGCGGCGTGCGCATCAAGACGCAAGGTACGGCGGAACTCAAGTTCGGAGCCACCCTCAAGAACATCGACAACCCCTCGTTGCCCATCCGCAACAGGAAGACCACCACCATGGACTTCGATGAGAAAATCAACCTCAACGTCAACGGCAAGGTGGGTGACAAGGTGAATATGAACCTCAACTACAACACTGACGCCACCTTCGACTTCGATGCGCAGAACATGAAGTTGAAATACGACGGAAAGGAGGATGAGATGATCAAACTTGTGGAGGGTGGCAATGTCTCGTTCCCAGGCAGTTCGTCGCTCATCGCGGGTTCCAGTTCGCTCTTCGGCCTTCGTACGGACTTCCAGTTTGGCAAACTCAAACTGCAAACCGTTGTCTCGCAGAAAAAGTCCAACTCTTCCAGCGTCTCTTCCAAGGGAGGTGTGCAACTCACACCCTTCGAAATCGACGTGGCCAACTACGAGGACAACCGGCACTTCTTCCTCTCACACTATTTCCGTGGCAAATACGACGCTGCCATGAAGACGCTCCCCAACCTCACCACTGGCATCACCATCAACCGCGTGGAGATATGGGTGACCAATAAGACCGGAACCACCTCCAACACAAGAAACATCATTGCACTGCCTGACTTGGGAGAGGGTGGTAGTGCCATGCCGCCCTCCAACGGGGCCAACGCCCTTTATCAGCAGTTGAACTCGGCCCTCGTGGGGGCACGTGACATCGACCAGGCCTCCACCGTCCTCGACGGACAGTTCGTAGGAGGCGTGGATTATGAAAAACTGGAGAGCGCCAGACTGCTCAACTCCTCGGAATACACCGTCAACAATGCTTTGGGATATGTCTCGCTCAAGACGGCTCTGCAGACCGACCAGGTGCTCGCCGTGGCTTTCGAATACACCCACGGAGGCGTCACCTACCAGGTGGGAGAGTTTGCAAGCGACGTCACCGATGTCACCAAGTGCCTGTATGTCAAGTCGCTCAAAAACACCAGCAACAACCCCACACAGGCCAACTGGGACTTGATGATGAAAAACGTGTATTACCTTGCTTCATCGGTGGAGAAGGACAAGTTCCGGTTGGACATCAAGTTCCAAAGCGACACCGCTGGCGTCTATCTCTCTTACCTCCCAGAGCCGCAGGTGAAGGAACAACCCATCATACGCTACATCGACGCCGACCGCCTCGACAACAATATGAAAGCTCACGCCAACGGATATTTCGACTATGTGGCGGGATACACCGTGGCCAACGGACGAGTGTTCCTCCCCAAGGCGGAACCCTTCGGGTCCTATATGTACAGCTACCTCGTCTCCAAGGGAGTGGCTCCGCAAACGGCGGAGAAATACTGCTACACAGAACTCTACGACTCCACCAAGACGGTGGCCAAGCAAATTGCTGAGAAGGACAAATACATCCTCACCGGCTTCTTCCGTGGCACATCTGCCAACGTCATCTCCCTCGGAGCATACAACGTGCCGCAAGGTTCCGTCGTCGTCACTGCGGGAGGTGTGACGCTCACCGAGGGCTCCGATTACTCCGTGGACTATTCCGCAGGAGAGGTGACCATTCTCAACCAGAGCATCATCGATGCCGGAACGGCCATCAACGTCTCCTTGGAGAGCAACACCGACTACGGGCAGTCGAGGAAAACCATGTTCGGCGTCAACTGGCAGTACGACTTCAACCGCAATTTCCAGTTGGGAGGCACCGTCAGGCACCTCTCGGAGCAATCCCTTGTCACCAAGGTGGCCATGGGTTCCGAACCGCTCAACAACACCATCTGGGGACTCAACCTCAACTGGAAAAAGGAGAGCCAGTGGCTCACCAACGTCCTCAACAAGGTGCCGCTCCTCCATGTCACCCAGCCCTCCAACATCTCCCTCTCGGCAGAGTTTGCACAGCTTATCGCAGGGCAGGCACATGGCACGCAGGACAACGCTTCCTACCTTGACGACTTCGAGAACACCAAGAACACCATCGATGTCTCCACGCCCACCTCGTGGTTCATCTCCAGCTGCCCCACCATGTTCCCGGAGTACAAGGACAAGACGGGGCTTACCAGCGGTTTCAACCGAAGCCTCCTCGCCTGGTATAACATCGACCCGCTCTTTACAAGGAGAAGTTCGTCACTCACGCCGCCACACATCAAGAGCGACCTCGACCAACTCTCCAACCACTACGTGAGAGAGGTGTATGTCAGGGAGTTGTACCCCAATCGTGACCAAAGTTCGTATAGCGGAGCCACCTCCACCCTCCCCATCCTCAACCTGGCCTACTATCCCGACGAGCGAGGACCCTACAACTTCAGCAAAGATCTCAACTCCTTGGGAAGGTTCGACAACACGCAGAGCAAATGGGGAGGTATGATGCGGAAACTCGACACCAACGATTTCGAGACAGCCAACATCGAATACATCGAATTTTGGCTTCTCGACCCCTTCATCTACACCAACGAACGTGATGACGCATCGGAATACGGCGGCGACTTCTACATCAACCTCGGAGAGGTGAGCGAGGACATCCTGCGCGATGGGAAGAAATTCTATGAGAGTGGCATGTCGGTCAATGGCTCCGACACCTACACCTCCACGCAGTGGGGCAAGATTCCCACCTCCTCCACCGTCACCTACGCTTTCGCCACCACCTCTGGCTCCAGGGCACAGCAGGACGTGGGCTTCAACGGCCTCACCGACCAAGAGGAGCAGACCTTCGACTACTACCAGGATTTTCTCAACGACATCAGGGGAAAGGTCTCGCAGGAGGTATGGGACAGCATCTACGCCGACCCGGCCAACGACAACTACCACTATTTCAGGGGAAGGGACTACGACCAGATGCAGGCATCCATCCTCCAGAGATACAAGCGCATCAACAACCCCCAGGGCAACACGCCCGACTCCGACATGCGCAGCGAGAGCTACGACACCTCTTACAAGACCACCCCCGACGTGGAGGACATCAACCAGGACTACACCCTCAACGAGTATGAGAAATACTACCAGTACCATGTCTCCATACGGCCCGAGGACCTCGTCGTGGGACACAACTTCATCGTTGATAGCCGCGTGGGAAGCGGGACGCTCAGAAACGGCGATCGTTACGAGGTGACTTGGTACCAGTTCAGGATACCACTTGACAGGTATGAGCAGAAGGTGGGAGCCATCAACGACTTCACCTCCGTCAGGTTCATGAGGATGTTCCTCACCAATTTCAAGAGACCCATCGTCATGCGCTTTGGAAGTCTCGACCTCGTCAGAGGAGAGTGGAGGGTCTATACGCAGAACCTCACCAACAGTTCCTCCAATTCCGGATATATGTCGGTGAGTGCCGTCAACATCGAGGAGAACAACGACAAGACCCCCGTCAATTACGTCCTCCCGCCGGGTATTTCTCGCGTGCAGGACCCCACGCAGCCACAACTCGTGGAGAGCAACGAGCAGGCCCTTGACATCGTCGTCAACGACCTTGGAACAGGGGAGTCCAAATGTGTTTACAAGAACACCACCCTCGACCTGCGCCATTACAAGAGACTGCAGATGTTCGTTCACGCCAACACGCTCAACGAGAACACCACCAACCTGACTGACAATCAATTGGCGGTCTTCATCAGGCTTGGAAGCGACTATAAGAGCAACTATTACGAGTATGAAATCCCGCTCAAGCTCACCGCACCCGGGCACTACGACAAGTACTCCACGTCTGACAAACGAACGGTGTGGCCGGAGGAGAACATGGTGGACATCCCACTCGACATCTTCACCACCATCAAGAAGGAGCGCAACAAGGCCAAGGCGGAGGGCAGCGCGTCATACAACCAACTCTTCACCGCATACGACGAGGAGAAGCCGTCCAACAAAATCAGCGTTATGGGAAACCCGTCCCTCGGAGAGGTGAAAACCATGATCATCGGCGTGAGAAACCTCTCTGGCGAGGCCAAGTCGGGAGAGGTGTGGGTCAACGAACTCAGGCTGAAGGAATACAACAACGAGGGCGGATGGGCTGCACAGGGAAACCTCAACGTGCAACTCTCTGACTTCGGCTCCGTCAATGTCATAGGAAGATACACCTCCGAAGGCTTCGGAGGACTGGAGGACGGCGTCGCCTCACGCTCGCAGGACAACTTGCAAAACATCACCGTCACCACACAACTTGAACTTGGAAAATTCTTCCCCGACAAGTTGAAGGTTTCGGCTCCGCTTTACTACTCCTATTCCAACGAGAAGAAGAAGCCGAAATACAACCCCATGGACACCGACATGGAACTCGACGAAGCCCTGGAGGCCATGACCAAGCAAGAGAAGGACTCCATTGAGAACATCGCCGTGAAGAAGGTGACCAACACCAACTTCTCCCTCTCCAACCTCCGTGTGGGAGTGGCTACAAAGGGGCATCCCATGCCATACGACCCCGCCAACTTCTCCTTCACATACAGCCACCAACACACAAGGACCACCGGGGAGACCATCGTTTATGAGGAGGAGCACAATTGGAGCGGCTCCATGTCATACGCTTGGTCGCCTGTTTACAAGGCGTGGGAGCCGTTCAAGAAAATCAAGTCCAAGTCAAAGTGGCTCGAATTCCCAAAAAAACTCTCCTTCAACTACCTCCCGCAGAACATCACCTTCAACACAGACATCAAACGAAACTATTATGAACTGCAGGAGCGAGACATGGAGAACCTCGAAGGGGCTACTCTGCCGCTCACATTCAATGAGCAGTTCCTGTGGAACAGGGATTTCTCCATCAGGTGGGACCTCACCAAGAACATACACGCAAGCTTCACCAGTGGCACACACGCAGAAATAGAGGAGCCTTACACGCCCGTCAACAAGGACCTCTATCCCGACCACTACACCGCTTGGAAGGACTCTGTATGGAACTCCATCAAAAAACTTGGAACACCTCTCGACTACACTCAAAACTTCCAAGCTTCTTACCACGTCCCGCTCAACCTCATTCCCATCTTCGACTGGCTCAACTCAGATGTGTCATACCAGTCCAGCTACAGTTGGGTGAGGGGCACCGAACTGGAGGACGGCACGTCATTGGGCAACAACATCACCAACAGCAGAACGCTCAACATCAATGGTACCTTCAACCTTCAGAAACTCTACGACCATGTGCCATTCCTGAAGAAGACCAACGAGCGCTTCTCGAAAACCACCAACAAGAAGACCACCACCAAGAAGCAGCCCAAGGAGGCTCCCAAGAAGGTAGGGAAGGATGAAAACGACAAGGACGCCAAGGATGACAAGGAGAAGAAGGCTGATGACAAGTCAAAGGCTGCATTACCCAAGAACAAGAACACCTTTGAGAAGGAAATCACCATCAAGGCAGACACCTCGCTCGTGGTGACGCACAGCAAGAAGAGCAAACGTCTCATCGTGTCGGCAAAGGACAAGGATGGAAAGACCGTGCCGGTGAAATACAAGGTCGTGGACGACAACAAAATCAAGGTCATCAACAAGGCTGACTCCGCCGTCACCATGAAAATCTCCGTCACCGCCAAGCAACCACTCGACGACAAGGCATGGTACAAGACCGCGCAGGTCATCGCAAGGTGGCTCATGATGGTGAGAAACGTCAATTTCACCTACGTGGACAAAAGGTCGATGGGCATACCGGGATTCATGCCCACCATCGGCTCCGCCTTCGGACAGAGGAGGGGAGACCTGCTTAGCCCGGGACTCGATTTCGCCTTTGGCTTCGTTGGCGAAGACTACATCGAAAAGGCAAGGAAGAACGACTGGCTGCTCTTCAACGACAGCGTGGCTACACCGGCCACGACAAGCCACACCACAGACTTCCAACTCAAAATGACACTCGAACCGGCACGAGACTTCAAAATCGACCTCAACGCAAGCAGGGCGGTGACGGACGCCAGGAGCGTGCAATATATGTACCAGGGAAACCCAACGACCAGGAGCGGGCAGTTCACCATGACCACCGTGTCGTTGCGCACGGCTTTCGAGAGCATGGGCGACGCCAACAATGGCTATCACTCCGCATCGTTCGTCAGATTCTGCAATTCTCTCAACGCTTTCCGCGACAAGGTGGAGGCTCAATACGCCGGGGCGGTATATCCAGCCGGTACGGCCTTGGCCGGGAAGGAGTTCAACCCGGAGAACGGAGGGGTGGGGCTTTACAGTTCAGACGTGCTCATACCGGCTTTCTTCGCCACATATACCAACATGGGAGGGGGGTCACTCGACATTTTCCCATCGCTCGCAAGGCTGCTCCCCAACTGGTCCATCCGATATAGCGGTCTGAGCAAACTGTCGCCTTTCAAGGATCTCTTCAAGAGTGTCAACCTCAACCACTCCTACAAGAGCATCTTCTCCATAGGCTCCTATTCCAGCTACAGTTCGTGGATGGAATACATGGGTGACTTGGGATTCATTACCGACGCCACCACCGGCATGCCCGCGCCCAACAGCATGTTCAACATCTCCACCGTGAGTATCAACGAGTCGTTCTCGCCCCTCATCGGCATCGATGTCACGCTCAACAACAACCTCACGTGCAAGGTGGAATACAAGACTACGCGTGTGGTCAACCTCAGCACCACCAGCGTGCAAATCAACGAGACCACCAGCAAGGACCTCGTCTTCGGCTTCGGATACAAAATCAACGATTTCAAGTTCTTCGGACTGACCGGGCATCGCAAGGTGAAGGGTGCCAAGAAAAAAGGTGGTAACGAGGACGAAAACAAGAGCAACCAAAGCAAGACGACGTCGAAGAACAACAGCAAGAATTTCAACCACGACCTCAATCTGCGCTGCGATGTCTCCTTCCGCAAGCAGGCCAACATCACCCGCGACATTGCTACTATGACGAGCCAGGCAAGCAGCGGAAACTCGGCTTTCAAGTTCACTTTCAATGCCGACTACACCATCTCGAAGCTCATGACCATGACCTTCTATTTCGACTCGCAGACCAACACGCCGCTACTCTCGTCAAGCAGCTATCCCACCACCACCCGAGACTTCGGCCTCAGCATGAAATTCTCACTTACAAGGTAAAGTGCTTAAGCCCCCTTATTCCTTCACTTCCACCTGCCTGTTGAAGAGGTCTTGGATGTTGATGGTCGTGGGGATGGCTTGGCGGATGGTGTCGCGATGGAAAACCGAACGAGCGCTTGCCATGGCCACGCTGTCGGTGGAGGAAACTTTTTTGATGGTTGAGGAGAGATTCACGCTGTCTTCGGGAGAAACGGCGGGGGAATCGGAAACAGAGGCGGATGTGGTGGTGTTGGCGGTTTCTACGATGTCTGAGGTGTTTGCGACGGCTGTGGTGTCGGAAAATTCAGCAACAACGGTCGTGCTGTCAGAAACAGTGGCTGAGCCGAAATCCTTTTCCGTGAGCAATTCTCCCTTGAGGTGCTGCTCACATCCTTTCATCATGTGTGAAGTCTGGTAGATGCGCGGCTGCATGTCGGGTGTGTTGCGCAGTGCCACGTAGTTGTCGAGTGCTTGGCGGTAGTGGTCGCGGGCGGACAACCACTCCTCGGCAAACATGTGGCACATCCCTAAGCGGTAGTGGATGTCGCCTTTTTCGTTCTCGTAGCATACAGTGAGGGCCTTCTCGAAAAAGGGTATGGCCTCGGCGTATTGCTTCAGTTGGAAATGGCTCTCCCCATTGGTGAAGTAATAAACCGAGCGCTCGTGGGGGGCGAAGGCCTCCAATTTCGGTATCGCCTCGTCGAGCAACTGGCATGCCTCCTCATATTCCCATTCGTAGTAGTGGCATACGCCCATGTAGGCGTGGTAGCGAGGGTTGAGCGAGTATTCCTTGTCGAGTTGCTCGAAGAGGAGGAGTGCCTCGTGGTATTTCCCGCTTTGGAAATACTCCAAAGCCATCCCCAAGCGCTCGCTGTCTTCCGGCTGGCGAGCCATGAAGGGCACTGCCACCAACAAGCCGACTGCTACGGCGAGAAACCACCGCTGCAGCCGCCAAAAGTTGAAGGAAAAGTGCTTGTCGCTCATAAAAAAGGTTTTTATAGTTTCTATAGTTGCTATAGCATCTATAGTTTCTATAGCATCTATAGTTACTATAGTTTCTATAGTTCCTATTCCCCGGTGTAAAAGTCGATGACTTGCCGAATGGCACGGTCGCAGACTTTGCAGAATTTCGGGTTTTCGTTGGTGCGCATGCGGCAGTCGGGGCAGGGGCGATAGACACCGTGTAGAGAGTATCCGGCTCCCTCGAAGAGGCCCACGGTGTTGACGGAGGCTCCTTCTTTCGGGGTGGGTATGGGCGTGTCGGGGGCGATGAGGTCCTCCCACTTTCCATGGAAGTCGGCCAGAGTGGTGATGTTTTTCTCCCACGGCTCGATGTCGTGCGGGTACATGGGCACCGCCTCCGACTCATAGGCGTACTCGTCGGCGAGGCCGGCAAAACTGTGTCCGAACTCGTGCACCACGACGGGCTTGAATTTGTCGTGGTGGGTCATGGAGAGGTTGTAGGAGTTGAGGATGCCTCCGCCGCCGTAAAGGTCGGTGTTCACCAAGACGATGATGTGCTCGTAGGGCGTGCCGGCGAGCCAGTTATGGAGCGTCTTCAAGTGAAGCGTGGTGAGGTATCGGTCGCTATAGAAGGTGTCGAAGTGTGAATGAAGGGCTGTTTGTTTCCATACGCCGTTGCGGGGAACGCTTGTCCCACTGTCGCGGGAGGGGGACTTTACGGCGATGACTTGGAAGCGATGACGCAGGGAGCGGAAAGGCTCGTGTGAGAAGAGGGCTTTCATGGCCGTGCGGCAATCGTTCAAGAAGGTTTTCATCTCGCTCTCGCGGTATCCCTCCGCCAAGAAGGCGATGTGTATGCACCGTGTGCTGTCGGTAGGGGTTTGGAGGATGTCGTAAGGGGTGACATCCGTCCATCCGGTGTGACGGATGAGGATGTCGCTCGGAACCACGATGTGTGTCATGGATGCCATGCTGTGGCGGCGGTTGTCGTAGAGTTCCACCGTCACATCGACGCTGTCGAGGGGCATGGGGGCGAGGAAGACGTTTTGGAAGGAGCGGCGTGTCTGCTCCGCCTCGGGATAGGAGAGCCATTCCTGGAAGAGAGTGGAGAAGGAGTTGCGGTAAATCACCTCGCCGCTGCGGTGGTCGCGCATCACCAACTGCCCGTTGCCCTCCATCGGCACCTCTGCCATGCGGCGGCGCTTGCCGTACCACCGAGGTACCTCGTGCATCTCGTCGAGGGAAATCTCGCAGTTGCCTGCGCCGCCGGAGAAGATGTAGTCGAGGCGAAGCGTGGCATCGCGGAACCACTTGTCAAATGATTGCCCGTTGCTCGTTGCACACCACAGCAGGGCGACGAGGGCCAAGGTGATTTTACCTCTCATTTGAAATAATATAAGAAGGTGGAGATGCCTTGAAGGGCCGGTTTCTTCTGGTTTTCTATTTCAATCTTGAAATCAATCTCCACTTTGCAGATGCCACGGAGGTTCTGGATGTTGTGAAGCACGGTGCACATGCGCACACGACTGCCCGTGATGACGGGCTGGCCGAAACGCATCTGGTCCATCCCATAGTTGACCAGCATCTTGATGTTGTTCACTTGGATGATTTGAGCCCAGAGGTGGGGAAGCACGGACAGCGTGAGATAGCCGTGGGCAATGGTGCTTTTGTACGGGCTTTCCTGCTTGGCCCTTTCCACATCAACGTGTATCCATTGGTGGTCGAGGGTGGCGTCGGCGAAGAGGTTGATGCGATCCTGGTCGATGGTGAGCCAGTCGGAGCAACCGAGTTCTTCTCCCAAATGGGAGGCGAATTCATCGTAGGAATTAATGATGAGCATAATTTTTTTCTTTTTTAGGTGGTCCTTATTTCACGGTGATGACGGTCTCGAAGTCTGCCGGGTCGTAGGAGGGCTTGGCGTTGTCCTTTCCCGTCAATGAGAGGTGGACATCCTGGAAGCGGACGGTGTAATCACCTGTAGGCATAGTGCTGTCGCATGTGACGGTCATGGAGAGGATGACACCCTGGTTGCCGGCAACAGGCGTGGCATGGAAGGAGAATGCCATGATGCGAAATCTTCCCTTTTCCATCTCTTTGCATATCACCCTGAAATCGGAAATGCGCTCGCCAAGGGTGAATGTGGGCTTGCCTTCCTCGTCCTTGACGAAGGAGAAACCTTCGGGCAATTGGAGGTTAAACTGCACGCCGTTCACCTCGTCGGTGTTGGTTAGCTCGACGTTGATGGGGGCGCTTTGTCCGGGTGCAAATGTCACGGCATTGGCGGAAAACACGTTGTCGCCGGCCCAAGAGCTGACGGAAACGAGGGATGCGAAAAGGATGGCGAATAATAGTCTTGTTCTTGTCATGGTGATTGAACTTTGTTTTGCATGCAAAATTAGGGAAAAAGTGTGATATTCCAAGGTTTTTGCAAGAAGTTTTTTGATTTTTTCAAGGAAAGGCAACGCATCTCTTTGGTCATGAAAAAACAGAGGGATGCCGCCTTTGCAACCAAGTTGCAAAACTATTGCCTTACCTTTGCACGCAGAATCAAAGACCAAGACAATTATGGCACATTCACACCATTATGAGCACTGCTCCCATGGCTGTTCACACAGCCACAAACACGAAGAAGACCACCATGAGCATCATCATCACCATGACCACGAGCACCATCACCACGGCGACTTGCATGGCCAATTGTGGCAAATAGGTTTTGCCGCCCTGCTTTTGGCGGCGGCGGTGGTGGTGGAACATATCACGAAGCTCTCCACATGGCAGTTGTTGTTGTGTTACCTCCCTGCTTACTTGATGGCTGGTCACTCCACTCTTCGTGAGGCGGCGGAAGGTATCGCCTCCGGCGACTTGTTCAACGAGCATTTCCTGATGACGGTGGCCACCCTCGGGGCGTTGTGCATCGGGTTTCTCCCCGGGGCGGAGACAGAGTTTCCCGAGGCTGTCTTTGTGATGCTTTTCTTTCAAATCGGTGAGATGTTCGAGGGCTTTGCCGAGGGCAAGAGCCGAGAGAGCATCGCCCACCTGATGGACATCCGTCCCGACACCGCTATGGTGGAGCGCGGTGGAGAAGAGTGTCAGGTGGAGGCGGGGAGCGTGCTTCCTGGAGAGACCATCGTGGTGAAACCCGGTGAGCGTGTGCCGCTCGACGGAGAAGTGGTGGAAGGCACGTCGCAGCTCAACACGGTGGCACTGACGGGCGAGAGCCTTCCCCGGTCCGCCGTGTCGGGTGATGCTGTCTTTGCCGGTAGCGTCAATCTCTCCGGTGTCCTGCGCATCCGCGTGAGCAAGCCATACGGCGAGAGTACGGCATCGAGAATCATCGACCTTGTGGAACACGCAGGCGAGCATAAGTCGCATAGCGAGGCCTTCATCACCCGTTTCGCCCGCATCTATACGCCGGTGGTGGTGGCTGCCGCCTTCATGCTCGCTTTCCTCCCACCGTTGTTCTCCGGGGCCTTCGCCGCCACTTTCCCCACATGGTTGCACCGTGCCCTCATCTTCCTTGTCGTCTCATGCCCCTGCGCATTGGTGATCAGCATCCCTCTCACCTTCTTCGGAGGCATCGGAGGGGCTTCGCGCAAGGGTGTTTTGGTGAAAGGAGGCAACTACCTCGACGCCTTGGCACGTACCAACACGGTGGTCTTCGACAAGACTGGCACGCTCACCTATGGCAAGTTTGCCGTGGAAGCCGTGCATCCTGAGAGTTGTGACGAGCGGCATCTGCTCCACCTCGCCGCCCATGTGGAGCATTTCAGCACCCATCCTGTCGGTGCCGCCCTTCGTGATGCTTTCCCGGAGGAGAGCACCGACGGCTGTCGTGTGGAAGAGGTGGAGGAGGTGGCCGGTCAGGGTGTCCGCGCCCTTGTCGAGGGTCGTCGTGTGTGCGTGGGCAACACGCGAATGATGGAGGCGGAGGGTGTCAAGTGGAGCGACTGCCCCCACGTCGGCACCGTCGTCCACGTGAGCATCGATGGCGAGTACGTCGGTCACATCGCCATCAGCGACAAAGTGAAGGATGATAGTGCATCTGCCATCCACCGCTTGAGAGAGATGGGCGTGGGGCGTGTGGTGATGCTCACTGGCGACCGTGAGGAAGTGGCCGCTGCCGTTGCCTCGCAGCTAAGCATAAAAGAATATCACGCCGCAATGCTTCCCACCGACAAGGTGGAGGCATTGCGGCGCATGATTGCCGAAGCCGGGAATGGCGTGGCTTTTGTGGGCGACGGCATCAATGACGCCCCGGTGCTTGCCATGGCCGACGTGGGCGTGGCCATGGGTGGCTTGGGAAGCGACGCCGCCATCGAAGCAGCCGATGTGGTGCTGATGGACGACCGTCCGTCGAAACTGTGTACTGCTGTCGTCATCGCTCGTAGAACGCTGCGAATTGCCCGTCAGAACGTGTGGATGGCCATCGGTGTGAAGGTGGCGGTGCTGGCTCTCGCAACCTTTGGCCTCGCCACGATGTGGATGGCGGTGTTCGCCGACGTTGGCGTGACGGTGCTTGCCGTGCTCAACGCGATGCGTGCATTGCGGTACACCGAGTAGGTAGTATCAGAGTTTGGCTATGATGCCTCTCTCTGTCTTCGAGATGAAATTGACGATGTTTTGAATTTCGATGCTGTCTGGCACCTGCTCCTTCACTTGCATGATGGCGTCGAAGACGCTGTTCTGGCCGTGGAAGATGAGGCGATAGGCATTGGCGATGTGTTTCTGCACCTTCTCTGAGACGCCGGCCATGGTGAGGATGGTGGTGTTCACACCTCCGTATGCAACGGGAGTTCCGCCGGCGATGATGTATGGCGGCACGTCCTTGGAGAAGGTGGTGCCGGCCTGTACCATGGCTCCTCTTCCCACCCTGGTGCCGGCGTTCTGTATGACGCTCGTGGAAAGGATGGCTCCCTCCCCGACGAAGCAGTCGCCGGCAATCTTGGTGCCGTAGCCGAAGACGCAGTTGTTGGCTATCCTCGTGTCATGCGACACGTGCACACCCTCCATGAGGAAGTTGTCGTGGCCGATGATGGTCTGACCCCCATTGTGAGTGGCTCTGTTGATGATGACGTTTTCGCGGATGATGTTGTTGTCGCCGATGATGCATTCGCTCTTCTCTCCGCTGAACTCGAAGTCTTGGGGGAGCGCGGCGATGACGGAACCTTGGTGAATCTTGTTCTTCTTCCCAATTCTCGAACCGTTGAGGATGCTGGTGAAGGGGAAGATGATGCATTCGTCGCCGATTTCCACATCACCCTCGATATATACGAAGGGGAAGATTTTGCAGTTGTCCCCGATTTTCGCACGGGGGTCTATTTCCGCTCTTGGACTGATATCACTTGCCATAATATTCGGTGTTTGGTGTTATTTTCCCCCGCCTCCCAATGCATTGTAGAGGTTGACGACGGCCTGCATTTTGTAGAATTGGTCGGAGACGAGCGAGATTTGTGCGTTGAGCAGGGCCTGTTGGGCGGAGATGACCTCGAAATAGGTGCTTCCCGAACTCTTGAAGAGCATCTTGGTGTGCTCCACGTTCTTCTTCAGGGTCTCCACCTGCTTCTGTTCAAGTTGTATCTTCTCATCGGAGGCGTTGTACAGCACGAGGGCGTCACTCACCTCGTTGCCCGCCTTAAGCACGGCGTTTTGCCAGGTGTTGAAGGCCTGCTCGTACTGGGCTTCCGCCACGCGGAGGCCGGCTGTGAGCTGTCCCTTCATGAAGATGGGTTGGGTGAGGCTGGCGACGGCTGAGAGAAGCACTTTGCCTGGGTTGACAACGGCTCCTCCGCCGCTGTTGGTGAAGGCGGCCGTGGGCGAGATGGTGAGGCTGGGATAGAACCTGCTCCTTGCTGTCTCAATGCCGTAGAAGCACTGGGCCAAGTTCATCTCGGCATAGTGTACGTCGGCACGGTTGGCCAAGAGTTGTATGCCCACTCCCGTGGCGAATTTCGACGGAAGGTTCTGGTTGGCTAACTTGCCGCGTGAGATGGCTTGCGCCGGTTGGCCCATGAGCAGCGAGAGGGCGTTCTCCACCTCTCTCACCTGCCTTTTCATCTCCACCGCCTGTGTCTGCACGGAGTAGTAGTTGGCCTCCGCGCTCTGCACACTGGTGGAGCGGGCGCGACCTAAGTCCATCTGCAGTTTCATCATCTCCCAGGTGTCCTTGGTGAGTCCTGTCATGTCATCGAGAATCTCCAACTGTCTGTCGAGCATGAGGAGAGTGTAGTACATGTTGGCTACGCCCTTGACGATGTTGGTCTGCACCACTACTTGGTAGTCGTGCATGCCGAGCAGTTGCATCTGTGCGCTGCGCTTTTGGGAAAGGAGATTGCCGAAGAGATCGACGTTCCAGCTGATGGCCACCGGCAGTTGGTAGGTCTTTGACACGGCTCCGAAGTCCCATGAGGCGATGGTGCCGGATGGTGAGAAGGCGAACTGCGGCAGGAAGGCGAGACGGGCGGCCTTGAGTTGTGTCTCGGCCATCTGTACGTTGAGCGCAGCGTTGAGCATGTCGACATTGTTGTCGAGTGCTTGCTGGATGAGTATCTGCAACAGGGGGTCGGTGAAGACTTCGCGCCAAGGCAGCCTTCCGAAGGTGAGGCTGTCTGCAGTGGCCACGAGGGTGTCGCTGCGTGAGACGTTGTCGCGTATGATGCCCCGGGTGTTGACATCGGGTCGGTCGTAGGGGGCGAAGAGCGACTCCTTGACTGACTTGCATCCGGTGAGCATAAGGGCGCAGGCGCCCGCTATGACGATGTATTTCCTATTCATGATTATTCCTCCACGGTATAGTTGTTGGCATGGTGCACATATTGTTCAAGTTCGGCCTTCACTTCGGCATTCTCCTCGTCCTCGAAACTCATGGGCCTGATCTTTTCCTGGAGTGTCTGGAATATGACAAAGAGGGCCGGCACGACGAAGACTTGGCAGAGCGTGCCCACGAGCATGCCGCCGATGGCGGCGTAGCCCAAGGTGTTGTTGCCATGGGCGCCCACTCCGAAGGGCCAGAGCATGGGTAGCAGACCGATGATCATGGCGAGAGAGGTCATAAGGATGGGGCGCAGACGGGCGGCGGCTCCGAGGATGCCCGACCATGAGATGGCCATGCCCGTCTCCCTGCGTTCGAGAGCGAACTGCACGATGAGGATGGCGTTTTTGGCGAGCAAGCCGATGAGCATGATGAGGGAGATCTGCATGTAGATGTCGTTGTTGTGCCCGGTGATTTCGGTGAAGAAGAAGGCACCGGCCAGTCCGAAGGGGATGGAGAGTATGACGGCCAAGGGCAGGATGTAGCTCTCATACTGTGCGGAGAGGATGAGATAGACGAACATGATGCAGAGCAGGAAGATGAGCATGGTGGAGTTGCTCGACTCGCTCTCCGAGCGTGTCAGTCCTGAGAAGTCGTAAGCGTATCCCTGCGGCAGGTATTGCTCCGCCACTTCCCTGACAGCCTTGATACCCTCGCCGGAGGAGTAACCGTCGGCCAGGGTTGCCGTGACATTGATGCTGGTGAACATGTTGAAGCGGTTGATGTTGGCGGGGCCATAGACGCGATTGATGGAGCAGAACTCGTTGACCGGGGACATGCCGGAGGGCGTGCGCACGAAGATGTTGGTCAGGCCTTCGGGGCGTTCGCGGCTTGGAACGTCGCCTTGGATCATCACGCGGTAGAGCTTGCCGTAGGCGTTGAAGTTGGAGGCATAGAGACCACCATAGTACCCTTGCAGCGTGCTGAGTATGGTGGAGGGTGTGATGCCGGCCTGCTTGCACTTGGCCACATCCACGTCAATCATGTATTGTGGATAGTTGGGGTTGTAGGAGGTCATGGCCATCTGTATCTCCGGCCGCTTGTTGAGCTCTGCCAAGTAGTTCTTGGTCACCTCGAAGAATTTGTTGAGGTCGCCTCCGGTGCGGTCCTGCATGACCACCGACAGACCGTTGTTGGCCGAGAAGCCTGGGATCATGGGCGGTGAGAAGGCGAGGATTTGTGCATCCTTGATTTCTGCTGTCTGCTTGTAGATCATGCCCAAGACAGCCATGGCACTCTCCGTTATTCCACGCTCACCGAAGGGCTTGAGCTTGATGATGAATGTGGCTTGGTCGGAGCCTTGGCCGGCGATGAAGTTGTAGCCTTGGATCTGTTCGCGGCTCTGGATGGCGGTGTTGCTGGCGAGCATGGCGTCCACCTGGTCGATGACCTGACGTGTGCGCTCCACGCTGGTGGCTGGTGGCATGCTGATGGTGCAGAAGAGCGTGCCGGTGTCCTCATCGGGAACGAGGCCGGTTTTCGTTGTCGCCATGGTGGCCACCAACGCGACGATGCCCAAGATGACGGCAATGATGGCGATGATGGGTTTTCGGGTGATGCTCGTCACACCGTTGCGGTACTTGCCGAGGATTTTATTGTAAGAGGTGTTGAACGAGGCGTGCATCCTGTCGATGAGGCTCATCTTGCGCTCCTTGCCATGCTCGTCCTTCGGCTTGAGGAAGATGGCGCAGAGCGCCGGCGATAGCGTCAGGGCGTTGAGGGCGGAGATGAAGATGGAGACGGCCATGGTGACGCCGAACTCGCGGTAGAATGTTCCTGTGGTGCCGCCAATGAACGACACGGGGATGAACACGGAGGCCATGACGAGGGTGATGGAGATGATGGCTCCGGAGATTTCGTTCATCGCATCGATGGAGGCGCGCAGTGCACTCTTGTACCCCATGTCGATCTTGGCATGTACAGCCTCCACCACCACGATGGCGTCGTCCACCACGATGGCGATGGCAAGGAGCAAAGCCGAGAGCGTGAGAAGGTTGATGGAGAAGCCGAAGATCTTGAGGAAGAAGAACGTACCAATGAGTGACACCGGCACGGCAATCATGGGGATGAGGGTGGAGCGGAAGTCCTGCAAGAAGACATAAACGACGAAGAAGACAAGGAGCAACGTGATGAAGAGCGTCTTCACCACCTCTTCGATGGAGGCGTAGAGGAACTCTGTCACGTCGTAGTTGATCCTATAGATCATTCCCGGCGGGAAAAACTTGGACTGCTCCTCAAGTGTGGCCTTCACGTTTTTGGCAATCTCGTTGGCGTTGGAGCCGGCGATTTGCTGCACCATGCCCATGACCGACGGGAGGTTGTTGTTCTTCATCGAGACGGAGTACTGCAGTCCGCCAAGCTCCACGTTGGCCACGTCGCGCAGACGAAGCGTCTGACCGTTGACGTTGCTGGAGATGATGATGTTGCCAAACTCCTCCGGGGTCTTCAGACGGCCGCGGTATCTCATCACATACTCGTAGGCCACCTTGCTCTGCTCTCCGAAGGAGCCGGGGGCGGCCTCGATGTTCTGCTCGGCCAGGGCGGCGGAGATGTCGGATGGGATGAGGCCGTACTGCTTCATAAGATCGGGCTTGAGCCAGATGCGCATGGAGTAAGTCTTCATACCGGGGCTTTGCACGTCACCCACGCCTTGGATACGCTTGATGGCCGGCACGATGTTGATGTTGGCGTAGTTGGTGAGGAACTCGTCGTCATACCGTCCGTCTTCCGAGGTGATGGTGTACATGATGACTTGCGAGGTCTGCCTCTTCAGCACGGTGACACCCACCCTGGTGACTTCCGCAGGCAGCAATGCCTGTGCCTGGCTGACACGGTTTTGCACGTTGACGGCGCACATGTCGGCGTTGGTGCCTTGGCGGAAGAGGACGGAGATGTTGGCCGAACCTTGGTTGGTGGCCGAGGAGGTCATATAGGTCATGTTCTCCACACCGTTGATGCTCTCCTCAAGGGGTGCAAGGACGGAGTTTTTCACCGTCTCGGCGTCGGCGCCGGTATAGCTGGTATAGACCATGACGGTGGGCGGAGCAATGTCGGGATACTGCTCGATGGGCAGCGTGAGCAGTCCGATGAAGCCGAGGATGACGATGACGATGGAAATCACCGTCGATAGCACCGGACGTTTTATGAAGGTTGTAAAAGTCATGTCTTGTAATGATTAGGGTTATGCAACGCTCATACGGAGCCGAAGGGCTACATGCCCATGGCCTTTTTGAATTTCTTGGTGTCGCCCTGGTTCTCGCCCAGCTTCTCGGCATCCTCTATCTTCTTGTCGTACTGCTCCTCGGTGATCTGCACAATCTCCATGCCGTCGCTGAGCTTGGTGATGCCCTTGGAGACATACTTGTCGCCCACCTTGAGGCCTTCCTCCACGACATAGTTGTTGCCGTCGTTCTGGGGAGCCACCTTGATTTCGGTGTACTTCACCTTGTTGTCTGGGCCGACGGTGTAGATGAAGTGTTTGTCCTGTACCTCGGAGACGCACGATTGTGGCACGACGATGGCGGAATGGTTGTCGTGGGTCACGACGATGGATCCGGAGGCACCGCTCTTGAGAAGACGTTCGGGGTTGGGGAACTGTGCAATCATTGATACGGAACCGGTGCCGGAGTCGATGAGGCCACTCATCTTCACCACCCTTCCCGTGTGGGGGTAGATGGATCCGTCGGCGAGCCGGAGACGCAGCGGCGGGAAGGTGTTCACGGCGGCGTTGATGCCTCCTGAGTTCTTGGTCATCTTCAGCACGTCCTTCTCCGTCATGGAGAAATACACCTCCGTGGTGCTGATGTTGGAGATGGTGGTGAGAGCAGGGTTGCTGGAGGCGCTCACCAGTGCGCCGACCTTGTAGGGCAGGTTGCCCACCACTCCGCTGGCGGGGCTTTTCACATAGCAGAAGCTAAGGTTCTCCTTGGCGGAGGCCAGTCCGGCCTGTGCCTGTTGGAGGGCCGCCTTGGTCTGGTTGACTTGTGCCAATGCGCTGTTGTAGCTGTTCTGCGCGGCTTGCAACTCATAGTCGCCGATGACGCCGTTCTTGTGCAGCTCTGTGCTGTTCTCGTAGGTCAGTTTGGCGGTGGCCATCTGTGCCTCTGCGGTGTTGATGGCGGCCCTTGCCTGGTTGACGGAAGCCTCGGCCTGCCTCACGGCAGCTTGGTAGGTCTCATTGTCGAGCACGAAAAGTATCTGACCCGCTCCTACAGTCTGACCCTCGTGCACATTGATGCGGGTGATGAAACCGGAGGTCTTGGGGCGGATTTCCACGTCCTGAACACCTTTGATGGAGGCGGGGTAGGTGGTTTCTGAAGTGGCGCTGGCGGTGCCTGCGGTGAGTACGGGGAACTCGTTGTCACCGAAGTTCATGCCGCCGCCTTTCTTACCGCCACAAGCCACTAAGCATGCAGCAGTTGCTACAAGCAAGAAGAATTTTGTTCGTTTCATATTTGTTTTGTTCATTTTGATAATTACAAGCAATGTGAAAACTCAATCGTTGCATTTGGGTTTTCAAAGTGCAAAGTTACAAAACATATCCCATTGCCACCCCCTTTGGGGTGGATATTTAACATATATTATTATTGTGTGAAAGTCCTTAAAGACTTTAAGGTCCTTAATGTCCTTAAAGACCCTAAAGTCCTTGCTCCTCTTTCATTTGTTCGTATTTTTCAACGAGCATTTTCTTCAGGGCCTCCGGCTCGTTTTCCACCCTTTGGTCGAGCACGGCATCCTTGATGTATTGCTTGAGCACGCCCACCTGTTGGGAGGGCTTCAGTCCGAACATTTCCATAATGTCATCGCCAGAAACGCAGGGTTGGAAGAGGCGCTTGTAGTCTTTGTCCTTGAGTTCCACCAATTTCTCCCTGACGGTGACGAAATTGTCGAGAAAGCGTTGCTTCTTCTCTTGGTTTTTGCTTGTGATGTCTGCCTCACAGAGCGTCATGAGGTCGTCAATGTCCTCGCCGGCATCGTTGAGCAGCCGACGAACAGCACTGTCGGTCACCTCCTCGTCGGCGATGACGATGGGGCGCATGTGCAAATCGACGAGCTTCTGCACATATTTCATTTTCATGTCGAGGGGCAGTTTGAGACGCTTGAACAGTTCCGGCACCATCTTCGCCCCGATGTAGTTGTGGTTGTGGAACGTCCATCCAAGCAGAGGGTCCCATCGTTTGCTCTTCGGCTTGCCGATGTCATGCAACAGAGCGGCCCAACGTAACCATAGGTTGTCAGAATTTTTACAAACATTTTCCAACACTTCGAGGGTGTGGTGGAAATTGTTCTTGTGCGCCCTTCCATTGCGTGTCTCCACTACATCAAGTTGGGAGAGTTCGGGAATAATGAGCTCCAACAGTCCACACCTCTGCAGATAGTCGAAACCTATGCTGGGATGTTTCGACAAGAGAATCTTGTTGAATTCCTGGGCTATGCGCTCGCCGCTGATGATGCGTATTCGCTCCGCGTTGCGGCGCAGGGCGTCAAAGGTGTCGGGGTCGATGTCGAAATTGAGTTGGGTGGCAAACCTGACGCACCGGAGCATCCTCAACGGGTCATCGGAGAAGGTGATGTCGGGGTCGAGCGGCGTGCGGATGATGCGATAGTACATGTCGCCAAGACCGTCGAAAGGGTCCACCAACTCGCCGAAACGTTCGCGGTTGAGGCAGATGGCCAAGGCGTTGATGGTGAAGTCGCGGCGGTTCTGGTCATCCTCCAAGGTGCCGTCTTCCACCACGGGCTTGCGGCTGTCGTGATGGTAGCTCTCCCGTCTGGCACCCACGAATTCCACTTCCTGACCACGGTATTTCACTTGGGCGGTGCCGAAATTCCTGAAAATGGAGATGTTGGCACGTTTCCCTAATTTTTCCTTCAAACGCTGTGCCACCTCGATGCCGCTGCCCACCACCACCACGTCGATGTCGCTGGACGGGCGTTCGAGGAAAATGTCGCGCACGTAGCCGCCGATGACGTAGCATTCCACGCCCATCCCGTCGGCCACCTCCGAGATGAGATGGAAGATTTCCTTGTCGAGCAACTGTGCCAATTCGGCGTCTGTATATTCCTTCATTGTCTGCTTTTTTCACAGGCTGCCATCGGCATGCCTTCCTTTCTGCATGCAAAATTACATCAAAGCAATTAAAAAAAAGAATATTTCTGCAAAAAGACTTTAGAGACTTTAAGGACTTTAAGGACAAGCATGCACTTATTTACAAAGAAAATTTGCCAGTTTCGCCGAAAATGCGTAATTTTGCGGCGAAAACAGAAAAACGATGGAAGAGTTTACAAAGACAGAGAAGCAGTTTCGCAAGGCTCTGGCCGAATGTCGGGAGGTGTTTGAGAAGAAACTCCACGACTACGGTGCCTCATGGCGCATTCTTCGACCATCCTCCCTCACCGACCAACTGTTCATCAAAGCCATGCGCATACGCACACTGGAGGTGAAGCAACAGTCGCTCGTAGGTGAGGGCGTACTCCCCGAATTTCTCGCATTGGTCAATTACGGACTGGTGGGGCTCATCCAGTTGGAGCAGGGTTATGCCGACAGCACTGACTTGACCCCGGCTGACGCCCTGGCCCTCTATGACCGCCATGCGGAGGAAGCGCTGCAGCTCATGCTTCGCAAGAACCATGACTACGGAGAGGCGTGGCGCGGCATGCGGGTGAGCAGTTACACCGACTTCATCCTCACCAAACTCCAGCGTGTGAAGGAAATAGAAGACTTGGGCGGAGCCACCATTGTCTCCGAGGGTATCGCCTCCAACTACCAGGACATCATCAACTACGCCGTCTTCGGCATTATCAAGCTCAGTGAATAAACTTGCAAGCATCCTCGTCAACGTCTGTCGCCTCGTCCTGGCCGTCACCCTGATTTTGTCCGGGTTTGTCAAGGCCATCGACCCGCTTGGTACGCAATACAAGATACAGGACTACTTGACAGCACTGTCACTGCAAGGAATTCTTCCCGACTGGTGCACGCTCTGCCTTTCTGTACTGCTATGCGCCGTGGAGTTCTGCTTGGGCGTCTTCTTGCTTTTTGCCATCCACCGCCGCACAGTCTCCAAGTTCACCGTCTTCTTCATGGTGGTGATGACGCTTATCACCCTATGGCTGTGGTGGGCCAATCCGGTGAGCGATTGTGGATGCTTCGGCGATGCTCTGGTGCTGACCAATGGCGAAACACTCGTCAAAAACGTGGTGTTGCTGGCTTTGGCCATCGTGGTGAGTTGTCAGCCTTTGCGCATGGTGAGGTTCATCTCGAAGAGTAACCAGTGGATTGTCATCAATTACACCCTGCTCTTCATCCTCGCGTGTAGTGCTTGGTGTCTTTACGACCTGCCGATTTTCGACTTCCGACCCTATCACGAGGGAGCTGACCTGCGGAAAGGCATGGAAATACCGGAGGGTGAGCAACCACCTCAGTTTGAGACTACATTCATTCTGGAGAAGGACGGGGAGAGGAAGGAGTTCACGCTGGAAGAATACCCCGACTCCACGTGGAAATTCATCGACAGCAAGACTGTGCAGACGGCGAAGGGATATGTGCCGCCCATCCACGACTTCTCCATCGAGACGCTCGAAGGTGATGACATCACCGATTCCGTGCTCAGCACCCCGGGATATACTTTCCTCCTCGTCTCGCACCACTTGGAGCAGGCTAGCGACAGCGACTTTGGCGAAATCGACCAACTCTACGAATACAGCCGTGCCAACGGATACCCATTCTATTGCCTCACTGCGAGTGGTGAGAAAGGCATGGAGAGGTGGAGGGAGTTGACCGGTGCGGAATATCCCTTCTGCATCACAGACGGTACGACGCTGAAAACCATCATACGAAGCAACCCCGGGCTGCTTCTGCTGAAGCAGGGAACGGTGGTGAGGAAATGGAGCCACAACCGACTGCCGGAAATATCGGAACTCAACGGAAGATTGGAGAAACTTCCCATTGGACGCACTCCTGAGGACAGCACAGCGCGCAAGGTGGCTACCATCCTGATGTGGTTTGTACTGCCATTAGGACTGCTCACCTTGGCCGACAGGCTGTGGGCTTCCGTCAAATGGTTGTGGCGCAGGAACAAGCAACAACAATGACATACAACATAACTTTTAAAACAACAACGACATGAGAAAGAAAATCGTGGCAGGCAACTGGAAAATGAACATGACCCTGCAAGCCGGCATTGACCTGGCAAAAGAACTTCAAGAGAGCCTCAACGCAGACAAACCCAACTGCGACGTGGTGATTTGCACTCCTTTCATTCATCTGGCAAGCATCGCACAGTTCCTCGACCAAGAACTCATCCAACTCGGCGCCGAGAACTGCGCTGACAAGGAGAAGGGAGCCTTCACGGGTGAGGTGTCGGCAGAGATGGTGAAAAGCACCGGCGCACAATATGTCATCCTCGGACACTCCGAGAGACGTGAATACTACGCCGAGACACCGGAGATACTCAAGGAGAAGGTGCTGTTGGCACTGAAGAACGGTCTCAAAGTGATTTTCTGCATCGGAGAGAGCCTCGACGAGCGTGAGGCTGACAAGCAGAACGAGGTGGTGAAAGCAGAGCTTGAGGGGAGTGTCTTCAACCTCTCACCCGAGGAGTTCGCCAACATCGTCATCGCATACGAACCCATCTGGGCCATCGGCACCGGAAAGACCGCCAGCGCAGAGCAGGCTGAGGAGATACACGCTTACATCCGCAGCGTCATCGCAGAGAAATACGGCAATGACGTGGCACAGGCCACTTCCATCCTCTATGGTGGAAGCTGCAAGCCCTCCAACGCAAAGGAACTCTTCGCAAAGCCCGACATCGACGGAGGACTTATCGGAGGTGCTTCCCTCAAGGCTGCTGACTTCAAGGGCATCATCGACGCCTGGAAATAAGCCTTTCACGCTTCCGGCTCCCCGACGGCCAAAAAACTGAAACGAGGAGCCGGCAGCACACCCCATCACCTGAACAACCATCAGCGACATGAGAAAAACCATCGCCACCCTGGCCGCTGCACTATGCATGGCCACCGCCGGCCAAGCACAAAACTTCATCGACCACCTGCAGAAAGACGAGCGGGGAAGTGGCTCCGTGTCGGTGAAGCAGAGCGAGGACATCAGCAACCTGGTGAACGGAGGTAAGAAGGAGCAAAAACAAGAAACTGAAGCCAAACCGACGCCCACGTCACCAAGACGGGAGGACTCTCCGAGAAGCGACGCTGCCAGTACCTCCTACGGCTCCGAGCGGCGCGAACAAACACGAGACCGCAGCACCGATCGACGCTCAGATCAGCGTATCTCCACCCGGGAGGACGAGCAGCGCGACAAGGAGCGACGAGAGCGTGAGCGCAGGCAGCGGGAGGCCATACGAGCACAGAAAATCAAAGAGGCGGAGGAGAACGCCGGCGTCACTGCCACCAACACCAAGAAAATGATGAGCAACAGCAAGCGCGTCACGGGATACAGGGTGCAGGTGTTCGCTGGAGGCAACACGCGCAATGACCGCGCACAAGCACAAGAGGTGGGAGCAAAACTGAAGACCCAAATCCCCGGAACACCCATCTACGTGCATTTCTACTCCCCGCGTTGGTGCTGCAGGTGTGGCAACTACCTCAACCAGGAAGAAGCCAACAGGATGATGAAGCGCCTCTCCAAACTGGGATACAAAAGCGCATGCGTGGTGAAAACCACCATCACTGTAAATAGATATTGACACTATAGTCACTATAGCTACTATAGTTACTGTAGCCATTAAAAAACTTTGCAATGGAAACAGAAACGGAAACACGCGAGGGCCTCGAGGCCCTCGTAACACATTACCACGACATCCTGCGCCTCTTGGGAGAGGACCCCGACCGAGAGGGGCTGCTGAAGACGCCACTGCGTGTGGCGAAAGCCATGCAGGTGTTGACAAGGGGTTATACACAGGACCCCCACAAGGTGCTCACCGACGCACTTTTCGCCGAGCCATACAACCAAATGGTCATCGTGAAGGACATCGACTTCTTCTCCCTCTGCGAGCACCACATCCTGCCATTTTACGGCAAGGCGCATGTGGCGTACATCCCAAAGGGATACATCACAGGTCTGAGTAAGATAGCGCGCGTGGTGGAGATCTACAGCCATCGCCTGCAGGTGCAGGAGCGCATGACGCAGCAAATCAAAGACTGCATTGAGCAGACGCTGCACCCCATGGGGGTCATGGTGGTGGTGGAGGCGCGGCACATGTGCATGCAGATGCGAGGCGTGCAGAAGCAAAACTCCATTACCACCACCAGTGCTTTCAGCGGGGCTTTCAACCAGGCCAAAACCAGGGAGGAGTTCATGAACCTTCTCAGAGAATAAACCAATCGCCTCGTATCATAACAGGAGAAATCGACAACCATCAATAAAACAACATCATTATATGCAAACATTAAAGAAAAGCTTTATCATGCTGACTTGCCTCGCCCTGACGGCTGCCGTCAGTTCATGCCTCAGCGATGACGACAAAGACAACAATTACACCGATCTCACACCGGCGCAGAGGGCGGCGCAAATATATGAAATGTCAGGGTTGTACACAGGGTACATCTACGCCATCAACGACACCACGATGAAAACCGACTCAATACCATGCGAGTGGCGCATCATCGCGACTGACTCTTCTCTCGTGGTGAACAACTTCCCCGTGAGCATCGCCAGATACGGCATTTCAAATGTTACGGCAAGAGAAATTCTTAATTCTGCAGGAACGCAATCCTTGAGAGCCGTGCTTCATCCTTACAACAACACCGCTTTCGACAAGGGATACTACACCTTCACCATCTTGCCAGACAATTACAAACTCTCCTTCGTCACTGAATACGAGGGAAAGCAGCATGATGTGGAGTTGAACCTCACCTACCAATTAAATTCGATATCCTACGCCGGCATCGCTACGGTTCTTTATGCAGTGGGTGAATACTACGCGCAACAGATGAACGCTTACATTCTCATCAAGGATGTGAAAATAGACGATGCCACGTACACCACGGGAAGCCCCACCTACATCTATGGAAAAAAATAACATCCGACTCGTCTCTTGGAACGTCAACGGACTAAGGGCCTGTACCGGAAAGGGTTTCGAGGAGGCTTTCCAACTGCTCGACGCCGATTTCTTCTGCCTGCAAGAGACGAAGATGCAGGAGGGACAGCTCGACCTTCAATTTGAAGGATACAAGTCTTATTGGAACTATGCTCAGAAAAAGGGGTATTCAGGCACTGCCATTTACACAAGGTTGACACCTCTCGATGTCACCATGGGCATAGGTATCGACGAACACGACACGGAGGGGCGGGTCATCACCATGGAGATGGACAAGTTCTTCCTCGTCAACGTCTATGTTCCTAACTCTCAGGATGGACTAAGACGTCTCGACTACCGCATGCAGTGGGAGGATGACTTTCGACAGTACCTTCTCGACCTCGACACACGCAAGCCCGTCATCGTCTGTGGAGACCTCAATGTGGCACACAAGGAAATCGACCTGAAGAACCCGAAGACCAACCGGCGCAACGCCGGCTTCACTGACGAGGAGCGTGACAAATTCAGCACCCTTCTCGACGCCGGCTTCACCGACACATTCCGAAAACTCCACCCGGAGCAGGTCACCTACTCTTGGTGGTCCTATCGCTTCAGGGCCAGGGAGAAGAACGCAGGATGGCGCATCGACTATTTCCTCACTTCAGACCGCCTCTTCCCACAAGTGGAGGAAGCCGACATCCACACCGACATCATGGGCAGCGACCACTGCCCCGTGAGCATCAAGCTCAAGGTTTAAAAATTCCCCTATTTTTTCAGGCGGTGCTGATAGTCTCCCCCTCGCTTGAGGTAGGTCATAAGCAGGAAGACACCGGTGAAGGATACTATCAAGGCGAGAAGTGTGGAGCTTTGGCAGAAGGTGTCGTAGAGACCGTGGAGAAGTGCCGGAATGGCTATCGCCAAGAAATAAAGGGAGCGGCGGTATTTGGGGTAGAGGTTGGCGAAAGCGATGAAATAACCGGCGATGGCGCACCAGATGGCATGAAGGAACGGCAGGCTGGTGAGACGGGCGATGTTGCTGTAGAAGGCCGAGGTGTAGTCCATCTGCGTGTTGATGGTCACTTGGTATTGCACACCCTCGAAGACACCGAAGGCGATACCGGCCATCAGTCCGTAGAACACCATGGTCCGTGGCAGCATAGGCTCTCGCGCCCTGCGGTTGATGACCAACAGTGGCACCATCTTCGCCGCCTCTTCGGTGAGTCCCACTCCGAAGACGAAGCCGATGAGATCGAGGGGGAAGGGTGAGGCTGTGAGGTAATAGAAGGGGTTGAACCTGACAAGGCCGAAGATGTCCCAGACTATGAAGACAAAAAGCTGCGTGAGGAAAAAGACGGTGATGGTGGTTTTCAGTGTCACCTGCGGGGTCTTGAAAAGATAGTAGAAGAAAAGCCCCCAGATGCATGAGAAATAGAGGGCGATGGTGTAGAAGACACCTATCTCCGGCATAGGCAGCAGGAGCATGAATGTGGGGAAGAGTCCCACGATGGCCAGGATGATGAGCGTCTTGTCGCTGAGCCACTTGCGCTCCACCAAGGTGTCGCGTGGGAGGATGAGGTCACCGCCGATTTTCGACAGTTGACTTGCCAGGTTCCCCTCGTGCACCACCTTCGGCTTCATACGCATCTTGCGAAGGGCGTCGCCGGCGGTTGTCACTTCGCCGGTTTCCAACACCCGCGCCACATCGTGCTCCACCACATAGCCGTTGTTCACGTAGTCGAGCACTTGTTCTTCGGTGTAAGGACCGTAGTCCTTCCCATTTCTTACAATGTAAAGCATCTCTTGTTAGTTTTTTCCGGGGATTCCAAAAAATAGGAAAGCCACCGTAGCATGCATCTTTATTTGTCGAGCTTGAAATAAACGGGTAAACTAACCCTTGACCTCACCGGCTGCCCTTGCACGGTGGCCGCCTTCCATCGCGGCATGTCCAGAATGGCCTTGACGGATTCACGGTCGATGCCTGGAGAGACGGGTGAGACGACAGAGGGCTCTGTGATGGAGCCGTTTCTCTCCACGACGAAATTGATCACCACTTTTCCTTCGATGCCCATGAGAGCCTCGTATGGTGGATATTTCACTTGGCGGTTGAGGAATTTGTTCACTCCACCTGATTCAGTGAATTCTGCTTTGGTGTCAGGGATGAGATACACCTTGGTGGTGTCCACCTTCTCTCCACGTGGCGGCTCGCTGGGCGAAAGGGAGGGCTGTGGCCTGTCCTTCCTTGGCTTGTTCTTTCCCACAAGGGTCTTCTTGGCTCTTTTCTTCATAAAATTGCTCAATTTTACATAAGGCACGAGGGAGATGGCTTCTATGCCGTCCTCGTTGCAGTAGCCGGGAAGGTTGAAAAGCATGCCCATGGGCATGAGGCATGTCTGGTCGGGGAGATAATCGAAGTTGAGAAGAGCAAAATCTCCCGCATACTTGACGATGAGTGAGGCGAAGAAGTAATTAATTTCGTTTTCGAACAATGCCTTTTTGTTGATGATTGTTCCTGTTTGCAGCACTTTGTCGGCAACGATGTCGTAGGTGAGGAGGTCGTTGAGGATGGAGTCTGCCAGTTCCTGGTTGCCTCTTCGGTATTTCCTGATTGTGCGCAAGGACATGTATTTGTCTTTCTCCCAAGCTAACCCTTGGAGATGGAGTTGCACGTAGCGGACGTCGAGCCCCTCCTCGTCAGGCATCTTGTCCAACTCCGTGCCCATGCCATCGAGGAATGTTTGAAGGCCAGGTCTCAATCCTTCGGCGGTGTTTTGGAAGAGCAGTTGGCATAGTGTTTTCTCCAAGGCTGTGGTGGGCATGCCTGAAAGGCGCTCCGGCCACTCAAAGTCGATGTGCACCACGGTGAGTTGGTTGCCCTTCTTCATCAGATGGGACTCTTTGACATAGTCTATTTTGTAGCGCAGGTTTTCTTCCGAAGGCTGTGCCGTGGCTGTGGTGACGGCGATGCAGAGTGCGCAAAGGATGGTGTAGGTTTTCATTTCTTTTCGATTGATGGTTATTTTGACACGGTGATGTGAAGGCATGTCTGCTGTGTCTCATACCTAACGAAGCAACGCTTTTTCTCGCGCAGTTCGCTGAGCACCTCACCGAGGAGATATTTCATTTGCAATGCCTTTTCCTTGTCGCCCTCTATATGCTTGAAGCGGGTGTAGGAGAGGTCGAAGGTGGTGGCGCGACAGTGGGCGGAGTTGGAAACGGCGTTGCTGTTTACTTTCATCAGCTTTTTCACATCTTCCTTTGTCCGCAGTAGGGAGGTGACGATGATTTTGTGCTTGCCCATCTTGTGTTTGCGAAGTTTCTTCTGGAATCCCTTGCCAATGTCCTTGAGCAGTTTGGCGGCCTGCGGGGTGAGGTATGGCACGGAGTGGGTGAGAGGGTCCACGGCATAGTATTCGCACTCCTCTATGTGCTTCAGTTTCTTCTTCACACGTTGGAGTTGGGAGCGGTCGTCGAGTGGTTCGATGCCGTATTTCTTCGCGCCGGCCACCTGATGGGGGTTGCTGTCCGCAAATTTGAAGGGAAAATTTTCCGGCACGGCTTTTTGGTGCGTGGCGCATCCTGTGAGCAAAATGAGCAGCAATGCAAGGATGAAGGAGACTTGCCGGGGAACTGATAGGGTGGTGGTCATGGTGAAATCCTGTAAAACTTATTGTATGCGCAAAATTAAGAAAAAAAAACGCGATAAACGCAAGAATGTCGATAAATAATGTTAATTTTATGAGCAACATGCTACTTGGTTGCACAAAAATGAATAATTTTGTGAAAAATCAAGCAAAAGGATGAAAAGAAGCATGTTCCATACCCTCTTGGCCGCTGTTTTTTTGACGGTTATGACAACCAGTTCGGCCACTCTCCCTCCTTCTGAGGGGAAGCCTCTCCGTGCCGCCAAAGCCTTCCTCCGAGGCGATGTCAATGACGACGGAATGCGCACGGTGATGGATGTGACACTGCTAGTGGATTACATCATGACAGGGCAGGGCGACTTCGACACCGCATTGGGCGATTTGGATGGCAGCGGCACCATCTCCGTCTCTGACATCTCCATCTTGGTGAACATCATCCTCGGTGGAGATTACAACGACCCCGACAACCCGAGCCTCCCACTTGACGACATAGGGGGAGGAGACCCCGCCGACGGATTGTAGCACCATATATACAAAAATGCCCGCCCTGGAAAACCAGAGCGGGCATTTCCCTTACTGTGAGGGATTTAGAAGTTAATACCGAAATTGATGCCCAGGTTGTGTCCATGGGATGAGTAGTCGGCATAGTCGGCGATGTTGGTGACGCCAAACTGGTAGGCCGCCTCCACGTAGAGGTTGTTCCACTCCATACCGCAACCGAGTTTGAAACCCATTTCAGGGTGCTTCAGGTATTTGTAGTTGCCTGATATGCCCATGCTCAAATAGGGTCCAAAGAAGGGAAGGAAGGCGATGTCACCGTCTGTGGAGAATCCATACTTGATGAGGACAGGTACCTCGAGGTAGTTGAGGTGGCCGTCGTGTGTCTTGTCTAAGAGAGGATCCTTGAAGCCCTTGAGTTTCTCGCCACCGCGCTCGGAGTAGTACAGACCGCTTTCGAGGAACAGAGGAGTACTGTCAGAAACGCGAAGACCCACTACTCCAGCGAGTGTCATGCCGGTACGACCTTCGTCTGCTTCCAGGTCGCCCCCGATGCCGGCGAAGTTGATACCGATGCGTGCGCCCCAGTAGATGTTTTCTTCGTCAAGGTTGAAACCGCCGCTGTTGAATTGTGCGAAAGAAGGTGCTGCCATCATCAGGGCAGCGATAGCAAAAAAGATTTTTTTCATAGATGCTACTGTTTTTAAAGTGAATACTTCTAAATTTTGCATGCAAAGTAACACATTTTTTTGCAAAGCACAAAATTATTTCGTCAAATTAGCGACAATATTCTCACTTCGGCGTTTTGCATCCTAGGCACCTCATGCATAGGGATGTCGTGATACACCGCTTGGATGGCCTTGTTGATGATGCCGTGCCCCACGGCAAGGACGGTTTTTCCCGGGTAGTTTTTTTTGATGAAAAGGAGGAAGCGGCGGGCTCGATCTTTGAGTTGCCCCATCGTTTCCACGTCTGGCGGCCATTCCTTGTCCTTGAGGTCGGGAATGAACTTTCCCGTGAAACCGCCCCAGTCGCGCTCGCGGAGGAGGGCGGTGGTCTCCACGGCCATATCTCTCTTGTCAGCGATGATTTCGCAGGTGTCGATGGCTCTTTGTAGGTCGGAGGATACGAAAGCATCGAAGGGGATGTCGGCCAAGGTGGTGGCCAACTCCTCCGCTTGTTTGACACCGAGAGGAGTGAGGCGGCCTTGTGTCTGCCCCTGCATGATTTGGTTGACGTTGTCGATGGTTTGGCCGTGACGAACAAGATACAAGACTGTCATGGATAATACAGATTAAGACAGGGGTGATGAAAAAAGACGTGCCAAGGGGTACAAGCAAAAGAGGGTGGGCTGATGGCCCACCCTTGGTGTCGTTTCTCCTGAAAACACTTTCTTCATTCTGTAATGATTCGTATTGCCTATATTTATGGTTGTTGTCATCTGTGACCGCCATGGCCGCCATGACCTCCGCCACTGCGACTGCCGCCGCCACCGAAGGAGCCACCACTGCGACTGCCACCGGAACTATGTCCGGAACCGGACGAACGTGAAGGGCTGGAGCTGAAGCCACGCGAGGGAGCGGAGCTTGAAGAGCGCGAAGGGCTGGAGCTGAAGTTGCGCGAGGGGGCGGAGCTTGACGAGCGCGAGGAGCTGGAGCCGAAGCTACGCGAGGGGCTGGAGCTCGACGAGCGAGAGGGTGAAGATTCGAAGCTGCGTGAGGGTGAGGTGCTACGCTGTGTGGGCGAGCCGACGGAGCGCTGTGAGGAGGAACCTAAGGAGCGCTGGCGAGTGTTGCCGAAGGAGCGGGAGGGAGCTTCGCCGGAGGAACGTGAAGGAGTGGTGGAAGGACGGCTGGAACCGATGCCGCCGCTGTTTCCGTTACCATTGTGTCCGTTGCCACCGAAGCCGCTACGTCCGCTGCCGGAGGATGAGCCCGGTGTGGGGCGGTTGGAGCCGTTGCCCATACCGTTGTCATGATGAGTGCCGCCATGTGAGCCGACATTGCCGCCGTGTGAGCCGCCACCACGGTTGTTGTGGTTGCCGAAAGAGTTGTTGCCGCCACCTCTTCCGCCGTGTCCGCGACCATAGTCGCCGCGTGCGAAGCCGTCGCGCATTCCTCTGCCTTCATGTCCTCGGGGGCCGAAATCGCGACCGTGGTACCAGCTGCGACCGCCGTTCATACGCCAACTGTGGCCACCGCGATAGACATTCCAGAAATGGGGTCTGCCAAAGTAGAAGTAGTCGCGATAGGGATAGCGGGCATAGATGCCGAAGTGCCAGTAGCCGGCGTCCCAGTAGAGCGGGCGGTAGAAATAGGAGGCTGCCACAAAGGCGTTGTATTGCCAGTCGAGTAGGATGTAGCTCAAATCCAGGTTGCGCTGGGTCCAATAAACCCCGTAGAGGTCAGCTTGGGTGTTCACGCTCATCAGGTAGTCAAGGTTCACCTCGTAGGCGGCCTCATATTGCTCTTCCGTCAGGTTGAGCTCGTAAGCCATCTTGTCGGTGAGGAACAGGGCTTGTTGGCGAGCCTGCTCGTAACTCATTGCATTTGCTGACAGGGTGAAGGTCAGCAGTGCCGTTATGGCTATCAGAATTCTTTTCATCGTCGTATAATTTTTATTCGTTAGTTGGTTGTTTTCTTAATCTCACGGTGCAAAGGAACAAACTTTTTATGGCATACAAAAAGGATTTTCCCTAATATGGGAGGGGAAAATCCCTAAAACCAAAATGATAGGGTTTTTCTTGTCTCCCTCGTCACCCTTTAAAAACAAAAAAAAACGTTGCTTTTGCTTTGTATTACACATATTTTCACTACCTTTGTGGCACGAAATGCAAGACCTATGAAAAAAGTGATTACTTACGGCACTTACGACTTGCTTCACCAAGGCCACATCAACCTGCTGCGACGGGCGCGTGCCCTTGGTGACTATCTCATCGTGGGTGTGACCAATGATAGTTTTGACCGCGATCGCGGCAAACTCAATGTTCGAAACAATGTGTTGGAGCGCGTGGAGGCTGTCAAGGCCACCGGTTACGCCGACCAGATTGTGATAGAGGACTATGTGGGGCAGAAAATTGACGACATTCAGAAATACGATGTCGATATCTTCGCCATAGGCTCCGACTGGGTGGGGAAGTTTGACTACCTGCGGGAGTTCTGCGAGGTGGTGTATCTACCGCGAACGGAGGGCATCTCCTCCACCATGCTGCGGGCGGAGAGCACACCATCGGTCAGGGTTGGTGTTGTGGGCTGCGGGCGTGTGGCTCACCGTTTCCATCCAGAGGCATCCTTCGTCAGTGCCATCGAGATCACCGCCTGCTATGACCTGTCAGCCACCGCCGCAGAGCGATACGCCGCCGGAAAGAAGGGTGTGAGGGTCTGCACCTCCATGGAGGAACTTTTGGACGATGTGGATGCCATCTACATCGCAACGCCCCACCTCACACATGGCGCATACATTCGACAGGGGTTGGAGGCCGGCAAGCATGTGTTGTGCGAGACGCCCATGGTGTTGTCCAAGGAAGAGGCCATTACACTCTACCGCTTGGCAGAAGAGCGCGACCTCATCCTCATGGAGGCCAACAAGACGGCTCACTGCCCGGCATTCA
This sequence comes from Prevotella sp., assembly GCA_017619755.1. GTDB lineage: Bacteria > Bacteroidota > Bacteroidia > Bacteroidales > Bacteroidaceae > Prevotella. Next base: position 217,786 of record JAFZRU010000017.1, read on the forward strand.
ACCACCTCATGGTAATGGTGAAGTCGGGACTTATAGGAGATGTGGTGGACATCAATGCCTCGCTCTCCAAACTGTGGGACGACAATCTTACACTGAGGGAATTCGACCCACGACAGGCTGGTGGCTCCATGTATGAGTTGGGAAGCTACCCCCTGCTGCCCATTGCCAAACTCATGGGCGTGAACTATTCCGACATCCAATTTTACAGTCGCTTCAAGGAGGGGGTTGACATGTACACCAAGGGGGTGGTGAGATACCCCTCAGCCGTCTGCTCCTTCCAAGTGGGACTGGGTGTGAAGACGGAGGGCAACCTCGTCATCTCTGGCACCAAAGGTTACGCATACGTTCCGGCGCCATGGTGGAAGACCGATTATTTCGAACTGCGTTATGAGGACCTGAATGACAACAAAAAATTCTTCTACAAATGGGACGGGGCCGGACTGCGCTACGAGATACAGGAATTTATCAGTTGCATCCTTGCCAACCGACACTCCTCGGCACGCCTGCGCCGGAGGGAGAGCATCTTCATGGCCGAGGTGATGGACCGCTTCACACAAATGGAAAACATGATCAAGATATGAAAAGAATACTCGTAGTGGGAGGGGCCAACGGCATCGGCCTCTCCATAGCAACAGAAATGGCTCTCAGACCCGAGACGGAAAAGGTGTATGTCGTGGACAAGGCCCCGCTCGCCCCGGAACGTTGTTTGGAAAAGATGGAGGCTTTCGAGTTCGACCTCACCTCGCCCGACTATGCTTTCTTCGACCGCTTCCAAGACATCGATGCCTTGATGATCACCGCTGGTTTCGGACGACTGGCTCTCTTCCGCGACATCCCGGAGCAGCACATCATCGACTCTTTCAACGTCAACACCATCGCCACCATCCGCCTTATCAAGCATTTCTACCATCTCCTCGAAGGCTCTCGCGACTTCTATTGCGGGGTGATGGTGAGCATCTCTGGCTTCATGTCATCGCCTTTCTTTGCCATCTACGGTGCTACAAAGGCCGCACTCAAGATTTTCATCGAGAGTGTGAACGTGGAACTGGAAAAGGGTGGCTCCTCCAACAGAATCCTCAATGTCAGCCCTGGCTCCATCAAGGGCACCAGCTTCAACCAAGGCAAGACCGACCTCGACATCACACGACCTCTCGCCTGCGACATCATCGCTCATCTTGAACAGAAAGACGACCTTTTCATACCGCAATATGAGGAGGTATTCAAAAATGTGCTGCAAAGATACCACGACGATTTCAGGGCCGAGGGACGCCACAGCTACGACTACAAGCTCTCCAGTGGAAGAATGAAAAAGTAAATCCTTCCTTCCTATCATCTCCTAATACCTCCTAAAATCTCCTATTAATAGCCTATCATCCTCCACACCATGTATAAAATCATCGACGCTCACAGCCATTTGTGGCTAAGACAGGACACCACTTGGAATGGCATGCGCATCAAGCCGCTGCCCAACGGACGCTCCATGTTCCTCGGAGAGGAAAGGCAAATGCTTCCTCCGTTCATGGTGGACGGTACCAACACCGCCGAAGTGTTTATCTCCAACATGAATTACGCGCAGGTGGCGGCTGCCGTTGTCGTGCAGGAATTCATCGACGGCCAACAAAACGAATACCTCGAACTCGTCCAACGTCAGTATCATGACCGCTTTTTCACTTGCGGCATGGCCGATTACCTGCATCCCGGCTTCTACGCCGAGGCGGCTGACCTCATCGACGCCGGCTTCAAGGGCATGGCCATACCCGCACATCGCATCATCACCGACAAGAAGCGCGTGATGCTTAATAATGACGAGATGATGCGTATGTTCAAACTCATGGAAGAGCGAGGGGTCATCCTCTCCATCACGCTTGCCGATGGAGACCTCCAGGTGGGAGAAATGAGAGAGGTGATAGAAGAGTGTCCCGGACTGAAAGTGGCCATAGGACATTTCGGTATGCCTACCGTGCCGGGGTGGGAGAAACAAATCCTCCTTGCACGATATGACAACGTCATGGTGGAGTCCGGGGGTATCACTTGGCTTTACAACAGCGAGTTCTATCCCTTCCCGTCAGCTATCAAGGCCATACGTCAGGCCATGGAGATGGTGGGGCCGCACAAGCTGATGTGGGGTAGTGACTACCCTCGAACCATCACAGCCATCACCTACCGCATGTCTTATGATTTCATCGTCAAGAGCACCGAACTCTCCGATGAGGAGAAGACTCTTTTCCTCGCTGAAAACGCCCGCAAATTCTATGGCTTCCAAAAACTCATCGACCTGCCATATATCAAAAATATGTCTGAGTAAAATAGCCCGTCATCTCTGCAAAAATCAATAAAACCATTATGGAAAAACCAAAGTTAGTCAGCAAAAAGTATCTTTTCACTTTTGTCTTGGTGACAACCCTTTTCGCCTTGTGGGGCTTTGCCAATGACATCACCAACCCCATGGTGGCGGCCTTCCAAACATTGATGGAGTTGTCGGCCACCAAGGCTTCCATGGTGCAGTTCGCCTTCTATGGAGGTTATGCCACCATGGCCATTCCGGCCGCCCTCTTCATCCGCCGTTACAGTTACAAAAAGGGAGTGATGCTCGGTCTCGCGCTTTATGCCACTGGGGCGTTCCTCTTCATTCCGGCGGCGGCAAAGGAGAGCTTCACGTTCTTCTGCATGTCGCTATACATCCTCACTTTCGGTTTGGCTTTCTTGGAGACCACCGCCAATCCCTTCATCCTCTCCTTGGGTGACAAGCGTACATCCACGCAGAGGCTCAACTTGGCGCAGGCCTTCAACCCCATGGGTTCCCTTTGCGGTATGAGCGTGGCCTCCTTCATCGTGCTGCCACAACTTATCTCCGACAAGCGCGACGCGGCAGGCCAGGTGATTTTCTCAACGCTCTCGGAGGCGGAGAAAGCTTCCATCCGCGTGCATGACCTGGCTGTCATCCGCAATCCGTATGTCGCCATCGGATGTGTCGTACTGATCATGTTGATTATCTTCGCCATCTCCAAGATGCCGAAAACGGAAAGTGAAGAGCGAAAGGCCATCGGAGAGACGCACACTGCGGGAGAGACACTGAGCAACCTCTGGCACAACGTGGTTTATAGAGAGGGCGTCCTCACACAGATGTTCTATGTGGCTGCACAAATCATGGTGTGGACATTCATCATACAGTATGCCGACAACTTGGGCATCAACAAGGCTACGGCACAGCGATACAACATTGTTGCCATGGTGATGTTCCTCTGCAGCCGCTTTATCGCCACTTTCCTTATGAAGTTTGTCAACACTCGCGTGTTGCTCTCATGCTTTGCCATCGGGGCTGCACTGTGCACCGCCGGGGCCATCCTCATCGTGGGTATGCCGGGACTTTATTGCCTTGTGGGCATCAGTTTCTTTATGTCGCTCATGTTCCCCACCATCTATGGCATAGCACTGGAGGATGTGGACAGCCGCGACACGGCACTCGGAGCAGCATTCCTCGTGATGGCCATCGTGGGAGGGGCTATCATGCCACCGCTACAGGGGATGATTATCGACCAACATGAGGTGTTTGGGCATCCGGCTGTCAATGCTTCCTTCATCCTTCCGCTATTGTGTTTCATCTTCATCATGATCTATGGCTTCAGGGCTTACCGCCTTGGCAAGGTCGGAAAGGAGGGGGCGTGAATAACGGAACACCAACCAAAGAATACGGACAGCCGGTGAAACGCTATGTCCAGACAATGGACTTGCGTGACGAACCTGCCCTCATCGCACGCTACCGCAAGGCACATAGCCAAGAGGAGGCATGGCCGGAGATACGCGAAGGCATACGGCAAGTGGGCATCCTCGAAATGGAGGTCTATATCCAAGGCAACCGTCTCGTGATGATTGTGGAAACACCCCTCGACTTCAACTGGGATGAGGCTATGTCACGGCTCGCCACCCTCCCGCGCCAAGCAGAGTGGGAGGAGTTCGTGGCGCAGTTCCAACAATGCGACAAGAATGCCACCAGCGACCAGAAATGGCGTATGATGGAACGCATCTTCTACCTCTACGAATGATTATTTTTCGTTGATTCCATAAATGGCCGCCGAACCTTTTCATGGGTTGACAAAAAACTCCGTCCTGTGCGGTTGAAGACGGCCTGAAAGGCCAAAAGCAATCAGGGGAAGAGGGTGAGCCAAATATCGCCCTGCAAGGGCAAAAGCATTATAGATGCCATAATGCTTTTGCCCTTGCAGGGCGCAATCTACTCCGTTATTTTCCATTTCCCCAGGGCGTTGCCCTGGGCTGGTATCTCGTTGGCCTTTCAGGCCGTCTTTGCACAAAATCCATCCGTACAGCACAAAAAACTCCCTGCACCAAGTGTGCAGGGAGCATTTTGCTTGTGATTCCGTTGGGGCTCGAACCCAAGACCTACTGCTTAGAAGGCAGTTGCTCTATCCAGCTGAGCTACGGAACCATCAAAAGCGGCTGCAAAATTACTGCTTTTTGTGGTGATTTCCAAATTATTTGTTTATTTTTTGTTCAAATCGCCAAATTCTCGCCGCCTTACTTGTATTTTTCGATTAGCGTTGTCGCTTGCTCGCTTCCGAGTTCCTTGGCTTTCTCGAAGGCCGCGAGTCCCTCCTTTTTCTTTCCCGTCTGGATGAGTGCAAGTCCCTTGATCAAGTATGCCTCATCGTAATTGGGATCCAGGTTGATGGCTTTTTGTGCTGTTTCGATGGCCTCCTCCTTCATGTTCACCCTGAGTTGCAGCGAGGCCTTTTCCGCCAAGTACAGCGGCTCTTGAGGAGCCATGGTTACAGCCTTGTCAATGTCCTGCAGTGCTTGTTGGAAGAGTTTTCCCTTCATCTCGCACTGCTCCCGTTGGTAGTAGAAGTCGGCTCCTATGCGTCCTGTCATCAGTGAGTCATATTGGTTGTAGTCAAACACAGCCTTTCGATATTCCCCCTTGTCTTCCAGGGCGGCTGCGCGGTAAAGGAAATAGGGTGCCGCATCGAGGGGGTAGGGCTTGTTGAAAAGGCTGATGGCGCTGTCGAGCAACGCGATGGTCTCCTCTTGTGGTGCTTGGAGTTGCGTTTTGCATTGTGCTGCTTCGTAGAACAATTCCGGGTTGCGCAGGTTGGTGCGTGTGAGTTCGAGGAAGATGTCGCAGGCCTGTTGGTAGTCTTTTTTCGAGTATCTCACTTGAGCCTCAAGGTGTCGGTAAAGTGGTTGGGGACTGATGGCGTAGGCCTGCTGTGCCTCGTCAATGGCCTTGTCAAGGTTCCATGCCGGGAAAGACTCGTCGAATTTGTATAGTTCTTTCTGATAGATGACACGGGCGTAGTCAAAATGCGCCACGTCTTTCTCGTCGGCCATTTTGATGGCTTTCTCCATGTCGTCCTGTGCCGACTGGAAATAGCTGTTGCTCGCCGCTCTTTGTGCCCGAGCGTAGTATCCATCGGTGAGGTTGGGGAATTTTTCGATGAACATTCCAGCGGTCTTTTCGAAGCGCTCTGGGCTGCCTTGCTGTGCGAGCATGAGTGCCAGTTGTGCCTGCTCCTTGTCGTTGGGGAGAGCGGTGGGGATGTTGGTTCGACGTAGCACCGGTTCGTTGGCACTGAGGCCTGTCACTACGAAGTCTTTGATATAATTGGCATCGGTGGAGTGGTAGTCGGTGGTGTACTGCGACTGCTGCATAAAGCCGATGACCTGTCCGTTGGCGTTGGCGAAGGGGCATCCCACGGCATTTTCCGGAGCCGACATCTTGATGATGTAGTAGGCGTATTTGTCCATGAAGGTCTCCACCTTGTCGATGGTGGTTTCCTTAAATTCCGGTTTTTTCACGGAATAGCCCACGAGATAGACGGAGCTTCCTGCGGCTGTCGGTGTGGTGGCTAAGGGAGCCGGTGTGGTTTTCCCTTTCACCTTGAATTTCGCCACGTCATAAATCTCATTGGCTCCAAGGATGCACTCCACGTCGAGACTTTTGCCGGTAGCGTCCATCACCACGGCTTTGCTGGCACCGTCAAAGGGCGTCCAGTCGCTGATGGCTGTTCCGTCGGCGTCGATGAACACGCCGTGGCTGGAGGCGAGCAGGGAGCCGTCGGCCTTGAAGGTGGTGAGGGTGAACACGGCTTTCGCCACGTTTTTCACCGCTACGGGTTGGGCCGCCACGCCAAGGGTGGTAGCCATTACTAAAAATATCGTTGCTATTCTTTTCATATCGTTGTCATTCGTTGGTTGTTTTTCCCAGCAGTTCCTCCGCATTGCGGATGGCTGCCTGACTAATGTCGCTGCCGCTCACCATCTGTGCTATCTCCCTTACGCGCTCGTCGTGGTTGAGCAACCTCATGTGGCTGGTGGTGCCTTCGTCGCCCTCCTCTTTGTACACCTTGTAGTGTCGTGCGCCTTTGGCTGCGATTTGTGGCAGGTGGGTGATGCTGATTACTTGCCGGTCGTTGTCGCCCATCTCCTGCATGATGTGTGCCATCATCTCCGCCACCTTGCCGCTCACGCCGGTGTCTATCTCGTCGAAGATGATGGTGGGGAGTTTCACTGCTCCGCTGATCATCGCTTTGAGCGAGAGCATCACGCGGGCTATCTCGCCTCCCGAGGCCACCTGTGCCACGGGTTGCAGCGGCGTGCTGCTGTTGGCGGTGAAGAGGAATGCTACCTTGTCGTGGCCGTCATTGGCAAGAGGCTTTTCTTGTAGGAGTACCTCGAAACGTACTTTGGGGATGCCTAAAGGCACTAAGCGCTGGCGCATCTCTGCTTCAACCTTTCGTGCAGCGTTGGTGCGTATGTTGGTGAGTTTTGTCGCTTTCTGCTCGCAGTCGTCGAGCAGTGTGGCGAGCCGTGTCTCCATCTGCTGCAACTCCTCGTCGCCCCCGTCGATTTGGCCCAGTTGTCGCTCGATGTCCTTTTGCAGGCTGAGCAGTTGTGCCACATTTTCCACGTGGTATTTACGCTCCAGGCTGTAGAGGGTGTCGAGTCGTGCATCGACAGCTTCCAAGCGTGCTGGGTCAAACTCCACGTCCTCCGACCTCGACGCCACTTCGTCGGCGATGTCTTTTAGTTCGATGAAGCAACTTTCCAGACGCTCGGCAGCCCCGGCGATGTCGCGGAAGACATCTTTCACCCCCTCGATGCTATGGCTCGCGCTCTTCAATCGTTCCACAGCTCCGCCGTCGCCGGAGAGGAGGTTGTCGGCCTCGTAGAGTGCGCTCTTGATGTCCTCGGCGTGTGAGAGCATCTCCTGCTCGCTCTCCAACTCCTCCTGCTCGCCATCCACGAGACGGGCGGTTTCCAACTCGTTGAGTTGGAAGCGAAGGAAGTCTTCGCTTTCACGGCTCCTTCTCAACTGCTCGCGCTTTGCCTCTATCTCCTTGGTCAGGGTCTTGTATTCTTGATAGGAGGTTTGGTAGGAGGAAAGTTCCTGGGCGTCGTTAGAGATGATGTCGAGCACGTTGAGCTGGAAGTCCTCCTTGTTGAGCAGCAGGTTTTGGTGCTGGCTGTGTATGTCCACGAGCATCCCGCCTAACTCGCGAAGGGTGGTGAGCGGGACGGGGGTGTCGTTGACGAAGGCGCGGCTTTTCCCGGCGGTGGTCACCTCTCGCCGGAGGATGCAGTCTCCGCCGTCGTAGTCGAGGTCGTTCTCCTCAAAGAATTTCTGCATGTCGTATTTCCGCAGGTCGAAATGTGCCTCCACCACGCATCGGTCGCGTCCTGCCTTGATGGCTTTGGTGTCGGCGCGTTGCCCCAAGAGCAGCCCTAAGGCGCCGAGGATGATGCTTTTCCCCGCGCCAGTCTCGCCGGTGATGACGGAGAAGCCGCCCTCGAAGGGGATGTCGAGCTGGTCGATTAGCGTGAAATTCTTGATGAATAGTCGTTGCAGCATGGTTGAATTATTGCTTGATTTTTTCCCATGAGTTGTTCTGCGAGGCGTTGATGCTGAAAAGGATTTCATACACCTTGTCCTTCTCGTTCTGTGTGCCTTTGCCCTTGTAGATGTTGGCCAGCTCGTCTTTTTTGTAGTCGGTCCATATCTGTGGGAGCATGCTCAGAGGTTTGTTTTCGTGAGCTTTTTTCAGACATTCCTCCAAGGCGGTGGTCACGTTGGTGCGCCCGCGCTCCACGTTGGTGGCCATCTCGTCAAGCCCTTTGCGGTAATAGTCGTATTGTAATTGCCTGAAGGGTTGCATGCCTCCGTCGAGGTAGTCGTTGATGATGGCGAAGCGGTTGCGGTCGTTGTCGAAGGCTTTCCAACCGGGGAAGTTGAGGTTTTGCGCGTTGTTGGCGAGGTTCATGCAGCGTTGCAGGATGTCCTCGCCGCCCATGGGTGAGAAACTGTCAAGGTCGAGGCCGATGATGAGGTAGGCGTAATAGGCGATCAAGGCCACGAGTTGGTTGTCGATGACTTCCTCGTTGAACTCGATTTGGTCGAACTGCGCGAACTCGAAGTTGAAGTCGTTGTCCTTGTTGTTGTAGAGCGTCGTGGTGTAGGCAGAGTTCCACACCGGACGGTTGGCCTGGATGAGGGCGTTGCAGGTGAAAATGTTGGACGAGGCGTCGTATTTCGTCACCGTGATGTTGAAATTACAGCTGATGCGCTCGTTTTTCTGAAACTGGTATTGTGTCCACTGCTTGTCATTGATGAACTGTTCCAGTGTCTCCTTGAGGTTGTCAAAGACACTGACGTCTGTGCCTTGGATTTGGTTGTGGTTGATGGTCACTTTCGCCTCCAACTCCTGGGCGGCGGCGAGCATGGGGACTAATGCTGCGAGTGCTATGAAGAGTAGCTTTTTCATGCGCTTGTATGTGTTTGAGGGTGTGATTCGGGGGGCAAAATTAGGAAAAATAGGTGCAATTACCGCCCATAAAAAGCAAAAAAATCAAAAAATACCATTCTTTGACAAGATAGTATTACAATTATTGATAAAATAAATGTACTTTTGCGGCGAAAACGAGAAAAACGTTGTAATAACTATTAATCAATTAAAAGCTTATGAAGAAAATTTTTACTTTGTTTGCAGTGGCTTGCATGGCTCTCTCCGTCAGTGCACAGGAGAAGGTGATGTTTGACCCTGCTGGAACGTATGGCAATGGTGCCACTCTGACTTCGGAGAACACCAAGGTGGTGCTGGGCAACGACCGTACCACTAAGAACTATGACTTGAAACTGGCATCGGTGAAGGCATACTGCGCCGAGTTGCTTGGACAAACCGTCTTGGTGGAGAATGAAGAAGGTGTGAAGGAGGAGAAGACCCGCGTGGTGTATGTCGTGGGCAACCAAAACCCCAAGGACGGTGAGTTGGATGGCGACAAGAGCGCCGGATCCGGCTACAACCCCGAGAAGATGAATTTGCCGCATTCGGGTACCTATTACATGATTACCCCGGCCACCAATGGTCACATCACTGCCTTCATCGTTCTCAATGCTGACAAGGCTTTCTATGTGGTCAAGAGCAATGGCGAGGCTTTGCCCAAGAGTGCCATTACCATCAAGGCCGACGGTGAGGAACCCACCGTGGTGCCGCAGAACGATGACAACACCATCAACGAGAAAACCACTGGAACAGTGGAGTTTGACGTGTTGGCTGGTGAGACCTACTATGTCTTCTGCGCAGGTTCGAAGCTCAGCTTCGGTGGATATGTCTTTGAGAGCACCGGTGACACTCCCGGTCCTCAGCCCGGTGAGGGTTCCAATGTGGCCACCGACCCCGCACTGCCCATTACGTTCAACTCCTGGGATGCCAATTTCTTGATCTTGAAGACTGGCGTGAGCGCTGGCGACAAGTTCGTGTTCACGGGTGAGGCTATCGATGTGGCCGATTGGCAGTGGGGTCCGCAGATTCTCCCGAAGAGCAATGCCGACTGGAGCGACCTGGGTCCGGCGCTTGTTCCGGGTGCTGACGGAAAAGCCACATTCACCTTGACTGAAGAATACGCCAAGGTCATCAACGACAATGGTGGCCTGCGCGTGCAAGGCATGGGCGTGATTGTCACCACTGTGAACTACGAACCGGCCGGCGAGCCGCAGCCCGAGGGCGACAAGGTGAGCATCATCGACAAGTTCACTTACACATGGGGTGCCGAAAAGGGTGAAACTATCACTCAAAACGCCGATGGCAGCATCACGTTCAACTCTGTAGAATGGGGTGGAGCTGCTGCTTGGTTGGCCGATAACGACACTCCTGCTGACTGGTCTTCCTATACCAAGCTCGTCTTCGTGTATGCCGAACCCACCACTGTCAACACACAGGGCTTTGTGCAGACCACCACAGAGAATCTCACATGGTGGGGCAATGCGGGTATCACTTCCCTCGAGTGCCCGTTCGATGGCAAGGACGTTACCAAGGTCAATCAGGTAGCTCTCCAGGCTTCTGCCCCCGCCACCATTGTCATCAAGGAAATCTACTTGGTGAAGAGTGTTGAAGGCATTGAGGAGCTTGTCTCCATCAAGAACGTCTTCGACGTCAATGCTCCCGCCTATAACCTCGCCGGCATGCGCGTTGGCAAGGACTACAAGGGCGTTGTAATCCAGAACGGTCACAAGTTCATTCAAAAATAATCAACAAAACACCAACAGGAGGGTGGCCCCAGCGACCACCCTCTTTTCTTAAATCCTTCATACTACTATTTACATAACCTTATTCCACAACACTGTCAGACTTTCAAAAACAATAGGCATCAACCTAAAAACTAATGATATGAACAAAAAAAAGTCAATGACCAAGCAAGGCCTTGTACATATATATAAGGTGTTGCTGCTGTTCTTGGCCTTGCTCCCCTTGCAGGCTTTCGCTCAGGCGAAAGTCACCGGAACGGTGGTCGATGAAACCGACGGAGAACCCATCATCGGAGCAACGGTCAAAGTCAAGGGTTCCACCTCCGGCGTGGTGACCGACATCGACGGTAATTTCTCCGTTGACGCCTCTTCAGGGCAGACGATCGAAGTCTCTTACGTCGGTTACACCACCTTGCCGGTGAAGGTGAACAAGGCCGGCCATCTCACCATCCGCCTCTCGGAGGACACCCACCAACTCGACCAGGTAGTGGTTGTGGGTTATGGTACGATGAAGCGAAGCGACCTTACGGGTGCCGTGTCGAGCATCGATGAGAAAGCCATCAAACAAGGTGTCAACACCAACATCGAGCAGGCCATGCAAGGACGCATCGCCGGTGTGCAGGTGACGCAGAACTCCGGCGCCCCCGGCGGAGGCATCTCCGTGCAAATACGCGGTGTCAACTCCCTCTCCGCCAACGAGCCTCTCTACATCATCGACGGCATTGCCGTCTCTGGACAGACCGACGGCAACTCCAGCGCACTCTCCGGCCTCAACCCCTCCGACATCGTCTCTCTTGAGGTGCTCAAGGATGCCTCGGCTACTGCCATCTACGGCTCCAGGGCCTCCAACGGCGTGGTGCTCATCACCACCAAACGTGGCCAGGAGGGAAAGACCCAGGTGCAGTATGAGGGATATGCCGGTTGGCAACAAATTCCCACCCAACTCGACTTGATGAACCTCAAGGAATATGCCGTGTTCTACAACGAGCGCGGACGCCTGTATGGAGGTGATTGGGCCATGCGCGAGGATTTCAAGGACCCCACGCTCCTCACCGACGGCACCGACTGGCAGGATGTGCTCTACCAAACCGCCTTTATGCACAACCACCAACTGAACGTCAGCGGCGGCTCCAAGGACACCAAGTTCTCGCTTTCCGGCGGCTACCTCGACCAGGACGGCATCGGCATCGGCTCCAATTTCCAAAGAGCCTCCTTCAGGGCCAACCTCGACATGACGGTCAACAAATGGCTAACCGCCGGCGCCAACGTCTCATTTGCCAACACAAGCCGCACGGTGACCTTCGACGAGTCGAACGTCATACAAATCGCTCTCCAGCAGTTCCCCGACGTGGCGGCTAAAAATCCCGACGGCACCTACGGCTTCAACAGCGATGCCTCCGACAAGTTCAATGTCTCCTACCAGAACCCGCTTTTTGAGGCGGAAATGAGGGAAAACAGACGCAAGAATTTCTCCTTGGACTACAACTTCTTCGCCAACATCTTCCCTGTCAAGGGACTCAACATACGCGTGGAGTATGGTGGCAGCAGGGGATGGAACCACACTTATCAGTTCCAACCCGACTACCAATATGGCTCCACCATCATCACGTCGCAGTCCACGCGGCGTATCGACAAGAATGTCTATAACTCCTTCAAGCAATATGCCACCTACGACATCGACCCCCTCAAAGGACATCATTTGCAGATGATGCTCGGCCATGAGGCACAGTGGGGTGATTGGGGCTTCCTCGCTGGCAGCAGGAAAGGTTTCGTCTCCGATGACGTGCATTACCTCAACGTGGGAGATGCCAATACCGCCACCAACGACAATGGAGGCAACTCCTGGGGCATCGAGTCTTATTTTGGACGCCTGAATTACAACATCCACGACCGCTACTTGGTGACAGCCACCCTCCGTACCGACGGCTCCTCAAGCTTCAACAAGGACAACCGCTGGGGATGGTTCCCCTCCGCAGCCGTTGCTTGGCGCATCACGCAGGAGAAATTCATGGAGAACGTGAAGTGGCTGCACAATGCCAAGCTCAGACTCGGATGGGGCCTCGTGGGTAACCAGCAGACGGGTAGTTACGCATACGGCTCCACGCTCAAGTCCATCACCACGGCATGGGGCACCGGCTTCCTTCCTGCCAACGTGGGCAACCCCGACCTCACTTGGGAGTCCACCAAGGCTTGGAACATCGGCCTCGACCTCAACCTCTTCAGAAGGATTGAAATCATCATCGATGCGTACTTGAAAGACACCGACAACCTCTTGATGAGAGCCGCTTTGCCCACCTACGCCAATATGAACAGTTGGTTGGGAATGACAGCACCATGGGTGAATGCCGGAAGCATCAGGAACAAGGGTATAGAGCTTACCATCAACTCGCAGAACATCAAGACGAAAGACTTCGACTGGCGTACTGGCCTGACATTGAGCATCAACCGCAACAAACTTGTCAAGTTGAACAGCACGGCTTCTGCCATCCAAGGCATCGACAGCCGCAACCTCACCTACACCCTCTCCGAAATCGGAGGTCCTGTGGGAAGGTTCTATGGATACAACGTCATTGGCATGTTCACCTGCGAGGATGACTTCTACCAGAAAAACCAACTGGGAGAGTATATGCTCGACCAGAACGGCAACCGCCTCCCCGTGGCCCGTCCTGTGGCTACCGACGGTTCCATGCACCCCATTCAAGTGGATGGCATCTGGGTGGGCGACTATATGTTTGAGGATGTCAACGGCGACGGCGTCATCGACGAAAGCGACCGCAAGTACATCGGCGACCCCAACCCCGATTTCACCTTCGGTATCAACAACGTCATCACGTGGAAGAATTTCGAACTCTCCTTCTTCTTCAATGGAAGTGTAGGCAACGACATCTACAACTATGTGCGCGAGCGTCATACCAACTACCTCAATTGGGGCAACTATTTGAGTTCGGTGGCCAACTTCGCACGGGTGGAGATGATCGACCCCAATGGGCTTGGAACAGACATCTCCAATGTCTATGTACCCAACGCCGCCACGGCGCAAAGCCAGCGCATCAATCCTGCCCACACCAACCTCAATGAAAACAACCGTGTGAGCACCCGATTCATAGAGGATGGCACCTACATCCGTCTCAAAACCCTTTCTTTGGCTTGGAACATGCCCAAGAAATGGTCCAACAAGATAGGCATCGACTGGTTGCAACTCTATGTCAACGCGCAAAACCTCTTCACAATCACCAGCTACGACGGCTATGACCCCGAAATCGGAGCCTACAATCAAAGTGTCACGCTCCAGGGCATCGACATGTACAGGTATCCCTCGCAGAGAATTTACAATTTCGGACTGAAAATGAGATTCTAAGACTTCCGCATCATTGTTGAATTTCAAACAAGACAGAAAAATGAAAACGAAGATATTCAAATATATGGCTTTCGGGATATGTGGCTGCATGACTCTCGGTCTCGCCAGTTGTGGTGAGGACTTCCTCGACAAGACACCTGAGAGCGATTACGTCGCCAGCACCTACTACAATACGGATGCTGCTGTCATCAAGGCCATCGAACCGCTATACAACCGTGCTTGGCACGAATTCAATCGCCGCTCGCTCATGGCCATGGGGTCCATCAGGGCCAACGACGCATGGAACCCATACGTGAGTGCTGAGTTCGCAAGGTTCCAACTCACCGGCCTCGACGAGAACGTGGCCGCTGCATGGTCGGCACTCTACAACGTGGTGAGCATGACCACGGAAACCATCGACAACGTGAGAAACTATGCCACCGGCGATGTCTCCGAAGCGGTGAAAAACCAAGCCTACGGCGAGTGCTACCTGTTACGGGCTACCGCCTATTTCTATCTCCTTAGAGGATGGGGCGAAATCGTGCTTTATGAAAACAACCAGGAAATCATCAACGAACCCATACGTCCTCTCACCAAGGAGGAGGACGTGCTGAAGTTTATCGTCCGAGACTTGCGAAGGGCCGTTGACCTGCTGCCTGTCGTGGGAGCCGACCATCACCCGTCGCGATATGCCGCCAAGGCCATGCTTGCCAAGGTGCTCCTTGCCCAAAGCGGGTGGAACAAGGCCACACGTGACGAAGCCACCCTCAAGGAAGTGGTGACGCTTTGCGACGAGGTGCTCAACTGCGGGCAGTACTCCCTGATGGACGACTATGAGCAGCTCTTCCGCATGCAGAACAACGACAACCCGGAGACCGTCCTCGCACTGAGGTGGGCGAAACCCAGCTCCAACGAGTATGGCTCGATGAACGCCACTTATTCCGACTTGGCCTCCAATGACATCTCCGACGACGTCAACGTATGGGGAGGTTCACTCTGTCCCTCGCCCGACATGATTGACTATTACAACGAGGAGCCCGCCGACTCCTTCCGCCTCCGTGGAACATTCTTCACCTACGGCCGCCATTACGACTACCTCTGGACGAATGCCGGAGGCTACACCTATATGAAGAACTGGATGCAGGTGAAGAAGGGCGTGCTTGGAAGGAAGGCCGACGCCGGTGGGGAACTCGACCAGATGGCCTCGCCTCTCAACACCTACATCATGCGACTGAGCGACGTCTATCTCACCAAGGCGGAGGCGCTTTTGGGCAACCAGACCTCCACCTCCGACCCGCAGGCCCTCGCCGCTTTCAATGCCACAAGGCTCCGGGCCAAGGTGCCGGCAAAGACGTCCTTCTCTTTCGACGACCTCGTCAGGGAGAGGCGCATCGAGTTCTGCATGGAATACCTCAACTGGTTTGACATGGTGGTGTGGTACAGATGGAAGCCGCAGTACATGCTCGACTTCTTCAACAACAAGCAGCACAGGGCGTTTGAAATCAGGGAGAACGACATCCTGAGAAACGATGACGGCACCTTCAGCTATCGCGCCTTCCTCAACAGCGGCACCGACTGCTGGTATTTCACTGATTGGACAAACACCGGTGGCGGCGTTTACTGGAATGATTTCATGGCCAAGAATGTGGATGTGAATGCCAACAACGCCATGGAGAACGGCAACATCATCAAGACCAAGAAAGAGGGATATGTCTATGATGTCAACGCACTGGTGAGCCAGAACAAAAACCTGCTGCCCATCACCCTCAACGAGGCCAACATCTTCATGCCCTACCCGGAGACCGACGTGATACAGAACCCCTATTTCACACAGCCGGCACAGGACTATGATTTCGGAGAGTAACAACAGTAAACATCAAGCACAAATTATGAATACCTTATATATGAAACGCCTGCGCAACCTTGTATGGACATGTCTTGCCCTTGCAGCTTTCACCATGCTGCCCATCACGACGGCGTCGTGCAGCGACGACGAGGAGGGCATGGGCACGCCGGAAATCACGGGTGTGAGGGCCTGCGACCCGGCGAAGGCCGACAGCCTTTTCGCCAAGGCAAGCACGGGGCAGACCATTGCCGTCATCGGACGCAACTTGGCCGATGTGCAGCAAGTCTTTATCAACGACCAGAAAATCAACTTCAATCCCACCCTCAACACCCCGCACAGCATCATCCTCTCCATCCCGGCGGAGGAGGACGGCTTCATCCTCACTGCCTTCGACAGCAGCCTCAAGGATGAAATCAGGGTGGAGACATCACATGGGACAGCCACCTATTCATTTAAAATCACCGCACCTTATCCCTCCATCTCACGCGTGCAGGCCACCTATCCCCGCAAGGCAGGAGACGTGCTCAGCGTCTATGGCCTCAACCTCGTGGACATCGAGAAGGTCTATTTCACCGACATCACGGCAGAGCAGCTCGACACCACCGTGTGGGAGACCATCGGAGGAAACCACGTGGAGGCTGCCGGAGTGACCACCGTCATCGCCGACCACAAACTCAACAGTCGCACGCAAGCATACGAGACCACCTCGATGCTCAACGTCACCATGCCAAACCTTCCCTTCCAGAACGGAACACTCGTCATCGAGTGTGCCAGCGGCACCACCTACATCGACTTCTCCGTCGTGCCAGGACGCCCGGTGTTGCTGGACGTCACGTCCGACATGCCCGTGCCGGGAGAGGAGGTGACGCTTACAGGTAGGGAGTTCGTACAGGTGGAAAGCATCTCCTTCGGCGATGTCACACTCACTGCCGACCAATTCGTAGTGGCCGAGAGCGAGGACGCCATCACCTTCACCATGCCAAGGATGCCCTCCGCTGGCAACGATGGACTGCTCACTGTCACCACGCCGGGAGGAAGCGCCTCCATCCTTTTCTGCAATTACAGTTGCTTGCTCACCAACTTCGAGGGTGAGGACGCCACCGACAACGGATGGGACCCCAACGCCGCCTATGAGACGGTCACACCCGGGTTGCCACCCTATACCAGTGACGGAAGGTATGCCCGCATCACCGTGGAAAGTGAAGGACAGCAGTGGTGGGGAAAGATGATTTACTTCAGGAAGGACTGGGATGGCCACTCTTTCGCACTGCCATCGTTTGACATCATACCCGAGACGGCCACTGCCGACGAGGTGTATCTCGCCATGGAGGTCTATGACAACAACTGCGATTACAACAACGGTGAGTTCTCTGGGTACATCAGGTACATGATACAGCCCCTTGACAACTCGGAGAACATGTATGACAATTTCAACTGGGTTGACTACGGAGCCGGTGTCTTCGAGTTCTTCAACCCGGTGCTTGCCGACATCAACGACGAGACGTTCAAGGGAAAATGGTATCGCCACGTCATGCCGTTGAGCAACATCCCATGCTTCACCGGACTGACCTACGCTGAAATCGTCACTGTCGGCATCAACCAGTTCCGGCTGCAGTCCATCAACCAAGGAATGGCAAAGGGTGCCATCGATGTCTGCATTGACAATGTGAGAATCTTCTACAAGAAGAAATAAACATTCAAACATACGGTTATGAAAATAAGAAAAACTTTTGGCGTCGTGCTGATGGCACTCGTGGGCATGGGGCTCTACAGCTGCAGCGACGACCTCGACAATAATATTGACAACGGCCTCCGCACCGGCAAGGCCAGCAAGATAGAACTCACCAAGGACGCCGAGCCGGTATCCGAACTCCAATTCTCCATGGGAAGGGGAACGGCCATCATCGGCATCGACGCCGACGGAGACTGGACGGCGGAGGTGGGAGATACCACGTGGGTGAAACTCGCCGTACATGCAGGTCACGGCTACACCAACAAACTCTCCTACACCAAACTCGAGGTGGCGAAGAATGAGGGGGAGAAGCGTGCCACCACACTCTCCGTCAAGTCTGGCTCCCTTGTCAAGATGATAACCATCAACCAAAATGGCATCGGCCTCGACCCCAACGACCCCTTCATGAGTTCCTTCACGTTCGTGGAGAACATGGGGATGGGGTACAACTTGGGAAACACTCTCGACGCCAACCCATCTGGCTCTTGGTGGGACCCGGAGGACAAGACTCCTTACGATTTCGAGACATCGTGGGGGCAGCCGGAAACCACTCAGGAAATCATCGACTTCATCGCAGAGAGAGGCTTCAAGACCATCCGCGTGCCGGTGACTTGGTGGATACATGCCAATGCGAATGGAACCATACGCAAGGACTGGATGAACCGTGTGGAGGAGGTGGTCAACATGGTGCTCAACGCAGGGTGCTACTGCATCCTTAACATCCAGCACGACTCCGGCGACGGGGAGAGTTCGTGGCTCAGGGCCGACATGGACAACTACGACACCATCAGCGAGCGATTCAAAAGCCTGTGGACACAGATTGCCACACGTTTCCGCGACTATGACGACCGTCTCGTCTTCGAGGCTTTCAACGAAATCCTCAGTGCTAATGGAGAATGGGGCGACCCTGCCGACGAGGCTTGCTACACCGCAGTGAACAAGTTGGAACAGGACTTCGTGGACGTGGTGAGGGCTACTGGAGGAAACAATGAATACCGCAACCTCTTGGTCAATCCCTATGGATCCGGCAGTTCTGCAGCAAAACTGGCGGGAATGGAAATACCCAATGACATCCATCCCAACCACATCCTTGCATCCATTCACAGCTATGACCCCTACTGGTTCTGCAATGACACAACCGATCCCGATGCCCAACAGTGGTACATCTATATGTTTGACTCCACCTGCCAACAGGAGATTGACGACATCTTCACCAGGATAGAGAAGCGCTTCTCGGGAGAACTCGGTGTGGCTTACATCATTGGAGAGTTCGGAGCCATCGGTAAGCACCCGGCTATGGCGGAAAGGGTGAAATACGCTCAATACATGGTGCAGAAATTCAAGCAGTACAACACCACCGGCCTCTGGTGGATGGGCCTCTGCGACCGTGACGAACTTGAATGGACGGAAACAGACATCGTAGATGCACTCTTCCAATGACATCCTCAAAAAAATCCCTACTTTTGCACAAAATTGCAAACCTACCCTAAAATGAAGAAACTACTCACCTTTTTGGCCATGGCAATGACACTTGCCGCTTGCAACCAACAAGCCGCCCATGAAGCATCTTTTGTGCGAGTGAGCGACGGACATTTCATAAGAAACGGCAAACCCTATTACTATGTAGGTACCAATTTCTGGTATGGTGCCATCCTCGGAAGCGAGGGGCAGGGAGGCGACCGCGACCGTCTTTGCCGTGAGTTGGACTTCATGAAGGAGATGGGTATCGACAACCTCCGTGTACTCGTGGGAAGCGATGGGGAGAGAGGGGTCACCACCAAGGTGGAGCCCACCCTGCAGGTGAGGCCCGGCGAATACAACGACACCATTTTGGCCGGCCTCGACTTCCTGCTCCAGGAAATGGGCAAGCGCGACATGGTGGCCGTGCTTTACCTCAACAACGCTTGGGAGTGGAGTGGGGGATATGGCTTCTACTTGGAGCATGCCGGTGAGGGGAAGGCACCGCGACCCAACGAGGACGGTTATCCGGCCTATATGCAATTCGTGGAGAAATATGCTAATAGCGAGAAGGCACACCAACTTTTCTATGATTACGTCCGCTTCATCATCTCGCGCACCAACCAATACACCGGGGTGAAATACATCGACGACCCGGCCATCATGTCGTGGCAGATAGGCAACGAGCCAAGGGCGTTTAGTAAAGAGGCTCTGCTGGCTTTTGAGAAATGGCTCGCTGAGGCATCGGCACTCATCAGAAGCATCGACCCCAACCACCTCATCTCCGTGGGAAGCGAGGGGGCTTGGGGATGCGAGGGTGACTTCGACGCCTGGGAACGCATCTGCTCTGACAAGAACATCGACTACTGCAACATCCACCTTTGGCCATTCAACTGGTCGTGGGCGAGAAAGGACCACTTGGTAGAGGATGTGGACTCCAGTTGTGTCAAGGCAAAGGATTACATCGACCGCCACCTCGATATTTGCGCCCGCATCAAGAAACCACTCGTCATGGAGGAGTTCGGGTACCCACGCGACGGCTTCCTTTTCACCAAGGACACACCGACAACGGGGCGTGATGCTTTCTACAAGTTCACTTTCTCGCTCGTGGGCGACAATGCGGAGAGCGGAGGGTATTTCGCTGGCTGCAACTTCTGGGGGTGGGGAGGATTTGCCAATCCCAAGCACAACCAGTGGCAGGTGGGCGACGACTACACCGGGGACCCGGCACAGGAAGACCAGGGCCTCAACTCCGTTTTCGCCACGGACACCTCGACCCTCAAGGTGGTCAAGGCGGAGGTGGACCGCATGGCAAGCATTGGAAAATGAGTTACTTTCTAATCATAATTTCTCAATGATGAAAAGACTGACAACCCTCTTGGCGCTTTTCGCCATCATCATCCCCCTGCAAGCCCAAATCAGGGGATACAACATCACCGTCAGCGTCACGCCCGACCACAAGGATTGGAACTACGTGGTTGGTGAAAAGGCCAACTTCGTCGTCAACGTCCGCAAGTCGGGAACCCTCCTTGACAAAGTGGACATCGACTACGAGGCGGGTCCCGTGATGTATCCTGATGTGAAAAAGACACACGTCACACTTTCCGACGGGACGATGAAATGGACCGGCACGATGAAGACCCCGGGCTTCTACCGCTTGAAAGTCACCGCCCACGTGGATGGAAAGGACTATGTGGGGATGTGCACCGCCGCCTTCTCGCCGGAGAAACTCATGCCCGCCACGCAATGCCCGGCCGACTTCGATGATTTCTGGGGGAAGGCTCTCGCCAGTGCACGACAGAATGCCCTCGACCCACGTATGAAACTCTTGCCGGACAGGTGTACGGAGACCGTCAATGTCTATGAGGTGAGTTTTGTCAACACTAAGCCCGACAGCCGCATCTACGGAATACTGTGCGTGCCGGTGAAGCCCGGGAAATACCCGGCACTGCTGCGTGTGCCGGGGGCTGGAGCAAGACCCTACAGCGGGGACGTCTATACCGCTTCGCAAGGGGCCATCACCCTTGAGATTGGCATCCATGGCATCACCGTCACCATGCCCAGGGAATTCTACCAGGACTTGTGCGGAGCGGCCATCGACGGATACTGGGAGACCAACCTCGACCAACCCGACAAGAATTTTTACAAGCGCGTGGTGACAGGGGCTGTCAGGGCCGTGGATTACATCGCATCGCTGCCGGAGTGGAATGGCACCGACGTGGGCGTGACGGGTTCTTCGCAGGGGGGATTCCTTTCGCTCGCCGTGGCAGCCCTCGACAAGCGCATCACCTTCCTCGCACCCGTGCACGACGCTATGTGTGACTATGAAATCGCCCTCCAGAAGAAAGCCTGCGGATGGCCGCACTACTTCTACAACGTGGAAAAACCCGATATGAAAAAGGTGGAGGGGGCGAGATATTACGACGGGGTGAATTTCGCCAAAAGGGTCACTTGTCCGGGATGGTACTCCTTTGGGTATAACGACGAGGTGGTGCCGCCCAACTCGGCATACTCCGTTTATAATGTCGTCACCGCGCCTAAGACGCTCAGCGTCTATCAGATGACAGAGCATTTCTGGTATCAGGAGCAGTGGGACGAGTGGGAGAATTGGTTGTTGGAACAAATGCACTTGAGATAACATGAGAAAAATCATCTTGATGGCCATCGCCACCATCATGCTTGCCGCGTGCAACAAGACAGAGACCATGAAAACCGGAGCAGAGCAACTGCTCGACCGGCTGCAGGCCTTGCAGCAGAAAGGCTATATGTACGGACACCAGGACGACCCCTTCTATGGGTTGACATGGGACGGAGACACCATGCCCGGAGTGGAGCGAAGCGATGTCTTGGAGACGGTGGGCGACTATCCCGCCGTCATGGGTTTCGACCTCGGGGGCATCGAACTCGCCGACTCTCAGAACCTCGACCGCGTGGCGTTCTCACGCATACATGACGCCATTGTCAAGCATCATCAGAGGGGAGGCATTGTCACCATCAGTTGGCATCCGCGCAATCCCGTCACGGGAGGCGACGCATGGGACGTGAGCGACACCACCGTGGTGGCGCAAATCCTTGGAAACGATTCCGTCAAGGAGAAATTCAATACGTGGATGACCCGTGTGGCCGACTTCCTCAAGACACTCAAGACAGACGACGGCAAACCCATACCCGTCATCTTCAGACCATGGCATGAGAACAACGGCTCGTGGTTCTGGTGGGGCCAGAAACTCTGCACCGACGAACAATTCCACGGGTTGTGGAACACTTTGCAGGATTTCCTCAACGCACAGGGGTTGGACAACCTCCTGTGGAGCTACTCTCCCAACCTCGATGGGGGATGGGATGAGCAACGCTTCCTCCAACGCTATCCCGGCAACGACCGCGTGGGGCTTATCGGGGAGGATGCCTACCAGTGGGGGACGGAGGAGGACTTTGTCAAGCAACTCACTGCCGACCTCGATTTCATCAGCAACTTTGCCAAGGAAAACAACAAACTGTTTGCCATGACTGAATGTGGGTATAAGAACATCCCCGACACCACTTGGTGGACTCGTGTGCTGAAACCCATCATGGACAAATACCCGCTCTCTTATTTCCTCACATGGCGCAACTATAGCGGAACGGACAAGGTGGAGTATTTCGCACCCGACCCCACGCAACAGAGCGCGGAGGATTTCAAAAAACTCTATGAGGCGGACAACACACTCTTCCTCAAGGAAATACAACCCTGAAAACACCTTTCGGACAATCTCTTGAAACACCAAATCAATAACCTATGGCATCATGAATGATTTCAAAATGAGGGTGGAAGCCCTAAAGAAGTGCCACGAACAACTCCTCAGTAGGAAAAACGAACCCATGGAGGGGGGCAACGGCATCTACACCAAATATAAATATCCCATCGTCACCGCTGAGCATACACCGCTCACTTGGAGATATGACTTCGACGAGAAAGACAACCCCTTCCTCATGCAGCGCATCATGATGAACGCCACGCTCAACAGCGGAGCCATCAAATGGAAAGGCAAGTATGTCATCATCGTCCGGGTGGAGGGAGCGGACAGAAAGTCGTTCTTTGCCGTGGCGGAAAGTCCGAACGGCATCGACAACTTCCGCTTTTGGGACGAACCAATCACCATGCCCGACGATGTCATTCCTGCCACCAACATCTACGACATGCGCGTCACACAGCATGAAGACGGGTGGGTGTATGGCGTGTTTTGCGCAGAGCGACACGACGACACCAAACCGGGGGATCTCTCGGCTGCCACCGCCACTGCGGGCATCGCCAGAACAAAAGACCTTGTCAACTGGGAGCGACTGCCTGACCTCAAGGCACGGAGCCAACAGCGCAACGTGGTGCTTCACCCGGAGTTTGTGGATGGGAAATACGCCTTCTACACCAGACCCCAGGACGGCTTCATCGACACCGGCTCAGGGGGAGGCATCGGATGGGCGTTGGTGGACGACATCACACACGCGGAAATCAAGGAGGAGAAAATCATCAACCCCAGGCACTATCACACCATCATGGAGGTGAAAAACGGGGAGGGGCCTCATCCCATCAAGACCGACAAGGGATGGTTGCATTTAGCGCACGGAGTACGTGGGTGTGCCAGCGGTCTGCGCTATGTGCTTTACATGTACATGACGGCCCTCGACGACCCCACACGTGTCATCGCACAGCCAGGAGGGTATTTCCTTGTCCCAGAGGGTTGGGAGTACATTGGAGACGTGATGAATGTCGTCTTCGCCAACGGCTGGATCGCCGACGAAGACGGGAAGGTCTTCATCTACTACGCCTCCAGCGACACGCGCATGCATGTGGCCACCTCCACCATCGACCAACTCATCGACTATTGCATGAACACCCCGGAGGACGGCCTATATACCGCCGCTTCCGTGGAAACCATCAAGAAACTCATCGCCAAAAACCGCGAAATCTTGTAAGGCTCTACCATCACTCCCATAGCTCACACATTAAAATCATAAAAATTACACACAATGGCAACATTAAAAGAAAAAATCGGATATGCACTGGGCGACGCCGCTGCGGGCGGCATCACTTGGAAGGTTATGTCCATCGCGTTCCCCCTGTTCTTCACCAATGTCTTCGGACTTACCGTGGCAGATACCGCCACGCTCATGCTCATCGCAAGGATGTTCGACGTCGTCACAGACCCGCTCATGGGAAGTCTGGCCGACCGCACACAGTCCAAATGGGGCACCTACAGGCCATGGCTCATCTTCGGAGCCGTGCCGCTCGGCCTCATCTTCGCATTGTTGCTTTACACGCCCGACTTCGGCCCCGTGGGCAAGCGCATCTATGCCTATACGCTCTATCTGCTCATGATGGCCGTTTATACGGCGGTCAATGTGCCTTACGGATCATTGCTCGGCGTGATGACCGAAGATGACAATGAGAAAAATCAATTTTCGTCTTTCCGCATGGTGGGGGCCTACGCCATGGGCTTCATCACCCTCCTTTCCTTCCCCTACTTGCAGAAGATGGTGGGTGGCTCCGACCAACACCAGTATGCCGTTCTCGGTGCATGTTTCGGCATCGTGGCCACCCTCATGACGCTGGCTTGCGGACTGCTCACCAAGGAGAGGCTAAAGCCCGTCAGGGCGGAGAAATTCTCCTTCAAGCCGTTTGCCGACCTCTTCAAAAACAAACCGTGGATTTATCTCACCCTCATCGGCATCTGCACCAATTTCTTCAACGGTTTCCGATACGCCGTGGCGGGTTATCTCATGGAATACTGCCTGCATGGAGATGTCACTGTGAGCGGTCTCATCATCAACTATACCGTCTTCATGACTTTTGGTGAGGTGACTTGTATGATTTTCGGCGGACTGTCGCCCAAGTTCACGGAGTGGATGGGTTCTAAGAAAAAGGCTTTCATCGTGGCGGCCATCATCTGCTTGGTGTTCTCCGTAGCATTCTTCTTCGTCCCTATGGACCCCAAGTATATCTGGGTGTTGGTGGCCATCGTGGTCTTTACTTCTGTGGGAGTGGGGCTTTATTCGCCTCTGTTGTGGTCGATGTATGCCGACGTGGCCGACTATGCCACGGAGAAGAACGGAACGTCTTCCACCGGCCTCATCTTCTCCTCGGGAACCATGGCGCAGAAATTCGGAACGGCCATCTCTGGTTCGCTTGTCGCACTCTTCCTCGGGTGGTCGGGCTTCCAGTCTGGAACAAATGCCGCTGGCGAGACCGTCATCACCATCACCGACATGGAGGCCGTGCGCAGCATGGTGTGGGCCTTGTTCTCCCTCTTCCCCGCAGCCATCGTGCTCATCATGATGTATCTGCTGAAGCTCTACCCCATCAAGAAGTAGGAGCATGGCCAAGGTCGTGAAGAAACTGAAAGCGGAGGTTGGGGATGTCTTGGAAAACAACATCCTCAACTTCTGGCTCAACCACATGGTGGACGAGGAGAACGGCGGCTTTTATGGTCGTATGGACGGACAGGGGGTGTTGCATCCCGATGCAGAGAAGGGGGCGATACTCAACGCTCGCATCCTCTGGGCCTTCTCCGCTGCCTACCGCGTGTTGAGGAAACCCGAATACTTGGAGGCGGCCAACAGGGCCAAGCGATACCTCATCGACCATTTCTATGACAGCGAATACGGCGGCGTGTTCTGGAGCGTGGACTGCAAAGGGCAACCCTTGGATACAAAGAAGCAGTTCTATGCCATCGGATTTGCCATCTATGGCCTGTCGGAATTTGTACGTGCAACGGGTGACCGCGAGGCGCTTGACTATGCATTGGAGTTGTTCTACTGCATGGAGGACCACGCCTTTGACACCGAAAACAACGGATACATTGAGGCTTGCACACGGGAGTGGGGAAAGATGGAGGATATGCGTCTCTCCGAACTTGACGCCAATTTCCCCAAGTCGCAGAACACCCACTTGCACATCATCGAGCCTTATACCAACCTCTACCGCTGCCTCAAGGAACTGAAGTCATCCGCACCATACGACTACCTGCCGGTTGTCGGGGCTGTGCAGATGGTGGATATTTCCCTTGATTTGGAGAGGATCATCCGTGTTGAAGGAGCCATCCGCAACCTCATTGACATCTTCGCTGAAAAAATCCTCAACCCGCAGACACATCACCTCGACCTCTTTTTTGAGAACGACTGGACAAGGGGTGCTGGAGCGTTGGAGAGTTACGGGCACGACATCGAGTGTTCGTGGCTCTTGCACGAGGCGGCTCTCGTCTTGGACGACAAGGAGGTGTTGGAAAAGGTGGAGCCAATCGTGAAGATGGTGGCAAAGGCTGCGGAGAAGGGTCTCAATGACGACGGTTCCATGGTGCACGAGGCCAACCTCGATACCGGCTATGTAGATACCGACCGCCACTGGTGGGTGCAGGCGGAGGCCGTCGTAGGCTTCTACAACATCTACCAGTATTTCGGCGATGAGGAGGCTTTGGATAAAGCCCTGCGATGCTGGCAGTACATCAAGGACCACCTCATCGATGGGGAAGGGGGCGAATGGTGGTGGAGTTGCGACCCGGAAGGGAACATCAACCGTTGCGATGACAAGGCCGGCTTCTGGAAATGCCCTTACCACAACTCAAGAATGTGCCTCGAAATCATCGAAAGGGAAATGTGATGCACATGCAACTTACGTCTCTGTCACCCCCACCCCCGAAAACAGCCGAAAAACGCACAACGCACAGCGGCTCTTGATATCCATCAATAATTGACTTTTTTTAGCCTTTTTTCAATCGATTGCACTGAGAAAATGTGTAAAATTTGTTAATTTTTTGATTGTGTGGGCGCACAGCCGCCAAACACTAAAAAATTTTGTTTAAATCTTTTTGGCTGTTGGAAAAAAACCTTTACCTTTGCATCGTTATCCTGAAAACAATCTTTTTACCTTAAAAAAAACTAATACCTATTGAAGATTCGAAGCGGTCGCCTGAGAAGGTCATCGCTTTTTTTGTTTTTATTATCCCCATGTTTCTATGACCCTAAAAAATCGCAACTTTGTTGCGTAAACAATCACCCGACCCTTTGGCCTTCGGTTGAAGGCACTCACGCTTGGTGGGCGAAGCCCATAGAAAATCGCAACTCTGTTGCGTAAGAAATGATGCCGCACCTTTGATGGTGCGAGCATACCTTAATGTAAGAGCGACGAGTAGGAGCGGTTGAGCCCCCTCCCGATGTCGAGAGGGGGACGGGGGGTGGGTAGGTACCCCTCCTTAGGATAAGGAGGGGGCGGGGTGGTTGTGAAAACTCCTTAGGATTAGGAAGATAACGCCATTTCGCCGAAAGGCTAATTCCCTTCACTTAATATGATGTTGACGAGGGCAGTGACGTCGCTGACACTGATGGGGCCGTCCAAGTTGACGTCGGCGGCCACGAAGTCATAGAGGTCGGGGCTTAAGTTCCCTTCGCTGAGGATGATGTTGACTGCTGCTGTGACATCGGAGACGTTGATGACGCCGTCACGGTTGACATCGCCCATGAGGTGCTTGTTGTTGCCAGCCTTCAGGCAGTTGAACTCCACCACGACGGGCCTATGGTCGCCCAAGGCCTTGGTGTTGTTGGTGCCTTCCACGGTGCCGTAGGTGTAGTCCTGCTCTAACTTGAAACTCAGGGGTTTCAGTTGCAAGGTGTTGCTGGTTTTCGGGTTGAGGTAGATGATTTTATCTACCACCTCGTAGTTGGCAAAGTTGGCAGGGTCTGTTTGGTTGGTGAGGTCTCCCATGGACGTGTTGGGGTATTGGTTGTTCCGGCACAGTTCCACCCATGTGTCCGACACGTTGTAGTTGCTGAGCAATGAGAAGAAATTTGCATGGATTTCCTCGCGTGTCCATCGGCTGTTGGTGTCGCCAAGCACCAGTTTGGGGCGGTCGGCTGTGGCGGTGTTGATGGCTTCTGCAAGTTGTTTCCATTGCTTTTCGCGGGATGAGATGGCGTCGCCGGCGTCCATGTGCAGCACATAGACGTCGAACACGCAGCCGTTGGCCAAGGTCATGTCGTAGTGGCGGTAGCCCTTTTTCACGTATTGGTTGCCGTCGGTGCTGGTTGTTTCCTTCCATCGCATCCAACTCTCGTTGGAGGCAGAGCAGGTGCTGTTTTTCCAAATGAGGTTGAGGCCGTCGGTGTCGAAGGGGATGCTGAGGTCGGTGAGGCTGAGAGTCGCCCGCACGGTGCCGCTGCTGTAGTAGTCGTCATCGTCCAGTTCGCTCATCAACGAACCATGGTAGTTGAAATCCTCACTCACGCCGATGAAGTCGTAGTCCTTGGCTTTGAGGTATTGGCTGATGAGTTTGGTGCCGTCGGAGCCGGGGCCGTCCTCGTTGATGGTCACGAAGGCAACTTTTTGGGGAAGGCCATCTACATTGAGTGCGACTGCAGTGAACGTGCTTTCCTCCACCTCTTTCTCCGCTTCTATGGAGAGCGTGGCGCCGGTTTGCGTGGTTTTGAAATACACTCGCCCTGCATCGAAGGTCAGATGTCTTTCCACGGGCTGTGTGGTGATGTCTGTGGAGAAGCGTGTGCCGTCGGTGCTATACACCATGTCGGTGATGTTGCCGCGAAGCAGGTATTGGGTGTGGTAGGCCGCATCGTAGTAATACCATTGACCGGCGGCGAGCGGCGTGACGTTGTCGTTGGGGAGGGGGACGGCCATTCCGTCAAGATATACTCCTTGGCAGGTGAGGCGGATGTCGTCGGCCTTGAAGAACGTCTGCGTTTCATCTTTATGCCCTTCCAACCACCATTGGCCGGTGCTGCCGATGGAGATGCTCAACAGCCTGTTGCTGCCTACGTTGAGGGGGATGGTCACTTCGATGCCTTCATCAGCGCCCCTGCCCGCTGCGGTCACCGTCGTACCATTGACGGTGGCATACACTTCACGGTTCTCCCATGTCGCCACCACGGCTTTCAGTTCGTAGATGCCGCTGGGTACGTTTTCCACCGTCTGGCTGATGGCAATGTTTTCGGCCCACCATTGGTAGGCGTTGAAAAGGAAGTGGCCCTCTTTCCCTGTCATCGTGTAGTCGCTTCTGACAGCAAATTCTGTGTTGTCGGCGTTTTTTCCGATGAATGTCCAACCCGTTCCATCGCCCGTCTCGAAGGAGGGGTTATTGATGAGACCGGTGGCATCGACAGGTGTGGAGCTATTCGCTGTTTGCAGAAGTTGGCGTGTCAGCTTGAGGTAGTCACTTTTTTTGATGCGGAAGAAGCGGTAATGTCCGGCCTCGTCGTCCGTCGTGTTCTTGCGGTTGAGAGCGATGGCCTCACCCACCGCCACGATCTTGTTCCAAGGGCCAAGGTAGCCGGAGTAGTAGTTGCCACCAGAAAGGGGGTACTTGCCGCTTTCCAACAGCCAATAGCCATCCTGGTAGGAGGGGGTCAGGTAGCTCCACTCGTCCAATGAAGGGTCGGTGAAGGTGTTGACATACATGAAACCGGCATCGTTATGGGTCTGCATCAGGTCGGAGGCGTAAACCACATTGCGTAACCCGATGTAGGGGCCTGAATTCTCGATGGTGAAATAGTTGGACGTGCGCAGCAGTTGTTGCTCGCTGGCCGTCACGTAGCGTAGGGCTTTGGTGTCGGTGCCGGCCCAGGAGGGCTTTGCCTCGTAGGTGCCGATGCCCACCATGAGGCTGTGGTCTTCATCCGGCGCAATGAGGTAGTAGTAGGTGTCTTCAGTAATGAAGCCATCAAATGTGGTCACCTCTGTAAAGCCGCGATCAGGGGTGAGGAATGTGAGGTAGTCGGTGGCGGCCATAGGCTGTGCTGCCAACATGGCGACGAGCAAGCCCGTAAGGATTTTCAGTTGTTTCATAGTTCTTGGTGTTGTTTTTGTCTCCCCGCCAACTCTCAGCAGGGATGATGGTTGCAAATTTAGTGAAAGTCGAGCGGAATGCCAAATAAAAAACGCAGTTTTTATTTGTATTCCCGAGACGCATCCTAAATTCGCGTTAGCAAATTAGTGAAAGTCGAGCGAAGTACAAAATAAATCCGTGATTTATTTTTGATTCCGAGACGCATCCTAAATTCGCGTTAAACCCCGATGTTGGATCCCAACTCCAAAAATCCGTTCCAAAACCTGGTGCAACTGTAGGGGTGGACTTTATGTCCATCCGCTCGCCCGGTAGGGCGAATGTTCGGCACTCGTCATCTTGGCGTTTTTGGAAATCACTTGAGGAAAGATGCGAATAATCATATTGAAAAATTCTCTCATTCTTGATAGATAAGATGAGAGAAAGTTCAGTAAGTTGATGTTTTCAGCGCTTCAATAATGACCACATTGTACAAGGCCAGAGTAGTTGCCAAATTTTGCCATCCCCTATTTCTTTGTTAAAAATTTGCGGCTTTCGACAAAAAATCCTATTTTTGCATGGTGGAAAGCCATTTTGTGAAAATCAGAATCAATGCCCCACACCATTATTTAATACAATGTGAATGACTACTTATGAGAAGACACCTGTTTCTTTTGCTCCTTGCCACGCTGTGCGTCAACACCGTCAGGGCGCAATATGACTTGTACGTGGAGTTGGTCAAGGCCGGGACGTTGGAGGAAGTCGTGGCTGACATCTCCGAGGAGGCCAAATACGGAACCACGTCGATGAAGGTCATCGGCCCCATCAACGGTGCCGACATGATGTTCTTGCGCGACATGTGCGGTGTGAAAGGCTATGCCCAGCCCACAGATGGAAAACTGAAGGTCTTGGACCTGGCCGACGCATACGTCGTCGATTCCGACGAGCCATACATCAACCTCTACGGCGTGGACCATACCACCCAGTTCGGACGCTTTGGCACCTGCTTCCTCTACAACTGCCGCAATCTCGAACAAATCGCACTCCCCGCCACCCTTGTAGCCATCGACTCTTTGGCGCTTGCCAGTTGCAGCAACTTGCAATACATCGACATTCCCCCCACGGTGACCTCCATCGGCTACGGGGCCTTCGTGGGGTGCGACAACGTCACCTACCTCACCATCCCCGACGGTGTGGAGGAAATCGGCACCGGGGCCTTCCAACAGATGCCGCGCCTCAAGGAACTGACTTTGGGTGACGCCGTCGAGACCATCGACAATTCCCTCATCCTCGGCGACGACAGTTTGGAGGTCATCAACCTTGGCGTGCGCTTCCACTACTTCAACCCCGTCGTCTTCTACACGGCCAACGCATTGAAGGAACTCTACGTGGGAATGGATAATCCCTACTACTCCTCTGAGGATGGCGTGTTGTTCTCCGACTCACGCGACACGCTCGTCACCTTTCCGCCGGCGCTCGAACAAATCGACTACATCATCCCTGACAACGTGAGTCGTATCGCATCAAGTGCCTTTTACAACGCACGATACCTCCAGACGGTCTCCATGCCCGCTTCCATGGAGGTCATCGATTCCCTCGCGTTTTTCAACTGCACGTCGCTTGTTGCCGTAGCCCTCAACGAGGGATTGCGCAGCATCGCCTTCGGAGCTTTCGGTTTGTCATTGGGCGAGGAGGGCGCTTTGACCGACATTCACATACCGGCTTCCGTGGAAAACATCGAGGGTGGTGCCTTCCTCTTCAACACAGCACTTGCAGCGATTGAGGTGGACGAGGCGAATCCGCGTTACACTGCCGACGAACATGGACAGCTCTTTAACAAGGAACTTACCGCCCTCTGCTACGTCCCGTGTATGGCTGACGAACTCTTCCTGCCCGAGACGGTGGTGGAGATAGCCCCCTACGCCCTTTCAGGGGCCATGGGTATGCCGGAGGTATATATCCCCGACCATGTGCGTACCATTGGTGACGGAGCTTTCGCATACGCCATCGGCATCAACACACTCGTCTTGGGCAAGGGCATTGAGAAGGTGGGCGACCTGGTCATCGACTACTGCGAGGGATTGGAGCACCTCTACCTCTTCGCCGACGACATCTCCGATGAGCAGTTGCAGCCCTTCTCCTTCCTCGATGAGAGCGGTGCGGTGATGGAGCAGTGCCTGTTGCACGTCCTACCCGGCAAGGCCGCCGGTTACATGCTCAAGAAGGGTTTTTATTCTGAGGAATACGACCTCTTCTTCTTTGCCGACATGGTGGAGATGGACAACCCAGACCGAATGGATGCGGTGAGTATGGCGACGACGGAGGAAAAGACGTGGTACGACATCGCCGGACGTAAACTGCGGCATCCCGCCAAGGGCGTCGTCATCGAGAGGGTGGGGGACAAGTCGCTCAAACGCTTCATCAAGTGATGGCGGAGAAAAGACAAGCCATACAAGTGCCGGAGGGAGCCTCAAAGGTGATGCTCCACGCCTGTTGCGCTCCTTGCTCCTCGGCCATCGTCGAGTGGATGCTCCACCACGGCGTCACCCCTGTGATATACTATTTCAATCCCAACATACACCCCCGTGAGGAGTATGACAAGCGCAAGGAGGAGAGCAAGCGACACGCCGACGCCTTGGGGGTGGAGTGGGTCGATGGCGACTACGACCACGCATCATGGCTCCTCTGCGCCAAAGGGTTGGAGCAGGAGCCGGAGAGAGGAAGGCGCTGCTACCAGTGCTTCCTCATGCGCCTCAGGGCGACAGCCCTTGAGGCAAGGCGCAGGGAACTCCGCTTTTTCGCCACCACGCTCGCCTCTTCTCGGTGGAAGAGCATCGAACAGGTGAACGCCGCCGGCTTGGAGGCGCAGCAGGAGGTGCCTGGCACCACCTTTTGGGCACAGAACTGGCGCAAGGGAGGGCTTTACGAGCGGCGGAACCAACTGCTAAGGGAGTTTGACTTCTACAACCAACAATACTGCGGATGCGAGTACAGCATCCGTCCAACAACTGACAAGATATGAAAAGAATACAATGGGGCTTCATCGGATGCGGCGAGGTGGCGGAGAAAAAAAGCGGGCCGGCCTTCAACGAGGTGGAAGGTTCGAAGGTCGTGGCCGTTATGAGCCGCACGGAGCGCAGGGCGCGCTCATACGCCGTGAGACATGGTATCGCCAAGTGGTACACTGATGCACAGCAAATTATCGACGACCCCGATGTCAACGCCATCTACGTCGCCACACCGCCGTCAAGCCACGCCACATACGCCATCATGGCCATGAAGGCCGGCAAGCCCGTCTATGTGGAGAAACCGCTCGCTGCCACCTACGAGGACTGTGCGCGCATCAACAGGGTGAGCGAACAGACCGGTGTGCCATGCTTCGTGGCCTATTACAGGAGGTACCTCCCCTATTTCCAAAAGGTGAGGGACATCATCAAGAATGGAGAGATAGGAAAGGTCATCAACGTCCAGGTGAGGTATGCATGTCCGCCACGCGACATCGATTACACCAAGCCGGAACAACTGCCGTGGAGGTTGAGGCCCGAAATATCAGGAGGAGGGTATTTCTACGACCTGGCGCCACACCAGCTCGACTTGCTCCAGGAGTTCTTCGGGGTCATCGTTGACGCCAAGGGCATCTGCGCCAACAGAGGTGGGCTCTACCAGCCTGAGGACACCCTCAGCGCTTGCTTCAGGTTTGAGAACGGTCTGCCCGGAAGCGGCTCTTGGTGCTTCGTGGGGCATGAGGCGGCAAGGGAGGACCGCATCGAGGTCATCGGAGACAAGGGCATCGTCCTCTTCTCTGTCTTCAACTACGAACCCATACAACTCTTCAATACTGCTGGAGCCACCACCATCGAGGTGCCCAACCCGCCCTACGTGCAACTCCCCATCATCAAGGCCGTCATACAACACCTCCAGGGCATCGACGTGTGCAACGCCACCAGCGTGTCCGCCACGCCTGTCAACTGGGTGCTCGACCGCATCCTCGGCAAGTTCTGATGTTCCGACTGCTCGCCATAGCCCTCTTTGTCGCATTGCCGATGCACATGCTCGCGCAAGACGACAGCATTCCCAAAAAGAAAACCTTTGTGGGCAAGGCTGTCGATGGACTGGTGGGTGTGGTGAAGGAGTTCAACAACATCGACACCGCGTTCATCGAACCGCAGCACTACAAGTTCACCACCACCTTTATGTCCACATACACCTTCGAGTCCTACCGCATCAGGAGTAGTTCGGGGCAGACGGTGCGCTTCTCGCCGGAGGCGAACATCAAGGTAGGACCCTACATCGGGTGGAGCCTCCTCTTCTGGGGATACACCATCGACCTGGCATACATCAGCGCCAACAAGAAGCGGGAGCTCGACCTCAGCGTTTATACATCCATGCTTGGCATCGACTTTTTCTATAGGAAGTCCGGCCATGACTACCGCATACGCTCATGGGACTTGGGCGATGGGGAGAACACGGTCACCGGCATCCCCTTCGACGGACTGAACGTCAGCATCACAGGTCTCAACGGATACTACATCGTCAACCACCGCAAGTTCTCTTACCCGGCGGCCTTCAGCCAGAGCTCATGCCAGCGAAGGAGCGCCGGTTCGTTCATGTTCGGAGGGGGATATACACGGCACACCCTCGACCTCGACTACCACAGACTGCAACAGGCATTGGAGACGGCAAGTCCCGAACTCTCGGAAAAATTGGACAGCGGACTGCTCTTCAACAAAATCAAATACACCGACGTTTCTGCCTCCGCCGGATATGGCTACAACTGGGTGTTCTCGCGCAACTGGCTCCTGTCCGCCTCCCTGTCCGCCTCCCTCGCATACAAGCACTCCTCCGGCAACCACGACCCCATCAACTTCTTCCTCGATGACTTCTCCATCAGCAACTTCAATTTCGACGGGGTGGGGAGGCTCGGTGTCATCTGGAACGACTCCAAATGGTATTTTGGAGCCTACGGGGTCGTTCACTCCTACAACTACAGCAAGTCGCGCTTTGCCACCAGCAACTATTTCGGAAACGTGAAGGTGTATGTTGGCATCAATTTCGGAAGAAAGAAATCACATAAAATACAATCAGGACAATGAGAAAAATCTTTGTTACATTACTGCTTGTCGGGGTGGCCATCACCTCGTGCAGCCAGCAAGCTCCCAAGGCGGACAAGAGTGCCGCTGCGGCCTCTACCATGGAAATACAGACCGACGAGAGTGCTGACGCAACCAATCGCCCCCAATACCAAGTGCTCATAAAAAATCCCGATGACAAGAAGCGTGTCGAAGCACTCTTGAAAGAAGGAGCAGCACAACCAATGGAGACGAACCTCATGCTGTTCTTCGCCAAGAAATTCCTCGGGCAGGTTTATGTGGGTGGCACGCTCGACAAAGACAAGGAAGAGGGACTCGTCATCAACCTCGGGGAACTCGACTGCACCACCTATGTGGAGAACGTGCTGGCCCTCGCACTGTGTGTCAAGCGAGACAAGACCACTTTTGACGACTTCTGTCAGGCTCTGGCAGACGTGAGGTACATCGGCGGGGAGGTGGCTTACACTTCACGTCAACACTATTTCACCATCTGGCTTGACGACAACATCAAGGACGGTCTCCTACAAGAGGCCAAACTGCCCGAAGCGCCATTGTCGGCCACGCGCACGCCCCACGTGGACTTCATGTCCACCCATGTGTCTAATTACAATATGCTCAAAGCACACCCGCAGTGGCTGCCCGGCATCAAGGCATTGGAGAAAAAAGTCAACCAAAGCAAGTTCCAATACATTCCCAAGGCGCAGCTTGCCAACTCGAAACGCTACAAGGACTGCATTCACGACGGAGACATCATTGGCATCGTCACCAACAAGAAGGGGCTCGACATCTCCCACGTAGGTTTTGCTGTGTGGCACGACGACGGACTGCACCTCATGCATGCATCATCAGGTAAAAAGAAAGTCATCGACGATTCGCTCACCCTTTACCAATATCTGCAAAAACAAGAAACAAGCGTGGGAATACGGGTGGCAAACGTCAAGTGACATGTCTTGAAAACGATTGCGAAGAAAAACTTCAACTACTTGCTCTTTTTTATTTGAAAACTCATTTTTTTGACGTATCTTTGCAGATGAATACACGGGAGCAAGGGCGTGACCGCCCTTGCGAAAGTGAAAAACAACACCGTGTGCCTACACGCAAAAGCCATGAGCAGAATATCGCACGAGGGAATTGTTGAGGAGGTGAGGGGCGAAAGCGTCAGGGTGCGCATCGTCCAAACCTCTGCCTGTGCCGCCTGCAAGGTGGCCGGACACTGCAGCGCCGCCGAAAGCAAGGAGAAGGTGGTGGAGGTGGTGGACCGACGTGCCGCTGCCGCTTACGCACCGGGCGACGCCGTCGTGGTGTCCATCACACCCTCCACCGGTCGCAGGGCCGTTGTTCTCGCCTTCATCGTGCCGTTCGTCATCCTCGTGGCCGTCTTGGCTGTCACCTTGTGGGTCACCGGCGACGAAGGTCTCGCCGCCATCATCGCCTTGGCAAGCCTTGTGCCATACTATTTCCTCCTGCACAGCATGGAGCATCGCCTGGCACGGAAATTCTCGTTCGTCATAAATCAGTAACCAATATCAACCAAAACAAACATTATGGATTTCATTTTTAGTGCAGTAATCGTCCTTGGAGGGATTGCCCTGATAGCAGCCGTCATCCTCTACGTCTGCTCCAAGAAGTTTGCTGTGGAGGAAGACCCCCGGCTGCCATTGGTGATGGAGCAACTCCCCGGAGCCAACTGCGGCGGGTGCGGCTTCCCCGGATGCGCAGGACTGGCTGACGCCCTCGTCAAGGGAGCTGATGCTGGCTCCATCGACGGACTGTCGTGCCCGGTGGGAGGCACCGAGGTGATGACCAAAGTGGCCGACTTGCTCGGAATGGCCATGGCCAACACCGAGCCAAAGGTGGCCGTGGTCAGGTGCAACGGCACTTGCGAGAACCGCCCCAAGACGGTTCAATACGACGGGTTGCGCACTTGTTCCGCCATGCACGCCTGCAGTGCCGGCGAGACCGGCTGTGGTTATGGCTGCTTGGGATGTGGCGACTGCGTGGCGGCTTGCCAGTTCGGGGCCATCGTCATCAACGAGCAAACCGGCATCCCGGAGGTGGACGAGGAGAAATGCACCTCCTGCGGTGCATGTGTCAAGGCTTGCCCCCGTGGTGTCATCGAGTTGAGGAAGCGCGGGCCAAAGGGACGCAGGATTTATGTGCAGTGCGTCAACAAGGACAAGGGACCGGTGGCGAAGAAGGCTTGCAAGGCTGCTTGCATAGGATGCGGAAAATGCCTCAAGGAGTGCAAGTTTGAGGCCATCACCATCAACGCCAACCTCAGTTACATCGACCCTGAAAAATGCAAGATGTGCCGCAAGTGCGAGGCTGCATGCCCCACCGGCGCCATCATCGCCTACAACTTCCCCCCGAGGAAAGAGAAGCCGGCAGAGCCAAAGGCCATCGGTGCATCGGCGGCACAACCCGTCAAGCCCGTGGAGACAGCCACCAAGGTGCAGGCCGCTGAGAATGAGAAAACCATCCAACAACCCGGAAGAAAGGAGGAACAAGCATGAAACTGCACACGTTTAGTATGGGTGGCGTACACCCTGAAGAAAACAAGATTTCGGCGGAGGTGATGACCATAGCCGCCGCACTGCCCCAGCAGGCTGTCTTCCCGCTCTCACAGCACATCGGCGCTCCGGCTAAACCCGTCGTCGCTCGTGGCGACAAGGTGAAGGTGGGCACGATGATTGCCGAGGCCGGAGGTTTCGTTTCTGCTCCCATCTTTTCATCCGTTTCCGGCACCGTGCTAAAAATCGACAACGCCATCGATGCCACGGGATACCTCAAGCCCGCCATCATCATCAAGGTGGAAGGCGACGAGTGGGAGGAGGGCATCGACCGCTCCGACAAACTTGAGACACTCGAAGCGCACCCGGAACTCACGCCGGAGATCATCGTGGAGAAGGTGAAGGCAGCCGGCATCACCGGCATGGGCGGCGCAGGCTTCCCCACGTTCATCAAACTCTGCCCACCGCCCACCGCCAAGGCTGAATGTATCATCATCAATGGCGTGGAGTGCGAACCATACATCACTGCCGACTACCGCCTCATGGTGGAGAAAGCCGACGAGATCCTCGTGGGTCTCGAACTCCTTATGAAGGCCGCCAAGGTGAACAAGGGGTACATCGGCATTGAGGACAACAAACCCGAAGCCATCCGCATCTTCGAGCAGAAGACCGCCGGGCGCAATGACATTGAAATCGTGCCGCTCGCCAAGAAATATCCGCAGGGAGGTGAAAAGCAACTCGTCGATGCCGTCATTGGACGACAGGTGCCGGCACCACCGGCCATCCCCGTCAACGTGGGTGCCATCGTCCAGAACGTGGGTACGGCATACGCCGTCTATGAGGCGGTGATGAAAAACAAGCCGCTCTTCGAGCGTTACACCACCGTCACCGGCAAACTACTCGCCAACCCGGGCAACTTCCTCGTGAGGATGGGTACGCCGATGAAGGACCTCATCGAGGCCTGCGGTGGCATGCCAGAGGGCGACAACAAGGTGCTTGCCGGAGGCCCCATGATGGGAAGGGCGCTCACCTCCATCGACGTGCCGGTGTGCAAAGGCACCAACAGCATCACCATCATCAGCGGCGAGGAGGCCGTCAGAAAGGAGCCGCATCCGTGCATCAGGTGCGCCAAATGCGTCAGCGCATGCCCCATGGGGCTCGAACCATACCTCCTTGCCCAGGTCTCCAACCTGCACCTGTGGGAGAGGGCGGAGGCAGAGGACATCACTTCCTGCATCGAGTGCGGCTCGTGCATGTTCACATGCCCGGCACACCGTCCGCTGCTCGACAACATACGTCTGGGAAAATCTACAGTAATGGGCATCATCAGGGCCCGGAACGCTAAGAAATAAAGAATAAAAATATGGCAAAACTCATCGTTTCACTTTCTCCGCATGCGCACGGCTCCGACACCGTGGAGCGCAACATGTATGGAGTCATCATCGCCCTGGTGCCGGCATTGCTCGTGTCGTTCCTCTATTTCGGCATCGGCTCGGCCATCGTCTGCGCGGCAAGCGTGGCGGCATGCGTCTTTTTCGAATGGGCCATCACCAAATACCTGCTCAAGAGGCCCACGTCCATCGCCGACGGCTCAGCCATCCTCACCGGACTGCTCTTGGGCTTCAACCTGCCCTCCAACCTGCCCGTGTGGATTATCATCATCGGCGCACTCGTGGCCATCGGCATTGGAAAGATGACCTTCGGCGGCTTGGGGTGCAACCCCTTCAACCCGGCCCTCGTCGGGCGTTGCTTCCTCCTCGTCTCATTCCCGGCACAGATGACCTCATGGCCGCAGGTGGGACAGCTCGCAAGCTACGCCGACGCCACCACAGGAGCCACGCCGCTCAGCATCATGAAGATGGCCGTCAAGACGGAACAAGCCTCCTATCTCAACGAACTACCCGACTCCTTCGCGATGCTCTTGGGCAACGTGCCTGACGGAGCGGGAACCATCGGCGAGGTGTGTGCACTGGCGCTTCTCCTCGGCCTGGCCTACATGCTGTGGAAGAAAATCATCACCTGGCACATCCCGGTGAGCATCATCGCCACCGTCTTCGTCTTCTGCGGACTGCTCCATCTGGCCTGCCCCTACTATGCCGACCCCGTGTCCGCCATCCTCAGCGGTGGTCTCATGCTCGGAGCCATCTTCATGGCCACCGACTATGTCACCTCGCCCATGACGCACAAGGGACAGCTTATCTACGGAGTGTGCATCGGACTGCTCACCGTTGTCATTCGCAACTGGGGTTCCTACCCCGAGGGAATGTCGTTTGCCATTCTCATCATGAATGCGTTCACGCCGCTCATCAATACTTACGTCAAACCTAAACGATTTGGGGAGGTAGTCAAGAAATGAAAAAGTTAGAATCCACATTAGTCAACATGGTGGGTGTGCTCGTGGCTGTGTGCCTCGTCATGGGCGGCATCCTCGCCTTCGTCAACCATGTCACAGAGGGACCCATCTCGCAGCAGGCGGAGAAGGCACTCGCCGACGGCATCAAGGCTGTCATGATGAGTCCGCAACTCACTGTCACCGCCAATGACACGGTGAGGGAGACCATCGACAACAAGGAATACACTTTCATCGTGCACAAGGTGGCTGACGCAGCCGGCAAGGAACTTGGCGCGGCCATCGAGTCCACCACCCTCGGCTTCGGAGGAGACCTCAAGGTGCTGGTAGGCTTCAACCCCGATGGGGAAATCCTGGGTTACACCCTCTTGGAGCATGCTGAGACACCCGGACTGGGTGCCAAGGCCGACAAGTGGTTCCAGAAGGATGGCAAGGCGAGCATCATCGGAAAGAACCCGGAGCAGCCGCTCGCCGTCAGTAAGGAGGGTGGCGACGTGGATGCCATCACCGCTTCCACCATCACCTCCAAGGCGTTCCTCAAGGCCGTTAACCAGGCGTACAACGTGTATAAGAAAAAAGGGACCGACGCAACAAGCGGGGCCACGAAAAAAGCAACAACTAAAGCAGAACAGCCATGAACTATATGAAAATACTGACCAATGGACTGGTCAAGGAGAACCCCATCTTCGTGTTATTGCTCGGCATGTGCCCCACGCTGGCCACCACCACGTCGGCCATCAACGGCCTCTCTATGGGACTGGCCACTATGTTCGTGCTCATCTGCTCCAACATCGTCATCTCGTGCATCAAGAGCATCACACCTGACAAGGTGCGCATTCCCGTCTTCATCGTCGTCATCGCATCCTTCGTCACCATCCTGCAACTCTGCATCAAGGCTTACCTACCGGCGGTGGATGCAGCCCTCGGACTGTTCATACCGCTCATCGTGGTCAACTGCATCATCCTCGGCAGGGCGGAGGCATTTGCCTGCAAGAACAACCCCGTGGCGAGCCTGTTCGACGGCATCGGCATCGGACTGGGCTTCACCTTCGCACTCACGCTCCTCGGCATGGTGCGCGAACTGCTCGGGGCGGGCTCGCTCTTCGGCTTCGTGCTGCTGCCGGAGGTGTGCAACATCCTCGTCTTCGTGCTGCCTCCGGGCGCCTTCATCACTCTGGGATACATCATTGCCATCGTCAACAAACTTAAGAAAGCATAAGCCATGGAATATATCTTGATTTTCGTCTCGGCCATCTTCGTCAACAACATCGTCCTGTCGCAATTCCTTGGGATTTGCCCCTTCCTCGGAGTTTCCAAGAAGGTGGACACGGCGCTCGGCATGGGCGGGGCGGTGGCTTTCGTCATGACATTGGCCACCATCGTCACGTTCCTCGTGCAGAAATACATCCTCGAACCCATGGGGCTGCAATACCTGCAGACATTGGCGTTCATCCTCGTCATCGCATCGCTCGTGCAGATGGTGGAGATCATCCTCAAGAAGGTGTCGCCAACGCTCTACCAGGCACTCGGCATCTTCCTGCCGCTCATCACCACCAACTGTGCCGTGCTCGGTGTGGCCATCCTGGTCATACAGAAGGATTTCAACCTGCTGCAGGCGGTTGTCTATGCCTTTTCCACGGCCATCGGCTTCGCTCTCGCACTCACCGTCTTCGCAGGACTGCGCGAGCAACTCTCTCTCGTGAAGATACCCAAGGGCATGAGCGGAATGGCCATCGTGCTTGTCACGGCCGGACTCCTCAGCCTCGCCTTCATGGGATTCTCCGGCGTTGACAACGGACTGAAACAACTATTCGGACTGGAATAAAAACAACATAGCATCATGAAAAAAACTATCCTCGTCACGGGTGGAACGGGCTTCATTGGCTCGCACACCACCGTGGAACTGCAACAGGCGGGCTACGACGTCGTCATCGTGGACAACCTCTCCAACTCGAAAATCGAGGTGGTAGATGGCATAGAGAAAATCACCGGCATCAGACCCGCTTTCGAGAAAGTCGATTGCTGCGACTTAGAGGGGCTGCGAGCCGTCTTCACCAAATACCCGGGCATCTGCGGCATCATTCACTTCGCTGCCAGCAAAGCGGTGGGGGAGAGCGTGGAGAAACCGCTGCTCTACTACCGCAACAACATCAACAGCCTCATCAACCTCCTCGAACTCATGCCGCAGTTCAACGTCAAGGGCATCATCTTCTCATCCAGCTGCACCGTCTATGGACAGCCTTCCAAGGAGAACCTCCCCGTCACGGAGAACGCACCCATCCAGAAGGCGCTCAGCCCATACGGAAACACCAAGCAAATCAATGAGGAGATCATCCAGGACTACATCCATTCAGGAGCCAACATCAAGTCGGTCATCCTCCGCTACTTCAACCCCATCGGTGCGCATCCCTCGGCTCTCATAGGTGAATTGCCCCTCGGTGTGCCGATGAACCTCATCCCCTTCGTCACGCAGACGGCCATCGGCATCCGCAAGGAACTCAAGGTCTTCGGCAACGACTATAACACGCCCGACGGCACATGCATCCGCGATTACATCTACGTAGTGGATTTGGCAAAGGCGCACGTCGCCGCCATGACCCGCGTGTTGGAGCAGGAAACCGACCTCGTGGAAGTGTTCAACATCGGCACCGGCCGCGGCCTCTCCACCCTCGAAGTGGTCCAGGGCTTCGAAAAGGCCACGGGCGTGAAACTCAACTGGGCCTTCGCTCCGCGCCGTGAGGGCGACATCGAGAAGGTCTGGGGCAATGTCGATAAGGCCAACAAGGTGCTTGGATGGAAGGCCGACACACCCATCGAGGACGTCCTCGCCTCCGCATGGAAATGGCAGGTGAAACTCAGGGACGACGGCGTCATGTAGCCACAACAATAGAAACTCAGAGACGGCGTCATATAGCGCCATTTTCAAAAGAAACAACACAGTTATTCGGTCTCAACTACTACAATTCCACCTCCCGCACCCACCGGTGCGGGAGGCTTTCATTTTCAAAAATTGTAACAACTCAGTCGTCATTCAAATGAGTGCGACGCTCGGTCGGATTTGCAATCCGACCGCATTGAATATAAGCATTTGTAATGCGATTTTCGGATTAAAAATCCTGATATTCAAAACATCGGGATTACAAATCCCGATAAGCATTAGTATGACTGAGATGTTACCAAAAATTACTTCATCCCCCAAAAAACATTCTCTTCACTTGCATCATCCAAAAATATTCCCTAACTTTGCACAAAATATAGCATCCACCAAATAATCCCCGTTTCCTATGGAAAAAGACAAGAGACTCCCTTACGCAAAACCCCTCATGAGAATTGAGGAGTTCCAACCTAATGAGTATGCAAGGGTTTGTGGTGATGATGAATTAAAAGTGGTGTATGATGATGGCACACAGTTTACTTCTATTTTTTGGGATTACAATGATAATGGAGTGATAGACACCAATGCGGATCATCAGGAACTTTATGAGTATTCGGCTTTCCCATCACCCCTTCTTGTTAATTTAGCTGTTAGCAAATCAGAAGGATTTCTTTTAGAAGACTTATCATTTGTTAACCAGGCTAATAGGGGCTTGTTATTCTATTCGCCAATTAGTTCCTCATCGAAGCAGAAAGTAGTCTATGCCGTCCGTTCCACAGATGGCAACGACTATTTCTTTAAATCAAAACCTTCACTGAAAAAGGCTCATTCTTAATACCTCTTTTAAGAATCTCGTCATTATTGTAGGTCCTCCCCAGTGTTCCCGCGCCTCAGTGACTCCTCCCTTCCTCATGCTGCGATAGCATCGCAGCAGCTCTCTATTATAATAAGGTTTAGGAGGCCTTTGAAAGATTTGGGGACCGAAATCC
The DNA here is from genome assembly GCA_017619755.1 of Prevotella sp. Classification (GTDB taxonomy): domain Bacteria; phylum Bacteroidota; class Bacteroidia; order Bacteroidales; family Bacteroidaceae; genus Prevotella. The sequence continues at coordinate 261,309 of JAFZRU010000017.1, forward strand.
CGTTATCCCGTCATTTCGTAATAACGTTATTCCGATATTCCGCCATCCCTCCATCCCTCCATCCCGCAAACAACCCCTTATTATAATTAATAATTATCAATCATTATCTATTATTTTAGTTAAAATTCCTTTCTTTCCCCGAAATAATTAACATTTTATTGTTAAGGCATTAATATTTGTCTTATCTTTGCGGTATGAAAAAGAAGACGATATGGGCTGTAGCCACCATCATGGGGCTTTCGTTTCTTGCTCTGCTCTTCCTCCAGTTGAAATACATCGACGAGATGGTGAGCATGAAGAAAGAGCAGTTCGACGAGTCGGTGACTCGCTCGCTCGACCAGGTGTCTCGCAACTTGGAGCTCAACGAAACATTGCGCTTCTTGGAGAGTGACGTGGACGCCGGCAAGCGTACGCGTGTGGCGAGCGACACGACGATGAGCGCCGTGGGCGACTATGCATCGGGAGGGGAGTACTACTCCTTCGAGGCAAAGGTGAGCGAGCATAAGCCTGGAACCGTGCCCAAGTTGCTCATTGTCAGGAGCGACAAGAGCACGCTCTCCAAGTCGAACAAGTCGATGCAGGAAATCCTGCGCAACCGATACGTCTATCAGAAAGCCCTGCTCGACCGCGTGGTGATGAGCATTCTCTACTCCGCCTCGGAGAAACCCTTGGAGGAGCGCGTCAACTTCCGCTTGCTGGACCGCGAGTTGCAGGCCGAGTTGAAGAACAACGGCATCGACATCCCCTTCCATTTCACCGTGGAGACCAAGGAGGGCCGTGAGGTCTATCGCTGCTCCGACTACGACGAGGAGGGTGAGGAATACACCTACTCCCAGGTGCTTTATCGCAACGACCCCGCCAACAAGACCGGCATCGTGAAGATACACTTCCCGCTGATGAACAAGTACATCTTCCGCAGCATACGTTTCATGGTGCCGTCCATCGTCTTCACCGTCATCCTGCTCATCACGTTCATCTTCACCATCGTTGTCGTGTTCAGGCAGAAGAAATACTCGGAAATCAAGAACGATTTCATCAACAACATGACGCACGAACTGAAGACGCCCATCTCCAGCATCTCCCTCGCCTCGCAGATGCTCAACGACCAGTCGCTCACCAAGAGTCCGGCCATGATGAGCCACATCGGGACGGCCATACAGGAGGAGTCCAAGCGCCTCAAGTTCCTCGTGGACCGCGTGCTGCAGATGTCCATGTTCGACAAGCACGACGCCATCTTCAAGAAAAAGGAACTCGACCTCAACGAGATGATGGAGAACGTGGCACACACCTTCACCCTCAGGGTGGAGCATACGGGAGGGAAAATCATGACGGAGGTGGGAGCCGTGGACTCCACCATCTTCGTGGACGAGACGCACTTCCAAAACGTCATCTTCAACCTCCTCGACAACGCCATCAAGTACAAGAAGCCCGACCAGCCCGTCAACCTCATCCTGCGCACATAGAACAGCGGCGACCGGGTGTGCATGTCAATCAAGGACGACGGCATAGGCATCAAGAAGGAGAACGTGAAGAAAATCTTCGAGAAATTCTACCGTGTGCACACTGGAAACGTGCATGATGTCAAGGGCTTCGGACTGGGCCTCGCCTACGTGAAGAACATTGTCGAGTCGCACAAGGGCGACATCAAGGTGGAAAGCGAATACGGAAAAGGAACCACATTCACCATATCATTACCAATCATTAAATAAAATAAGCTTTATGGAAGAAAAACTGAAAATTCTATTGTGCGAAGACGAGGAGAACCTCGGTATGCTGCTTCGCGAATACTTGCAGGCAAAGGGGTATATGGCAGAACTCTGTCTCGACGGAGAGGCCGGCTACCGCGAGTTCCTCAGAAGCAAGTACGACATCTGTGTGCTCGACGTTATGATGCCGAAGAAGGACGGCTTCACCCTGGCACAGGAAATCAGGCAGTCCAACGCTGACGTGCCCATCATTTTCCTCACCGCCAAGCAACTCAAGGACGACATCCTCGAAGGTTTCAAGATCGGAGCCGACGACTACATCACCAAACCCTTCTCCATGGAGGAACTTGTCTTCCGTATTGAAGCCATCCTCAGAAGGGTCAAAGGCAAGAAGAGCAAGGAGTCCACACTCTATAACATCGGAGATTTCGTCTTCGATACGCAAAAGCAGCTCCTCACCATCGGGGAGAAGCAGACGAAGCTCACCACCAAGGAGAACGAACTGCTCGCACTGCTGTGCGCCCACGCCAACGAGATCCTCCAGCGCGACTTCGCCTTGAAGACCATCTGGATTGACGACAACTACTTCAACGCTCGCTCCATGGACGTCTATATCACCAAGCTGCGCAAGCACCTCAAGGACGACCCGAAAATCGAGATCATCAACATCCACGGCAAGGGTTACAAACTCATCACGCCGGAGGAGGAGTAAAAGTCAGTATTTGCCGTCGCGACGGGCTCCCGAAACATAGAGCACGACGCCCGACACCACCAGCACCCCACAGGCGATGAGATACCAGTTGTGGTTCACCATCCCTGTGGGGTAGCCGGTTCCAAGAAGCACGACACCGAGCACCTGAAGCGTCACACCCGTGCGTGACATCCATCGTTTTCTCATTTTTGCTGCTTTTTTATGGAAAGGTACGAAAAAGCCCTCCGAAAGCACGGTCAATCCGCCCGGGAAGCACGCTTTTGACGCCCCTTTTCCCTTTTGAACAGCAAAAATAGCGAAAATATTTTGTCAGGTGAAGAAAAAGCAGTAATTTTGCACCGCATTTTTGCAAAACAACATTTTTATCACATTATTTTCACATGAATCAATACGAAACCGTTTTCATTTTGACTCCCGTTTTGTCTGATGAACAGATGAAGGAAACGGTCGCTAAATTCAAGAAAATCCTTACCGACAAAGGTGCGGAAATCGTGAATGAAGAGGCCTGGGGAAGATTGAAACTGGCTTATCCCATCCAAAAGAAGTCGTCGGGATTCTATGTCCTCATCGAGTTCAAGGCTGAGCCAGAAGTTATCAAAACACTCGAAACCGGCTACCGCCGCGACGAGAAAGTCATCCGCTTCATGACTGTCAAGCTCGACAAGTATGCTGCGCAGTATGCTGAGAAAAGACGTATCAAATTAGGTAAAAAAGAAGAGGAAAAAGAGGAGGCATGACCATGGCAGAGAAAGATACTGAAATCCGTTACCTGACACCACCGTCGGTGGACACCAAGAAGAAAAAGTATTGCCGTTTCAAGAAGAGCGGCATCAAGTACATTGACTACAAGGATCCCGAGTTCCTCAAGAAATTCCTCAATGAGCAGGGTAAAATCCTGCCTCGCAGAATCACCGGAACTTCTCTCAAGTACCAGCGCCGGGTGGCTACAGCCATCAAGAGGGCAAGGCAAATCGCTCTGCTCCCATACGTAACCGATTTGATGAAATAAAATAGGAGGACAAGGCATGAAAATCATTCTGAAAGAAGACATCATCGGTCTGGGATACAAAAACGACGTGGTGGAGGTGAAACCGGGATACGGACGCAACTACCTCATTCCCAAGAAAAAGGGCGTCATCGCCTCTCCCTCTGCTCTTAAGCAGCTTGAGGAGGACAAGCGCCAGCAGGCTCACAAAATCGAGGCTCAGAAGGCTGCTGCACAGAAACGTGCCAACCAACTCGATGGCATTGTCATCGAGGTGGCTGCCAAGGTAAGCTCCAACGGCGTGCTTTACGGTTCTGTCAACAAGAACACCGTGGTGGAGGAGTTGGCAAAGAAAGGCATCGAGGTGGACCGCCGCATCATCACCATGCGCGACATCAAGGCCGTAGGCGAATACGAGGCCACCGTGCACTTCTACAAGGACGTGGAGGTGAAACTGCCCATCAAGGTGGTGGCAGAGAACCCCGAGGAGATGGCTCCCGCCGAGGCTGCACCTGAAGATCCCGCCGAGGAGGCTGCTCCTGCAGAGTCCGTGGAGGAGGATTTCGACGCTCCCGAAGAGGAGGAAGAGCCGTCAGCAGAATAACGAACGACACCGCCTCGAAAATTTCTCATAACGACGGGGCGGCAATCATACAGGGCGGGGATGCCGAACGGCGTTCCCGCTCTTCGGCTCTATGAAAAAATCATTCCACGGATGCAATAAAAACCACAAAAATATTTTGCTAATTATCGGAATTGTCGTAACTTTGCAGCCGCTTATCAAAAACAGTTGAATGAAGAACGACAAAAAGACCAACCAATACCGTGTGAATGAGCAAATTCGCGTGAGAGAGGTGCGCGTCGTCGGTGACGGCGGCTCCACTGTCATGCCAACACGCCAGGCCTTGGACATGGCCCGGCAGCAAGGGGTGGACCTCGTGGAGATCTCACCCAACGCCCAGCCGCCTGTCTGTCGCTTCATCGACTACTCAAAATTCCTCTACCAGCAGAAGAAGAGGGCCAAGGAGATGAAGGCCAAGCAGGTGAAGGTGGAGGTGAAGGAAATCAGGTTCGGACCTCAGACCGGAGACAACGACTACGCCTTCAAGCTCAAGCACGCCAAGGAGTTCCTGCTCGACGGCAACAAGGTGAGGGCATACGTCTTCTTCAGAGGCCGCTCCATCCTCTTCAAGGAGCAGGGAGAGGTGCTGCTTTTGCGCTTCGCCAACGACTTGGAGGAATACGGAAAGGTGGAGCAGCTGCCCCAGCTCGAAGGAAAGAAAATGGCCATCTTCATCGCTCCCAAGAAGGCTGGCGTGGCCAAGAAGAGCCAGCAGAAGATGGATCGTGAGCGCCGCGAGGCGGAGGCCAAGGAGGCTGCCAAGAACACTGCCGCCGAGGCAGAGGAGACAGAACCTGTGGGAGGTGGATTGCTCGCCAACGCCAAAATCAGCAGCGAGGCCCTGAAAAAACTCACAGAACAGAAAGAACAAGAGGGTGCGTAACGCCCGGTATATGCGTTGCCACCGTATAATAAATAACCATCAAATAAAAGAAAAAATGCCAAAAGTAAAGACCAACTCCGGTGCGAAAAAGAGATTTCGCTTCACCGGGACAGGTAAGATCAAGAGACATCACGCTTACCACAGTCACATTCTGACGAAGAAAACAAAGAAGCAAAAGCGTAATCTGGTGCACCAGGCCATCGTGGACCGCTCTAACCTCAAGCAAGTGAGAGACTTGCTGTGCTTGCGTTAACATTGAAGTCAAACATTTAAAAGGAAGAAACTATGCCAAGATCAGTCAATCACGTTGCTTCTAAAGCAAGAAGAACCAGAATCCTGAAGTTGACAAAGGGTTATTTTGGTGCCCGGAAGAATGTTTGGACCGTTGCCAAGAACACTTGGGAGAAAGGTCTCACCTACGCTTATCGCGACCGCAAAAACAAGAAGCGCACCTTCCGCGCTCTGTGGATCCAGCGTATCAACGCCGCCGCTCGCCTCAATGGTATGAGCTACTCACAGCTCATGGGCGCTCTCAACAAGGCCGGTGTGGAAATCAACCGCAAGGTGCTCGCCGACCTCGCCCTCAACAATCCCGAGGCCTTCAAGGCCATCGTGGAGAAAGTGAAGTAAACACTGCTGCACACAACGATAAAGCCGCAAGTCATCATGTCATGACTTGCGGCTTTGCATTGAAGAAGCCCGTCATCCCGTTATCCCGAAATCTCGTTATTCCGTAATAACGTTATAACGAAATAACGAAATCCCGTGCTAACGCCATTATCTCACACCCCCTTCATCGTCAGAGAGATTCTATTTCGGCGATAATCCACCTCCTTCACCTTCACGCGCACGTGCTGGTGCAGGTGCACCACGTCGTTGGGATCCTTCACGTAGCGGTTGGAAAGTTGCGAGATGTGCACCAGGCCGTCCTGGTGAACACCGATATCAACAAAAGCCCCGAAGTTGGTGATGTTGGTGACGATGCCGGGCAGCACCATCCCCTCCACCAAGTCGTCGATGCTCGTCACGTTGGGGTCGAACTCAAACTCCTCTATCTGTTCGCGGGGGTCGCGGCCGGGCTTTTCCAACTCGCCCATAATGTCGGTGAGGGTGGGGAGACCCACCGTCGCCGTTACATAGCGACGGATGTCTATCTTATTACGCTTCTCTCCGTCGGCCATCAACTCGCTCACGCTGCAGCCGCAGTCGCGGGCCATCTGGGCCACCACGGGATAGCTCTCCGGGTGTACGGCACTGTTGTCCAAGGGATTCGAAGCCCCGGGGATGCGCAGGAAGCCGGCACACTGCTCGAAGGCTGCCGGACCCAAGCGAGGTACTTTCTTCAACTCCTGACGGCTGTTGAAAGCCCCGTGCTTGCGGCGGTAGTCCACGATGTTCTTGGCCAAGGTAGGCCCTAAGCCACTGACGTAGGTGAGGAGGTGCTGGCTCGCCGTGTTCACGTTCACACCCACTAAGTTGACGCAACTCTCCACCGTCTGGTCCAGGCTCTTCTTCAACTTGGCCTGGTCCACGTCGTGCTGGTATTGTCCCACGCCGATGCTCTTCGGGTCGATCTTCACCAACTCCGCCAAGGGGTCCATCAGGCGACGGCCGATGCTCACTGCGCCGCGCACCGTGACATCCTCGTCGGGGAACTCCTCGCGGGCGGTCTTCGAGGCGGAATAGACGGAGGCACCGTCTTCACTCACCACGAATGTCTGTACCTTGTGCTTGAAATCGAGGGTCTTGACAAAGTCGCTTGTCTCGCGGCTCGCCGTGCCGTTGCCGATGGCGATGGCTTCGATGCCGTATTGTTCCACCATCTGCTCCACGTGGGCGGTGGCCTGCATGCGGTGGTTCACCGGCGGGTGGGGGAAGATGGTCTCGTGATGAAGTAAGTTGCCCTGGGCGTCGAGGCACACCACCTTGCAGCCGGTGCGGAAGCCGGGGTCGATGCCCATCACACGCTTCTGGCCCAAGGGGGCGGCAAGGAGCAGTTGGCGGAGGTTTTCGGCGAAGACACCGATGGCCTCCTCGTCGGCCTTCCCCTTGCTCAAACTGGCAAACTCCGTCTCTATCGATGGTCGCAGGAGGCGTTTGTAGCCATCGGTCACCGCCTCTTCCACCAAGTCGCAGCATAGGCCGCGGCCTCGCACGTACTGTCGCACCAAGCGCTCCACGCACGCCTCGTCGTCGGCGCTGATGCTCACACGCAGCACGCCTTCGCTCTCGCCACGGCGCATGGCCAACAGGCGGTGGGAGGTACAGCGGCGCAGCGGCTCGGAGAAGTCGAAGTAGTCGGAGTATTTCGCGGCCTCGTCGCTCTCGGCCTTCGCCTTCACCACCTTCGAGGTGATGACGGCCTCGCGGCGGTAGGCATTGCGCACCTGGTTGCGCGAACGCTCATCCTCGCTCACCATTTCGGCGATGATGTCCTGAGCGCCCTTGATGGCGGCTTCGACGTCCTTCACGTCGCCTTTCACATAGCGGGCGGCGGCTTCAAAGGGATCCGCCTCGCGCTGCAGCAGGAGGAGGGTGGCTAACGGCTCCAAGCCTTGTTCGCGGGCGGTCTGTGCGCGTGTGCGGCGCTTGGGTTTGAAGGGCAGGTAGAGGTCTTCCAATGTCGTGGCGTCCCACGTCTCTTCTATCCTCTTGCGCAGGTCGGCGGTCAGTTTTCCTTGCTCTTCGATGGTCTTCAGGATGGTCTCTTTCCGCTTGGCCAACTCCTGCAACTTTTCGTAGCTGTCGCTGATTTGGGAGATTTGCACCTCGTCGAGGTTGCCGGTGCGCTCCTTGCGGTAGCGGGCGATGAAAGGGATGGTGCAACCAAGGTCGAGCAGTGCGAGGGTGTTCTCCACACCCTCCTCGGGAAGGTTGAGACGCTTGGAAATGAGTTGTGCAAAGATGTTCATGTTTCTTCTTGTTGAATCGGTTTTAATTTCCTTTAGCTGTCAATGGCCGTTTGCATTGGCAAAAATACAAATATGGGTGGAATCCTCCATCACTTCCTTCAAGTCGTGTGCGAAGAGCGAGGAGAAGACCCGCGCCCCCTCGTCGCATAGGTGGCTGACGTCCTTGAAATATTCCGGATGGTCGAGATAAAGTCCCGGCGTGTGGTAGTCGAGGAGGGGGAGGGCGTTGTCACGGGCAAACTGTCGCAGCGCGTCGTAGTGGTTGGCGCCGGCAAGGGTGAACTTGGGGGAGATGGTAAGCACCAACTGGGTGCCGTGCTGGCGGCAGAGGTCTGCAAAACGCTTCAAGTAGGACAATTTCAGGCTGTCCGTCTCGCCGACGGGTTTCTCGGCGGTGGCTGAGCTGGGAGGGATGGCCGCACGCTCCAAAGGGATGTAGCCGTTGTCGGATCCTCGTTGGCGGTTGAGTACCAGCCCCCACAGCATCGAGGAGGCTTTGGCGTTGTAGCGGTAGAGGTGCGACAGACGGTATCGCCAGTGGGTGCCGGCAAGGAGGAAGATGGAGTCGGCGACGGCATTGCGGCCATACAGCGGGGCGAAAAAGCTGGTCACCGTGAATGGCTCGGCTTGCTGGTTGACGTCGGTGGGCATCACTTCCAAGCACACCACCTTGGGAGCATGGGAGGCCAGCACGTGGCATAGCACGATGTAGTGGGAGTAGATGTTGTCGGCACCGCCCACCCCGGCGTTATAGACGCTCAACCCGAGACTGTCGGCAATCACCGACGGGACGTAGTGGTGGTGGCAGCGCGAGGCCCCGAGCAACACCACGTCTTCATCCACGCCGTCGGCCAAGTGGCGCAGCTTGGGCGACAGCACGTCGTTGGAATGACGGAACACCCACTCCATAGCCATGCTGCCAAGGCGGTCGGCAGCGAAGAGTGCGACCAGGAAAACCAACAAGGTGCAAGCGATTTTTCTCATGGGCCGGTGGGGTTAGAATTGGAAATAGATGAACTGGTCGCCGCCGAGAACGCCGAAAAGCAACAGGTAGGCAGCCATCAAGGCAAGGTAGAGAGGGGTGAGGAGGGCAGGGCGGCGACGCATCAGGGCGGGACGCCATCCGTTCTCGTCGCATAGCTCCTTCACCAAGAGGATGCCCAAGGCGAAGAGGGCCAAGGTGAGTTCGGTGAACATGGCGAAACTGATGTCGGGTTTGCCGGGGCGCGTGAAGATGCCGGAAAGCACCTGCCAGGCGTCGGAAAGGTTGTTGGCCCTGAACAGCACCCACGCCAAACTCACCAACACGAATGTCAGGGCGCAGTGGCACCATTTTTTCAGGCCAATGTAGGTGCGGCGCCCCATCCCCAAGGCTTTCTCCACGCATAGCAGCACGCCGTGTACCACCCCCCAGCAGAGGAAGGTCCAGTTGGCTCCATGCCACACGCCGCTCACTACGAAGGTCACAAGCAGGTTGATGTAGTTGCGACCACGGCTCACGCGATTGCCGCCGAGGGGGATATAGACATAGTCCTTGAACCATGTGGAGAGGGAGATGTGCCAGCGGTGCCAGAACTCGCCCACCGTACAGGAGAGGTAGGGGCGGTGGAAATTCTCCATCAGACGGAAGCCTAACACGCGGGCCACGCCGATGGCTATCAGCGAGTAGCCGGCGAAGTCGCCGTAAATCTGGAAGGGGAAAAGCAGCGAGGCCACCAAGTAGGAACCGCCGTTGTGCATCCCTACGTTGTTGAACACGGCATCTACATAGAGGCCGCAGCGGTCGGCAAGGGCGAGTTTCATAAAATAGCCCCACGCCATCAGCCGCAGGCCCTTCATCGCAAGGCCGTAGTCAAAACGGTGATGCTCGCGGAACTGTGGTAGCAAGTGATGGGAACGCTCGATGGGGCCGGCCACCAACTGGGGGAAGAACGACACGAAGAGGGCATAGGTGGCGAAGTCACGCTCCACCGGCGTCGTGCCGCGATAGACATCGATGGAGTAGCCCAATGCCTGGAAGGTGTAAAACGAGATGCCCACGGGGAGCAACAGACTGAAATCGGGCAATGACATGCCGACACCAAAGGCTTGGAAAGCCGCCTCCACGTTGGTGGCCAAGAACTGATAGTATTTAAAGAGGAAGAGGATGGACAGGTTGACCACCAAACTTCCCACCAAGCACCATTTCTTGCAGAGGCGTGAGTGAAAGTGGGAGATGCCCAACGCGGCGAGGTAAGTCACCACCGTGCTCGTCAGCAGCAGCAGTGCGTAGGCCGGTTCCCAGTTCATATAGAAATAGTAGCTGCTGGCCAGCAACAGCAAGTTGCGAGCCCTCACCCTTGCCGCCGGGATGCAGAAATAGAGCAGGCACACCACGGGGAAGAACAGCAGGAAGGCGATGGAGTTGAACAGCATCTCTCTATGGGTGGGCGTCAAAGGACGCGGTAAGGTTTTATGGGCAAGCCTTTTCTCCAAGAGCCGGAATGGCGGTAGGGGATGGCAGCGGTTGCAAAGGTATTCATTTTTTATTATAAAAAACATTAATTATGATAGAAAAAACGCACGAGTGGGGCGAAAAATTCTTACCTTTGTTGCAAATTTTATAAATTTTTTATACTATTTATGAACATAAGAACTCTATTTGCAGCCGCCGCGCTCTCATTGTTCGGCGCAGCGGCGGTGATGGCACAGGAAATGCAACTGCCATCCATCCCTATCGACGACCAAGTGCGCATAGGAAAACTCGACAACGGACTTACCTATTACATCCGGCACAACGAGTACCCGGAACACGTGGCCAACTTCTACATCGCACAACGTGTGGGTTCCATTCAGGAGGAGGAGAATCAGCGCGGTCTGGCTCACTTCCTTGAGCACATGGCGTTCAACGGTTCGGAGAACTTCAAGGGCAACGGCATCATCGACTACACCCGCACGCTTGGCGTCTCCTTCGGCATGGACCTCAACGCATACACTTCCATCGACCAGACGGTCTATCGCGTGTGCAACGTACCCACCAAGCGGGTGTCGGCGCTCGACTCCTGCCTCCTCATCCTCAAGGACTGGTCCAACGGACTGCTGCTCGAAGAGGAGGAAATCGTCAAGGAGCGCGACGTCGTACATAATGAGTGGAGATTGGGAGAAGGGGCGCAGCAGCGCATGCAGACAAGATGTCTGCCCAAACTGTATCCTGGCTCCAAGTATGGAGAGCGCTTGCCCATCGGCCTCATGTCGGTGATTGACAACTTCAAGCGCCAGGAACTGGTGGACTACTACAAGAAATGGTATCGCCCCGACAACCAGGCCATCATCGTCGTGGGTGACATCGACGTGGACCACACCGAGGCGGAAATCAAGAGACTTTTCTCACCCATCAAGGTGCCTGCCAACGCCGCCAAGGTCGTGGCAGAGCCGGTGCCTGACAACAACGAGGCCATCTATGTCTTCGACAAGGACCGCGAGATGCCGCTCAACCAGATGATCGTCTTTATGAAGCACGACGCCGTGCCTGACGAGGAGAAAACTTCCATCGCATACCTCATCCAGGATTACGTCACCGACATCGTGGGCAGCATGCTGGGAGCACGCTTCTCAGAGATGACGCAGGAGCCTGACTGCCCCTTCGTGCAGGCCATGTGCGATGACGAAAGCTACCTCCTCTCCAGAACCAAGGATGCCTTCACCATGATCGGCGTACCCAAGGAGGGGAAGGACATGGAGACGCTGGCAGCACTCATCAGGGAGGCCAAGCGCGCACGTGAATTCGGCTTCACCGGCACGGAGTATGAACGCGCCAAGAGCGAATACTTGGCCAGCCTCGAAAAGGCTTACACCAACCGCGACAAGAGGAAGAACGACGAGTATGGAAACGACTACCGCGACCATTACCTCACCAACGAACCCATCCCGTCAATCGAATACCTCTACCAGACCATGACCCAGTTTGCCCCCATGCTCACCGTTGACTTGGTCAACGAGGCCGTCAAGGAACTCATCTGCGAGAGCGACACCAACCTCGTGGTATGGGAAATGGGCAGGGAGGCCGAAGGGCTGACATACCCCACGGAGGCGCAGATGGCACAGACCGTCAACGCCGTCAGGGCGGAGACGTTAGAGGCTTATGTGGACAACGTGAAGGACGAGCCGCTCATGCTGCCGGAGAACATGCCCGCCAAGGGTAGCATCGTCAGCGAGACGGAGAACACCCAATTAGGATACAAGGAACTGAAACTGTCCAACGGGGCCACCGTGCTGCTCAAGAAAACAGATTTCAAGGATGACGAAATCTTGCTGCAGGCTTTCTCCAAGGGTGGGTCAAGCCTCTATGGGGAAAAGGACTATGCCAACCTCAAGGCCTTCGACGACATCATAGGGTCCAGCGGCATTGGCAACTTCTCCAGCAACGAACTGCAGAAGGCGCTCGCCGGGAAGAAGTGCAACGCCGACGCCACACTCAGCGTCACAAGGCAGCATGTCACGGCACACTCCACCCCCAAGGACTTGGAGACCATGTTCCAGATGATGTACTACTATTTCACCAACATCAAGAAGGACGAGAAGCAGGTGCAGAACCTCATGTCGCAACTCGAACTTATGTTGAAAAACAAGAACTTGCAGCCGGCAGCCGTGTTCCAGGACTCCCTCACCAACACCATGTACGCCCACAACCCACGCTTCGCCAACATCCAGGTGGAGGACATCAAGGACATCGACTATGACCGCATCCTCGAGATACACAAGGACCGCTTCAAGAACGCTGCACAGTTCAATTTCGTCATCGTGGGCAATTTCGACGAGGACGCCATCAAGCCGTTCATCGAGCAGTATGTGGCCTCGCTGCCGGCTGACAAGAACGCCGCACCCGACAAGCAGAAGGATGTGCTGACCACCTTTAAGGGAAAGGTGAAGAACAACTTCACCGTCAAGACCGACTCCCCGCAGGCCATCTCCGTACTTGTATGGCAGGCTCCCGTGGACTATACGCTTGAGAACAACGTCAAGGCCGACGCCATCGGTCAGGTGCTGATGCAAAACTACCTCGCCACCATTCGTGAGGAGGAGAGTGCTGCCTACACTTGCGCAGGACAGGGTAACATCGACATGAGGGGTGCGAAGCCGCTGGCGCGCATTTTGGGCATCAGCCAGGGCAACCCGGAGAAGAACGCCCGCGCCCTGGAACTCCTCTACAAGGGCTTCAACGACAACATGAAGAAGATGGACCTCGACGCACTCGGAAAGGTGAAGGAGTATATGCTCAAGCAGGCTGACGTCGATGCCAAGTCCAACCAGCACTGGGTCAACGTGCTTACGGCCTGGAAAGACTATGGCGTGGACTTGCAGACCAATTACAAGAGCGTCGTGGAAAGCCTTTCTGCGAAGGACTTGCAGAAATTCATGAAGAAACTCACAAAGTCGGGCAACCAGATGGAGTGCGTCATGATGACAGAACCAAAAGACTAACATCACAACAATTTTGATAGACAACAATGATGGCCGGAAGGCGTGTGCTGTGAAGCACACCTTCCGGCCTTTTCAGAACTATGTGATATTCCTCATTTTTCCGTATAATTTTATTATGCAAAAAGCGGTGATTTTCTCATTTTTTATTGCTATCTTTGCCAAGTCATTCATATTTTTGCTGCTTTTGAAATGCACCACTAAGGTAAGTGAAAATCTTGATAGGACAAAATTTTTGGTAACAAATTGTTACTCAGGAACTTGCAAATAATGTAAATACAAAATGGTGCGGATTTTGGGAATATGACATCACTACTCCATATCATACCCGTTGTCATCAATGCCGTTTTTGCAGCACTGGTGGCGGTGTTGCTGACGCGGGTGCAGAAGAGTGTCAAAGGTTTGACTGCCATTTTACTGGCAACAGCCCTCGTCTCCTGCACCAAGGAAGGCGATGTCATCTACCTGCCCGACCCTGCCGACATGGCAAAAACCAGTCCGCTTATCACCGTCGTTTACGACCCCGACGCTTTGGGCGACCGCTCCTACAACGACCTCATTTATCAGGGTGTGGAAGAGGCTGCCATGAAAAACGGGTTGCGCACCTTGCAACTGTCGCCATCGTCCATGGAAGAGGGAGAAGATTATTTGGAGAGCCTGTTCTCAAGGCTGAGCCAGGCATCCGACACGGTGAGACGGCTGATTATAGTCACTACTCCGGCATACGATGCTTTTCTGCGCAAGAACAGCCATCGCCTCGAAAGCAACAAATACGTTGACCTTCTCTACTTGGAATCGGACAGCCCCCTGCCCGACAAAGGTTCCACTCTGTTTTTGCAGTATTATGGTGCGATGTATGAGGCGGGAGTCATAGCCTCTGCATTCGTCAGTCATGGCCATGTCATTGGTGCAAATCCTGAGAACAAACCCGTACATGATGCCATACAAGGTTTTTCTGACGGTTTTTTGGCAGACTATTTCAAAAACGACACGAAAATTACTACTAACTATATAGGCGAAAAGGTGAATGAAGGCTTCGTGATAGAAGACAGCGTGGCTATAGGCATGTTGTACAAACAATACTCGAAAAACAGGATTGTGGTGCCTGTTTGTGGTGGCGCGTCGAATACGTTCTACCGCATGATTGAAACGTTCGAATCTTATAATGCGGAAAACAGATTCTTCTATATGGGCATCGATCAGGAAAAATCATCCATTTTCTGTTTTATGTCTGCCGTTAAGCATATTGACCAGGTGGTGGAAATGTGCATCGGACAATGGCTGTCGGAAAAGGGAATGCCGAAACACCAGACATTCGGACTGGAATCTGGATATACAGAAATGGTGTTGAAGCCATTCACAGAAGATGTGAAAAAGGAATTGCAGGACAACTTTCCTGAAGCCGTCTCTCAAAAAATCCATGCGGAAGCACTGAGAAAGGAGGCGGAGTATGAGAAGTAAGAGGTTGGAGGTAAGAGGTACGAGGTTGGTAGCCGTCATTCTGACGTTGCTGACGATGTCCTTCATGGGCTGTAGGCAGGAGGATGACGTGACCGTGATTCAGTCACAGAGAGAGTGGGTGAAGAAAACGGTCGTGGTGGTGGCTCCCCAGAGCAAAAACGCGTCGGTCAAGGCACGCTTGGAGCGAACAGCCGACTGGTTCCTGACCAATTTCCATGATGCCCAGCTGCACGACACGCTTGCCATTGACATGCAGATAGAATGGCATGATGAAGACAACGAAGACCTCAGCCTGTTGAGCAGGGAGGTGTCGGAACGTGAAGACATCATCGGTGTCATCGGCCCTTTCTCAAGTGAACATTTGGAGATTTTTGTGCCGGCATGTCAGTCAAACCAGACTCCGCTGATTGCCCCCACGGCAAGCAGTGAGGAGATTATCCGCCGATATGCCGTGGCAAGTGCGGGAAGCACGACAAACAAGAAACCCTTCCTTTGGTCGCTGACGGAAAGCGATGTGTCTTTCACGGAAACACTGATTGGAGGCTATAATGAAATGTTCAGATACGATGATAGCCATATTGCTTATCTGGCCGCTTTCTTCTCACCCGACAACGCCTACGGCAAGACTTTCTTTGACTGGGCACCGTTCTTTGCACAGGAAAGCGAGGTGGAGCTTGTATGCAACGGGCAATACCGCAGTGATGACGAACTCCAAAGCAAGATGGAAGAGTATTTGGATGGTGTATTAGGTAAGGATGATATTACGATGGTCAGCAGTTTCTGCGTGGTTGAAAGCATGAAGCAGATGTATGATGTGTCTCGAACCAGGCGTAAAAGTGTCATCAACAATCCTCAGTATCATTTCTTTTTTGACACAGACGACCCTGATGACCCTTCGCTGGATTCCTGGTTTTTAATTTACTCTCTCTTTGTCGATATTTACTTTGCCTATAATGACTTGTATGTCGGGTCGCTTGACGGGTTGGGAGAACGCGGGGTGGCCATGCTGCAAGGCTGCAAGGGCTTCTCCCCATACGCCGACCCCACGACGGGGTTCGAATTCAGCTATGAGAAGAAATTCAATGCAAAACCCACGTTTGCAGAGTGCAAATTCTATGACGCCTTGATGATCATGGGGTTTGCGGCTTGCTATGAAGAGCATTTCACCAAGACACAAGACGGTATGTCGTTGGCGGCGCGTCATGCCGCCTTCAACAATGCCATCGTCGCCATCACCACCCCTGAAGACGGTACGCTCGGCGGGGCGGCATGGAACGCCACCCCCAT
Organism: Prevotella sp.; assembly: GCA_017619755.1. Taxonomy (GTDB): domain Bacteria; phylum Bacteroidota; class Bacteroidia; order Bacteroidales; family Bacteroidaceae; genus Prevotella. The sequence goes on from JAFZRU010000017.1 coordinate 277,334, forward strand.
GGATATTTATCTCTCCGAACTGGAAAACGGGAACAGGCTGCAGTTCAGAGGGGCCTCGGGCGATATCGGTTTTGACAAAGACACCTATACCGCTTCTACGCACACCACATATTTGAAGTGGCAGATTGTGAACGGTGAGTTTGAACATCTGTATTACTATGGAAAAGGCGGCAGCGGACGGTTGAACGACGCCCATGCCTCTTGGCAATATCTCTATGATTCAACCAAGGCAGAAGAGAACTTCCGACGGCAAGCCACAAGCGGAGTGGACATTTCCTATCCTGAAACCCAAGGACAGTATGCCGTGCTTGTGCAGGGAAGCGAAGGCATGGCCAATTACCGGCATCAGTCAGGGGTCCTGTCCATGTATCAACTGCTCAAACGTGGCGGATTCGACGACGAACACATTATTCTCGTGATGGATGCTTCACTGGCATCTTCAACAGACAACAATGAACCAGGCATCATCCGTTCCAGCAAGGACGGCGAAAACCTGCTTGAAGGGGTGGTGGTGGACTATGATAACGCCGACCTGTCGCCCGAAAGCATTGCCGACATTCTGAAGGGCCGGCGCAGTGAAAGGCTGCCAGTGGTGGTCAGTGGCGACGAATGCACCAATGTGCTGCTCTATTGGGGCGGGCACGGACGGAGTGTGCAGCATGGCGGAAGCGACGAGTTCATCTGGAGGGATAATCCGTCCGGTAAAGGATTCACGGCTGACCTGATGAGGCAGACGGTGGAAGGCATGAGTGAGGTAAAGGCATTCCGGAAGTTGCTGATTATCGCCGAGGCATGCTATTCGGAGAATGTCATCAAGCCAGTGGAGGGAACGACGGGAGTAATGGCCATCTCCGGGGCAAGCGGTGAGGAACAGTCATGGGCAGAGAACTGGAATCCGGACTTGGGAAAATACGGCACCTGGATGAGCGACCGGTTCACCATGAACACGGTGAATTTCCTCACGTCGAATCCATCGGCCACCTACAGGGACCTGTATCTCTATTGCACCCGGCACACCATCGGCTCGCATGTGAGAATACTCAATTCATCACATTTTGATAACTTGTATGTCACCGGACCGAAGGAATTCATCATGAAGAGTGGACTGTCCGAGTAAGCAAGTGCGGTGATTCGTGGGTCTGGACATCTACCAAGATAAAAAACCGTTGTAAGATAAAATAAACAATCAAATAGTATCAATCAAATGAAAAAGAATAGAACAGCCCTGTTGCTCGCTTCGGCGATAGCCTTGACAGCAGTTCCGGTATTTACAGCATGTAGCGATGACGATGACGACGATGGCAAAGTCGAAGACGTGACCGTACAAATCGATGAATTGCTGAAAGCGAGTGATTCAACCGTTAAACTTTGTGACAGTGGTGTCGGGAACCTGCTCGATGACTACCGCAACATCATCAAGGAGCTTTCGCAGAGCAATGATGCTGACGATATGATGGAACTGGACTATTACAAGCAGAGACTCCAGGAGATAGAGGCATACTGCGAGCACAAGTCGGACTCGGTGAAAGAAGCCGACCCCGCAGGCTATCAGCATGCACTTGATTCACTCAAGGCCCTTGACCCGGCTAACAGCTTGATGGCTGGCATAGGACAGATGTTCGGCACCTACGGATGGGCTGTCCTCTCCTATATGGACGTCGGCGCCGACGGGAAGAGAAGAAGGATGTCAGCCCTGGCAATCTTTCCCCGCAATGCATTCTGCAACCTCAATGCCGAGCACGTGATCCTGTGTCCCCACTGGACGATTGCCAGCGACGGGGAACGCCCGACGAACTATGTCGAAGCGGAGGGAGCATTATCATACAAGAGCGACAATTCCAACGTGATGGCTGGAGAGTGGGCCGCCTTTGACGAATACCTTGTCATCATGCCCGACTATGAAGGATATGGAGAGTCAAAAGATGTGTCACATCCTTATCTCATACGCGAAGTACAGGCACGACAGTGCATCATAGCCCTGCTGAGAGGTATCGGCTGGTTCACTTCCAACACAGACCTATGGGGGCCTGACGGACATGGTGAGAAGATCGACAAAGACTATAAAATCGTGATTGAAGGCTATTCGCAGGGAGGGGCGGTATCGGCCGCTACATACCGCTATTTCCTGGAACATCAGGGTGAGGCGTGGGCGAAGAACCTCCCTATTGCCGGTGCCGTATGCGGCGACGGTCCTCACGACCCGTTCGCCACGCTGACCTACTATTGCACGACCAATTACGTGGAAATGCCGGTGGCGCCTGCCATGGTGCTCAAAGGACTGTGCGACTACGACCCGGAGATGATAGCAGCCAAATGCACACCGGCAGACTTCTGCAACCCTGGGTTCATCAATTCGGGAATCTTCGAGGCTATCGCCTCCAAAAACAACAATACTGACCAATGCAGCGCCTTCGTCTATAAATATGCGAAAGAGCATCCGGATGAGATCAAGTTGCGGGACGACGGCGGGCTGTCTGCCGACCAGATGCTTACACCGGCGGCATACAACTATTTCGCCACCGGGAAACTCATCAAGGGTGCCAACTACCAGAAGCTGGCCATTCTCAAGAAATGTCTGCAGAAAAACAGCGTGGCATACAACTTCACCCCGCCACCCTACGCACATTTCACCTTCTTCCACAGCGAGGGCGACAGGGTGGTTCCCTACGATAATTACCAGTCGATGAAGAAAGCCTGGGGAACGGGCAAACTGCGTGGAGTCACCTACAAGGGTGAAGGCAAGGAAAGCCATCTCGATGTGGGTACCATCTTCTTCAAAAGCTATCATAGCGGACTGGTGGGAGACATCATAGACGGCGACTGGAAGTCAGGTGAAGAAACAAAGGAATGATCTCTTTTTTACTTTATATGCAGACTTAGATTTACTTTAAAAACTTTTTAAAGATGAAAAGAACGTTTTCAATCATCATTTCCACCGTCATTATGACGATGCTGAATGTGATGAACACAAATGCTGCCATCCATTGGGATTATAACAGCACAACCCATACATTATCTATTTCTGGAACGGGGGCGATGGCCGATTATGACATTAGCGAAAACACCCCCTGGTACAGTCGTAAAGACGACATTACGACAGTTGTCGTGAAATCCGGGGTGACATCCATAGGAAACAATGCGTTTGCTAAGTTTCCAAAACTTGCCTTTATCTCACTTCCCAACGGGTTGCTGTCCATCGGCGACTACGCCTTTGCGGAAACCGCCGTGCAACAGCTCGTCATCCCGGCATCGGTGCAGACCATCGGCGGGGCGGCATTCCTGTGGTGCGACCAGTTGAGAACCATCTATCTTGGTGGCAGCATCACCAGGATGGGACATCCGGGGACCACCGACTCCGACTATGGCGCTTTTGCCTACTGCGATGCGGTATCCGACATCTATTTCTACCAGAACAACATCTCTTCTATCAGTTGGAACAACACATGGGAGTTCAAGGACAACAAGGCAACCAAAGTGCATGTCTATAAGAGTGCGTCATTGCCAAGTGGACTGAACTGCAACTTCGTCAAGGATATCGGTGATGACATGCGCAGTGTCGGACAAAGTGACATGACAGACCCAGACAATCCTTACGAAATATACTACAAGTGGCAATTGGATTTCATCATCGCCATGATGAACAGCACTTCCATTGACAATACCGAGGACTGTAATTTCTATTTGAAACTGATGGCAGACTTGGCGTATGACGAGACGGAAGAAAACAATTTCACCCCTGTCGGCTCTGAAGAGAAGAGCTTCTTCGGCTCGCTCGACGGCAATGGACACACGATAAGCGGCATCAACATCAAGACCGATAAGGATTACGTGGGAATCATTCCCTATGTGACGGGAACCGTGAAAAACATCAAGTTTGACAACATTCACATACAAACCACCGGTTCGTACGCCGGCGTAATGGGAGGTGCCAACTTTTCCACCATAGATAATATATGTATCGAAAACTCGTCGTTCCAAGCAGACAATTGCGTGGGACCGTTGTTGGGTATTTTGGAAGACGCAGTTACTGTCAGAAACTGTCATGTCAAATCAAGCGTGACTGTCAATGGTTTGTCCGAGGAAAGTATTTACTCAAACGCAGGAGGACTGATAGGCAAGGCCAACGGCGGTTCCCTGTCGGGATGCTCAAGTGCCGCCCAAGTCTCCGGAAACGGACAGTGCGTGGCGGGACTGGTTGGTTATAACAAGGCCGATCTGACCGACTGCATCTATCTGGGGGCATCCATCATCGGAACCAACGCGTATGCGGTTTCCGATAATTACTTGGCAAATGTAAGCAACTGCTTCTACACAGAGCCTACATTAACTGACGGTGAAGCCCAACTGGCATACACACTCACAATGGATGAAGGTGTGACATTGACGAACACCGTAGTAAGCACATACGGAACAAGCGACTTCCCGGGGATTACATCCTATAATGACATTCTTTTCTTTGACGGGAATTACTATGCTAAACAAACTGCCTCTCTGACATTCGCCAATCAGGACGCATGGTATGTTGTCAATGACGAGTGTGTGAGGACAAACAGCATTCAGATGCCGGGACAAGAAACCCACGTTAGCCTGTATGCCCTTGACGGAACTGGAACAGAAGAGGATCCCTATCTCATCAATAACACCAATGACATGGACTACTTGGCATCGAGAGTCAACAGTGGAAACTCTTATGAAGGCAAGTATGTGGAATTGACAGCCAGTTTGGTATATGATGGGACAGAAAACAATTACACACCTGTCGGCAAACATGATAACCCGTTTGATGGCGTGTTTGACGGCAAAGGGCATAGCATAAGCGGCATATATGTAAGAAAATCTGGAAGCACGTATAGTAGTAGCAACGGTTACAATGGCATATTCGGTGTCGTAGGCTCCAATGGCATTGTCAAGAATCTTGTCAGCGACTCCAACACCTTCACGGGACATTATACGGGCGGTATCGTCGGCTATAACTTGGGCATCATCGAAAACTGCCGCGCCACTTCCACCGTGATCCTGAAGGCGGCATGGAGCGAATACTACAACACTTACAAACAATGGAATGGAACGAACTACATTGGTGGAATTGTAGGTTATCAGCCCAGCACTAACGTCAACACCGACGCACCCCGTATCATCCGGGGGTGTGTCAGTGCCGCATACATTGACAATGACGGCCATTATGCGTGCAAAGAATTTGGCGGAATTATTGGTTCTAACAACCGCAGCACTCCCAACATCCAGCACTGTTTGTATTTAGGTGACCATGTGAGTGTGGGAACAGACTTGGGAGGCAGTGCAGAAGGTGCAATTGCCGGATGGACTTTCGTGACAACAGGTTACACCCCCAACAGTTATTACACCGACAATTCTCTCGTCGGCGACTATAACAACAATTTCCTGCTGGCCCACAGAATCATACTTGCCGAAGACGTGGAAATCGATGATGAGAAGACCGTCTATGGAGAAGGCGATTATATAGGTGTCACGGCATACGACAACGGAGTGCTCTTTTACGATGGAGTCTATTATGCACCGCAGAATCTTGAAGTCACACTGAAACTCGCTGAAACCTCTGCGGAAGGGGTACAGCCACTTGGACTGATGATTCTTCCCTATTCCTTTGGAGATACAGGCGATGCTACGTCCGACGGCATGACACTTACAATGGGGTCTGCCGACATCTACGTCGCAATTGCTTCAAGAATAGCCATCGCCAACGACAACTGGATTTACTATCGTTCGGAAACTTTCTCCGACATATCGGAAACGGACAAGCTGCTCGTCCTGCACAGCGAAGAGGAGTTGGCAAGGGTTGCCTACGAGGTGAACGTGCTTGGAAACAACTTCGAAGGATGGACGGTGAAGCTTGCCGATGACAAGGACTTTTACATGCCAGGTCACAGATGGGAACCGGTGGGAAGCATCGCTATGTTGGACATAAACAAACTTTTCAAGGGCACTTTTGATGGAAACCGCAGGAACATCAGAGGCATCAATGCGTCCTTAAACGACAGTCCTGATGAATACAGCAACGATTACATCGGACTCTTCAGCATTTTGCCTGAGGGAGCGGTGGTGAAGGATCTGTTCATACAGGAAGCCACTGTGACAGGAGCAAGAAACGCTGGAGTAGTGGCAGGAGAAAACCGTGGAACGGTGACGAATTGCCATATCGTTGAGGCTTCAGTTTCCGCCGTGGCCGACAATGCCGAATATGTAGGAGGCGTGACCGGAAACAATCTCGGAGGAACCATCCAGAACAGCAGTGTCAACAAGACAGCCATCAGCGACGGCGACGGTTGCCAGAATGTTTCGCACTTCGGAGGCATCTGCGGCGGAAACACCACATACGCCCAGTCGCTGATAAACATGGAAACGGGTGATGTGACCACCAATGTCAGAGAGGCGACGATGAGCGACAACATTTTCTTCGGTAGCATTCACGTCAGCGGCGCAGACCCCCTCGGTCATTTCGGATCCATCACGAGCGACAACAGGGCGGCAACCGACCGTGAAGGAAATGAATACCCCGCCCACGCCAGCAACAACTACTACGATAACGCACCTGTAGTGGTGGACAACGATGTGCCGTCAACATATTGGGGCGATGATACACATCCATACGACACATCCCTCGGAGTCGGCATCGGGCAGACCAGCCCGAACGGAAACCTCGGCTATTCAAGCACCGATGTGGAAGGGGTTGCAGAACCCTTGGCAGTGGATGGCCGAGACAATACAGACGCACTGAACCTGCTGATAACCCGCAACCAATACTTTGACCGCCCGGAGAACTCTCTCATCTACCATGCAAGGCATACTTTCACTCTCAAAGGACGCACATTCTACAAAGACAAGGGATGGAACACCATCTGTCTGCCGTTTGACATGGCCATGACATACTCCTCGCCTTTCGGACAGGCTGATGCCATGGAACTGACCGGATCTTCATTCAACCTGGCTACCAAGACGCTGACACTTGACTTTGCCGATCCCGAGGGATGGGAAGTGAAGGCTGGAAAACCCTATGTCGTGAGATGGTGGTTTGAAGGAGAAAATACGGTTGACCCGGTGTTCGAGGATGTGACGGTGCTGACAGCGGAATTAATAGACGAGGCGACCGACTACATCACATTCAAGGGAACTTACGCCCCCGTCGTCTATGAGGAAGGAAGACAAAATCGGAGCATCCTGCTCATGGGGGCAGACAACAAACTCTATTATCCCAATGGTGAGGCCGTGTCGTTTGCCAACGCTTTCCGTGGTTATTTCCAACTGGCCGACGAACTCCATGCCGGTGACAAGACTTCAATGGTCAGTGCATTCGTACTCAACTTCAATGGTGGAGAAACTGGCAATGAGGAAATCCAAAACCTCAAACCTCAAACCTCAAACCTCAAACCTCTCTGGTTCACCCTCGACGGTCGCCGCATCAACGGCCAACCCAACAGGCCAGGCGTTTATATCAACAATGGCAAGAAAGTAGCCATCAAATAAACAACAAACACAATTTCCGTGATGAAAAAGAATAATGACCGAACCTAAGGACGAGTAAAATTGCACTTTTGACAGACCACCGATATGGCCGGAGGGCGTGCACAGTAGCATACCTTCCGGCCATATTAAAATGACATACTCTTCGCTGCAAAATGGCATATCTTTGCAGCATGAAAATCAACAACGACTTCTTGAGGCAATCGGCAGACACGGTGGAAGGCATCACCCAACTGCTCTCACGCTTTGATGACAAGCGCGAAGGACTGACGTGGATCTACCTCCTCTCCCTCGCCGACAGCAAGGGCGAGGTGACTGTCAGCATCTATGCCATGGCCAAAGCACTGAAAATCCACCGCCAAACACTCACCCGAATCATCAAGCATCTTGCACAGTCGGGATGGGTAACAATAGAGGAATGTGACCATCAAGCTACTGTGACGAACCGTGTGACGGATGATGTGACGCTTTCCGAAAGTGAAAAAGCATCCAAAACCTCTTGTGTATCAGTAGAATACAAACCTTGTCTTTCGGAGGGTGTGACGAGTGGTGTGACGCTTGATGTGACGGATAAAAAAGAAACAAAACAAAAGAAAGAAGAAATCCCCCCTGCACCCCCTAAAGAAGAAAAAAAACAAAAAAAAGAAAAAACAACACACACAAACGCGCATGCATGCGAGAAAAAACAGACTGGAAATCTCGAAGAGCGACGGCTGCAGTTCCTCGCCTCGCTGACACCCTACCACGAACGCTATGGCCATGAGATGGTGACGCAATTCGGCGACTATTGGACCGAACCCAACCACTCCCTCACCAAAATGCGCTTCGAACTACAACGCACATGGAGCACGAAACTACGACTCGCCACATGGGCAAGAAACGACAAAAC
>JAFZRU010000018.1 GCA_017619755.1 Prevotella sp.
AACTGAGAGGTATAATCTTCGAGGGCATTATGGCAACCCGGCACAAAATGTCGGGGAAGAATGGTATGCGAACGAAAAGTGACAATAATGAACCCTACGAATCATTTTTTCGACCTTTTTTATCCCGAACTCAGGTTATTAACCTGAGTTCGGGATAAGCATCAAGATGAAAAGGTTTCACGTGGAACATATTTTATAAATACCTTTTACTTATATAACGTTAACTGATTAAAAATATCTATCTGAATATTTTGAAAATATGGCTATTATGATTAATTTTGTTGTCTAAATATTTCATTAATCAATTAGCAATAGCCCTATGTTATCAAGAGACAAAATTACACGATGCCTCTCTTTATCCAAAATTATGACAATTTTACTTTAGCAATAATCGACGATGCAAAGTTACCGATTAAATTTGATACTCTCCAATAGGAAAAGGCCATTTCTAAACCCAAAATCAAGTTTAGAAATGGCCTTTTCTCTGCCTTTAGGGGTGCTCAACATACAGATTAAAAGTTGCCAAGTCGTAAAATTGAATTTTGACACATCCCCAGCTATCATTACCTCACCACGACCTTCTTCCCGTCGATGATGTTCACGCCTTTCTGTGGACTCAAAAGGTACTTTCCGTCAATGGAATAGATAGATTTCTCCTTGTCCTTGTTCGTCAATATGTTCTTGATGTCAGAAGTTCCCTTATCGGTTAAATAGCCTGGGGCTTCCGGCCCGCCGTCGATACGGGCATAGCCGTGGTCGGTATGATCCTTGTCAAATGTTGTTCCCTTTCCGCCCACAAGATTCGTGCAACCAGAGAACATACTGTTTCCATATGTTATCTTTTCGGTGTTCCATTCGTTGCTGGCATAAATGGTGGTTAAGCCGGAGCATCTATAAAACATACCCATCATGCTTGTCACGTTGCTTGTATTGAATCCGCTTAAATCGAGGCTTTTTAGATTGGGGCAGTTACCAAACATACCAGTCATGTCTACCAAGTTGCCTGTATTGAATCCGCTTATGTCAAGACTTGTCAAATTATAACAGCTATAGAACATCCATCCCATTTCTGTTACGTTTTCAGTATTCAATCCGCTCACATCGAGACTTGTTAGGCTGGCACAGCCATAGAACATACTGTTCATATCTGTCACGTTGTCCGTGTTCCAATTGTTCACATCGAGGCTCGTCAGGTTGTAGCAGCAATAGAACATATTACTCATGGTCGTGACGTTATCCATGTTCCAGCCGCTCAGATCAAGGTTTGTCAGGCCGTAGCAGCCGTAGAACAAAGATTCCATGTTCGTCACGTTTTCTGTTTTGAAACCGCTTACGTCAAGGTTCGTCAAGTTGGCGCAGCTGTTGAACAGACTATTCATATTCGTTACCTTGCCCGTGTCCCAGCCGCTCACATCGAGGCTCGTCAGGCTGGAGCAGCCGTTGAACAGACTGTTCATATTCGTTACCTTGCCCGTGTCCCAGTCGCTCACATCGAGGCTCGTCAGGCTGGAGCAGCCGTGGAACAAAGATTCCATGTCAGTCACGTTGTCGGTCTTGAAGCCGCTCACGTCGAGACTCGTCAGGCCGGAGCAACCGTAGAACATTTCGTTCATATTCGTTACCTTGCCCGTGTTCCAGCCGTTCACGTCGAGGCTCGTCAGGCGGGAGCAGCCGGAGAACATATTACTCATGTCTGTCACATATTCAGTGTTGAGATTTTTTAAACCTTTTATAGACTCCAATTTTCTACAATCTTTAAACAGATTGTTGCAGTTTGTCATCTTGTAATCTGCAAACGAGGCATCAAACTCACATTCTGTGATTTCCTGTTTGTCCCAGGGTAAACCCAAAAAGAAAAATTGTCCCGATCGTTCCGCTTTTTTCGTATCATAGAAAAAAGTCACTTTTCCCTCTTCAAGAACAGCGTAAGGACGTTCCTTTCCAAGAAAAATTTCAGAATTGGGGCGAAGCCCTATACGGGCATATTGGAAACTATTGTATCCCACAACATTATTCAATGAATAATACGCATCCATAGATCCACTCCACCCAAAGTTCAAATGAAAATAGGCTTCAGCGACTCCACCATTATTATTCACATCATAGCCGTCAAGAACAAACTGATGGTATCCTGTTCCTATATTTGTGCCATTGTATAAAACAGGATGACCACCTTTCAATTCCTCATACAAAATCTGACACCAGTCTTGATAATCATAGTTGCTTTTAGATACTTCTACACCTCCAAAATAGTCAAAATAATCCTCAAATGCTTGATTAGTCATAGTTGCAGCGCTTCCATACAAACCATAGTCGGCCTGGAGCGCTGTACCACATAGCACCATCAGTTTCGCCACCGCATCAGCTTCTGCACTCGAATACTGATTCTTTTTATAATCGGGCAGTATGTTTGGCCAGTCAATACGCGTGACACGCTGCTCGGAAACAGTTATCTGGCTTGTTTTTGTGGTATAACCTGGAATAGTTTGGCTGGTTACCTCAGGCCATTTGTAATAATACATCACTTGCGCCATCGCCGTAGCCATTTGTCCCGTCAATGCATGTTGCCCTCCAATGGTAGGGCATTTACGATTATAGGGATCCAATACATCCCAATGGCAATTCAGCAAGGGCGAGATGTAGTCGTTAACTGGTGCTTGATGGGGTGCCGATTGCACTTCGGGGTGTTCCCGCAAATATTTCACCTGATCGGCATAGTCTTCGAGCAAGGCCTGCAGGTTGCAGGGGATGTTGTCGGCATCGAAATGGCCGTCGTAGGAATAGCCCAGCACACCCGGCATGCGGTCCTCGCCGCTGACAATGACAAACCCTCCGTTCGCCTCGTCGTTGAACACATAGAACTCGTTGCGGCTGACAGCAACGGCAAGTTCAGGCGTCTTGCGTGGTGACTGAACTATTCTTTTGGTCATCCGTTTTTGTCCCAAATTGCCGAATAACTGGCTGGCTTTCTGCCGGGCTTCCTGTTCGCCGATGGATCTGGCTTCTACTGCGGTCAGCGCGAGCAAAGCGATTAAGAGTAATGAGAGTTTCTTCATGTCCAAATGATTGTTTGTTAATGGAAAAGCCTGTTCGTAACTAATTGAATTTATGCAAATATACACCTATTTGGAGACGGGGCGAATTGTATGACCGTCTCGGCGTGAGCCGTTGTTCCAAAACGTGTTGCTTGAATTGAAGCATAAGAGGTAGCTTGAGTTAGACGAGGCTTTCGTGGACGACCAGTAATGGCCGCCGCTGCCTGCGTATATGAGGCCGTCAACCCACTGCTTACCCGCTGCAGGCAAAAATATCGTGCAGCCATTGGATTTGCTTGTGAACTTTTGGCAGTCGGCACCATTGATGGTAGTCTTTTCATTGTAGCAGTAGTTTTGCAATTCTTTTATTTGTTCAATTGACGGCATCACTCAGGAACTGCCCCATTTCACGTGAGCAACGTCGTACTCCGTGCCAGCGATATCGCTACCGAGGTCGATGGCATGTGGATGGTTGTCATCGGGGCAGGATTGTGCTTTTGCCGTGAGTGCGACAAGCATTAGTGTGAGGGTGAATAGTATTTTTTTCATAGGGGTGATGTTTGAATAATCATTTAGGTTACAAATATAAACATTTGTTTTCAAATCATCAATAAATTAGGAGTTTTTTTGCATTTATATTATTTCCTCATCAATTTGGCCATCATTTCTTGCCTCTCTGTCCATTACGAAATGACGCTCACCAACTCGCAAGGGATGGTGAGCGTCATTTCATCATCAAGGAAAAGGAGACTTATTTCACGACATATTTCTTTCCGTTCTTGATATAGACACCCTTTGATGGAACGTCAACGATGCGTCCCATAAGGTCATAGAATACTGTGCCGGGCTGCTGGTTGTCCACCGTCCTTGCGATGCCGTCGAGCATGGGAGGCACGTCATCGTCATACACACCCACGGCATCCCATGCGTCAGCCACACTTTTCTTCTCCTCGCCCTCGCCATAGAGGTCGTCGGCAGCTTGCAACGCACACATCCGGAAATCAGCATACTGTGACTCCGTGGTGGCATAATAGACCAAGGCACGGTAAGCGATTTGTCTCGACTTCTCAATGCCAATGCCCTTCACGTCATATTCGAATCCATCATCGTTGACTCCTTCATCACCATCTGTGAGCAAGTAATACCATTTGTTGGCCACGCTGCTGTTGGTGTGAACACCACCATAGTCATTTCCTTCTGAAGTGTCGTCGGTATCCACCCAACTTTCACCGCAATAAGTGGAGGGAGCCGGTTCATCCCCGTCCATGCTGTTTTCCGGGTGGGCCATGTCGCGCATGTTGGAATGGCCGATGATGAGTCCGTCTCCTCCGATAAACCAGGGTGTATCATCACCTTTGACGTACTTCTTGACACTGATTCCCATGATGTCGGAGAAGGATTCGTTGAGTGCGCCCGACTCCCCGGCGTATTCCAATTGTGCTGTACTCCCTGTGACGAGGTGCGAGAACTCATGGGCCATCATTGACAACTCGACGCAAGGAGTCATGGTTTTGTCGCCCATGCCATACACCATGGGATTGGGTGTCAAACCTGACATCGCCGCTGCATTGTCAAGTGGGGAGTCGATGATGGTGCTCGCCTCTTCGTCGTTGTTCAAGAATACCAGGTTGTAAACAGGGGAACCTTCGTCGTCATAACTGTCACGATTAAACACCTCGTTGTAGAAATCGAGTGTTTTCTCCATTCCCCAATGGATGTCCACCACAGCCGACGGTCCTTTCTCATAAGTGATTTCTATTTCTGTTCCATTCTCGTTGTATTCCAACTTGCCTGTCTCGTCAGGCTTGATGGGAACACAAGCCACCACGTAATCACCTAATTCCGGAAGACCATCTTCATCAAGGATTGTTTTCCCATTTTCATCTTTCATTGGTGTCGTAGTCGTAACGACCAGCGTGGCCCCGGCAGATGGTATTTCATCATAGCGTTTGATGAAATCCTCATCCGTGGAATAAGGCAACTTCCCAAAGAACAAATTATCTTCATCAATCATTCCCGTTGACAGGTCGCCATTTTTATCAGGCAAACCATAAGTGATGACAAACTTGTATGTGGTGAAAAAATCTGTTGGTGAAGGCACCACTTCCACCACCTCGCCGAATTCATTCGTATAGGACAATTTTTTGAAAGTGATGTTTGTCAATGTATAGGCATCGAAATAAGCTTTGCTGCTCATCAACAATTTGGAGAAATCGTTGATGTATCTTGTGAGGTCCATGTCAACATCTTCAGAATTTTCGAGATATTTTTGCCATTCCAACAGCATTTTCTCCGTGATTTCATCATAGTTGGATGGCAGGTTGCCTTGGGGAAGATACTTGAAGAGCTTGCGCATTTCCAACAATTCTTCGATTGTTGGCAGATACGCCCCATTGAGAGTGTAGATGTTTCGTTTCTGGTCATAGAGCAAGTAATTATGTTCATTGGCCGACAATGACGCATCTAACGTCACCTCGCCGCAGAAGATGCCGTTTCCTTTCACGGTAATCGGTTTCCCCGGTGTCGTCTCTTTCTGGATGTTGTGCATGGTGGGAATCTGCTTGATGACCTCTCCCGTCTCAGCATCGGTGTAAACCCATTTCATACCATCAATGGAGAGCATTTTCAATGCATACCGATACCCGTCTTTGGTGTTGACGAGGTAGAGCTTTCGCCCCATCAGGTCGGTAGGTGTGCCGCCGATGTAAACGGTGCTTCCCCCCTTGATTTTCGCTGGTGTCTGTGAAACCTCCATTACTGTTCCATTGGCCGACTTCACCTTGCCGTCCTTCACATGGAGCAACACCTGTGAATGTTCCACCTCCACTCCCTGTACATACTGCCGGTACTCGATACGCTGCATGCCGAGTTGGTCGGTTTTCTCTCCCACCAGCCTCCATTCTGTTCCGGAAGGTTGTGAGAACCACTTGTCGAAACATTGTTCAACATTCTCCACTGATACATTGTCATTCTTCAGCACCTTGAAGAAATGACCGTTTTTACTTGCCGCCTGAATGCCCAAGGCCATTAGGAGCAACAAAAGAATAGTAGTGTTTTTTTTCATAAGTTTTAAGATGTTGGTTGTTTAGATTTCAAGAATGTGTTCAATTTAGATGCAAAGATAACTTAATTTCTACATAATGCGCAACAATGCACGCACTATTTTGAGAAAATTTTGAGATGTGCAGATGTACGGATGGATTTTGTGCAAAAACGGCCTGAAAGGCCAAAAGCAATCAGCCCAGGGCAACGCCCTGGGGAATAGGGTGAGCCAATTGTCGCCCTGCAAGGGCAAAAGCCTTATAGATGTCATAAAGCTTTTGCCCTTGCAGGGCGCATTCTACTCCGTTATATACCATTTACCCAGGGCGTTGCCCTGGGCTGGTATCTCGTTGGCCTTTCAGGCCGTTTCCTTTCGCACAGGACGAAATAAAGCTTTAAGCCTATGATTTTCTAAGGATGCGTCTTTTCTCCGATGCTCGTGGCCTTTCCAGCAACAGGTAGGACGAGGGTGTTGTATTTCTCGTTGGTGAGCAGGATGTCGGAGATGGTGACCTCCTTGTTGCCTTTGACTTGGAGGGAGAGGAATTTGTTGGTGTTGCCGAGTGTTGCTCCGTCGGCGGACCACACGATGACCTTGTATTGGTTGCTGTTGTCACCGATGCGTTGGAAATTCACCTGATGGGATGAGTTGCCATTGAGCGACATGTCTTTGAGGGAGGAGCCATAGGGCAGGGTGACGACCATCTGTAGGGCGGTGCAAGTTTCGCTGTTGTCGAGGGAGAGGGAGCAGCCTTTGGAGGATGTCTTGACCACCAACTGTCCGTTTGATGTTTCATACATGCTGGGCATGGCGTTCCTGCCCCATCCAAGCACGATGTTGACGATGCCCATCACGTCCGTCACATTGACGTCGCCATCGTTGTTGATGTCGGCCTCGGTAAAGTAGAAACCTGGCACTTCATTTCCAAGACATTTGTTGGCCGTCATCATCACGTCCGTCACGTTCACATCTCCGTCATGGTTGACGTCGCCCGGTGCATAGTTGTTGACGATGATAGTGAAGACCGAATCGGGCAAGTCAACGCCCTTGTTGTCTCGTGTGCTCAGCCTGAACTTTGTCACCACTCCCTCGTATGAACCGGCGGTTATGTTTTTATCCGCCTCTATGGTGAGGGAGATGACGTCGCCCATCGCGTCCTTCAGCATGGCGCTGTTGAGTGAATACACCAACACGCGGTAATGCCCGCTGCCGAAATCGTTGAACGCCACCTCCATGTTGTCGGTGTAGCGGTCAGCCAGTTCGTAGAAGTAGCCATATTTGTCTTTTGCGAGATGAAATCCCGTCGGCAGGGACAAGTCAAACTGCAGGCCGTTGTAGATGTCTTCTTCGATGTAGTCGAGCGACACCGTGAGGTCGGATGTGCCTCCAGCTTTGATCAACAGCGGGTCGGAAGGATAGAAAGTCGGCACGTACAATGCGCAGGGGCGGATGGGCATGCCGTCCAAAGGAGACCCGTCTTCATTGACTTGAAGGCCGTTGTCATGGAAGGATACATAGTCGTACTTGTCACCAGACCAATAGAAACCATCCTTGTTCGTGTTCGCACCTGTTTCGTTCCAGTAATATTCTTCTTGGCTGTAGCCGGGATAATCATCAAAAGAATAGATGCCAGACGCGGGAAGGAAGGTTTGGTTGCCGTTGGGACCTGTCATCACGATGCCGAAATAAGGCTCACAATCTATTCTTGTGAAAGAGCAATGGTCCTTGAGTTCGTTCATCTGGCCTGTCGATGGGGTCTTCCACGGCTTCCCCCAATTCACAAATGCGGCATCCCTGTCCGTTCCACAAATGGAGGCAGGGTCGTTTTGTTCATCATAGTGATTCAACTCGTCCAACTGATGAGAGAAATTGCTCACCGCTTCCAAATCTCCCCAAGAGAAGAAGTTGCCGTTCTCTTTTGGCGAGTGTGCATCCACGTTGCAGCACGACCATCTGGTGCCGGAGGGCAGTCCGAGGTCTATCATGTGCGGGTGGTTGTCGTCAGGACATAGTTGGATGACGGAATATTCCTTTGATTTGTTGTAATACACAACGTCGTCATCCTTGTATTTGACATATTCGTAAATGGTGACGAAGGAAATCTTTTCGTTACGGTAGCAGACCAGACGGGAATCCTTGCACGGCGACGATTGTCCTTTGAGCGAGAATTTTGTGGCCTCTCCGCTGATGTCTTCATACACATAGCCCCAGTCCTCCACGTCCGTGTCGTCTGTCAATTCCACGGTGATGTCGCAGGAATACCGGTAAGAGTAGGTCTCGCCCTTGTAGGTGAATCCATTCTCTTTGTATGACGAGCCGGATTGGTTGAAATCCGCAATGCGCACGTTTCCCGCCCCTTTCACCAAGCGGATGGGAATTTCACTGACAAGGCCGCTTTGGCCGTATGTGGTCAGTTTCGTGCCAACGCTGTTGATTTGCAAATACCAATGGTCAAAATACGAGTTCCATTTGTCCGTTTCCACATCAGCCGCCAAGCATCCCGTATAATTGTTGGTCATGGTTGGCATGAAGACATAAGATCCATTGGGGCCTGTTATTTTGGCGCCATCTACTCCGTTGTTGTTCACCCATTCTATGGTGCAATTGTCGAGGATTTCCGCTATTTGCGTGATGTCGGGTGTCTGTTTTCCGCCATCGGCTTTGTCATAAGTGTAATTGATGTTGTCGTCAATGTGCAGCCTGTGCAATTCGCCAAGTTCCTCGGGGGCGTCTGCGCCCACGTTGCAGCATGACCATTTCGTGCCGGAGGGCAAGCCGAGGTCTATCATGTGGGGGTGGTTGTTGTCAGGGCAACCAGCAGGGTTGTGGCTGGAACCTTCGAGGATGATGTTGACAGCTTCCGCCACGTCGGTGATGGTGATGCTGCCGTCGCCGTTGACATCGGCGTTGGCGATGATGAAGTCGTCGCTTTGATGCCCCATGACATATTCCACTATCATGGTCACGTCGGTGATGGTGACAGCTCCGTCGCCGTTCACGTCGCCCCTCAGGGTGGAAGTGGGTAGCTTATAGGGTGTTCCAAGCCATGGCATGGACCGGGCGGTTGTGGTGAGCGCCAAGAGTAACAAAGAGAGGGTGAAAAGCACTTTTTTCATTGTTGAACGGGTTTTTGTCATTTTGGTTTTGCAAAGTTATGAATAATATTTTTAAACACCAAATATCGGGTATCTATTCTGCGAATAACATTTAAACATGTAATTGCCATATAATTATTAATTAATTGTTACTCAAGAACGCACAAATGTGGGAGAATAGATGGATTTACGTCCATTTCGTTAAAGAATTTTTGATTAATTCGTGTCATTCGTGTTGAAATTTACTCTTTTTTTCATAACTTTGACGCGTTGCGCCGAAGTTACTCCATCTCGGAAAAAAAAGAACAGTTCTTTTTGTTCTGCTCTCGATTTTTCGTAACTTTGACTTCGTCGAAGTTACTTGCACTCGAAAATGGAAAGAAAAATAAACTTTTCTTTCCGTTTTACTCGTTTTTTCGTAACTTTGACTTCGTCGAAGTTACTTGCACTCGAAAATGGAAAGAAAAATAAACTTTTCTTTCCGTTTTACTCGTTTTTTCGTAACTTTGCAAAATGAGAAATAACAGTGAAAACAAAACGCCTTTATGAAAAAACATCTACTGGCACTTTTGGCTGCCATCACCTTGACCCATGGCGCAACAGCGCAGACACAACAGCTCTTTGATTTCGGCTGGCAATTCACCCAAAACGAAAAGACCACCAGGGTTGACCTGCCACACGACTGGGACATCTACAGCGCACCCATTCCCGAGAACAGCACCACGGGAACGGGTGGAGGATGGTATCCCGCCGGCAAGGGCGAATACCGCAAAACCTTCAACACACCCAAGGGCGAGCGTGTCAAACTACACTTCGAGGGCGTTTACCAAAAGGCCGAAGTATTTGTGAACGGACAAAAAGCCGGGCAGCATCACTATGGCTACACCCCCTTCACCGTGGACATCACCAATTGCCTGAAACCGGTGAACAACCTCAACGAGGTGTTGGTGAAGGTGAACAACTCCGAGCAACCCAACTGCCGCTGGTATTCCGGCTCCGGCATCTACCGTCACGTGTGGCTGCAGACCATGCCATCGCTGCACATCGCCGAGAACGGCATCTATGTTACCACGCCCGAAGTGTCTGAGCAACAGGCACGTGTGCAGGTGGAGGTGACCGTGGAGAACGAGTCGCCCACCGACCGCAACGCCACCGTCGTCGTGGGAAACAGCCAACTCATGGTGGCCGTGGCGGCAGGGCAGACCAAGACGGTGACGACTACGCTCTTCGTGAGAAACCCACGCCTGTGGTCGCCCGACAACCCGGCGCTGAACCGTCTCGACGTGCAACTGAAGGAGAACGGGAACGTCATCGACGAGAGAAGCACAAAATACGGCATACGCTCGTTCTCATTTGATGCCCAAAAGGGTTTTGTGCTTAATGGCAAGCCGATGCTCATCACCGGCGCCTGTGTCCATCACGACGATGGCGTGTTGGGTGCGATGGCTTTCGACGATGCAGAAATCCGCAAGGTGCGTCAGATGAAAGAGGCCGGCTTCAACCTCATCCGCACCTCGCACAACCCATCGACAAGAGCTTTCCTCGACGCTTGTGACTCCTTGGGCATGATGGTCATCGACGAGGCCTTCGACGGATGGCGTCAGGCCAAGAATCCCTACGACTATTCCACCGTCATCGACTCCTGCTACCGCGAGGACATCCACGCCATGGTGATGCGCGACCGCAACCACCCCTGCATCATCTCGTGGAGCATCGGCAACGAGGTGATGGAGCGCAAGGACATCCGCGTGGTCCATACCGCCCGACAGATGAAAGCCGCCATTTTGGAGAAGGACGCGACACGTCCCGTGACGGAGGCTCTGTGCTCGTGGGACAGTGACTGGGAAATCTACGACCCCCATGCCGAGGTGCTCGACGTGGCGGGTTACAACTATATGATTCACAAGCATGCCACCGACCACCAGCGCGCCCCCGAGCGTGTGATATGGCAAACGGAGAGTTTCCCCCGCGATGCCTTCAACAACTGGGCCGTCACCAACGACCATCCCTATGTGGTGGGTGACATCGTGTGGACGGGTCTCGACTACTTGGGTGAATCGGGCATAGGACGATATTACTATCAAGGCGAGACGCCGGGAGAGCATTATGTGGAAGGGGGAATACCCGATTGGCACGGGGCTTATTGCGGTGATGTGGATGTGACGGGTTGGCGCAAACCCATCAGCCACTACCGCGAGATGCTGTGGACCGACGACGCACCCCTCTACATGGCCGTGAAGGAGCCAAACGGCTACCACGGCGACATCAAGGAGACAGCCTGGAGTGTCTGGCCTACTTGGGAGAGTTGGACGTGGAAAGGATGGGAAGGCAAACCCGTCGAGGTGGAGGTCTATACCAAACTGCCCGAGGTGAGGCTCTATCTGAACGACCAACTCATCGGCACCAAGCAGGTGAGCCGCAAGACGAAGTACAAAGCCGTCTTCACCGTGCCTTATCAGCCCGGTACGCTACGCGCCGTGGCCGACAACCAGAGCGTGTCGCTCAGCACCGCCGGAGAACCGGCTCTTCTACGCCTCACGCCCGACCGCACGGTGATGGCCGCCGACGGGCAGTCGCTCACTTTCGTCATCGCCGAGGTGCTCGACCGCGAAGGGAATGTCGTGCCCGAAGCCGCCATCCCCTGCGAGGCCACGGTGAAGGGCGCCGGTACACTCCTCGCCTTCGCCTCTGCCGACTTGAAGGATCGCGAACCCACCGTGACCCCCAAGGCAACTACTTGGAAGGGCCGCGCCATGCTCGTCGTCCGCAGCACAAAGAAAAAAGGCTCCGCCAAACTGACCGTCAAAAGCTCGCTGCCCACCGCCACCCTCACGCTGAAAACACGGTAAAGAAGCCAGCAGTAAAATTTTGCGATGCTAAATAAATTAATGGATTATTCGTGGTAATTCGTGTAAAGAAAAACTTGAAAAATTAACGTATATGAAAAGAGCATTTTTATTTGTGGCCATGGCCGTCACCTCGCTCACGGTCCTCGCCGCTGAGCGGTTTGTAGTTTTCCAGCCCTCGGCCAACGTCCTCTCACTGGAGGGAGCAGGGGTGACGTTCGACAGCCGCGAGCATAGTTGTGTGCAACGTGCTGTCGCCAACCTGCAACAAGACTATCAGAAAGTGACAGGCCGGGCGATGGGTCAAGGCAACAAGATCCTCGTGGGCACCGTCGGCGTGAACAAGCAGATTGATTCGTGGGTGAAGCAGGGCGTGCTGCGCGACCTGAAGGGAAAGACGGAGAAATATGTCATCAAGACCATCGGCGAACAATTGGTCATCGCCGGCAGCGACAAGCGAGGCACCGTCTTCGGCATCTACGAGTTGACGAAGCAGATGGGCGTGTCGCCTTGGTATTACTGGGCAGACGTCCCTATTGAGAGGCACGAGCAACTCTATGTCATCCCGGGTGAATACACCGACGGCGAACCCAACGTGCGCTATCGCGGCCTCTTCCTCAATGACGAGGCGCCGTGCCTCACCACGTGGGTGAAAAACACCTTCGGCACCAACTATGGCGACCACCGCTTCTATGAGAAAGTTTTTGAGCTGATTTTGAGGCTGAAGGGCAACTATATGTGGCCGGCCATGTGGGGGTGGGCGTTCTATGCCGACGACCCGGAGAACCTGAAGACCGCCGACGAGATGGGTATCATGATGGGCACCAGCCACCACGAGCCCATGGCCCGCAACCACCAGGAGTACGCCCGCAACCGCAAGGAGTGGGGGGCTTGGAACTATCAGAAGAACAAGGACAACCTCGACCGCTTCTTCCGCGAGGGAATCGAGCGGATGAAAGGCACTGACGACATCGTGACCATCGGCATGCGTGGCGACGGCGACGAGGCCATGAGCGAGGATGCCGACACCAAACTCCTCCAGACCATCGTGGAGAACCAACGCCGCATCATCAAAGAGGTGACCGGCAAGCCCGCCAACAAGACCCCGCAGGTGTGGGCCTTGTACAAGGAGGTGCTCGACTATTACGACAAGGGGATGCGCGTGCCGGACGACGTGCTCATCCTGCTCTGCGACGACAACTGGGGCAACCTGCGCCGCGTGCCCAACGCACAGGAGCGCAAGCACCCGGGAGGATGGGGACTCTACTACCACGTGGACTATGTGGGTGCACCGCGCAACTCCAAGTGGCTCAACGTCACACCGACTCAGAACATGTGGGAGCAGCTCACCCTCGCCGCCGACAACGGCCTGGACCGCATGTGGATTCTCAACGTCGGCGACCTCAAGCCGATGGAATATCCCATCACCCTCTTTATGGACATGGCGTGGAATCCACGGGAGTTCAGTGTGGACCGCATCACCGACCACACCCTCCGCTTCTGCGAGGAGTTCTTTGGAAAGAAACAAGCCCCCGAGGCGGCACGAATACTCGACCTCTGCTGCAAGTACGCCGGACGCACCACCGCAGAGATGCTTGACGCCAGGACATACAACGTGGAGACGGGAGAATGGAAGCAAGTGGCCGACGACTACATGCGGTTGGAGACGGAGGCGTTGAGACAGTATCTCACCATCGACGAGCCTTACCGCGACGCCTATCAGCAGGTCATCCTCTTCCCCGTACAGGCAATGTCGAACATCTACCAGATGTACTACGCACAGGCCATGAACCAGAAACTGGCGGCTGAGAACAACCCCGACGCCAATGTGTGGGCAGGGCGTGTGAGAGAAGCCTTCGTGCGCGACTCCATCCTCTGCGCCTCCTACAATACCGACATCGCCGGAGGCAAGTGGAACGGTATGATGATACAAAAGCACATCGGCTACACCAACTGGAACGACAATTTCCCGGCTGACAGGATGCCAAGGGTGAGGAACGTGCCGGCGGGAGAGGGTGGCTACATCTTCGAGGCGAAAAACGGCTTCGTGGCCATGGAGGCGGAGCACTATTCTGAGGCCAAGGGTGCCGACGGCGTGAAATGGACGGTCATCCCGGGCATGGGACGTACCCGGAGCGCCATGACGCTCATGCCTTATACGCAGCCGACGGGCGATGCCGAACTCACCTATCGCTTCACGCTCGCACCAACAGCGGACAGCGTGAAAGTGCGCATCGTGGTGAAATCCACCCTCGACTATCTCAACAAGGGAGGCCTCACCTACACCGTGTCACTCGACGGGGGAAAGCCGCAGCAAGTCAATTTCAACAGCCGTTTGAACGAGGACCCGAAAAACATTTACACCGTCTTCTATCCCACGGTGGCAAGGCGCATCGTGGAGTCCGTCGTCACCTTGCCCGTCAACTCCTCGCAAACCACGCACACCCTGACGCTCCACCCGGACGACCCGGCCATCCTCTTCGAGAAAATCGTTGTCGATGCGGGAGGCTATCAGCCGCAGTTCCTCTTCGGCACAGAGTCGCCGTGCAAAAGAAATTAGAAAAAACCATGCAATCATAAGAAATAGCGACCTGCGGTTGAAAACGGCTTGAAGGACTTCCTTTGACCCGTCATTCAACCGCAGGTCGCAATGATAATTGTTGCTTGTGAAACAGTTCCTAAATATCAATAAGACAAGTCGATAATAATTTGTCAACTCATATTTGCATAATTCATTTTTTTTTCAGAACTTTGCAACGATGAATTGCCTGAATGTGGCATTCGTCGTTAACAATTTGTATAACAAGTAGTTACGTGACAATCTGTAATTGTTTGGAAAACAACTATAACAATAACAAGCATAGAAATAACTAAAACTATATGAAAATGAACATTATTCGTTCCAAGAAATGGGTGTGCATGCTGGTCGTTGCCATGGGTCTTGCCTCATGCAATATCGACATGCCCAAAGAAGTCCTGTCGTCGTATGAGACAATGACCGTCGAGAAGTCCGACATCGTCCTGCCCGTGAAGTTCAGCGCAAAAATGAAAGGTCAGGCCGACGTCACCATCACCCCGCAGGTGAACGGACAGCTGATGAAAATATGTGTGAGCGAGGGGCAGCGAGTGGGCAGGGGGCAGACCCTCTTCATCATCGATTCCCGCACAGCACAGCATGAGGTGGAGTCGGCCCAAGCCAATCTTCAGGCCGCCCAAGCCAATCTTCAGGCCGCCGAGGCCCAGGCCAGGAGTGCCAAGTTGGAGTATGAGAGCAACAAGAACTTGTTTGACAAGAAGATTGTGAGCAGTTATATGTTGGAGAACTCCTTGAACAATTACAACCAAGCACTGGCAGCCGTCAGTCAGGCCAAGGCATCCATCACACAGGCACAGTCTGCTGTAAGCCGTGCAAAGGTGAACCTCGGTTTCTGCACCATCTCCTCGCCGGTGTCGGGTGTCATTGGTGAGATCCCTGTCTTTGCCGGCGACATGGTGTCGCCCGGAACGCATCTCACCATTGTCAGTGGCAACACGACGATGGACGCCGAATTCTCCATCACCGAATCATTCCTCGTCAACCAACTGTCATCCGAAACGGTGACAAACAGTGACAAGGGCAAGTACTTGGCAGAACTCCCCGACGTGCAATTTGTCTTGAAGAACGGTGTGCAATACCCCTACGGCGGACGCGTCACCAGCCTCACCGGCGTGGTCAACGCCGCCACAGGCAGTTTGGCCTGCAAGGCTTCCTTCCCCAATCCCGACGGCCATCTCTTCTCCGGCATGCAAGGCACGGTGGTCATCCCCATTCAGAGAAAGGACGTGATGGTAATCCCACAAGGTGCAGTATTGCGGCTACAGGACAAGTCTTTGGTATATAAGGTTCAGCCCGACAGCACAGCCACTGCTGTCACGGTATCTACCACGGATGCCGGCAATGGCAAGGACATCATCATCACCTCCGGTCTCAATGTGGGCGACCGCATCGTGACTGTTGGAGCAAACAACTTGGAGGAAGGCCAGAAGGTGCTCTTCCCTGAAGTGAGTAAAAGTGAATAGTGATTACCATGCTTCCGCATCATGAAGAATAATATATTCATCAACAGATACGTGATGGCATGTGCGATAGCGATTGTCATCACGCTGGTGGGCTTCATCTGCATGAACACGCTGCCCATTGAGCAGTATCCGAACATCGCGCCGCCTACGGTTCGCGTCACCACGTCTTACACTGGAGCTGACGCCAACACCATCATGAAGTCCGTGGTGCAGCCGTTGGAGGAGAACATCAATGGCGTTCCCGGAATGACTTACATCACCAGTTCGGCATCTGCATCCGGCGATGTTTCCATCCAAGTCTATTTCGAGCAGGGCACCGACCCCGACCTCGCCGCCGTGAACGTGCAGAACCGAGTCAGCAGGGCCACGGCGCTGCTGCCAACGGAGGTGACGAAGGTGGGTGTCCAGGTGATGAAGCAACAGAGCAACATCCTCCACATCGGCGCATTGAAAAGCGTCGATGGCAAGTACGATACCGACTTCATCGCCAACTACATCGACATCAACGTGCGTCCCCGCTTGATGCGCATCACCGGTGTGGGTGATGTGATGGCATTAGGCAACACCTACGCCTTGCGCATTTGGCTGAAACCTGATGTGATGGCGCAGTACGGCCTGGAGCCGAACGACGTGTTCTCCGCCATCGGCGGACAGAGTTTCGTCGCCGCCACAGGTTCGCTGGGAGAGCAGAGTGAGAATGCATATCAGTACTCGATGGAGTACAAGGGTACGCTCAAGACCGTCGATGAGTTCAAGGACATCGTGCTTCGGACGAGCGAAGGTGGCCACCTTATGCACTTGGGCGACGTGGCAGAGGTGGAAATCGGTGCCGTAAGCTATAACTTCACATCGAACATCGATGGCAAGCCAGGCACCATCTACATGGTGTTCCAAGCCCCGGGCGCCAACGCCACAGAAGTGAACGCTCGCATCAACAAGCTATATGAGGAACTGAAGCCGACGATGCCGGCAGGATTGGAATTCGAGATATTGGAAACCAGCGATGACTTCCTCTTCGCGGCCATCCACAACGTGGTGGAGACACTCATCATCGCCATCATCCTCGTCATATTGGTGGTCTATTTCTTCCTTCAGAATTTCAAGGCGACGGTCATCCCCTCTCTGTCCATCATCGTCTCGTTGATGGGTACATTCGCCATCGTGTCGCTCGCGGGATTCTCACTCAACATATTGACGCTATTCGCCTTGGTGCTCGCCATCGGAACGGTGGTGGATGATGCCATCGTGGTGGTGGAGGCGGTGATGGCGAAGATGGAAGGCGGCATCACCGACGCCCGAGAGGCCACGCGTCAGGCCATGAGCGACGTTTCCGTGGCTGTCATTTCCTGTACGTTGGTCTTCATGGCGGTGTTCATTCCCGTCGCCTTCATGCCTGGCACTTCGGGCAGTTTCTTCACGCAGTTTGGTGTCACCCTGGCCTCGGCGGTAGGTCTGTCGTGCATTTCGGCCCTGACGCTATGTCCGGCCTTGTGTGCCATCATGATACGCTATTCGAATGACGAGAAGGAGAAGAAGAACCTCAACTACTACGTCACCAAAGCTTACACTGCCAGTTATAACGCCATCCTCAAAAAGTACAAGAAGAGTGTTGGCGGCTTCATCAAGCGTCCGATTATCTCCGGCATATTGTTGGTCATCGCTGCCGTGCTGCTCTTCTTCTTCATGCGCAGCTTGCCGTCGGGCCTCGTGCCACAGGAAGACCAAGGCGTGTTCTTCGCCGAAGTGCGTGCGCCGGAGGGTTGCACCCTGCATGAGACACAGGAGATAGTGAAGAAAGTGGAGGAGAAGGTGAAGAAGATTCCAGAGTTGGAGAGTTATGCCGTGGTCGCTGGCTATGGCATGATGGCTGGCCGTTCGGGCAGCTGCTACGCCACGCTCATCATCCGCTTGAAAAACTGGGACGACCGCCCAGGCATGAACCACAACATCATGCTTGTCTATGGCCGTTTCGCCTATGACTGCAAGGACATCAAGAACGCGAAGGTCATCCCCTTCCAAATGCCGCAGGTGCCAGGCTATGGCAGCAACAGCAGTGTCAACCTCGTGTTGCAGGATATGAACGACCGGGACATGTCGGAGTTCAATGCTGATGCCACCAAGTTCCTTGCCAAGTTGAACGACCGGCCGGAGATCATGATGGCCATGTCCACCTATTCAGAGCGTTTCCCCAAATACCAAGTGGAGGTGGATGCCCCACAATGCGACCGTTCCGGCGTGTCGCCGGCTGCCGTGCTAAGGACGTTGGGAGCCTACTGCGGTGGCTCGTATGTAGGCAACTTCAACCAGTTTGGCAAGGTTTATCGCATCATGGCCAATTCCGCACCGGAGTATCGGCTCGACCCATCGTCGTTGAACAACATCTTTGTACGAGTGAGTGGCGGCAAGATGGCTCCCATCTCCGAATTTGTCACCCTGAAGGAAATAGTAGGTTCGGCTTCCGTCGATCACTTCAACCTGTTCCAAAGCATCACTTGTGGTGTGATGACTGCCAGCGGATACTCAGAGGGTGACGCCCATCAGGCCATTGCCGAGGTGTTCAAGGAGACCATGCCCAATGGCTATGGCTATGAGTACGGCGGCATGTCTCGCGAGGTGGAGGAAGCTTCTGGTTCCAACGCCACGGCACTCATCTATGTCATCTGTGTCATCCTCATCTACCTCATCTTGGCCTCGCTTTACAACTCATGGTTCACCCCGTGGGCCGTCCTCCTTTCAGTGCCATTCGGACTGATGGGCTCGTTCGGCGTCACTTGGCTGGTATCCTTGCTCCACCTCCCTGGTATGGAAAACAACATCTACTTGCAGACGGGTGTCATCATGCTCATCGGCCTGTT
Organism: Prevotella sp.; assembly: GCA_017619755.1. Classification (GTDB taxonomy): domain Bacteria; phylum Bacteroidota; class Bacteroidia; order Bacteroidales; family Bacteroidaceae; genus Prevotella. The sequence goes on from JAFZRU010000018.1 coordinate 18,934, forward strand.
GGCAAAGACGGCCATCCTGATTACAGAATTCGCCTCGGAGCGCCGCGCACAGGGCATGACCATTCGCGATGCGGCTTTTGCCGCCTGCGAGGAGCGTTTGCGCCCCATCCTGATGACAGTTGTCACGATGATTGCGGGTATGATACCACTCATCATCGCCGGTGGTGCGGGAGCCAATGGCAACCGTGTGCTTGCCCTCGGTGTCACTGCCGGTATGGCCGTGGGTACGCTGGCCCTGCTCTTCGTCGTGCCGGCCTTCTTCATCGTCTTCCAGAAACTGCATGAGAAATACCAAGGTGGTTCCCCTGAAGCAGCCACCGAAGGCGAAGTTGTCATCAGTGAAAATAACACAAACGAGAATAATTAATAAATCAAAAAATACAATGAAAGTAATACACATTTTCAAACAATTTCTTCTGCTATGCCTGCTGTTCACAGGGACTGCAAGCGCTCAGGAAGTAGTTGATCAATGGACAAAGGTGACCAGCTTGTCGGATGTTCAGACGGGCGACATAGTGGTCATTGCTGATGAGGGTGAAGGTATAGCCTTGCCTAATACTGGCGGTGATTTTCAAGGTGTTGCCGTATCCTTCAGTGGTGGCTACATCTCCAGTACTGTGTCAGATGACATCAAATGGACGCTGACAAAGACAAAAAGCGGTGCCAAATTCACATTTATAAGGAGTAGTGACAGTCAAATTCTTTTTGGAGACAATGGTTCAGGTCTTCAACGACTTGGGATGAGTACTGACACTTACGATACAAGTTATTTCATATTCGATAGTTATGCTTCGGGAGGTAATTTGTATTATGAATATGACGGCGCTCATCCTTGTTATGTTTATTGGAACGAAAATAAAGCTAAATTATCATTTGACCTATCTAATGCTGCCACACTCACGCTTTATAAGTTTGTTGAAACCGGCCCAATCGTGAAATGGAAGAAGGTGGGCACTACTGCATATATCAATGGAGAGCAAGGTGAGGTGACTGCCACAGAGGGGGATGTCGTGCTTCTCGTTGACCTGACAACAGGAAGAGCGATGTCTAATGACAAGGGCGACAAAGACCCCGATGCCGTAGCCGTGGATGTGAACGACGACAAGGACCGCGTTTTGGGCGATGTGGCCGAGAAGTTGCAGTGGACCTACAACAATGGAAATGCCGATGGCTACAGGTTTACCACTGGCGACAACAACCTTTATGGCGACAGCAAGGGACTAAAAGTGGGGTCCAACAACGATAACAACCTTTTTGCCAGCTACCTCATAGATGGTGTCAATTATCTGGGCGTTACCATTGGTGATAAAGACTATCTTGCCGGTGTGGAAAGCAGCATGTTCAGCAATAGCTGGATATTGAAAGAGAAGACGAGTGAGAACAAGCCCGATGATGCCGTGAAGGACACCCGCTTTGCCATCTTCAAGAAGGTAGAGGATGAACAAATCATTCCAACCTTGGAGTTAGCTTCCGACAACTACAATGGCGACAAAGGTGATGATTTGAATCTCCAGGCTACTTGCACGGGAGCAAACCTTTCAGAAATCCAATGGACGAGTAGTAATACGGACGTGGCTACTGTCAGCAATGGCGTAGTGACATTGAAAAAACGTGGTATTGTGGTCATCACTGCTTCCATTCCAGAGACTGCTTTTCACGACAAGGTTTCTGCCAAATGTACGGTGAGAATCGATGATTCTTCAGCGTCAGAACCAGGAAGCACTGCGTTAAATCCTCTCTCTGTGGCCGATGCCAAGGAATTGGCAGAGAAAGGAAAGGTCACTGTTTATGAAAAAACAATTACGCTGCAAGAAGGTGTCAACTACTACATCAAGGGCAAGGTGAGCAAGGTGAATTCTGGCATGCTCGCCATGTTCGGCGACATGGATTTTGGCAGCATGGGCGGCTCCGAAGGCAGTGGCATGGATTTTGACGAGATGATGGATGACATGGACTTCGACATGGATTCCATGGGCGACATGGGCTTCGACATGTCTTCCATGGGCTTCGACATGTCTTCCTTCTTTGGCTCCTCAGAAGGTGTGACCTATTATATCTCCGATGATGGCACAAAGGACAATCAGCTGAAGGTTGTCAACGGCCGTGGCATAGTAACAAGCAACAATGGCGGTGCCGTGAAATATGACACCAATCCAAACCTGAGTCCTGGCGACTGCGTAACCGTCTGTGGTCCGCTGGTCTATAGCGAAGACACAAACATGTTCTCCAGCATGATGGGTGGTGGCAATGGCGAAGAAGAGCCGAAGATGTCGGGCAAGGTTGATGAACTGAACTATCTGGCTTTATTCGACCCGACATTGAAGGTTGAAGATAAAGATATCTATGTCAACAAGACATTGGATGGCAGTGATGTCTATGAAATAGACAATTATTTTGATGAATATAGCCATCAGATGAAGATTACTGAAGGAATGACCATCAATGAACCCACCTTCAAGTCTTCTGACGAGGAGATTGCCAAATGGGACGATGAAACCAAGAAGATTACTGGTGTCCAGGAAGGCACAGCCAAAATCACTGTCAAGGTGAAGGTGATTGTTACGCCAGACAATCCAGATACAGAGGACAACGAGGAGAAGTCTTACACCATGAAGCGCAAGTTCAAGCTGACTGTGAAGACGAGAGACCTCGACCCCGCTGGTTATTACGATGGTGATTATGTACTGACAACGAGCGCCGTTGATTTGAAAGATGGCATACGCCTGATACTTGTTGGCACGAGAGTCAAGGATGACAAGGAAACCGACTACGTCATGGGTGAAAACAACTCGATGATGGGTGGCGGCAAGAGCGGCAGCAAGTATGAGTTCGATGACCCTGCCAAGGAGAAGATCCCGTGTGAAGATGTTCCTAATGGCACACTGGAGGTGGTTCTTGAAAAAGCTGACGATTCCTCATGGTATCTCAACGTAGGTGAGGACGAGAATGGCAACAAACTCTACCTCTATGCTTCTGTAAAAGCTGAAAAGGAGGGGTCGGGATCCGAAGGCTCCGGCAGCGGCAGCGGATTCAATATGGATGAGATGATGGAAATGTTCAACCCAAGCTCGGGCCTGAAAGTGGATACCAAGGAGGCGGTTACTGCTGACAGTTGCAAGGCAACCATCACCTTTGAAAATAACATGGCCACCATCAAGTATCCCAAGGTTGCTGACGATAAGAACAACACCATCATGCTCTCCAGCGCATTCGACATGGAATCCATGATGAATATGTTCGGAGGCAATGAAGGAGAAGGTGGCGAAGAAGGTGGCACAAGCTCCTTCGACATGGGCTCCTTCGACATGTTCATGGCTTCGTTCAACACCAAGAAACCTGGCGATGAGAATGCGGAAGAGGGGAAATCTCCCAAGTGTTTCATACCACGTATCTACCGCTTTGTGCCTGATGAGACATTCGACATCTCGATTGGTGATACAGAATGGAAAACCATCGTCACCTACAAAAATGTGGCGCTCCCCAGTAATGTTGATGCATACGAGGTGGTCAGAGTAGTGCAAGGCGAGAATGTGAGCAAGGCCATTCTGAAATACATAGAATACAGGAAACTGAAAGGCGGTGAGCCCTACCTGCTCCACAGCACATCCCCTGCTGATGGCTACACCATGACCGTGTTGACTGATGAGGAATCCGAGGAGTTGTCGAATATGCTGATTTCCAAGCAATCTGACGTTTCGTATCAAAAGAACATACTTCTGGTGAGCGACAAGAAGACCTCTGGTGAAAAAGGCAACACTTCTGTCTATGTTCTGGCCAACAAGAGCAAGGGTGTTGGCTTCTACAAGTGGACAGGTGGTGAGCTTGGTAAAGGGCGAGTCTATCTGCCCGTGAATGCCAGTGAGGAAGGCGCCAATGAGTTTTATACTTTCATGGAAGATGCCTCTGCAATCCTGTCAATTGACAGTTCTGAGCCAATTTCCGGACCATATTATGATTTATTGGGCCGTCGTGTGTTGAAACCAACAAAGGGCGTATATGTTGTAAATGGAAAGAAAATTGTCGTTAAGTAATAAGATAGAGGTGTATATGATGAAGAGAACATATTTTAAACCAGAAACGATGTTGGAGGTTCTCGATGGTGGCGAACCCTTGATGCAGTATGTTTCTACGATGAATGTATATAACAATCCTGAAGAGGTAGAAGAGGTTGAGGATTTCGAAGAACTCCTGTCAAATTTCAACAATCATCTTTGGGATGATGTTGACGAATAGACAAATATCAATGATGAAGATTGTTTCGAAAATGATAACTGCAGTTGCCGTGAGTGTCTTGCTCACGGGCTGCAGCTTGTACAAGGAGATGCATGGCTCGTATGAGTCGCAAGCGGCGATACCCAGCAATGCATACGGCACAAGCCAGGACATAAAGGCGCTTCCAACCAACGGCTCCATGGCGGACATGTCATGGCGTGAGTTTTTCACCGACCCGTTGCTGCAAAAACTCATCGACCAGGTGCTGGCCAACAACACCGACCTCAACTCCGCGTGCATTGCCGTGGAAAAGAGCATGGAGTCGCTGAAGGCGGCAAAGATGGCATACCTGCCGTCGCTCTATTTCTCGCCTTCCGGCTCGCTGTCGAGTTTCGACTTCGGACCCGTCGGCAAGTCCTATAACATGCCGCTCCAGGTCAGTTGGGACGCCGATTTGTTCGGCTCCATCACCAACAAGAAGCGTGCCGCCAACGCCGTGCTCCTCCAGGCCAGGATGAGGGAGGAGGCCACAAGGGCCAACCTCGTCTCTGCCGTGGCACAGCAGTATTACATGTTGCAGCTGCTCGACCGGCAGTTGGAAATCCTCACCGCCACCGACAGTCTCTGGAACGCCTCCTTGGAGACGGAGAAGGCGCTGTGGGAAAACGGGAAGATATACTCCACAGGCGTCAACCAGATGGAGTCGTCCTACCTCAATGTGAAGACCCTGATTGTTGACGTGCGCCGCAACATTCGTGGCGTGGAGAATGCCCTCAGCAGCTTGTTGGCGGAAACGCCTCAGCACATCGAGCGCACCCAATGGGGCAGTGCCGCCCTGTCGGAGCATCCTGACTCCACTACGGGGCAAAGGATGTTTGAACAGAGTTTCATCAGAATTGGTGTTCCCGCTGAAGTGTTGCAAAACCGCCCCGACATCCGCATGGCCAATTTCGCCATGGAGGAGGCGTTCTACAACACCCAGGCTGCCCGCGCCGCCTTCTTCCCCAGCATCACATTGCAGGGAGTGGCGGGATGGACCAACAGGGAGGGAACGGTGAACCCCGGAAAGATTTTGCTCAACGCCGTGGCACAACTCACCCAGCCCATCTTTGCACGTGGACAGATAAAGGCCAACCATAGGATTGCCCAACTCACCGAGGAGGACTTGCAGCGAAAGTATGTACAGACTGTCATCGATGCCGGCAACCAGGTGAACGAAGCTCTGGCTGACTGTCAGGCGGCCCGAGAGAAATACTTTTACTATCGTCGGCAGGTGGAGGTGCTGAACGAAGCCTACATGGGCACCCACGAACTGATGGACAACGGCAAGGCCAACTACTTGGAGGTGCTCACCGCGCAGGAGAGCCTCCTCAACGCCCAGCTCAGCGAGGCCATGAACATGTACAACGGGGCACAAGCCATCATCGCCCTCTACGTCGCCCTCGGAGGAGGAGCGAAATAACCTGAAAAATCATAGGAACATCCCATTGGCGACTTTCAATCATGGGCGGAAAATTCCGCTGGGGTTGAAAACGGCCTGCAAGGCCAAAAGCAATCAGCCCAGGGCAACGCCCTGGGCTGGTATCTCGTTGGCCTTGCAGGCCGTCTTTGCACAAAATCCATCTGCAGGTCGAAGATTTTTCCAAATCCCATGCAAGATTTTGGCTTTTTCGTCATTTATAGGGTAGGATTACGAAAACAAAAAGACATGAAAGGCATTACATCCACCCTTTGCAGACTGGTTGCTCCGTCCTGCCTGGTGTTGCTGTTCACCTCCTGCGCCACGATGCTTTCCGGGACGAAGGCCAACATCATCATCCAAGGCGACGTGGACGAGCCGGTGACCATCGTGAGCAGCTGTGGAGAGTGCAAGGACGTCACGCTCCCCACCCATGTGAAGGTGAAGCGCCGGCATCTTGACGGACAGCATATCCAAATCAGTTCGGAGCACCACACCTTCGACGACATCGTGCTGAAGAAGGCATTTAACGAATGGGCGATAGCAAGCGTGCTGTTTTATGGAGTCCCGTTTGCCATCGACCTGATGACCAACGCGGTGAGCAGACCCAAGTATGACAGCTTTTACATCCGGTCCAACGACTCCATTTCCCCCACCGACACGCTTCGTGCTTTGTCCTCGGTCTATACGGCCACCACTCACCCGTCGATGGCCTACCTCCACTCACGCCCCTTGCCGGAGAAATTCCTTCGGCACGAGGTGAACGGCACGATAGGTCTTGGCCGCAACCAGGCGAGCCCTTCCACGCACAGCTTCATCGATGACAACCTGCTGCGTTACCATTTGGAGAACGAAACCGAGTGCTTCGACCTCTTCGGCGAATCATACATCGTGCGCAAAGTGGAATATCACTACCGCCTCAACAGGAAATGGGATGTCGGTGCCTTCGCTGGCTGGGGCTTGTCTTGCGATACCTATCGCGAAGAGTATGACGCCCCCGCACAGGAAGCAAAAGGCAACGGACGAGAAAAAGACACCCCCGTCTCCACCTACGGCCTCGAAAGGTGTCGGACCTTTTCTTTTGCCCCTTCTGTGAGATACACATGGTATGAGACGCGCAGCTGTCGCCTGTTCTCACGCGTGGCCGTCGGCATGATGCGCCACCACCGCCATTTTGAAGTGGAGAGGCAGAAATATGACAAACAGCTCCGCAAAAGCATCACCGTGGGCGACGTGGAAAGCACCGACGACACGAAATGGCAACTGGCATACCAACTCTCACCCATCGGCGTGAGTGTGGGAGGCCCCAACCTGAGGTTCTTTGCCGAATTAGGCTACGGATGCCTTGGGGTGGTCAACATAGGCGTCTCCCTCTGCTTTTAAAACACCTACGTTTCGTGATAGTTCATTCCCCATGGTCTGACATTATGAGGAATAAGGAAACAGAACGGCTTTTTCTTTTATATCAAGAATTAAAGAATTTTTCAACATGCTTGGAATGAAAGGGAATTTTTCGACCTGCTTCGAATGAATATTCTCAGCTGTAAGAATGGATTTTGGTGCAAAGACGGCCTGCAAGGCCAACGAGATACCAGCCCAGGGCAACGCCTTGGGTAAAAGAAGGAGTGGATTCCGCCCTGCAAGGGCAAAAGCATTATAGATGTCATAAAGCTTTTGCCCTTGCAGGGCGATATTTGGCTCACCCTCTTCCCCGGGGCGTTGCCCCGGGCTGATTGCTTTTGGCCTTTCAGGCCGTTTTCATTCGTACAGCACGAAATTTTTGATGATTTAACCTTGTTATTCATTCTAAATTTCGAGGAAAATCGTATCTTTGTATTCGTAAGTGTGTCACAGATAAAAGAATCGTTATGGCAAAATATTTAGACCCAAGAGTCGACTTGACATTTATGAAGGTTTTCGGCGAACACAAGCACCTTGTCATCAGCTTGCTCAATGCTTTGTTGCCATTGGCAGACGACGAGCGGGTGGTGAGCATAGAATACTGGCCTGCTGAGAAAGTACCGTCTCGTCCATTGAAGGAAAAAGACAGCATTGTTGATGTCTGCTGCCGTGACAACAAGAAGCGTGAGTTCATCGTTGAGATGCAGATGACATGGACTGATTCTTTTAAGAATCGTGTTCTGCTGAATGCTTCGAAGGCATACGTTGCACAGTCGGAGGTTGGTGAGGACTATGAGTCGTTGCAGCCTGTTTATGCACTGAACTTTGTGAACTCAACGATGAACATTGACAGCGAAGGCTATTATCACCATTACCAATTGGTGCATCATGCCAACAGCAAGGAAGTGATACCAGGCCTACAATTGGTGTTTGTTGAGTTGCCGAAGTTTAAAGCTCAGACGCTTGCGGACAAAAAGATGCAAGTATTATGGCTCCGTTTCCTTACAGAGATAAATGCAAAGACACAAGAAGCCCCTGCCGAACTGCTGGAGAATCCAGATGTCAGAGAGGCTCTGAAGATTGTGGAGGTTGCTGCCTATACTCCTGCTGAGATGAGAGCATACGATAAGTTCTGGGATAATGTGTCTGTTGTGAAGACGCTGGAAAATGCCCGCCGTCGTTCTGAAGAGAAGCAAAAGGAAACAGAACTGAAATTTAAGAACACCGTGAAGCGGATGAAAGCCAAGGGTTTCTCAACAGAAGAGATGATAGAGATTACTGGTTTGACGGCTGATGAAATAGAAAGGCTGTTATTGCCGTAATAAAGAATACTTGAATAAGAACAATAAATAAGGAATTAGGGTGTCCAATATCATATAATCATTTTATCAAGAATTAGCGAACCAGAGGTCGGCGGCCAAAGGGAAAGCCAATTAGAGAATTATAGCATTACAGCATTACAGTGGCTTGTATTGTTGGGTAACAATTCTTAAATTCTGAAATTCGTGATAGAAAAAAACAACATATTGGACACCCTAATTCGGAAAATGAAATATGATTATCCGCGTCTTTCTGTAAGTGATTCCCAATAACGCCAAGAGGGCGGGGGTGCTGTAGGGTAGGATGACATAAAGTCTGTCACTACACGTCCATCCACTCGCCCGTCAGGGCGAATGTTTGACCCACGACCTCTTGGCGTCAAGACGAATATGCATCTATCTCACCACTTGGGTGAACTCCGGTTTTGCTCCTGGTTCGTTCCCCACGATGACGTAGATGGTAGAGGTGGATTCTGCTCCGTTGGGGCCGCGGCCCTTGACAAGGAACTTATAGTCGGTGCCATCAGGGGTCTGGCGCTTGCCCACAGTCTCCGGAGTGCCGAGGGGGAACTGGTAGCTGGAGCAGGCGGCGTCGAAGATGGCCTTCTCCGCATCCGTCACCGGCTGCTGGGGGGAGTAGTCGGGCAGGGGAGTGACGGAGCCTTCCTTGTAGCCGTTTTCCTTCAAGAACCTGTCAAGTTCCTTTGGTGCCGCTGCCACTCTTGCCGTGCGCACACCGTAACCGGCCACGATGTTCGCCTTGGGCAGAGCCTTCTTCAATGCGTCGGCGGAGGTGTTCAGACCTCCGCTGCCGAAGGAGCAGAAAGGAACGACGGTCTTCCCCGCGAAGTCGTAGGTCTTCACAAGGGTGGCAATCGGCATGGCGTAGGTGCCGAACCAAATGGGGTAGCCGAGGAAGATGACGTCGTAGTCGGAAATCTTCTTCTGCAGCGGTTTGATCTCCGGTCCTTCTCCGCTCTGCATCTCGCGCTGGCCGCGTTGGATGGTCTCTTGGAAATTCCCCGAGTAAGGCTTGACCGCCTCGATGCTTTCGATGTCCGCGTTCAGTTGTTTGGCCAACTCTTCCGCCACGGCCTTGGTCGTGCCGGTCTCTGAATAGTAAAGCACCAGTTTTTTCTGTGCATGGCATGTGCCAATGGATGCCATCATGGCAATGGATAATAACAATGTTTTCATAAGCTTGAATTTATGTATGTTCATCTATTTGCTTATGGGATAGTGAATTGTGAGCCGAGGGTTTGCCTTGTGAAGCGTGTTTTATCCGTTTCGGTGTCAATACCGCAGAGCTTTCATTTGCAAAAATAGGAAATATTTGCCAAAATATGATGCAAAATGGAAAATTTTAGCATCGAGACTCAAAATCTCGCTTGATTCAAACCGAATGTGAACAGGTTTCCATACGTTGATTTTTCACATATAATCCCCATATAATTGAACATATAATTTTGCAAATCAATGATTTATGAATAATTCGTGGTAATTCGTGTTAAAATATAACGCCTAAAAATTTAAATGACAAAATTGTCAAGCAAGATGATGGAGTTTAATCCCAACAGTCTATATCGTTCTCTATCTCAGGGAGCTGGCTTCGATGGAACGTCGGCTCTTTGATGCCGTTTCGTTTCTGCCTTTTATAGTCATCAAGCAGTCTGAACACATATTTCCCGAGGATGATGATGGCGACAAGGTTGCAGGCCGTCAAGAGCGCCATACAAAGGTCGCCTAAGCACCATACCATCTCAAGGCTTACCATGGCACCAAACATCACAAACACACCGCCAGAAAAGAAGCGAAATACCGTGAGTACCGTCGTGTTTGAGGTGATGAACCGGATGTTCGCCTCACCATAATAATAGTTTCCGATGATGGATGAGAAGGCGAACAAGAAGATGGCCACGGCAATAAAGGTGGGGCCGATGGAACCAATCTCAGAGCCAAGTGCCGCCTGGGTGAGGGCTATTCCGTTCAACTCAGGAACATCATAAAGTCCGCTGATGATGATGATAAAAGCTGTACACGAACAGACCAGAAGGGTGTCGGTGAACACGCCCAGTGCTTGAATGAACCCTTGCTTTACAGGATGAGAGACGGTGGCAGTGGCGGCGACATTGGGTGCACTGCCTTCTCCCGCCTCATTACTGAAAAGCCCTCGTTTGACACCGTTCATAATGGTTATACCCAAAGCCCCTCCAACTCCTTGTTCAAGGCCGAAGGCGTCAGTGACAATCACTCTCAGCACATGAGGAATGTGATGGATGTTCATCACGATGATCACCAACGCCAACAGGAAATAACCTATGGCCATCAGTGGTACGAGAATGGAACTGACTTTTGCTATGCGATGGATGCCGCCAAAGACGATGAAGAGCGCTATGACCGAGAGGATGATGCCAACGACCAATGGATCCCATCCAAACGCCTCATGCATGGCACCACAGATGGTGTTGCTTTGAATGGAATTATAGGATAGCCCGAAAGTGATGGTAATCAGCACAGCGAAAAGGTATGCCATCCATTTCTTGTGCAGTCCTTTTCGTATGTAGTAGGCAGGGCCTCCGATAAACGAATCCTTGTTCCTTTGTTTAAAGAGTTGGGCAAGTGTGGATTCCACAAAAGCCGTCGCTGAGCCGAGCAGGGCAATGACCCACATCCAGAACACCGCACCAGGACCACCGACGGCGATGGCTGTGGCCACGCCGGCGAGGTTGCCCGTTCCCACCCTTGTGGCGACGGAAACGGCGAAAGCCTGAAAAGAAGACACATGCTTGTGGTTCTTGTTGCTGTCTTCAAGGTTGTCGCAACCCGATGTGACAGAGTCGGCCAGCAGTCTGAACATCTCGCCAATCATCCGGAACTGTACGCCTTTGGTCTTCCATGTGAACCACAAGCCACACAGCACCAGGACACCTATCAGCAGATATGCCCATATCGCATCACTTATTTGGGAGATGATTTCGTCTATCATATTCTGAATAGTTTTTGTTCTGCGTGAAGGTAAGCCTTGCAAAATTACAAAAGTATTTCCACAATCAAGACAAAAAGACCAATAATCTCTTAAATAGGGTGTCCAATATCATGTTATCAATTTATCAAGAATTATAGATATAGCATTACAATGGCTTGTATTGTTGGAAAATTGACTTCCACTTCGTACGTCGACCGTTGGTTCTTAAATTCTAAAATTCGTGATAGAAAAACAACATATCAGAAAAATATACCATTCCAAACACAATAATTGCAAATGCCCATCCGTATTATAAGAAGATGAAAGATGGGATATGAAAGATGATGGATGGAAGATGAAAAATGAAAAATGAAAAAATGAAGATATAGCATGCAAGGATTTAGCAAAGGATTCACCTATTTCATCTGCTTGGTTTCAGCCATGGGCGGTTTGCTCTTCGGCTACGACTGGGTGGTGATTGGCGGCGCGAAGCCGTTTTATGAATTGTATTTCGGCATCTCCTCCTCGCCGGTGATGCAGGGAGTTGCCATGACCACAGCATTGGTGGGGTGCCTGATAGGTGCTATGGTGGCCGGCGCCGCCGCCGACAAGTATGGCCGCAAGCCACTGCTCATGCTGTCCGCCGTACTCTTCACGGTATCGGCCATTGCCACGGGTTTGTTCAACGACTTCACCATGTTCAACATCGCCCGCTTCGTGGGTGGCGTGGGCATCGGCGTGGCCTCTGCGCTCGCCCCGATGTACATCGCCGAGGTGAGTCCGGCGGAGATTCGCGGCCGCATGGTGAGTCTCAACCAGATGACCATCGTGCTGGGCATCCTGTCGGCTCAGATTGTCAACATGCTGCTGGCAAGAGACACCACGGTGGCAGAAAGCCAGACATGGAATGTGGAATGGGGATGGCGCTGGATGTTCTGGGCGGAGACGCTGCCCGCCGCGCTGTTCCTCTTCATGAGCTTCTTCATCCCCGAAAGCCCCGTGTTCATGCAACTGAAAGCCGTAGGGACGAAGCTTGCCAAGAAGGAGGCCGGCCTCCGTGAACTGTTCCAGCACAAGTATGGAAAGGTATTGCTGTTGGGTCTTGTCATCGCCGTGTTCCAACAGTGGTGTGGCACGAATGTCATCTTCAACTACGCCCAGGAGATTTTCGTGGGTGCTGGCTTCAACGTCGATGGGATGTTCATCAATATTGTCATCACGGGCATAGCCAACGTGGTGTTCACCATCGTGGCCCTCTACACCATCGAGAAATGGGGTCGTCGCACATTGATGCTGCTCGGTGCCGGCGGCCTGGGGCTTATCTACCTCACTTTGGGCACCTGTTACTTCATGGGCGTGACGGGCGTCATGATGGTGGTGTTGGTGGTGACGGCCATCTCCGTCTATGCCATGACCCTCGGCCCTGTGACCTGGACGCTCTTGGCGGAAATCTTCCCCCATCGCGTGCGCGGCATAGCCATGGCCACATGCACCTTCGCCCTGTGGGTGGGTTGCTGCACATTGACCTTCTCTTTCCCCTCCATGAACGCCGCCTTGGGTAGCAGCGGCACTTTCTGGATCTACAGCGCCATCTGCATCTGCGCCTTCCTCTTCCTGCTGCGCAACTGCCCCGAAACCAAGGGCAAGAGTTTGGAGGAGTTGGAAAACGAATTGGTGAAGCAATAATAGTTTAAAGTACAGACTATTGCAAGACCTTGGTGACTTCGGCGATGCTCTTTGACTCTACACTGCTGCTGTTTTCACCTTTTACGAACACATGGCCGGTCAGGTCATCCACTGCCGTCACGACATATCCTGGCCGATATGTGTTGACCCATGTGGCCCAGACCTTGTCGCCAACCTTTATTTTCTCCTTGAAGGGGATGAGGCGCACGTCGGCCTTGTCGTATGCTTCAATCTTGCTGCCGAAACCTAAGACCAGCACCCTGTCACCCTCCACGTGGATGAGCGTGCCTTTCAGCCATTCTTTATCTTTCTTGATGGCTACCTGAGCACCACTCTGCCACTTTCCGTCTTTGAGGACGGCGAACGTCCCTGGCTTCAGAGACTCTCCCTTTCTTTTCTCCTCCAATGTGGGGCTGTTGGGATTGTCGGGCCATCTCAAGTCGAGATAGCATACTTTCGGTTCCTCAGGGTTTTTGTCATCCACGACGACAGCCCTTTCCAGTCCGCTTCCCGACTGCCACCATGTCAGCACCACATCCCCTTTTTTCGCCTTTGCGCTCTTGGGCAACGGGATGATGAGGGCGTTGGGCATCTCCACCACTTCGCCATAGTTGTTGAGCACCGATTTCTCTTCGCCCACCTCTTTCACTGTGGTGTCGTAGAAGATGAGGACGGCCTCACGCAACGGCTCACCCTTCTCCACCGAACTGGGATAGTAGGTGAAGGGACTTAGGACGGTCTGTCCCACTTCCATCTTCAGTTTCACATCTTGTGGGAAATCCCACGGCCAGGCGTTGTCGTCTTGGGCAGTAGCAGGCATCACGATGGTCAGTGCCATCAAGCACAAAATTGTTTTTGCTGTTTTTATCATATCGCTGAACATCCTCTTTAATGTAAAAAAACGCTGAAGGTTCTGCAAATCATTACTTTGCCATGTAATAGAAAGACTGCAGTCCCTGGGCGGGGAAATGGTACATGTATTTCACGTATTCGGGCTGCTTGGTTGTCACCGTGTCGATAATCTTTGTGAGCTGCTCAGGGCTGAGTTTCTTCAGGTTGAGTTGATAAGATTCATATTCTTTTTCGGCTACCATGGACAGGCTCTTGTTGTAATTGAGGTAGAAACTTCCCTCATCTTCCTTGATGTCCAAGTCCTCTGAGGTCCCTTCCAATTCAGGAAGCATTTGGCAGTCGATGTTGTAAATCGAAGGTATGGCAATGACACCGTCCTTCAGCACACCCACTTGAAGATTCTCTCCATTGAGTTCGTCATATTCGTCGATAAAGACAACGTCCTTGTACTTGCCGTCCTTCACTACACGGCAATTGAGGTAATTGTCCTCTGCTTCCAGCATATCGGTCTTGATGGATGTGCTTTCGATGTTTCCGACACAGTCTTTGGAAATGTAAGCACTCTCAATTTCGCACCATTCGTTAAGGGTGTAAACCTTGTAGAAATTGCCTTCCTCGCCAAGCACAGGAAAGACCCTGCTTTCGTAGGCAATGATTTCCGGGCTTAATTCGTACCCGGATTTGCCAGGCTGGTCCGACCACTGGTAAAAATTTTCGCAAAAATCACTCTCACATTCAGACTCAATCCATCTGACTAAAGTAGGGCTGTTGGTGTCAGCCTTTTTGTAGAGTCCCACATCTTCGGTGGTCACCACCACGAATTGCTTGAATGGCGGAGAGGCTACTTTCATCACGCTTTCGGTCTTCTCTGTGGTCTCGGTTGTTTCTGCTTTTTCAACGGTCTTCTTGCCAGTGCAGTTTGCTGTCAACATGGGAATCGGCATGCTGCAAAGCATAACAAATAGTATGGTCTTGATGGTTTTCATAATTGGTTGATAATTTGATTTTCCGCGACAAAGATAACACTATTTTTCCGATTGGCAATGAAAAATCAAAAGAGAGTTGCCAAAAAGGTGATTGTGGGCGATGAAGAAACAAACGTGAACTGATGTTATGTGTCATGGTTCACCATGGTTGCCACGCAGGAGTCCGACCAGACGTTTTCGGCGGTCTCTATCATGTCTATGATGGTGTAGATGGGCAGGATGATGCCCAAAACGGCGATGGGCGCACCTATCCCTGACATCAGCGAGAGGGTGAGGAAATAACAGCCCATGGGAACACCGGCGTTCCCTACGGCGGAGATGACGGAAATGAACATCCAAAGGAGGATAGTGCCCATGGTGATGGGCGTCCCTCCGTTCTGCATGACAAAGAGCGAGGTGACGAGGATGAAGGCGGCACAGCCGTTCATATTGATGGTGGTGCAGATGGGTAGCACGAAGCGAGCCACGTTTTTCCTTATGCCGAGGCGGCTTTCCGCTGTCTCCATGGTGACGGGGAGCGTGGCAGCACTGCTCTTGGTGAAGAGGGCCATCAGCACGGCCGGCATCATCTTGCTCAAAACATAGATGGGGTTCTGGCCTCTTGCCAACAGGAAGAGAGGAAGTACGACAAAGAACTGGATGACATTGCCACCCAACACCACCAAGACGTATTTGCCGATGGAGCTGGCCACCACACCCGCCGACACCTGTGCCGACAGTTGGGCGGAGAAGGCGACGATGCCCAGGGGAAGTGTCCATATCAGGCAACGGATGAGCAGGTGGAGCAATTCCTGAAGACCCAACAGCCCCTTCACGATCACAGCTTTGTTCTCCGACTCCGGCAGTTTGGACAGGCCCATGCCGATGACAAAGGCCAGAAGGAGCAGCGAGAGGACGTTCCCTTCCAAGAAGGGTTTGACGATGTTGTTGGGAATGATGTTGATGATATGTTCGGCATACGACATCTGGGGAGCTTCGACTGCCTCGCCACTCTGAGTGATGGCTTCCATTGGCAAGTTGCCGGGTGCGATTAGCACATAGAGCAGGGCGCCTACGGCAGCAGCGGCGAAAGTGGTGAGCAGCGTGTAGGTCAGTGTGCGTCCGAAGATTTTCCCATAGCCTTTAGAACCGAAGGTGGTCAGGGTGGTGATGATGGCCAGTACGATGGTGGGCACCGCGAGCAACTGGAAGAGCCGGGTATAGACCGTGGCCAAGAATGTCATCAGTTGGTCGAGCCAGGAGATGCCGAACAGCCCTAACACGGCTCCGATGCCGAGTGCTCCTATCCAGATGATGGTTCTTTTCATACGTCCTAAAAGGGTGACGGCCTCTTGACTGAGCGTCAAGAGAGCCGTCAGAAATGCCCCTGTTGTGTTGTTATTTCTTTTTAATGATCAGTTGCTCGCTGGTATATTTCGAGAGCATGTCGAAGATTTGGCGCAATTCAGGATAGTTTTTCTCCGGGTGGGAGATTTTGTTGATGTTGACCTGGCTGGACATCTGAACACGTCCCTCGATGAAAGAGGTGAGGATACGCCCTTCGATGCCCTTGTCGGGAGTGGTGATGGCGGTGTTTCTGGGTTCGCCGTCCATCACATACCCTTCGGGCAGGGTGATGGTGATGATGATGCGTTCACTGCCGATGTGGGGGAACTCCGCCGGCATCTTCCTTGTCTCAGCGGTGAAGGGGTTCTCGATCATCTTGTCGGGGAACGGACAGATGCTGATTTGGCCATCAGTCACCTGGCCCTTTTTGGTGTAGTCGGACTCCTCTGTTTCACCTCCCTCGTTGCGAACGGTCTTCTTGCCGGAGAGCGTGCCGTCGGTGGAGAGTTTGGCGTCGATGATGGTGACCTTCTCCGATTTCGAGGCATACTGCAGGTTCACCCACTCGCTCTTCTTGTCCTTCTGCACTAATCGTGCTTTCTCCACCAGCAGCGCGTCCGGCAGTACGTTCAGCCAACCGTTCTTGTTCGAAGCGTCAAGATACATGTTCCCACCCGAAGGCATGATGACGCCCACGAGGAATGTCGAGAGCTTCCGAATGGAGGGGAAGTTGTAGGGCAACTGTCCCAGGTCGCGCGTCCTGAGCATCACGGGGGCAGCCTTGAGTCCTACGTCGTGTAACGACTGGATGAGCAGCAGGTTGATGTCGGCATTCGAGCCACTGCCTTTTTTCAGTGTCTCGGAAGTTAATGCTGGGCTCAACTCGTACTTGCCATTCCATTTCACCTTGCTCATCACCAATTTATACACCTCCGCCACACGCTCGCGGAGGTTGGCCTTCTCTTCTATTTTGGCCTCTTTCAATTCGTTGGCCAACGGACTGTGGTCGTTCAGGTGAATACCCAAATCGTCGGAGTTGAGAATCATCTCGTCTATCTGGTCCCATGTCTTGGCATAATCCATCTGCGCCATGCCGGGCAGGCGATACTGCTTCAGTTCGGCAGTGATGCCGGCACAATAGTCCTGGGCGTTCCACACATAGTCGTCCTTCGGCAAGCCCATCAGGTTGCGACCCACATAGACATAGTGGTTGGTGGTGACTGACATGGGATTGGCCAAGGGGTCGCTCACCACCTTGAATTTCAAAGAACCGGCAGTACAGGTATAGGTCAGGCGCTGGATGCCGTGGTCCTCGATGTTGAATATCAGGTAACTGGGAATGTTCATGTCCAACTTGGCATAGACCACGGGGATCTCGCATTGGGCAAACCAGTCGTGCAACTCCCAGAAGATTTGGCTGTGGATGTTGTACTCGTATTCTATCACGGTGCCTTCCTTCACGTTGGGTACGGTGAACTCCATCAGGTAGTTTTGTTCGTCAATCTTCTTGTTGACGATGTCGCTTTTCTTCAAGGAGGTCTTCACCACCTTGCCGCCCTCCATGTTGAAGGCGGTGGCTTTGATGTCCTCCACGTTCTCGTCGGCGTCAGTGCCAAAGATGCCTTCCATCATTGCACCAGACTCCCCCTCGAAATAAGAATCGGAACTGCCACCGGGTTTGGGAAGGGCGAAGCCCGTGGCTTTCAAGCCGCCGATGTTATTGCCTACCGACATGTTCCTCTGATAAGGAACGACCACCTTGGCAAACCTGGCTCCACTGGGTTTCAACACCTTGATGCGGCACTTCTCTCGATAGTCAGCCAGATAACTGGTGGTCTGTATGGTGTATTCCACATCGGTCAGTCGGCAAAGCACCACGGCCTCTGCGTCAGGCTCTGCCTCATAGACCTTCATCTCCATCTCTTCCTTGGTGGGCTTGCCGAACTTCATGTTCACATCGTTCTGTGCTGTCGCCGTCATAAAGGGCCAGAACAGCAGAACAAACAGTTTGAATACGTCTTGTCTCATTGTATTGAATTTTTAGTTGTTATTCTCACTTTGGTTACACTCGTTGATTATTCTAAAGGCACAGCCTCCCAATACTTCATCTGGTTTTCTATTTTTTCGAGCTGTTAGAATGGATTTTGGTGCAAAGACGGCCTGAAAATCGCGATTAAGCGAGAGCAGACGAAAACTTGTTTTCAGTATGCCGAGCAAGAGCGATTTATAAAAAGGCCAACGAGATACCAGCCCGGGGCAACGCCCCGGGTAAATGAAGGAGTAGATTCCGCCCTGAAAGGGCAAAAGCCTTATAGATGTCATAATGCTTTTGCCCTTTCGGGGCGATTGTTGGCTCACTCTTTTCCCCAAGGCGTTGCCCCGGGCTAATTGCTTTTGGCCTTTCAGGCCGTTTTCATTCTTCCAGATCGCTTTCTTTTGCCCAAATTGTAGATGTAAATCGTTGAGTGTCAACATAGTCGTTCTTCCGAAACTGGAATTGTGTCATATCGATGCAAAGATACGACAAAAATTCGTAACTTGCAAAGTTTATCGAAAAAATCACCCTGCGATGATGGAAAAATGAGCACCAATGGAAAAAGACCCGTCACAGACGGGTCTTCTCTTCGTTTCCGGCACCGGTGCCACGGTATTTCGAGCGTGTGGCGTTGAAATTATAGCTAAGGGTCAGTCCCACACACTGCGTATAGCTATAGATATCCTGGGCTGTCTTGCCAATGGCATAATAAGTGGTTACCTTGGTCTTGGCTGTGCGGAAAATGTCGTTGGCATACAGTGTTCCCGTTAACCTTCCTTGCAAGAAACTCTTTTGCAGTCGGGCGTTCATCGCGAAGTTGCTGCCACGATACATGAAGCCCCAATGGTTGCTGCCTGAATAGCTCATTTGCAACAGTGCTTTCGTTGTCTCTCCAAAGACGAACCAGCTCTTCAGGTCGAAACTGAACTCAGGCTTGTGCAATTTCTTCGGTGCGCCGTATTTCTCGGTATCGAACATCTGCTGATAGTAGTGCAGCGTGGCTGAGGGTTGCCAGAAACCAAATTTTGGTGATAAGACGAGTGTAGCATAGACACGATCCTGATGGTCGAAATTGTCTGGCTGGAAAATGCCTATTTCTTTCTCCTCGTCATACACATTGCCAACATGGGTGAAGAAGTTGTTCTCACGAGTGAAACCTGTCATGAAGTTCAGCCACGAATAGGTCAGGTTGAAGTCGATGATCTGACGAACCGAAGGACGTAACAGTGGGTTACCACCCTCATAGAGCATGCGGCTGTCGTATATGACAATCGAACTCAACATATTATAGGGCGGACGGGTGATGCGCTTGGTGTAGCTCAACTGTACACCCCATTTGCCTTTTTGCCATGCTGCCGAGAGGTTGGGGAACCAATCGTTATAGGTGCGACTGGGCTCGGACTGCCAGACGCCAAACGAACTGTAATTCGTAGAAACGTGCTCATAGCGCAGCCCTGCATTCAAGTGCCATTTTCCCAATTGCATCTCGTATTCGGCAAAACCGGCCACATTCTTTTCTTTCATCTCATTGTCGGCCTCAGGTATGATGTTCTCCTGATTGAAATTGCGGCCGTGGCTTTGTGTGGACGTCACCTCCGACCCACCACTCAACATGCCTTTCCAGATGGGATAAGTCAGCACCAGTTTACCTGCCAGCATCGTGTTTTTCTCCGCGTTGATGGTGGTGATGGTACGGTCGCCCAGTTCTTGGCTGAACTCCAACTGGTCGAGGTGGTCCTCCGATTCACGCCGCAGGCATGTGGCGTTCAGGTCGATGCCTAAATTCCCCACCTTTCCATTGTAATAGGTGTTCAGTTCCCAGACCGGTTTGTCGAGTTCATCGGCAGCCGTTTCCAGGACGATGTCTCCGTAGAAGGCCCCGTTTTTCTGATAGTCCTGATTCATTTTTGTCTTCATGTGTGCAAAAAGACTTTTTTGCGACGAGAAACTCAGACCTACAGAATGGTCGGTGTTGAAATCGTAACTGAGGCCGGCCTTGTATTGAAAATTCGCCCAGCGACTTCTTAAGGGTAAATCTGCATGAATATCGAACATGTCCTTGCTGATGTGCAGTTCCTGCTTCAAGTCCTGGTCATTGCTGAAGTGCTCCCAGTCGAACGCCACGTTGGCAAAAGCCTCCAGTCCGCCGGTGCGATACTTCAGTGTCAAGTCGTCGTAGTTGTTCAACTTGTTGTTCTGCCAGGTCTGGCTGGTAGCCATCACGCTCAGTCCGTCGCCTTGTGTCTTGATCGTCTTGATGCGGATGACGGCGTCCACCTCGGCGTTGTACTGTGCTCCAGGGGCGGTGATGATGTCCACACTCTTGATGTCCACCGACTTCAACAGCTTCAGTTCGTTGGTGTTCGTCACCTTCTTGTTGTTGATGTAAATCTCCGGCTCGCCCTTGGACAACACGTTGAACTTCCCGTCGTGTCCCTGCACCAACGGCATCATCGAGAGCAGGTCGTCGGCAGAGCCGACGTCGTGCAGGATGGAGTGTTGCACATCGACCGTCATTCCTCCTTGGGTCATTTTGTATTGCGGGATTTCACCCTTCACCGTGACTCCTTGCACCATGTAGGTCTCCGGCTTCATGGAGATGGTGCCCAATCTGCCCACAGGGGCGTTTCTCGTCACCGTCTGGTAGCCGATGAATGTCACCTTGACAATGAGGCGCTGCGGCGGGCAGGGGATGACGAAGTCGCCGTTCTCGTTGCTCACGCCGCCGGTGATGTAGGCCGAGTCGGCGGGCGTCAGCAGCGACACCGTGGCAAAGGGCAGTGGAAGGCCTTTCTCGTCCACGATGTGTCCTGAGACCTTGGTGTCCTCTTTCTGCACGCACTCGACGTAGATGTCGTTTTTCTCCGAGGTGACGCGGATGGGGTAGAAGCCCACCACTTGTTTCACGGCTTCCTTCACCGTGGCGTTTCTCAGCGTGGTGGTGACGGTGAAGTCTTCCAGTTCGTCGAAGATGAAGTTGATCTTGTAGCTGTCTTGGGCGTTGTCTATCCAGATGAGGGCCTCGGAGAGCGATGTGTTCTTGAAGGGGTGGGATAGTTGTTGTGCCCCTGCTGTCGTGGCGATGAGGCACAACAGGATGATATGGAATTGTCGCATGGCTGTGGTCTTATTCGATGGTGATGGTGGCGTCGGAAAGTGTGAGGTGTACTTTCTCGAAGTGGTTGATGCGGTTGAGAATGTCCTGGATGGAGTCGTTGGCCTCCCATTTCAGGTAGAAGCGGAGGGTGCGGGTGGCTTCGTTCTTGAACACCACTTTCACGCCGTAGTCCAGGCTGAGTTGCTGCATGATTTGTTGCAGCTCCACGTTGTTGAACTGCTGGTCTTGCCTGATGGTGTCTCTCTCCTCGACTGTCGGTGTGAGAGCGGGAACGTCCGCAGTGGCGGCCTCTTTCTGCACCATGGGCTTCTGTTGGTTTTCCACGGCGGCTTTCTTTTCTTCTCGTGCCTGTCTCAGGTGATGGATGGCGGCGTAGGTGATGCCGGAGAGAGCGGCGACGATGACGAGGATGGCCGCCCAGCGCACGGGCTGGTGTGTGCGCCGCCGGTTATGGCCATGGCGGCGGGCCTTGAACTGTTGCCACTCTTCATCCACGTCTGGCACGGGGATGTGGCTTTCGTCGAGCATCTGGTCGAGTTGCTCGTCGCTGTATTGCTCGGGATGGAGCAGCATACGGATTTGCTTTTCGTTCTTCATGCTTTTCTGTTCTGTAAATGATGACGCAGTTTCCTCAGTCCTTGCACGATGTGTTTGTTGACGGCGGAGAGGCTGATGCCGAGTTGGCCGGAGATGTCCTTGTAGGATTGGTCATCGTCGTAGTGCATGCGGATGACGCGGGCTGTCTGTGGCGTGAGCCGTTCGTCGATGTATTGCCTGACCATCGTGGTCAGTTCATCATCCGATTTTCCAAGCCAAGGGTCGGTGTCTGCCAGCGTGCCGGCCAGTGCCAGGCGCTTCTCGGCCTCCCTGTGTCGTTGTTGTTGTGCAATGATGTTGAGGCAGTGGTTTCGGACACAAGTCAGGAGGAACGTCCGTTGCGACTCCTCGCGCAGCATGATGCTGCCATCCCACAGGCGGGCGAACACGTCTTGTACGGCGTCTTTCGCCTCGTCCGCATCGCCCAGCAGGATGTGGGCCGCCCTGTACATCCTGCCGTATTCGGAATGGAATAGTCGCTCAAACTGTTGTTCCTTGTCTTGCATCTTTTTCTACTGTTTTTATCCCTTATACAAACAAGCATGGAGAATCATCACCCCCAAAAGATGTTTTTTTGGAATTTTCTGCAAATTTAGCAAACCAAAAACGCCAAGAACCTGGTGCTGCTGTAGGGGTGGACTTTATGTCCATCCGCTCGCTCGTCAGGGCGAATGTTCGTGGCAGCGGATGCCGGTACTTGGTGTCGGGACTATATGAAGTGATTATTCCGATAAAGACCCTTCATCCTCCTTGTCGGGAAAAATCTCTTTCATTTTTTCTTCCAATGTATTGTTTTCCAAATATTCTACCAATTCGTCCAATTTTGATGATTTATTCACAAGAATATCACGGTTGTAACGGTAATGCTCCACTGTCCATTGCATGGCAAGCCTTTCCATCTCACGTGTCAGTTTTTTCACTTGATATGTTTGACCTATAATCAAGCATGCACACATATAAGCCGTTATTTCAGTGGGGGCATCCTCCAAATACTTGGCGTGGCATTCATCGATTTCCAAAGTTAGTTCATCTGTTGATATGCACCATGCCATGGCATACTTGCCTGCATCTAAAGCATTGTCGGCAGACAATTTATGGTTAATATAATAATCAGCGCACCAATAAGCGTCACCTCGATGATATATACAATCCTCCACGGTTTTCAATTCGTCCGCAGAACGGACACCACCCCCGGGTTTCTCCAATTTCTCTATTGTCTCGGCTGTCCTCTTCGCCTTCATCTTCTCATCAGCACCTTCATAATACTGCTGAAGATATTTGAGCTCGTCGATGTACTTTTCCGACCCTCTGCCATATAGTTGGTGGGTGAGGTCCAATGCACGCAATTGTATTTGAACAGCTTTTTTGTATTCATTCATTACGGCATAATTTTCCGCGGCATGAACAAGGATAAGCATCAAGTCATGTTTGGAAAGTTCTATCTGGTCACTTATTTGCAACACCTCCTTGCTTTTTTCCAAAGCCTTTGAAGGATTACCAGCCATTGAATAATAAAGCGAGAGATTATCAAGTATGATGGCATATTGTTCGGAAACAAGACCATTTTTCTTGTAAACATCCGACAACTGGCATAGGACATTGATGGCATCTTGTAACTGGTCATTGCGCATATAGCATTTTGCCAATAGTGCCATTGCATTCGTGTAATCAGGGTCGGTTTCTCCACCAAGATGTTTGTATATGGTAGCACTTCTCATGAATAATTCAATTCCTGTGGAATAACTACCTTTCTCGGTGAGTATCTTTCTTCCTAAAGAATCTGCTTTCAAAGCATACTCACGATTCATCATCTCTTCTGGAACATTGGCTTCATACTGAGCAAAAACACTACCAGAAGAGAAAATGATGAACATCAAAATCAAAACAAAATACTTCATATCTCTTTTTTTCACAAAAATACTAATATTTTGCAATTACGAACCGTTGTTTAACATAGATTAACGCAAAAATGGATGTTTGAATCTGTTCCGAGATACAATTAAGGAGTGCCCTAACGGGCAGAACCAACGGTCGCGGATGCAAAGCAGACGCAACCACTAAAGACGTGGTCAAATCATACAAATCTGTTCAAATCAAACAAATCAAGCGAACTTGTTTCTAAGAAACGTCATCATTTTTTAGAATTCTAACGAAATAGTCACCAAGAGGCCCGTTGCAACTAAACACCGCGATGCCCGTTGCGTCAACCTTCCTTTGGTGAATTTCGCCCTTCCGGGCGAGCGGATGGACATAAAGTCCACCCCTACAGACGCACCAACCTCTTGGGTTGTATGTTGCATCGGTCTCCTAAATAGCCATTTGCCAATTTTTTATATCTTTTTTTTTCACGGCTTGCCGTTTTTATCAAGTATGAACGTGCCCAAGGCATCATCGAGTTCACTGTTCCTCAGCCTGTCAGTGAGGCGGAAAGTCTGCCCTTGGCCGAAGAGCACTACGCCTTTTGCACCGACATCATTGACCAAGGTGTTGGCACTATCCATACACTGGCCGACGTGTTGCGCAAATCCACCGTTTGGTTCTTTTGGTGGGATTGAGATAGCGATACTTGTTGGGCTAAATTGCAAATTTGCATATTTCATTTTTGCAATTTAAATAATATTTTGCTTGATTATCAATGTGTTAATTTTTAATATTTCAAATTTGCATATTAATTTTTTGCAATTTCCTTGTTAAAATGAATAGACCATGATTTGTAAACTTGAAAGATTTGTAAGATTTGACTTTCGCTTCGCACGTCTATTTGTGGTTGCGTCTGCTTTGCATCCGCGACCGTTGGTTCTCGCCGAAGGCGACTACTTTTAGATTCGCTATAGGGTGGATTTCGCAGCATTAGTTTTTGCCGTTGGAGAGTATGCGGATAATCATAAAAGAATTACAAAACAAAAAGCAGGCTGAAATCATTCAACCTGCTTTGATTTTTTAGTGTTAAGGAGGTAGCCCGTCCCTTTTTCTTGCAATTAAGTTGCGCCATGTGGATAGTGGCCTGTCTCCTTTCTATTCTTTATTCATAATACTCGATGGTGCGCTGCTCCTCCATTTCCTGTCCCATCATGGAAGCTTTGCGGCTGATCCAGTTGCCCTTTGCGTCAAACTTGTAGTTGGTGTACGGAGTTTCCATCTTCTGTCCACCCATGTCCATCACGGTCTTTACAAGCACACCCTTGTCGTCATAGACATTCGAGCTCTTGAAGGCACCCATTTGGGTCTCTATCGTCTGGCTCTTCACCTTGCCATTCTCCCAAGCGTATTTCATGGTAATCTCCATTTCCATTCCTTGGCCATTGACCTTCATCTTGGCCGACTGGATGTAGCCGTCAGCATCATAGACAGCATCGGTCATGCCATCTTGCTGCATCTTGCCATCTTGAGTGAACTTGATGAGCACGGGGGAGCCCATGCGGGAAGAGGAGATGGACTTCACTGCACCTTTGGCGTCGTTTGCTTCAACGTCATGGAACTTGGTCTGTGCTTGCAATGCGAATGGTACGATGAAAAGTACCAACATCATGAATGCTTTTTTCATTTCTTAATAATTTAGTTTAGTTGATAATAATGTTTAAAGTTAAACCTCCCCCTTTCCCTGACGGGGATCGGGAGAAACAATTGATTCCCCTATAAGACGTTTGTAGTTAAAAAAGGTTTAATGGATTCAAGAGGCAATTTTCATCCCCAAGATGACTTTTGTATTCTTTCTCTTTGAATATTTCAAATTGCAATGGTAGGGTGTCCAATATTATGTAATCAATTTATCAAAAATTAGAGAATTTGGCATTACAATGGTTGCATTGTTAGATAATAATTCGTCCTTTGCGATGGATTTTGTGCAAAGACGGCCAGCAAGGCCAACGAGATACCAGCCCAGGGCAACGCCCTGGGTAAATGGTAAATAACGGAGTAGATTGCGCCCTGCAGGGGCAAAAGCATTATGACATCTATAAGGCTTATGCCCTTTCAGGGCGATAATTGGCTCTCCCTTTTCCCCAGGGCGTTGCCCTGGGCTGATTGCTTTTGGCCTTTTCATAAATAGCTCTTGCTCGGCATACTGAAAACAAGTTTTCGTCTGCTCTCGCTTAATCGCGATTTTCAGGCCGTTTTCATCCGCACAGGACGAAAAATTCTTTAATTCTGAAATTCGTGATAGAAATAAACAACATATTGGACACCCTATTTACAAAAAAGATTTGTAAGATTTGTAAAGATTTGAAAGATTTGACATTCGTCGACCGTTGGTTCTCGCCAAAGGCGACTACTTTTGTGATTCGCTGAACAAATATTTGCGCGTATTAACCGCATAGCACGTAAAGAAGTCATTTCTTTGTGGGAAAATCATACACCAAATACTGCATGTTAGGCTCGGTGGGATAATTGGTGAGCCGCCCTGAACGTGTCACAATCGACAAGATGCCGTTATACATGCCATTGCCAAATGTGTATTGCTCACCATAGATGTTGATATGGTGAACACGGCGGGCATCATAGTTCAGGAGTCGCTCTATGTCGTTGACCGGCATGCCATCTATCAGAACCAATGTTGGCAATAAACTATTGTATTGCTCCATCCATCCATGGACAATCAACCGTGGAACGCCATTGATGGTCGTTCTCTTGACGTTTTGCACGTATTCAAGCAACACCTCCTTGATCGTGAGAAACTGACGGTATTCGTCAAGATTATAGGTAAGTTCAGGTTTGGTGCCAAACGCAGTATCGTCATAATCCAATGGCGTGACCTCTTCTGCCGTTTCATCAGCATTGACACCCAACCGTAGTTCATGCTTGGCAGGGGCAATGGCTATCTGATGCCGCTGCATGTCAAGGGAGCGGTTTTCCACCTCGCTACGCTTGTAATGGAACACGAGATGCGGGAGCTTTTTCGGGAGCAAGGTGGCAAACGGACTGATCATCTCGATGGGCAGGCTCACGCCAGTTGATGACAAGGCTGAGAGCACCAACGGCTGCTTGCCATGGATGCCATAGGTGTAGAAGAGGGCAGTGGAGTCGTTGACCATCTTTCCCTCGAAATAATGTATCTGCTTTCCAATGATACTGATGGAAGGGCAAATCTGACTGCCACTGAAAGTGTTGCCCTCAAATGTGTTCTTGATACGCGCCTTGATGATATGGCCTTCCGTCTCGCGTATATCCACCTCCTTCTCGCCTACCAAGTCGGCAGTGGAGAAACGTTCTTCTTTTCCCGAACTGCGGTCGTCCACCCGTTGTCTTTCACCCATGGTCGAATAACTCAACGAGTCGGGATGTGTGATTTTAACCCATTCTATATCGTCGTCCACACTCTTAAGAAGGGGATTGACAATAGCAACAAGCTGGTGCGCCACTTTGGCGTCATCGCGAGTATAGACCGACAACACATAGTACCCGCTATGGAGGTGGGAGGGCAATTCAATCATGCCCGTTCCCTCACCACCTTGAAGACCCACCACGATGCCGGCCGCCAATCCATGCGTGTCACACAGTTCTGCGTATGCTATCAAGGCATTGTCGGTGGTCACACGGACTTTCATCGCCTCACCTGCAAGATACCATTCGCGGTCAGTCTCAAAACTCGTGGCAAAAGCACTTAGGGCAAGCACCATTGCGGTTGTCAGTAATATCACTCTGTTTCTCATCTTCAATTCTTAATAACTTACAGTCGGTTGTTACTCACCAGCACCGTTTCTCAATGACCAGAAATCAGGTTCTTCTGCATACGCGCCTTTTAATCTGACATCAAGTTGATAGTCGTGTGCCCATGCCGTTCGCAACTTGCCTTGAGGCTTATATCTTTCATCTATCCATTCGCACAGGTACATCTTTTCCTCCAACACCATTCTGCAACAAACCTTCTCGTCACAGTCGTTGAGCCACAAGCGTGCGTCTTTGCGTATAGGATGGTTGATGGAGAAATCCACGGATCTGAGGAAGAACCTGTATTCACTCGTGTTCAACGAGCATCCTACAAATCCAATCACGTGCTTGTGCGACGTGAGGCAACGGATGTTGGTGGGCAGGGCTGACGGTAGCGGAGTGAACAAACCACCCATCTCTGAACTAACCTGACGTCGTGCAAGTTCATACTCATATTCAGCCTTTGAAATGGCTCGTTGATGTATCAGACAACTATAATTGTAATACATGCGCTCGTCGCTACGGTCGATGTCGTACAACTTGAGTCGTCGGATATGCTGCCCTTCGTAATTGAGGCTTGTGCCAACCAAAATCTTCGAGCCTGTGGCATTCTTCCATCCCATCAAAGGAAACTGGTCGGGCTTATAGACTGGCACCATCATTTGTGTGTCGAAATAGATGACGGTCGTGTAGTCAGGATGCACTTCCCATGTCTCGTCGTATGTCCATGAATAGTAATTCGTCTTGTTGGAATCAAAAGGAACGTCGGGGTTGACAAGCACGTCGAGGTTGCTTTCCGGAGTGGCCTGCTCCACGTTCACACCTTCTATTCCCTCGGTGCGAAGTGGCTTCTGAGGCTCGGATTCATAGACCTCCCCATCCACCTCGATATGCAGATAATATTCTGCATCAGGATTGAGGGCGCCAATCTGGCAGGAGTAATATCCATCGGTTTCCTGCGCCATGTATTCAGAGCCGTCACTCCCGTGTACAGACACTTTTGCTCCCTTCACCATCTGGGGCGTTTGCGAAGAGTTGACTTCCAGTGTACGCGACAGGATGAACTTGTTCATTTGGGAAGAACATATCGTGCCTTCCACCACAAGCATGTCGGAATACTCTGAGGAAATGTCTGCCTCGTATTCTTCCACACAGCCCGACAGTGAACATGCGCATGCCATCAGGCAAAGCACAAAATATAGTGATTTTATCCGTCTCATCATCTCCTAATTGAATCGTATGTTAAGTGAAACAAAAGGAATGGCAGTGCCAAACACAGATAACTTATACCCTTTCACTTGATCGCCTTCGGTGACATAATAGATCGAATAGGCGTTTTTGCGCGCAAGGGCATTATATACGCCTATGGAGAACGACGTGTGAAGAAAACTTGTCAGTTTGTGGGTCGGCTCTATGTTGAACGCAAGGTCCAAGCGCATGTAGTCTGGTATGCGGCATTTGTTACGCTCTGTATAGAAGGGCATGTATTTCTTATAATACGAGTCGTAATATTGGCCGGCGGGCAAGGTGGTCGGACGACCGGTGGCATAATTGAAGTTGCTCGAAAGGCTGTATCTCTCGGTAAACTTGTAGTTGAGCACGGCTTTCACCTCATGGGGCCTGTCATATTCTGCCGGGTACCAATCACCATTGTTCAGAGGGATTGGTACACGCTTGTCGTCCTGACGGAGCAAGGAGCGTGAGAAGGTGTAACTGACCCATCCGTTCATCTTTCCTAAAGGCTTCTTCGCCTGTAGTTCTATGCCGTATGCTTGTCCCTTGGTGGAAATGACATCGGTCTCAAGGTGGTGGTTCATCAGCAGTACCGCAGAACTGCGATAATTGAGATAATCGCTGATATGCTTGTAGTAAACCTCCGCAGAGAACTCATATATTTTGCTGGCAGTCTCATGGTAGATGCCTGCGGCAACCTGCCAGCCATTCTGGGGCTTGATGTTGAGGTCGGAAAGTTTCCATATATCAGTGGGAGACATGATCAATGTGTTCGACACTTTATGGATATATTGGTGCATCGTGTTGAAACCTGCCTTCAACGAAAGGTTTTCCTGTAGGGCATAGCGAGCCGACAGGCGCAGCTCGGGGGCATGGTAGGTCTTGATGACGCCAGTTTCATGGCGTGTCTCCATCAATGTTTCTTCTGAAGGAAGTTCACCGTCATGATAGATGTTCACGTCACGAGGACCAAGTGCGTTGAATATGGAATAGCGCAAACCAGCAGAAACCGACAGCTTTTCCGTGAACGACCGCTCGTAGTCAATGTATGCCGCGCTCTCCAATGCCTTTTCCTTCTGCAGCTCATCTGTGTTGATGCATGATTCCTCACCTATTGGCTCATACTTGCCTGACTGCACGGTATAGTGTTGCATGGAGAGGCCGTAAGAGAGAGCCTGCTTTTCAGACAGTCGCTGGCGAAAATGCAATTTACCCCATAGCTGGTCGATGCCGAAACTTAATCGGGCTGCCATGGTGGGTGCGTTCCTGTCCTCGTTGAAATAGTCGTAGTGGTCAAGTCCGGCAGAGAAAGTGACAGTCATTCTTTCATTCAGCATGGAGCGCCACTCTGTGGAAACATTGCGGTTTTGATAGCCATATTTGTCCTTTGTGCTGAACGAGAACTTGTCATTGCTCCAATATCCATATACCTTGAGGCGATGCATGTTGTTGAGCCTCCATGTCAGTACGCCACCAAGGTCATAGAAGTTCGCAGTACCGTTCTTGTAGCCGCTTTTCTCTGATAAATGATCGAGAATCCAGTCACTATATGTCGTACGGCCATTCAACAGCAGTGATACATGGTCCTTTACAATTGGTATCTCAAGGTTCGCCTTGCTGGTGAGCGCACCAATACTTGCCGTACCGGTGAGTTTCTGCATGTTCGCCTCCTTTGAGGTCACTTTCAATACACTGCTTATTCTGCCACCATATTCTACAGGAATACTTGACTTGAACAGTTCCACATCCTCTACTGCATCTGAATTGAACGATGTGAATAGACCGAACAGGTGTGTTGGATTATACACCGTGCCTCCATTGAAAAGTATGAGGTTCTGGTCTGTGGCACCTCCTCGCACATTATATCCGTTTGAAGCCTCTCCAACGGTTGTGACACCTGGCATGGTGAGCACGATCTTCATAATGTCCGACTCGCCCAAGGCTGATGGAATGTTCTTCAGGATTTGGGGCTTGAACTTCTCAGAACCTATCATCATGTTGTTCACTGCCGACTGCCGACCACCAACAACGACTATCTCGGCAAGTTCCTGGTCGTCGGCAATACTTGCTCTTGCTTTCTTCGCCGGCACGAAATAAACCTTTGTTCTTTTCGAAGCAGCTGCCAATGCAATGGAATCATTGTCAAGAACAGGAATGCCGGCAACAAGCGTCGTGTCATCCATGGTTGTTTTTGAGGTCGTCGGCGGATTCGAGGGACTTCCTTCTGCCGTTCCCGAGTGAATCTCTTCCGATTCACGATTGGCTACATCGGAAAGAGGATGTGCATTGGGTCTTGGAGAGCTTGATATGCTTTCCACTAATTTCACAAGGCTTTTCTCACGCTTTTTCTTGGAGAAAGAGAGACGGTTTTTCTTTGCATACTGTTTGATTTGTCTCTTCTGTTCGGGAAATAGTCTTGCCACATCCGATGCACGCTTCACATGATGCTTTTCTCCATCTGAGGTAATGAGCGTATAATACTCTTCGGTGCTCAGTGTCTTTAGATATTTCTTTCCTTCGACAGTCTTGTCATGGCCATAAACCATCCACACACTATGATAAAGACTAATGCCGTTGGAGTCCCCATCAGAAAGCAGGGCCGCAAATCGTGTGCTATCCTCTGGGTCATGCACATATATGTGGCCATCCATCTCGAACCAATCAACGAATTCTTGCTCAGGAAGGCACAACACTCTTCCTTCAGGAGAAAGAACGACGACACATTGCTTCAGTTGGTCGAAACGAAGTTGCACGTTGTCATAAACCACACCGTGGTAGCTGACACGGCCTATATACATATTGGAATTGCCTTTATAATAAGGCATGTCGTGCCACAACGTCTTGGGGTACTGGGGTTCTATCGCCCCCACATAAAGGCGAGCAAAATCAGAAGCAGAGGAGAAATAATCCTGTGCTCCAACTTGCTGTATCACTGCCATCATGCAGACAAGTACCAACCCAAATCTTTTCATGTTCCTATATTCCGCAACACTTTAGTTGAACAATTGTCCCATCTCTCGCTTCACCCCAACCCACGCACCATGTACTGCTACCATGAACAGTAAAATGAGGATGAATAATGATTGCTTCATAATCGATAGCATGTCTCCTTTTGGTCAGGGAAATAATTTGAATGTGCAAAGTTACAAAAAATCAGAGTTATACCATATTATGAGAGACAAAAAAAGAAAAATGTATCAAATTTCTCGTG
The DNA here is from genome assembly GCA_017619755.1 of Prevotella sp. Classification (GTDB taxonomy): domain Bacteria; phylum Bacteroidota; class Bacteroidia; order Bacteroidales; family Bacteroidaceae; genus Prevotella. The sequence continues at coordinate 50,980 of JAFZRU010000018.1, forward strand.
AAGTGAATGCAAAAAAAATCCCTATCAATGGATGCCAATAGAGATGGCCATTGGCGTCCATTGATGGGGATATGGATAACAGAACTTTAGTCTATGTCGAGGAAATCGTCATCATCTTGTTGCCAAACACTCATGATTTTCTCATCTTCGTGCTCATCATTATCTACGGCATAGCCACGGCGTTTTTCCTCCTCAATAGGGCTATCCGCAATAATATTTATTGGCTCCAGGAAAATCAATTCCGTGAATGGCGGTATGTATGTTTGTCTTTTCGTTTTCATATTACCTCTCTTTCATTATTTCACCACAAATTTCTTACCTCTAACAATATAGATTCCCTTTTTCAGATGGTCACCAACGACTCCCACTTTGACACCTGACAAATTATAGACTGCGGTGTCTGCGGATACAGGGAGTGGCACAAACTCAGTCATATCAATATCACTAATACCTTCCCCATTGTCGATCACCCCGTCAAAAGCTATCTTCACTGATGACGACGAGTCATCAAAAATGCTGTGATCAAGTGTAATCCAACCTCTGAAGCCCTTGATGGGAGTGTCCTTGTTGATTTCATAAAACTTGCCACGACTCAACACGTATGAACCCTTGGGAGCAAAAATGCCATTAGCGGTAGAGCCCGTGTATATCCCATTGGTCACGGCAAATTCCGAGAAGCCAGGCGTGCGGACATAAGTCACATACGCATGTCCGTCATTAGCATCATTATAGGACGAGACGGTATAATCCTCTGTATAATCATTCAAATCCACCACCTGATGCTCATAAGAACTCGAAGCCTCGGAATCCTCGGGATTCACAGAGAAGAAATTACGCCCCAGGCTATAAAAAGTCTTCTCTCTGCCAAGTGGGTCTTCACCCGTGATGGGGTCGGCTTTTGGCCATAACAGATAAAATTTTCCTGGATGTACAACTGTATCAAGGGGGTTTACTGGCTTCAGTTCTACAGTCTTGAAGTCAATCACGTTTGAATTCCAGGACATGTTTCCGATGCTGTTCAATTCTGCAAGCACGGCATCTTCGCCAAAAGCACTCCTGACCTGCTCGCCTGTCAATGGTATGGGGCAGGAGAAAGAATTCCACATGTCTTTTTGGAGCGTTCTCTCTAAACTCACTGCTCCGCTGTATCTGCCATCGGGCTGGGCGCTTGGCCTTTCCTCAATCTTGGTTTCATCATACACTAAGTAATCCAAATCCTCCTCTTCCTCATACAAGAACACCGGAGCAAGACCCATGTATGAAATTTTGATGTCGTCTGCACACAGCCAGTCGGTATCATAATAATGTTTTTTGTTATTTCTTGACTTATATGTCGTGCTTTTGGTCGCATAGTCTTTTCTGAAGCCCAATGTCAGCTTTTTATAAATTTCACCTTCCTCACCCTCTTGATTATAGTTTTGGGGGTCGATATAGATCAGGAACTTCCTGCGGTAATCATCGCTATGATATGTCAGCACTTTCCCCATGTTAATGTTAAATGCTTCATTATCCCTTTCGTAATTACCCGCAAAATTAATGTTATCATAGATGTCAACCTCACTGTTGGCTGTTTTATGCACCAATTCAACTTCCCCATAACCATAGCGGGCACGAATATTGGACTGCATTTGTTCCTGTGTTAAAGTGACACCACCCGCCTGGGCATACATGTATGCCTTATGGTTGGATGGGCCAAAATTGATGCCACAACCCTCAATTTGATACCATCCTGGCTGCGGCAGTTTGAAAGTTACCGAGACAGTTCCAATGCCTTCGAAAGACATGAAGCCAAACTTGGCATTTTTCGCATTTCTAATATCTTGAAAAGCTTTCTTCAACCTGACAGGAGCATCCCACGCCTCATTGAAAAATTTACCCTTTTGGTTATTATTTCTTTCAGATTCCCCCCAAGTAAATCCATATCTTCCTTCTCCTTGGGCTGGAGTGGTGGAGGTTGGTGATACTACCCAAAAGGAATCAAAATCTTTTGAATTACGGGTGAAGTCACGGTCGGGTACCAAACTGGACACACTTGGATTGAGCCCTATTACTTCTTCGGTCAAAATGCGGAGGAACTCCTCTTTGGAAATGATACGCCACTGATACAGTTCCTTGATGGGAACCATGTCACCATTGACTAATACCTCCGTATCATTTTCATAAGGCAATATCTCATTGGGACTGGTTGCCTGCCCTGCTGTGGTCCAACAACTACGGTCATCGTCAAGATGGACGTAAAATCCACACCCTTTGTCATTAGTACCTCCATTTGTTCCTCCGTATTCGGTGGTGCCATCACTGCACCATTCACCATAGCCAGCACCCAAATAGAATTTCAGATCTTTCACCTTCTTTTTTAGATAATTCTTGTTGGAGTTTTCGTGCTGTTGATACATATAATAGGTGTGGTATTCCGAGTTGGGATCCGTTTCTACTCGCACGAAAGACCATTTCTCATAATCCTTATTTCCATCTAAAATAGTGGTAAAACTATAGTCGCTCGCCCTTGTCCATCCTTCTCCCCTGGTCACCGTGGGAACATTGCAAATCAGAGAGCGTTTATTATTATTCGTTTGTTCTGCAATTCCAGACTCAATGTGTCCTTTTGTTTCGCTATCCCTATACAACATCATCTGGCGTCCGAAATCCTCGAAAAACAAACGGGCTTCCATTCCCCACATGCCACCCTCTATCACGAAACGGCCTGTTCCCACGTTATAGAGGTAAATCTCTTGAGGAGTTGATGACGAATTTTGCAAAAAGGCTTCCACGTCAATACCTTTCCAATGCCTACTCGTGGAATGGGCATGGGTAGTTTGAGCGTAAAGGCAGTTTGCGTGAACCAAAGTCAGCAAAACTATTGTAATATTCAAAAGAATTCTTTTCATTTAATCATGAGTTAAGTTAGATTAGGATAATGGCTTAAACCTTACAAAGTTATTGCATTATTTTTTAATATCCAAACGTATCATAGCCATTTAACGTTTTTTGTGTTGTAATTGATTGGCCTTAACAACTTTTATATGGCAAGTGGCTTGCGGTAATCTATTCGACTTGTACGAATGAAACGGCCTGCAAGGCCAACGAGATACCAGCCCAGGGCAACGCCCTGGGTTAATAACGGAGTAGATTACGCCCTGACTGGGCAAAAGCATTATAGATGTCATAATGCTTTTGCCTTTTCCAAGGGGTTGTTAATTGGCATCATCTGAATGATCTCCACCTATGGGGTCATCACCATTTGGGTCTTCCACCACATTCAAGTTAATGCTTACCGACTGCCCGGTCATCGTATCGGTGACAGAGACTGACCCGCCAGCACCACTGATGTCACTGATGCAGATACTTGAATCCGAAACAGCCACTTCCATGTCCTCCTCATTGTAGTATTCAACTTGGTAGTTTCCACTGCCAGAAATGATGTTCACGCAGTCGGAGCCACCCTTGAACACGGTCAATTCCGAACAATCCACTTCAAAAATATCATAGACCGTGACATTGATATAGGCCGTGCCTTGCCACTCGTTGTCGTACACCGTGATTGTCGCAGAGCCAACCCCCAAGCCTGTCACCACAACGGATGTTCCGTCAAATGAAGCATCAGCAACCTCCGGGTCTGAACTTTCAAAATCATAGTTTCCACTACCTGACACTACCTCTATCGCATAATCTTGCCCAATGGCCAAGTTCACGTCACCCCCATCCATATCCAGTACAAATTCTTCATAGATGACAACATATATTTCCGCTGTGCGACCGGTTTGGTAATCGGTCACGGTGACCGTCACATCCCCTGCTTTCAAGGCTGAAAAGTAGATGACATTGTCACTGAGCGAGACCTCCACCACTTCCGGGTCGGAACATACCACAGAATACTCCCCACTGCCGGAGGTGATTTCCACAGAACTATCGTCATACACGTGCATTTCAACGTAGTCGCAGCACACCTCCAATTTGGTGTCGCCATTGAGTATGATGTCCACTAATGATGTCACATCGGAGATGGTCACCTTACCGTCCCCATTCACATCTCCCCTGATGGGGCATTGTGCGCTTGCCGAGAAGGCAAGAGTGGCAAAAACCAAAAAAGTAAATAATTTCTTCATTGATGATAGTTATTAAAGTTAAACAAAATAGTGCATGATTGAGGGTGAGTTAAATTAGTTTAGTTTACGATGAAGGCGAGATATGTGCCTACATATCACTTCTGTTTTGCAAAAATACAACATTTTTCTGAAACGACAATCATCTCATTATGTTTTTAACACTAACCATGAAAGGTGTAACTGTCCATCGAATCGCAATAGTAGTCGCCTTCGTCGACCGTTGGTTCTCGCCGAAAGCGACTACTATTTCATTTAATTCCTAACGCCAAGAGGTCGATGTTCACGTAGGGATTTACTTCATGTAAATCCTAACGCCAAGAGGCCAATACAGGGAAAATAATGCTTTGCCATAATCATTTATGGCAAATGCCAAGGCTCCTTTCTCGATTTGCTTGATTTCCATTGTTATGACTGTAAATCATTATTTCAACCCACTTCCACCAGCACACGCTCCAACCTCAGTCCGAGGCGCAACCTCAGGTTGATGGTCATCATTTGCTCGTATTTTGTGTTGACGCCGGAGTAGGCGTTCACATACAACCCATCCCCGACATCCTTTTGCGAAGCCCTATGTTTGAGGTTGTCAAAAAGTCGGTCACTGATGATATTTTCTCCCATCATTCTGATTTTCAGGTCGCGCACACGTTTGGCATCCGCATATTTCACCACTTCTACAAGAGTGTCGGTCACCGTGCGGTGGCAAGTCACCCGACCGTCGGGGTAGGTTACCTTCACCAAGCAACGTCCGGCTCCTGTTGGTGTTCCGCCTTCAATGGTCTCGTTCGATTTTTTCCGCTCTACCATTATTACTTCTCCTTGCTTTCGCAGACGACACGAGAAACTGGTTCGCAGTTTTTTTAGCATTGGTGTCAGCTTTTGGTTCAACAAGAAGACAGCTTCTTGTGTCACATATTCACGTTCCATCTTTCTCAATGCCGCCTTTTGCTCTTCGCTTGCTTCCAATCCCAACTCCTCGAGTAACTGGAAAACGTTATGCAATTTGTCAAGTCCTTCTTTTTTATCCATAGCCATAACTTTCTCTTGTTCCATCACTACACCCTTTCTATTTTGAGGTTCAAGTGCAGAAGTTTGTTAATTGTGCATAGTTGGTCGAATTTGAGGCCTGTTGACGACAGCGTGTTCACATAAAATCCATTACCCACAGGTTTTTGCGCCCTGCGGTATTCGTACCGTTCATACAGTTTTTTGGATACAAGGTCGTTGCCGTTCATACGAATCCCAGCTTGTCTCACTTTTTCCGGCCCAATGATTTTCACTACATCCACCATCGTCTGTGACACCATTGGATGGCACACCACTTTTCCATCTGGAAAAGTCACTTTGATGACGCCTTTTTTCTGACGGTTGGAGTATGCTGCCGACGTCGTTGTGCTTTGGGGTACTACGACGGGTCGTGAAATGGGAGATTCGATATGCACACCTGTTTCCGGGTCGTAGGTCATATCGAGCACGAAGTCTCCATAAAAATCTGCCATTAGCAATGCCAATAACTCTTTTATCTTTGGAATCACCGTGTTGTCTATGTACTCTCCCTCCATCCTTGTGATGGCTTTCATTTGCTCTTGACTCACGGGCATGCCAAGCATCTTTAGCATTTCCATGGCCTGATAGGCTTTCTCCAATTCATCCATATCGTTTTCAAATTAAATGAGACACTTTGATTTTTTGCCAGTGCTTGCCTATGCCCAGAGCCATATTGTAGGCATCCTTTGTGATGAGTTCTCCTTTCTGCAATCCTGCGATGGCTTGTTTCACTTCTTGAAGGGCTCCCCCGGATAGTCCGAAGAGGTCTCGCAGCACATTGTCGTTCTGTTGTTGCTGTTTTATGATGAGAGGATATTGGGCATTGGCGTAGAAGTCGAAATGGCGGCTTTTGAAACTCTCCATATTTTGCGTGGCGAGGATGATGCTCATACCTTTGTTTCGCCCCACGGCGATGAGGTTTTGCAACGGCTTGTTCTCGAAGCTTAGCATGTAGTGCGCCTCGTCGATGATGGTGAAGTGGCGTACCTCCACACGGTTGTCGTTGGAGGCTTGCTTGGGCAACTGCTCGTAGATGTTGTTAAGTTTGGAGATGACAAAATAGATGATGGCTTTTGCCATGATGCCGTCTTTTTGGTATCCTCCGAGGTTGATGATGTAGCAGTCGTTCATCAAGTCGATGGTGTCTTCTGAGGCGAAGGTGCGGTTTCTCACTAATTGGAGGAGTACGGAGACGATGCTGTCGGCATCGTTCTGCTTTCTTTCTGGCAGGAGGGCGATGTAATTATCAAGCACCTCCTCGAAAGTGACGGGTCTGAAAGCCTTGGCTTGGTATGCATTGATGATTGCTTGGCTGAGGCGGTTGTCCATATTGGCACTGATGCGTGCCGCCGAGATGGCACACAGCGAAGTGGCAAGCGAGGTGGCGTAAAGGTTCACTTCGTTGATAGGTCTGCCAGTGAAGTCCTTGAAAGGTGTGAACGGAAGCGGTTGCTCGATGGGGTTGAGAATGGCTTTTCGGTCGGTGTTGAATTTCTGAAGCCATTCATCATTCTCCGGGTCGGAGAATTCACCCTTGTAGTCAAAGAGAAGGAAATTGACCGGATAATGGGTGTCAGACGATGCTGCCCGAAGTTGGTTGATAAGTACGGCGAGTAGATTGGTTTTCCCAGAGCCGGTGGTCCCCGCCACGAGTATCTGCGTGTTGGCGATGCTGCGGCTGTTGATGTCGAGTTGTGCCGGATTGCCATTGTCGTAAGTTCCAATGTTGAGCAACAACTCTGGGATGTCATCAGGCGTCTTTCCCCCTCTGAGGGGTGAGAAGCGCAGCCACTCGTCCACGCCTCCCTCTTTCATGAGAAGGTCTCTGCCATGGAGCATTTCTTGTGCGAGTACCTTGCTGACGAAGATACTGGAGTTCCATTCAGCGTCCACGTCCTTGAAGCGTAATTTGAGCAAGGCCAGGAACACGGCTCTGAGGTTGGCTTTGGTGAAGAATGTGCCGGGGAGCGGTTCGGAATTTTTGGACATTTGTAGCTCCATGGCCACCTTGATATTGCGAGGTGCCGGGTCGCTCAACCCTATGAGGAGGCATGTGCGCATCACCGTACTCCAGTTGAGGGTAATGGGTCTCACGTTGTCTGAATATTCGTTGAGGTTGATGTGGCTCTCCAAGAGTTGTTTCACGTTGGCGAGCATGCTTTGCATGTCTCTCACCCATCGAAGACCGTCGAGTTTTATCTGTTCTATTTTCATGGTTTCTTTATATCGTTGTGTGCATTCCGAAATAATCATTTGTCACGGTGGTGCATTGCGCGTCCTTGTCGCGGTGCAGCGTGTATGTTTTCCCCACGTAGGGTGCTATCTTGGCGAAGTCGTGCTCGGCGGTGATTTCCGTGTCGGTACTCAGGAGGATGGTTTGCAATGCGAGGTCGGGGAAGTAGTTTTCCAAGATGATGTCGCGGCTCTCTTTGTCGAGTACGCCCATCACGGTGTCAATCATCACGGGCGGTTCATAGTCGCCTAAATCGTAAAGCACCTTGAGCAGCACCTGCATCACCGTTTGTTTCGCACCAGCATTGAGTTGGTTGAGATAGATTTCGTTGCCGTTCCTGTGGTAGATTTTAAACGAGATGTCTTCGCTTCCTTCTTGTGAGAGTTCCACCTTTCCCACATATCCTGCGTATGCCACGAGGTTGAGGTTGAGTTGCTCACGCATCATTCGCTCGATGCTTGCCTTTTTCGCCCTAAGCAGTTTTACGGAGAGCTTGTTGAAGAAATCGGGCAGTTTGCACAGCAGGTCGTATTTGGGGTCCGGAACCAAAGGGATGTCGTAGTCGTAACGGCTGATTTTCTTCTCCAAATCCTTTATTTCCTTCTTCAGGGTGTCTATTTCGGCCTTTGTCTGAAGCATTTTCTTGCTGTTGGCTTCGTATCTCTCCATGAGTGAATAGTCGTGTCCGCTGATGGCCCTTCGGCATTCTTCCAGTTGTTCACGCCGTTGGGGCATGCTCGTGAGGTCGAGATTGATGCGCTCACGCTTCTCGTCCAGCAAGATGAAGGGATTGGTGTAGGATGAGTTGATGAGCGTGTCAAGCACTTCGGTATCCACCGGGGTGAGGAAGGGGTATTCGTCTGTCACATCGTTGTGTTCTTTCTCGGCTAACAGTTCCTCCACGATGGCCATGGTGTCCATTTCACCGATGGCGGGATGGTGCCGGGCTATGATGGCTACTACCTTTTGGGTCAGTTCTTCCATCTGCTCCTCGTTCCATTGGCTGCCGTGAGCCTCCGCCACCGCTTTCTTGGCATTGAGCAACACCTCCATTTCTGTGCGGATGCTCTCTGCCAACCGTGGGATGATGACATTGGTCTCCAAATCCTTCACCAAGTTGTCTGCTTCTTGGCGGTATTCCTTCTCCCTTTTGCCAAACTGCTCTATGTCTTCTTCCAAGCGTCGCATCTTGTCGCGTGTCACCTCGTCGGCGTTGCGCCCTTTTATGAGTTGGTCGTATTCCTGCTTGTTGTCATGGGCATAGGCCAGACAATCGGCATATTGTGCCTCTAACTGTGCCAGGATTTCCTCCTTGTTGTGCTTTTCCCTGACAAGGTTTTGGTATTCCTTGCGTTGGTTCTCGTTCTCCATTCGTTCGGCTTTTTTCTCGGCCAACATCTCGTCGGAGCTTTTTCGCATCTGATAGTATTTGCTGAATCCCATCACAGAGTTGACAATCTTCTCTATCAGTTTGTTAATCTGCTCCTCTTTAAGCAGTTCGCTGGTTTTCATGGCATCGAAGAGGAAATATCTGCTCAAGTCTTCAGGCAGGTTGGCTGCGATGAGTTTATTGATGCTGGACTTGTTTTCTTCCCTTTCTTTTGGAGGTGTTCCTGATCCGTAACGGTATGTACTTCCAGCCATGTTGAGAGTGACGGACTCCAGCACCCTTCCTTGCGTGTGTTGGTAAGCTCTTGTCAACTTGTAAGGTTGCTCCGCTCCGAGTACGAAGCCGGTGAAGTCTATCTGTAGCACGATTTGCTTGTTTTCCATTCCCTCTGCCACTTTCACTCCTGCGTTGAAGAGTTGCTCAAATATGGCGGCGTTTTTGATTTCGAGGCCATATAGGGCATGGTAGATGGCATCGAAGAGGGTGGTTTTGCCACAGCCGTTGCCACCTCCCACGAGGATGATGGGGCGGTCGGCTGACACGTCGAGGTTCAAGTCGAGGTGCTTGTAGGTCTTGTAGTTTTCGGCGTAAATCCTTGTTATTTTCATTGCGGCAGGTTGTTGAGGGCTTTCTTGATGATTTGGTTGAGTTTCTTTTGCTCCACCACGTTTTGCTTGTTGCGCTCGTCGTTGTAGGGCTTCAGAATGTATTCCTTTAGCCATTCTTCATCGATGCCGCTGTCGCGGCACGACTGCTCTATCAGTTCCATATCTTCCTTTCTCACTCCGTAATGCAGGAAGGTTCGTTCAATTCCTCTTGGCATGATTCTATCGTTTTATAAGGTTTTCTTGTTCTCTTGTTCCGGGAAAAAGGCCTCCCACCCTGTGGTGTCGGCGGTGGTGTTGATGGGGTGGGGCGAGTAGTACCACACGCCGTTGCGCTCGATGATGACGCCGCCGCTCAGATGTTGGTCGGCGCGTGAAGGCTCCTGCATGTATTTCAGTAGGGCGTTGTGCTTGGCGGGGGCTTCTGCATCGCTCATTTCGCTCTTGGTGTCGAAGAGCATCACCATTCCGTTTTTCAGGCGAATGATGAAGTCGATGTAGAAGAGGGACTCCTCGCCGCCGGAGGTGGTGTATGGGATGGAGTAGTGCTGCTTACCCTCGTCGCCATTCTTGTACCACCAGTCAATACTTGCGGCATTGTCTTCGAGGAAGTCTCTGAAGCGTTGCTCTGGCGTGGAGGCTCCTTTCAGTTCGATGAAAGGAAGCAGTGCGTGGTCTGTTACACGGAGACGTGCTTGATGTGTCTCCTCCTTGTAGAGCCGCTCTGCCGGCACTTCCCATGTGTAGTCCTCGAAAGAGCGTTGCCTCGCCTCCCTTTGCCGCTTTTGCAACTTGCGCAAATAGAGGTCGAGAGCCTTTTGGATGATGTTGGTGAACTTGGGCTTGTTCTGGTGATATAGCACCACTTTTCTTGCGTCGGTTTCGAAGAGTTCAAACAACTCTTCCATGGCTTGCAGGAGGTATCCGGCGAGTACGCCCGTGCTATGTGCCTTCTCAAAGTTGGTGAGCAGGCTACGGCAGTAGTCGGTGTAGATGCGGCTCACCTCGCCGGCACTCCTGGCAAACTTGTGCCGCTCGTTCACGTCGATAAAGCCCTCTTCGTTTTGGAATACGAGGTTGGTGGGTATTTCCACGTTCACGTTCCTCACGTCCAAACGTATCAGTCCCGCCACTTTCTGGCGGTTGATGGCCGCTTGGTTTTCCGGTGCCGGTGGGTCGGGGTTCGGTTCGCTGTCGCTCCCGTCTCCATTCAGTTCTTGCAGGGTGAAGATTTGTAGCGGGGTGTTCAGAAGCCAGTTGCGGCGGAAGCAGTCGAGAAGCACGTGTTTGAAGTCGGGACCCAGACGGTTGCGGTCGCAGCTTTTATAGACGCTATAGTAGGATTTCAACTCCACGTTGTGAAGCCCGTCGCGGCGGACGGCCTGCAGCACGCCCTTGTTCAGGTAGTCCATGTCCTCCGCCACAATCTGGATGCGGTCTCGGCTGATGTCGGTATAAACATATCCCACATTGAGGGTTTCAATGGTGTAGAACCGCTGTTGGGGCATCCTCAATATCCGTCCCACGGTCTGAATGGTGAAGGTGTCGCTTTGCATCTTGCGGAAGATAAGCAGCACGGCGGCGCGGGGGCAGTCCCACCCCAAGGCGATGGCCTGTTTGAACAGCAGGGCCTCCACGGGGTTGTCGAACTCCTCAATGCCCTCCAAGTTGCACTTTTCTTTAGAGAGCCAGACGGCCAAACGTCCACTTTCTTCGCTGATGCCGTGAACACCGCGTAGGTAGGCTTTCACCTGCTCGGCGATGGCGGTATCTTCAGCAGTCATTGTTTCGCTCGTGTCGTTGGGAAGTTGGATGAGCAGGAGGGGGTTGATGCTTATGCCGAGCTGGCGGTAGGCAGCGGCTAATTGCTCACGTTTCGCCACGGCTCGTGACAGCAGATGTTGGTTGAGTTCCCGCTCGTCGGTGTACCCATCTACAAGGTCGGGGTTGAGCACTACCTGTTTTTTAATCATCTCCTCTGCCACCACCGCCTCTCGGGGGATGGTGACACGGTAGTCGGAGGAGGTCTTCGGTGTGGCGGAAATGCGGATTTCCAACTTGGGCTGTAGTGCATGAAGCACTTTGGCTGACTTGTCGGCGGTGCGCGACCAGAAGAGATGCTCCTCGTCAATCACCACCACCAAGGGCAGGCCGTGCTCCTCTTGTGTGCGGCGGACGAGTTCGAAGAGCGACGCCCCCTGCTCTGTGTCGCGCACAATGACACCGTTGGCCTTGTTGATGCTCTCCCAGTTGACAAAGAGTATCTCGCCAGGCTTCAGCCAACCGTCGGACTGGTCCAACTCGTCGTACATTACCGGGCGCAGGAGATGGGTGTCAGTGAAAAAGCCCTTCATCTTGAAGTAGCTCTGCTGGTGGAGTTTGTTTGGGGCAATCCACATAAAGGCTGCCTCGCGGTATGGGCAGTCGGCACGAGCGTGAAGTTCGCTCACCAACTCACCGAGAAACTCTGAGGTCATCACCGTCTTGCCAGAGCCAGTGGGAGCCTTGAAGACGAGCTGCTTGCGGTGGCCGGGCAGCTTCAGCAAACGGATGGATAACTCCAAAAGTTCATATATTGCATCTTTTTGGTAGTTGAGTTGCTTCATCTCTTTTGGCTTTTTAGTTGATATTTTCTTCCTCGGCGGTATCGAAGAGACTGTTGGGGATTTTTTTCACTTCCTTTGGTGGGTCAAGGGGCTGCTCGGCACGGCGGGGGAGCACTTTCTTGTAGGCGTCATAAATGGCGGCTGGGAGGGCTATGAGTTGAACCTTGTCCTCTACTTCCCAGAACTCATCATCGAAGGCGTAACGCTCGGGGGAGAAAATATAAATTTTCACGCGACTGCCACCCAAGTCCATCTTGGAGATGGCAAGAGACAGCTGTGAAGCCAATGTCTCTTCATACACCACGAGCATGTGCTTCCGACCATCGCAAAAATAACGAACAAGTTCCTTTTGCAGGACAAGGTTGCCAAAAATGCCCCGCTCTTCATACAAGTCTTCCTTGATGCAGAGCATGTCGGTGGCGGCGGAAACCAAGGCACGCATGTTGCGAAGCGTGCGGGAGCGAGGAAGCAAAGCGGTGCGGTAGTAGCGAAGGCTGTTGCCACTCAAGCCCTCCACATACTGACCCTTTGGGGTTGTGTAACCGCAAATCACTCGTTTGTTGCGCTCGTAGGTCACCTGCTCGCAAATCCCATTCTCGTTGTTAGTCACCAAGATGCATTGACGATGGCCACCATCCTCAGAGTTTAACTGCATCGTGGCATGTAGGGTTGTGCCAGAGCCGGCGAAAAAGTCAAGGATGAGGGAAGACTTGTCACTTGCAATTCGAAAAATAAAAGATATAAGCGTTGAAGGTTTTGGATAAGAAAAGATAAATTGTTGTATAACGCTGGACAATTCTGTTTTTGCTGTTCTTGTACTCCCAACCATATCAAATGTCCAAATTGTACTTACAGGTGTAGGGGTTAGATTATCTGCATATATACGAAAATTTGCAGACCAACCCTTCTTGCCTTTAATCCATTCGATTCTTTCAATTTCATCATTGTATTTTTCTTTACTCCATCGCCAACATCCATTGTCACCATTTGTTTCTTTAGGATAAATAATTGACCCGTCAGGAGCTTCAATGCCATAATAGAGGCTATCACTTTTATGACCACCCATCAATCTTAATGGTTTCAAATAGTACTTTCTACCTTTGTCGTCAATTTTGTTATAGTGTTCAGGTATATTTTGGGGTTTAATACGTTTCAATATGAAATCTTTCTTTGCATAAACGAGAATAAAATCGTGCCTTACTGTAAACCCTTTTACGTCCATTCTTGGACTATCAGTTTTCTCCCAAATAACATTACCAATGAAATTATTGTTACCTAACACCTCGTCACACAGCAATTTTAGTTGTGCTTGCTCATTATCATCGATGGAGATGAATATCACCCCCTTTTCCGACAGCAGTCTTTTAGCTATTTTGAGTCTTTTGCTCATGAAAGAGAGCCATTTGGAATGTCGGTAGCTGTCTTCCGTGTCCACATAGCTGTCGTTGTAGATGAAGTCCTTGTTTCCTGTGTTGTATGGTGGGTCGATGTAAATGACATCTATTTTTCCCTCGTGTGTGTAGGATAGCACGGTGAGTGCTTCGAGGTTGTCACCTTCTATAAGTACATGATTGGGGGCATCGGGAGTCTCGCTTTTGATGGCTCTTTCTTTCACTTCTTCCAAAAAGGGCAGTTGTTCTCTCATTCGCTCCTCCACGTTCTCGGTCTTTTCCTCCCACACCAATCCATATTTTTTCTGGTGGAGCAATTCCACCAAACTGGATTTCTCCTCACGGGTCAAACCCTCGAGGTGTTGGATTTTCTTGATGAGTGCTGTTCTGTCAATAGGTTGGCTCATGGTCGCACTCCTCCTTTCGTCGGGATACAATCATGGCTGACAGATATTCGTATTAGATAGTTCATAACCGGCCAGTTTTGTTCTCTAAATGAAATCTGTTAGTAGCAAAAATGCGGACACAAAGAAGCGCACCCACTCCCTCTGTCTCGAAAATCGGGTAACTGGCCGGTAAACCCTTGTAGCAAAACATCAGGTAGATGGGTACGCCATAACGGCGTATCCTCTGCCTAAGATTTGCTACAAATTCACTTGGCCAGTGTTTAGATTTTCAAACCTCAGTCATAAGATACGATCTTATTTATTCCGCGAAGATGTTGGATTGGCGTGAAGCCTCTCCTTGCCTGTCAGACATTCTGTTGGGCATCCGCTGTCGCCCCTTTCCCTTTCCGCTTTTCAACTTGAAGGTGCGAATGCTGTTTAGGCGAGGGCAAAGTTATGAAATTTTGTGGTAACTCCCAAGGCATTTGAGCAAAAGTTTTGATTGTCCCCCTCTTTACACATGCATGCGCACGTGTTTGTGGGTTGTTTTTTTATTTTTTCTTCTTTAGGGGGATGCAAGGGGGATTTTCTTCTTTTTTCTTTTTTAGTCATTTAAAGGCGATTTTGCAAGTTGTTGAAAATCAACTTGTTGGCGGTGTGTATTTGTGAAAACTTCGCAAAGGGGAGTGAAAACTTCGCATTTTGAACAGCTTTTTTGTCGCTTGATGAAGATTCGTTGGGGGGCGAAAAAATCAGTTGACGGAGTTCGTCCATATCAAAATGACATACTATCGCCGTCATCCTGACATAACTTTGCAGGCGAAAACAGAAAATATCTCACCATCACCCATCGCCATGCAAACAGCACAACTCATCCAACAGTCGCTCGCGCCATTCGACAAGAAGATTGATGGCCTCATCCATCTTTATCTGCTCTCCCTGTCCGACGCCAAAGGGCAGGTAAGTCTCAGTGTGGGAAGGATGGCCACGGAATTAGGCATTCATCGCAAATCATTGTCCGTCGTGCTTGACCACCTGAAGAGCAACGGCTTCATCCAAAAAGAGGAGACCCAGGGCGAACTCCTTTCCGTCATCACCCTGACAAAGAAACGCCCTGTTCGCCCGGCCATCTCCATCGACGTGCGCCGCAAAGCTTTCATCGAGGGCCTTGATGCCCATGCCTCCCAATATCCCGCCGATATGCTCCAGGCTTTCGCCGACTATTGGACCGAGCCCAACCGCTCGAACACCCGCATGCGGTGGGAACTACAACCCACATGGAACCTGTCCATGCGGTTGGCCACCTGGGCACGCAAAGCCATGTCGTTCGCCCGTTCGATGTGCAGCCAGCACCGCACCACCTCCGCCGAATATGTGGCACAGGCCCAGCAATGGGCGGAGGCGGAGACCCTGCGCATCATTCGCGAAGCAGAACAAGAAAGAAAAAACACCCGTTCATTAATACACCAATAATACCATGACCCACAACCAACCCATCGCCATCGGCCAAGTGATAGCCGCCAAGTCGGCAAGTCGCCAAGAACAAAAAATGCAGCTCTCTCCACTCCAAAGAACGGAAATCGACCACTTCACACACATCTTCCCGACAGAGACGGAACTGTTGGCTTTCTTCGCACCGGGGAAATGGGAGAAAGCCCTTTCCAACAAGAGGAAATGCTTGTGTTTCGGCACCGTGACGCTCAACGTCGTCAAGGACTATTACGGTGGCAACATCGCACGCCAAATGGTGAAAAACAATCTCGTGGGGCTTTACACCCTCGCACGACCCAACGAGAGCATCAACTTGCATGCTTTGGACCTGACCGCCGGCATGTTCTTGGGGAAGTTCGGCAACTACCTGCCTGTCTTCGGCATGCTCTACTATTTCGCCTCTTACCTCATTTCTTTCCGCAGCACTTACTCATCGTTTGACTTGCAAGACGTGCTGAGGCAGTGCGAGCAGAAATTCCTTCCAAGATGGTGTGAGGCTTTAGGGCGGTTGAATGAAACCAAAGACCCTGATAGGGGGACGAAGGTCACAGGGCGCGCCGCCGCCATACAATACCTCAGACGCGAATATGTGAACAAAGGGCTCGACGTCAGGGAATCCGCCCTCGTCCGTTACGGGGCTGTCTCCATGGAGGATGTGGCCTTCATCGAGAGCGGCGAAGAGATAGCGTTCTGAGACGATTCTGCAGGGTTGTAATTCCCAAAGCCAAGAGGCAAATGTCAAGAGGGCAGTGTTCACGTAGGGCATTACTTCATGTAATGCCTAACGCCAAGAGGAAGAGCAGTAATAGCTCAGCGATTCAATTATGGAGTGCCCTAATGGGCAGAACCAACGGTCGACGTGCGACTACTTTTTTGATGAATAAATACCGTTGAGAACAAGAGTCAAAAAAAACCGCTTTGCTTGATAAAAATTATAAAAGGTATAAAAATTTTTCGTCAGCAAAATTCGAAACGCTGGACGCTTGGGAAAACGCCTGAAGGCGGGAACAAAAAGGGAGAAAAACAGTCTAACAATCTGTGGATTTAGGAATGCATGAAGTAATTCCCTACGCGAGCACCGCCCTCTTGACTTGTTGCAAGAAATTTCGACGTGGCGTTGCCCTGGGCTGGTATCTCGTTGGCCTTTATATAAATCGCTCTTGCTCGGCATACTGAAAACAAGTTTTCGTCTGCTCTCGCTTAATCGCGATTTTCAGGCCGCCTTTGCACAAAATCCATCCGCACGATTTTTTTCGTCCTTCAAGGTTGTATTTTTTGCTTTATATCCGTTATATAAGAAAGGCGCGATGATCGCAACAAGGAGGAGGCTGGTGTCTCGCTGGCCTTGCAGGCCGATAAAGACCTGGCTTGTGGAGCGTATAACATTTTTTTATTATTCAAATGACTTCAATATCAGATTTATTACCTACATTTGCAACTATTATGAGAACAAGACTATTTTTCATCATGGCGTTCCTGCTGATGGGAACCGCCATACAGGCCGACGACAAGCACGAGGCACCCATCAAGCACGTCACCGTTTTTACCAATGGCGCACAAGTAGAGCGGTCGCTGTCGCTCAACCTCACGGCAGGCGAACAACTCATCACCTTCACCGGCCTCTCCCCATACACCGACGTGAAAAGCCTGCAAATGAGGGCTCGCGGCAAACTGACCGTCATCGGCGTGAACTACCGCAAGGCCCATCCCGACAGTCTGCAGCAAATGCGGAAACTGAAGGAGGCTCAGCAAAAAGTGAAGGACGCTGAAGACCAAGTGCATCAGTTGAAAGCACAGCGGGAAGTGGTGGAGTCCCAGTTGGAGATGGTGAAGACCAACTGCTCCGTGGGCAACCGCACCGCCATCACCCCGCTCGCCGGCATCAAGGAACTCAACAACTACTACTCCCAGGAACTCCTCGCCCTGAAGAAGAAACTGATTTCCATCGATGAAGACATAAAGAAAGCCTCCGAGGAAAAGCAACGGCTGGCGAACACTGCGGACTCCATTGCATTCCTGCCGCTTTCCAGCGTCACAGAGGTGGAGGTGAAAGTGAACGTCCCCCAGGCCTGCCGGGCGGAATTCGACCTCTCCTACTATGTGAAGAATGCGGGGTGGTATCCCACCTACGACGTCAGGTCGGAAAGCACGTCGCATCCCCTGCAACTCTCCTACAAGGCCAATGTCTTCCAAAACACCAAGGAGAAATGGAACAACGTGCCGGTGACGCTCTCCTCCGCCAACCCCAACCGTTCGAACGTCGCACCCGACCTGCGCACCTATTGGCTTGACTATGGCCGCCAAGCGCCACGGTATGACCAAAGCGACAACGACACCGGCGTTTCCGGCACTGTGATAGACGAAAAGGGAGAACCAATCATAGGTGTCACGGTGTCGGTCGTGGGTACAAAACTCACTACGGTGACCGACTTTGATGGGCATTACTCCATCACACTCCCCAAGGACAAGAAGCAACTGCGGTTCAACTACATCGGCTACAAGCAAACGACGATGAGCGTCGTCGGCCCCACGTTGAATGTCAGGTTGAAGGAAGACGACACTGCACTCAATGAAGTGGCGGTCGTGGGATATGGGACGGCCAAGAAAGAGAAAGTCTCCGCAAAGCAAACGGCCAGGATGGTGGAGCCAAGGGAAGAAATGGCCATGGAGCAACTCGAAGAGAGCGAGATGCTGGCCGTGCAGGAACAGAAGGCGCAGTTTGGCTATGAGTTTGACATCAAGCAGCCGCTCACCTTGCTCTCCAACGGCAAAGTCACCGTCACGGAAATCGCCCGCTACCAACTGCCGGCCACCTATCAGTATGTGGGCATACCCCGTGCCGACAAGGAGGCCTTCCTCGTGGCGGATGCCACGGGATGGGACAAATACAACCTGCTCGAAGGGGAGGCCAACGTCTATTTTGACAACTCCTTCGTGGGTAAGACCATCCTCGACCCCACCTTGCCTGAGGACACCCTGCATTTCTCCTTGGGTCGTGACAACTGCATACGCATCCAGCGCACCAAGGTGGCTGACAAGTCCACGCGCAAGTTGCTTGCCTCGCAACAGGAACAGGACATGACCTGGCGCATCACGGTGAAAAACACCCGCAACGAGGACATCGCCATGACGCTGAAAGACCAAATTCCCGTTTCCCAAAACTCCGCCATCACCGTGACCACGGAGGAGTTGAGCGGCGGCAGCCTCGACAAGGAGAAAGGCATCGTCACATGGAATCTCCACCTAAAGCCCAACGAGCAAAGGGAGTTGCTGGTGCACTACAGGGTGAAATATCCCAAGAACCGCCGGCTGGTCGTGGAATGAGAAATGTGACATTGCTTCATGGCGGTTCCGCATAGGCGGCCTCGTGGAGAGCATTCGCCCTAACGGGCGAGCGGATGGACATAAAGTCCACCCCTACAGTTGCACCCGTTAATGGCTGCTTATACAGGACAAAAAAAGAAGCCGCGTCTCACGACGCAGCTTTACAAACTTGATGAAATAACAATATGTATGAATAAAATTTCAAGAAAAACATCTGTCGTAGTAAGTCATGGAAACAGGTGCCAAAGTTTTTGGCCCGACACCTTGTAGCCTTTTCGTTCGTCTTTGTGTATGGTTGTAGTCTTTTTACTATTGGATTGATGCTGCAAAGGTATGCATTCTTTTCAGAAACGCGATTCTTGCATGTCTCAAAAGTTTTTCTGTTCGTCTCAACCTTCATTTTTCGCTCAAAAAGGCACTTTTGGTGTGGTTTTTTGGCATTTTCAGTAATCTTTTCCCTTGTCCTCTTGCACAGTGTTTTCATTTTTATTCATGAATTTGGCGGCATATTCCGAGGGTGGCATGCCGTATTGCTTCTTGAAAATGGTGGAAAAATGCGACTGGTTGGTGAATCCCACGGCGTAGGCCACCTGCGAGAGGTTGGTCTTGTTCTCCCGTATGAGGCGGGCGGCCTCCTCCAAACGTATGTTGCGGATGAAGTCGCTGGGTGAGATGCCGGTGATTTCCTTCATCTTGCGGTGGAGCTGTGCCCGACTGACGCCGGTGTCGGCGGCGAGACGCTCCACGTTGAATTCGGAATTGGGGAGGTTTTCGTTGACGGATTTCATGATGCGCTCCATGAACTGTGCGTCAGCTCCCTTGACATCCACCTCTTCCCTCAGGTCCTTCTGCTCCAGTGCGCCGGAGAACTTCCCGCGCAGCCGCCTGAAGTTGGCGATGAGCTGGTCGATGAGCACGTGCAACTCTTCCATGTTGAAGGGCTTCGCCAAGAAGGCGTCGGCTCCCTCCCGCAACCCCTCCAACCGGTCGCTCACCTCGGCCTTGGAAGTGAGCAGCACCACGGGGATGTGGCTCACCTGGGTGTTGCCCTTGATGTGCTTGAGGAGTGCGATGCCGTCCATCTGCGGCATGATGACATCGGAGACTACGATGTCATAACTCCCTTTGAGCAGCGCTTCGAGGGCTTCTTTGCCATCTTGGAACGTGTCGATGCGGTACCATTGGCTGAGTTCGCTTTTGATGTAGGCAGTCACCTCGTGGTCGTCGTCCACCACCATCACCTTGATGTTGGTGTTGGCCTTGCCGGTGCTGGCATTCTTCGAGGCGTTCTCTTGCTCTTGGTTCCTTTCTATCTCCTCCGGCTTGAGGTGGCTGGTGCCAAGAGGTATTTGCACTTCGAGGCAAGCCCCGGTGCCTCCGTCGGTGCGGTTATAGGCTTTGATGGAGCCACCGTGGAGGTTGACGATGGCCTTGCTGAGGTTGAGGCCGATGCCAGAGCCTTCGGCGTGCCCCGGCCCCTGGTAGAAGCGGTCGAAGAGTTTCTTGGTGTCCACGTCCTTGAAGCCCGCTCCGCTGTCGATGACTTTCATCACGGCGTGTGAGCCTGTCTTTGAGAGTACGATTTTGATTTCTCCGTTCTCTCGGACATATTTGAAGGCGTTGGCCAGCAGGTTGGACACCACCTTGTCGAAATTGGAGCGGTCCACCCATGCCATCAACTTGGGCTCGTCGTGCTCGAAGGTGTATTTGATTCCCCGCTGTTCCGCATTGAACTGGAAGAGGGCCTTGATGCTTGCAATGAAGGCCACCAGGTCGGTCTCTTGGCAATGCAGGTGCATTTGGTTCTTGTCGATTTTGCGCTCGTCGAGGATTTGGTTGACAAGGAGCAGGAGCCTTTGGGCGTTGCGGTCGATGGTGTTGATGTAGTTCTGGCTCTCCGTGTCATTGGCCGTCACCCTGAGTTTTTTCAGCGGTCCGAGGATGAGTGTCAGTGGAGAGCGTATGTCGTGAGTGGCGTTGATGAGGAAGCGCATCTTCTCCTCCTCCGCCTCTTGTTTGCGCTTCTGTTCGATTTGCCTGTAGATTTCGCGTCCGATGATGAGCAGGATGGCGAGGTATAGCAAGTAGGCCCACCATGTGGAGTACCAAGGATGGTCCACGATGATGGTGAAGGTGGATGCCTTCTCCGAAGTGACACCGTTGATTTCCGCTTTCACCTCGATGACATACTTTCCCGGGTCTTGCTTGTTGAAGGTGATGGCGTTGCTTCCCTCGTTGGTTGAGCTCCATTCCCCTCCGTTGACGCGGTAGATGTAGCGTATGTGGTCGGTGTCCTTGTATTTGAACAGCGAGTATTCCATGGTGAAGGTGTTGTCCTTGTAGGGAATGTGCATCACGTTTCCTTGTGGGAACACCCTGCTCCCCTCCACGATGAGGTTGCTGAGGTACACGGTGCCCGGTGGCGGCGTCTTGGTGGTGACGTGGTCGGGGTTGAAAGTGGTGAGGCCGTCTTCCGTTCCGAAGGCGATGAAGTCGTCTCCGTTGTAGTAGGCCGCCCCTTGCATGTATTCGTTGGTGCCCAGTCCGTCGCCGTTGATGTAGCTGTTGAATTTTTTCTTTTCAGGGTCGTATTGCCAGATGCCCATGGTGGTGCTGACCCACACCCTCGATTTCTTGTCGCAGACGATGGCGCAGATGAGTTTGTCGTTGAGGGGTGTGGAGTGTGGGAAGGGTGCGAGGCTTTTTTTCTCCATGTCCAAGAGGTACAACCCCTCCTCGGTGCCTACGACGATGTTGCCGTGGTTGTCTTCGCACAAGGCGTTCACCTGGTGCTTGCGCAGCCAATCCTGCTGCCCCAAGGGTATGAAGTCGAGTGTCTCGGGGTTCATGCAGTTGAGGCCGTCGGCGGTGCCAATCCACAGGTATCCCCTGCTGTCGTACAACAGCGAGCGCACCCATGCGTTGACGAGGCTTCCACGGTGGTAGGTGTGCCCCATCTCGATGACCTTCGTCTCTCCCGTCACCTTGTTATATATGTAGAGTCCCCTGGCGTAGGCGGAGATGAAGAGCTTTCCTTTCCCGTCGTCGGTGAGGCAGTAGATGTTTCCTCCTTGTATCTCAAGTTTTTTCACGGCGGCGGCGCTGTTGAAGTCGTAGGTGTAGAGGGCGTTGACGGTGGTCAGCCACGTGCCTCCCTGCTTGTCGCGGTAGATGCAGTATGTTCCTTCCGGAGCATCGGGGTGGCTGTTGATGCCTCCCCACTTGTTGAAGCGGTAGAGGCCGTCATTGGGCACGGCGCAGAGCGTCCTCCCCTCGTCGTCGGTGATGATGGACGACACGCCGGAGCCGATGGCGTGGTTTTGGCCGGAGATGCTCCAGTAGCTGAACGACGGCTCTCTCTGGTTGATGAGGTAGAGCCCTTTCTTATAGCAGCTGATCCAAAGGTTGTGCGAGCGGTCTTCCGTGATGTCGTTGATGGTGGAGGTGACGAGGCTGAAGCCGTCGGCGTGCTCGTTTCCCAACTGCATGAGCACCTTGTCCCTGTTCCAGTTGCGCAGGATGCCGTTTCCCAGCGTTCCCACGTGCAGGTTGCCCTCATGGTCCACCATGGCGCAGTTGATGGTGGCTTGCCCGTTATATACTTTCAGGGTGAATTGCGCGTCGCTGATGGTCTCTGTGTTATAGTCGTAGAAGAGAAATCCCTCCCTGCATGCGATGAGCATCCTTTGCTTGTCGTAGGGGATGAAATTCACGGGAGGCCCGAAGGGGGATGTGTAGTTCTTGGTCTGCAACTTCCCTCCCCTCGTGCGGTATCTTGAGAAGACGTTGGTGTGGTCGAGCCTCCACAGGTCTCCGTGTTCGTCTTCGAGCATTTCGCGGTAATAGGTGTCAGAGTTCCCCTTGGAATACAGTGGGTGTGGTGAGAAGGTGTTGCCCTGCTTGTCGAGTTTGAACACGCCATATCCCATCGTCCCGGCGAGGATGTCGCCGCTGCCCGTCTCGATGATGGAATAGACGCGGGGGCGGATGTTGCGGGGGTCCTTGATGGTGTAGTTGATGAAATGCCCTGTGGTGTAGTCGTATCGTGTGATGCCGCTGGCGGTGCCCACCCATAGCCGGTGCTTGCTGTCCACCATCAGGCGGCATGCGATGTCGTCGGCCAGCGAGGTGGTGTCGTTGCGGTCGTGGTGGAAATGGGTGAAGCGGTAGCCGTCGAACATGCACAACCCGTAGTCGGTCGCCGTCCAGATGTAGCCGAAATGGTCTTGTATGGAGCAGTTGACAAGGCTGCTGGGCAGTTTCCCCGACTTGTAGAGCAGTCCGGTGTCTGCGGCGAGGGCGGTGCAAGTGACCCCGGCACACAGGAGCAGGGTGCAGAGGATTTTCTTGAAAGTATTGTTTTCCATCAATTCAGTGTTGGAATGAATAGTCGTCCACTTGTTATTTCATATATGCTATTGCAAAGATATGCACAATTCTTGGCTTGCACAACTGTTGCAAGCCTTTTTGATATAAAAGACAAAGAGTTAGTTACATTTGTGGAGGCAAGGAAGGGTGGGGGAGGGCTGCCTTGCCGTGTTCATTCGTGGAGCAGTTCGTCGATTTTCTCGGTGAGTTGTTTGGCGTTGAGTCCCCTGGCCACCACTTTGCGGTTGCGGTAGAGGATGTTGTCTGGCACGTCCGTGAGGCCGGTCTGCTGCATGGCGGGGCTGTCGAAGAGCTTGCCGTCGAAGATGCATGGCCATGAGAGGGTGTCGCGCTCCACGATACGCTCGCAGGCCTTCTTGTCGGCATCGATGCAGATGCTCACCAAGCGAAGGCGCCCGTTAGAGGTGCGAAGCTTGCGCTTCAGCTGGCGTTGTATGTCCTGGCTGACATAGTTCCAACTGCTCCAGGTGCTCAACACGGCGAGGTCGCCACCAAGGTCGGCATCGCTCACCTCGCCGCCCTTGAGGCCCGGGCCGGAGAAACGGGGGGCTGGTGCGCCGGCCACGCCGTTGCGCAACTGCTGAAGCTGCTTGCGCACGATGATGAGCGCCCCGTTTTTGGGTTGCTCCTTGAGCATCTTGGCTGCCAGTTTCTCCGCCTTCTCATAGTCGGGTTTGTCGGTTTGGATGAAGAATGTGCGCAGCAGATAAAGGCTCACGGGGGAGGAAAGGTTGTCGTTGATGAATTGCTCTGCTTTCTTCACCACGTCCGGAGGTGCCACGTGGGCTGTCTGGAGACGGAATTTGGTCATCAGTTCGTTGGCCTTCGTCCCGCTCACCTCCATCTCCTTCATGTTCGTCGCATCGGTTTTGATATCTACGGACTTTCCCGGCTGGGCGAAGATGGGTTGTTGGGAGAAATTGGGGAATACAAGCATGAGGGTGACGGCGCGGTCGCAGGGACGCTCGTAGGTGAAACGCCCGCCCACCACGTGGATGGTGTCGATGCCATCGACACCTCCCTCAGGGCTATAGACGTAGAACTCGCCCTGGTTCATGTTGAGAAAGCGACCGGAAATCTTGAAATGACCACTGTCCACGCCGCAGGCCGCGAGCAGCGTCAGCGTGACAAGGGAGAGGAGAAGATGTCTCATGCTGGGAAAAACAAAGTGCCGCGAGCGGGACTCGAACCCGCACGGCCATTCCTGGCCAAGGGATTTTAAGTCCCTCGTGTCTACCAATTCCACCATTGCGGCATATGGGAGGCTTCGTGACGTGGCACGACAAGCCTCTCCATATCAGGCTGCAAAGTTAAGATGTTTTGGCCGAACAACCACCACAAAAGTGTTAAATTTTGTAATTTCCCCCCACTCTATTGAAAAATACAAAGTTTTTTTTGTTTTTGCATTGCATTTACGATTTATTTCGTATATTTGCAAAATCTTAGCACATCATCATCCCGAAAGGGAAAAATGATGCTCGCTTTTACCCATCTGTCAATCTAATTACATAATATTTACTAACATTTAATCTTCAACCTTTATGAAAATTACAAAATTACTCGTATTAGGCGCAGTGCTTCTATTGGGAAGCAATGCAGCACAAGCCGTTGACGAGAACGTTTGGACGGAGCCCGTGCCAACAGAGTTCGCGTCATTGGTTGTGGGTGAGACCTATTACTTCTACAATGTGGGAAGTGGATTGTTCTTCACCCAGGGAAATGCCTACGGCACACAGGCAAGCGTGGGCAAAATCGGCCTCCAAGTGAGAGTGGAGCAGCAGAGCGATGGAAGCTACACCCTCACCGACTATGTGAAAACCCAGAGCGCATGGAAGATGTGGTGGTTCGTGGCAGACCTCAACATCATGTACGTGGATTACAACGGCCAGGCCGACTACCTTTGGGAAATCACCGACATGGGCAACAAGGTCTATAGGCTGTCGCCCTCTGCCAACAACCCCAACTGGAACGACAACAGGAAGTTTGTGGGACTCGACCGCACCTCCGACCCCGAGAACACCGCACTCACCTCCGACTGCACGGAGGATGGAGGGGCGTTCATCGACTGGAAACTGGTGCCGGTGGAGGCTGGAGAGGCATACGAGGCACAGATGAACATCTACGAGGCCGCCATGCAACTCAAAGACATCCTCAACCAGGCAGAGGAAATCGGCGCCAGCGTGGCCGACCAGGTGGCTGTCTATAACAACACCGGCAGCAGCCTTGACGAAATCAATGCCGCCATCCAGGCCGCCAAGGATGCCATCGAAGCCCGCGAGCTTGAGTTGGCTCAGCAAAACTATCCGAATTCAACGGTTGCCAAGCCCACTGATGTGACGAAACTGTTTATCAGGAACCCCACCTTCGCAGGAAACGACCTCACGGGATGGGATGGCTCTGGCTGGGGTGCTTACAACGGCAAGGAGAACGCCGAGCGCTACAGTATGAACTACGACACCTACCAGGATCTCGAGGGCTTGCTTGAAGGCGTTTACATGTTCAACGCCAACTCCTTCTACCGTGCAGGAAACTCTGGGCCGGCCTACAACAACTACAAGGCGGACAATGAGGAGTCGAAATACGCCAAACTCTATGCCGCCACCACCGACGTCACCGCTGAGACAAGCATCGCTTCGCCATTCTCGGCAAGCCTGACAGCAAAACTGTCCACCGGCAACTGGAGTTCCGTTACCGACAACGAACTCCAAATGACCTTCTGGATTCCGAACGACATGGTGGCCGCCGACGCCTTCTTCAAGGATGGAAATTGCACAAACAACGAGGTGTATGTCGCCGTGACCGACGGTAAACTCAGGGTGGGAGCACGCAAGGACACCACCATCGAGGGGGACTGGAGCATCTTCGACGACTTCTCACTGACCTATTACGGCAAGGGAAGCGACGCCATAAAACTCCTCAAAGACATGTACTTGGACGAACTTGCGGGACTGGACTTTGAGGACGAATTCTACTCCGATACCTATGATGACGCCTACAATGCCGCTCTTAACTCGTTGAAGAACGCCACGACTCTCGCCGGTGTCACCGCCGCCAAGAACGCCATCGATACAGCAATAGCCGACTTGGAGAAGAACATCGACCTCTGGAAACAACTCTCGGACCTCCGCACTGAAGCCTTCGAGGCCGCTGCCAACACCGACTACATGGAGCTCTATCGCAACAAGTGCAGCAAGTGGGCCAATACCGACTACACCAACTTGGTCAATGCGCAAGCCGCCACCAACGAGGAGCTTGAGGCGGAAATCGAAAAGGTGAAGGCCTTGATCGAGGATGTCTATCACCACCCGGATGGCGAGGATGTGGACATGACCAACCTCATGGTCAACCCCAACTTCACCCAATACGGAGAAGGATGGACCAGGGTGGCCGCCAACGGTGGTAACGTCACAGCGGGAGGTCTGGCCAGCAACCCATGCTATGAGGCTTGGAACAACGCCAACTTCGACATCTACCAGAACGTGCAGAATGCACCGCGTGGCGTATATCGCATCTCCGTGCAGGGCTTCTACCGCTACGGCCGTGGGGGAGCTTTCGCCTCCTACCTCAATGGAGAATACTACACCACGAAGGAGACCTGCCCGGTGTTCGTCTATTTGAACACCAACATGACACCGTTCACCAACATCTTCGGCGACCCCGTGCAAATCTACGACCAAGCGTTCTACAGCGGCTCCAATGATTATGCCACAGAAACGCTTTCCGACGGCACGACGGTCTATTTCCCCAACGGTATGTCCAGCGCCTCCATTGCCTTCGGAGCAGGCATGTACACGCAGTCTGCTTACGGACTCGTGGCCAATGATGGCGACGTGATGCGCATCGGTGTGAAAGGCTCCACCAACCAAAAGGGTGACAGCTGGGCCATCTGGGACAACTTCAAGATCACCTACTGCGGCTTCAAGGCCGACGTGGTGAAGCCCGTGCTGCAGGAAGCCATTGCTGAGGCAGAGAACTCTCTTAACGAAGCCATCGGCAGCAATGTCGTGGCCGACCTCCAGGCCGCCATCAACCAGGGCAAGGCCGTGGTGAACGGCACCAACGGACAGGCCATGTTCGAGGCGCTGATCGCCCTCTACGACTTGAAGGAAGCCGTGACCACGTCCAAGAACATCATGGCCAAGCTTGCCGCCGCCAATGAAGAACTGGCCGCTGCCGTACCCAATGCCGTGGCCACCCAGGACATCATTGATGAGGCCAACGCACTCCACAGCACCATCAGTGAGGGAATTGCCAACCACTCCTACGCCGATGACGACGTGGATGGATTGATTGAGGACATCAACACCATGATCCACCGTTTGGGCATTCCGCAGAACATGGCCAGTGCAACAGCCGCCAACCCCGTGGATTGCTCCACCATCATCATCAACCCGGCATACGACAATGGCAACGACAATGGATGGACGGGTGATGCAGCAGTCAACGGCTCGTCCAAGAACGCCGAGAAGTTCAACACCAACTTCGACTACTACCAAGTGCTCACCGGTCTGCCCGAGGGTACCTATCGCGTCGTCCTCCAAGGCTTCTATCGTGCCGGTGGTTATGTCCAAGACTATAACTCCTACGTCGAGAACGCCCAAGAGAACAACAACGCCATGCTCTATGCCACCAGTGGTGACAAGACCACGAGCGTGGGCTTGAAGCGTCTCGCTTCCGAGGCCATCACCACGGAAAGCCTCGCTGACGGATGGGCATATTGCAATGAAGCAGGCCAGTTGGCCGTGCCCAACACCATGGCTGCCGCCGGTGTCGCCTTCGACACCAACAAGGGCGAGGGACCGGAGAAACTCTACGCTGGCAACACCGTGTCGGCAAAAGTTGGAGCGGACGGCAAACTTATCATCGGTCTGAAGAAGGAAGTGCAGATTGAGAACGACTGGACCATCTGGGACAACTGGCAGCTCTTCTATCTCGGCAAGAGCTTCGGCGATGTCAACAACGACGGCGACCTCAACATCTCCGACGTGATGGCTACGGTCAGCCACATCTTGGGAGACACACCTGAAAACTTCTCCAAAGATGCCGCAGACGTCAATGGTGACGGAGCCATCAACATCACCGACGTGATGAGCATGGTGGACGCCATCCTCGGTGGTGCATCCAACTGAAAATGACGACGGCCATCTGAAAATTTGGTCAAGAACATGGAAGATGCAGCCTTTTCAGGCTGCATCTTCTTGTAAGGAGGTGTTGGAGACTTGGTGACATCATGAGGGTTTTTGTCACAAAAAGCTTTCAAAATCGCATATTTTTGAAGATTTTTTTCCTAAAAGGGTGTTATTTTGAAAAAGTTGATTATTTTTGCATTTCATTAAGATAGAAATGTCATGACAGAGATATCAGAGCAGACGATTAACATCGAACGCATCCTGAAGGACAAGATGGGTGAAAAGGCGAAATACGTGCCATCATTCGCTGTGAACTGGCTCAAGCGCATCGTTCACCAGGACGAGGTGAACAAGTTCTTGTGGGAGAGCCGCGACAAAGTGGGCGTGGACTGGCTCGAGGAATGTGTGCGCTACCTCGACATGACGCTGCAGATAGAGGGCGAGGAGAACCTGCCGCCGAAGGACGACGGGAAGCTCTACACCTTCGTGAGCAACCATCCCTTGGGCGGAGAGGACGGCGTGGCGCTCGGCGCCTTCATCGGCCGCCACTACGATGGCAATTTCAAATACTTGGTGAACGACCTGCTGATGAACCTCCCCGGCTTGGCCCCCGTGTCCATCCCCATCAACAAGACAGGTAGCCAAGGCCGCAACTTCCCCGCCTTGGTGAATGAGGTGTTCAACAGCGACAGCCACGTCATCATGTTCCCCGCCGGCCTTTGCTCGCGCAAGACCAACGGCGTGATACGCGACCTGCCGTGGAAGAAGACGTTCATCTCCAAGAGCGTGCAAAGCCATCGCGACGTGGTGCCCATCCATTTCGGAGGCAGCAACTCCGAGCGCTTCTACCGCATCGCCAACATCTGCAAGACGCTGAACTTGAAGGTGAACATTGCCATGCTCTTCCTCGTGGACGAGATGTACAAGAACGTCCACAAAACCTTCCGCGTGGCCGTGGGAAAACCCATCCCGTGGCAGACTTTCGACAAGACACGTACGCCGGCCCAGTGGGCACAGGTGGTGCAAGACAAGGTATATGAACTGTGAAACGACCTAAAACAATCGCCATGGAGCCAATCATCCCCCCCGTTGACAAAGAACTTATCAAGAAAGAGCTGACGCCTGACAAGCGCCTGCGCATGACCAACAAGAGCAACAACCAAATCTATGTCGTTGACATACACGATTCTCCCAACGTGGTCAGGGAAATCGGGCGTCAGCGCGAGGAGGTGTTCAGAGAGGCGGGAGGAGGCACCGGCAAACCCCTCGACTTGGATGAGTTCGACTTGATGGACAACTGCTACAAGCAGCTCTTGGTGTGGAACCCTGAGGAGGAGGAAATCATCGGCGGCTACCGCTACAAACTTGGTACGGAGGTGGACTTCGACGAGAAGGGGCAACCCATCCTCGCCACCAGCCACATGTTCCACTTCTCCGAGAAATTCATCAAGGAATACCTCCCGCAGACCGTCGAACTCGCCCGCTCATACGTTACGCTGCCCTACCAAAGCAGCCGAAGGGGGGCGAAGAGCCTCTTCGCACTCGACAACCTGTGGGACGGCTTGGGCGCCCTCACCGTCATCATGCCCAAGGTGAAGTATTTCTTCGGGAAGATGACCATGTACCCCTCTTACAACCGCAGGGGGCGCGACATGATTTTGTATTTCCTCAACAAGCATTTCGGCGACAAGGACGACCTCATCACCCCCATGCACCCGCTGAAGACGGAGACCGACCCGAAGGAACTGGCTCGTGTGTTGTGCAAGGACGACCTGCGTGAAGACTACCGGCAGCTCTGCCAGGAAATACGCCAGCTCGGCATCAACATCCCGCCATTGGTGAACGCCTACATGGGCCTCAGTCCCACCATGAGGATGTTTGGAACGGCCATCAACGACGGCTTCGGCGATGTCGAAGAGACAAGCATCCTCATCGCCGTGGACGAAATCTTGGAGGAGAAACGCATACGGCACATCGACTCGTACATCCGCGAGCACCCGGAGGTGATGCAGTTCACTTCTGGTGGCGACGTGGGACGCATCCTCGCCCACCGCTTCGACAAAAGCTCCATCCATTAAACAGCCAACGACACTTCCATGAAAAAGACACTCTCCTTACTGCTCCTGCTGCTCCCCTTGGTGGCATGGAGCCAACAAGGTGTGGTAACGCCCCATCCACTCGACACCCGACATTTCCTACTCGATGGTTCCTTGTCCGATGAAGCCGTGGAAGGCAATCCATTCCTTTTCAACAATTTCCAAAAGGCGGCGGCGCAACTCGCCGATGGAACAGACGACGAACCCATGGTGCTTTACATCGCCCCATGGGTTTATTGGGTGGACGACCCCGACGACCCCCGCGTGGCGGTGGGAGAGGGCGGACGAGAGCCTTTTGGCATGACCATCCGCTGCCAGCACCTCCACCTCGTGGGATTGGGTGAAACCCCGGGTGACGTGGTGCTTGCCTCACAGCGAGGACAGACGCAGGGGGCGGTGGGCAATTTCACCATGTTCGACTTCCACGGCGACGGCTTGCAGGTGAGCAACCTCACCATGGGCAACTACTGCAACGTGGACTTGGACTACCCGGCACGGCCGCAACTCGGCAGGAAGAAGCGCAGCACCGCCATCACCCAGGCCCATGTGGCATACTGCCACGGCGACCGCGTGGTGGCACGCAACGTGCGCTTCATCAGCCGCCTCAATATGAACCCCCTCAACGGCGCCAAGCGCATCCTCTACGACCATTGCCACATGGAGTGTACCGACGACGCGCTCACCGGCAACGGGGTCTATCTGCACTGCGACTTCGACTTCTACGGACAGAAGCCTTTTTATACCACGCACCCCGCCGGAGCGGTGATGCTCGACTGCGACTTCCACTTGCGGGGAGGGGCTGCTGACGCCTATTTCTGCAAGGCTCCCGGCCCCCTCACGCTCATCGACTGCCGCTTCCACACCTCACGACCCGTCACCATCGGATGGACCCCTTATCCCACTCCATGGCTCCGCTGCCAACAAGCCAATGTCACCCTCAACGGAGAGCCGCTGTTCGTGGGCGCCGACCACCCGGAATGTACCATTGACATCAGCAACCTGCCAATCTTGAAGGCATATAAGGATGCTGGAGGCTACAACGTGGATGGTCTGCTCGCCGGAGACGATGGGTGGCGACCTTTGGGCAGCGGGCCGGCCAACGCCGCCGCCACCAACCTCACGATTGCTCCTCGCACCGCCACCGTACAGACGGACGGTGAGCCACTCCTGCTACAGGCCAACCTCCGCCGACACGGAGGATATGCTATAGGTGAGAAGCCTCTTTTGAAATGGAGCGTGACTGGAGGATCGGCGGGCTGTGTGACGCTGACCGACCAAGGCGACGGCACCTGCCTCGTCACGTCGCATCACCAAGGCGACGAGCCGATGGACATCGTGGTGACAGCCACCACACCCGACGGTCTGCAAGGAGCGGCGGGCGTGACGTTGCTCGCTGCACCACTGCCGCCGCCCACCCTGAAAGGCAAGCCTGCCATCAAGGTGAAGGACGGTGTGGCCACGCTCAACTACCAACTGGAAGACGGGGCGCACGGAGACCGTAGCGACGTGACTTGGCTTTTAGCCGACGACAAGGAGGGACGGGAGGCCGTCACCGTGGCCGTCACCACTGGCGAGCCATTGCGTCAGTACTGCCTGAAGGGCAGCGACGCCGGAAAAGTGCTGATGGCAAGAATAAGACCCCGCCAGGCACGGAGCGACCATGGTGAGACGGTAGAGGTGGTGTATGGAAAGGTGAAGCGCATAAAAGCTGATGACAAGGAACTGACCACCGACTTCTCCGACTTCCCCTGCCAGTGGCAGCCCTTGGTGAAGGAAGGTTTCTGGACGGTGGACGGCTACAAACCAGCCGACACGGCGGAATATCCATGGTTCTTCGACCCCTCGCGCCCCATGTGGGCGTATGGCGAGGGCTTCAACGGAGCAGTGGGGAAGGGTTTGTTGCAGGCGCAGCGCGGCGCCAGGATGATGTTCACCCCCGTCGCCAAGACCTATGGCGACATGGAGGTGACGCTCGACGTGGACCCCACGAAGACCGCCGGACAAGGTTTTGGTAGCGCGACTGGGCAATACATGGATGTCTGCTTGAAATTTGACACACGCACGCTCACTGGATACGCCTTGCGCATCATACGCACCACGAAACACGCGAAGGCGGTGGACTTCCAATTGATGCACTACGACCACGGCGTGACCACGCCCCTTGGCGAGGCAGTGAGCGCCACCTGCTACCGCACGGGATGCCATATCAAGGTGAGTTGCCATGGCGACTTGCTCACGGCCTATGTCACCACCGACACCCCACTACCAGAGCCAGACGACCCCGCACTGCGCAAGGAGGTGCATCTTTCGGCACGGGTCAGCCCGGACACCCACGGCGGCTTCTGCCTCCAGCACACCGGCTCCTGCGGGGAGAGCACCACCATGCTTCACCGACTGAGCATCAAGTGGCTATAGACTCTATAGTTTCTATAGCTACTATAGCTTCTATAGTTTCTATAGCCCCTATACTATCGGCAGAGAGATGCCATTGATTTTCTGGTAGATGTCGAGGGCATAGACGTCGGTCATGCCGCTGATGTAGTCGATGACGGCCATGAGGCGCGTTTCGAGGTCGGGGGAGATGATGTCGTACTGGCTGCTCACACGGTTGATGAGTTGCTGCGAGTAGTAGCGGTCGGGGCTTACCACGGCTTCGGTCATTTTCTCCATGAGCGTCTCGATGATTTTGTAGCCGGAAAGTTCAACGTCGAGCACTGGCTTGCTGTTGTAGATGCGGCTGCGCGACACCTTCTCGCAACGTTTGTAGGCTTCGCGGATGTCGGGACGCACATGGTCGAGAAGGCTGCCTGTCAGTTCGCCACGGAGGATGGCCTCCTCGTTGTCGGCAAAGGCTTGTGCACATGCATGCTCCAAGAGGCCGATGACCGAGGCCCTCATATACACCACTTGTTCGTTGCGGTCGTCGATGCCCTCGTCGATGATGCGTTGGAGCATCTTCTCACGCACCTCCGGGGAGAAGAAGCCGAGCAGCAGGTCGGAGGTTTCCTCGAAGGAGAGGATTTTCAGTTTGTGAGCATCCTCGATGTCCATGATTTCATAGCAGATGTCGTCGGCGGCTTCCACGACATACACCAAGGGATGGCGGGCGTAGCGCACGCCGGACGGAGTCTCCTCTATCAGCCTTAGTCCCAAGTCGGAGGCAATCTTCCGGAAGGTCCCCTCCTCGGAGTGGAAGAAACCAAACTTCCCCTTTTTGCCCGCCATGGTTGACGTGTGGGGGTATTTGACGATGGAGGCCAAGGTGGTGTAGGTGAGGACGAAGCCTCCCTCGCGGCGTCCCTTGAAACGGTGCGCCAAGAGGCGGAAGGCGTTGGCATTGCCCTCGAAATGGGTGATGTCGCTCCAGAAGGTCGTGCTCACCTGCTCCTCCAATCGAGAGCCGGGGCCTTCGGTGAAGAAGGTCTGGATGGCTCTCTCGCCGGAGTGTCCGAAGGGTGGGTTGCCCATATCGTGCGCCAAGCAGGCGGCGGAGACGATGGAACCGATTTCCTCGAAGAGCGTGCCGCGCAGCTCAGGGTGCTTGTCGGTGAGGCGGCGGGCGATGTCGTTGCCGAGCGACATGCCCACGCTCGATACCTCCAAACTGTGGGTCAGGCGGTTGTGTACGAAGATGCTTCCGGGCAGCGGAAACACCTGCGTTTTGTTTTGAAGGCGGCGGAAGGGTGCGGAGAAGAGCAGCCGGTCGCTGTCGCGCTTGAATTCCGAACGGTCGTCGTGACGCTGCACATGGCGGTCTTCCTGCCCCAAACGTTTGTTGGAGATGAGATGGTGCCAGTCCATGGGTTTATTTGAACACAAAGTCCTCGAGGATGCAGAGCGACTTCTCCGGCGTGTCGGAGGAGAAGGTGAAGAAGATGGCGTGCTTGCCGGTGAGTTCCTTGAGAGCGGGGAGGTCGGCAGACAGTTCGGTAGATTGCTGGGGCATGTCGCTCTTCAGTTCGATGGTGCCTAAGAGTTGTCCGCCCTTGGAGGCCCAGGGGCTGTCGGCCATCACCTGGATGGTGCCTTCTACTCCTTCCGGGATGAGGCGCAGGAGGAGTTGGAGGTCCTTGCCTTTCGTACCTGTGAAATTGAAATACTTGTATCCCACGATGGAGCCGTTGGTGTTGTTCACCACGCGGTTGGTGTTGTTGCGGAGGGCGTAGGGAGCCTCAAACTTGTCGTCGGTGCCGTAGGAACTTTCCACGTAGGAGCCGTAGAAGACGTTGTTGGGCCACTGGTGCTCGGCCACCTTGGGGCCGGTGAGCCAGCAGGCGATGCCGGCGGAGTGACGCTCCAGCGGGT
Organism: Prevotella sp.; assembly: GCA_017619755.1. GTDB lineage: Bacteria > Bacteroidota > Bacteroidia > Bacteroidales > Bacteroidaceae > Prevotella. The sequence continues at coordinate 85,475 of JAFZRU010000018.1, forward strand.
CGAGGCCGTCAAGAGAAAAACCTTCAGAGTTGTATTCTCCCTCCGAGATGGTCACCTTTCCGCCGGTGCCCTCTTCCACCTTCACGTCGATGGGAGCCACCATGGCTTGCCTTGCAAACTCGTCGAGACCTGTCTGCCGGTGGTAGAACACATACCATTTTCCGTTGATTTCGCAGATGCTACCGTGGGTGTTGCCGGAGACCACAGCCGAGGCGATGGTGTTGCCTTGCTCGTCGGTTTCACGGGCGCGGCCATCGATGATGGTGCCGCCGTAGGTCCACGGTCCCAAGGGTTGGTCGCTGTAGGCGTAGGCGAGGGTGTAGTTGGTGTCGGGCAGTCCGAATTCTCCGTCTTTCGTCCAGCGGCTATAGATGAACACGTACTTGTCCTTGATCTTGCGGATGGAGGAGGCCTCGAAGAAACGGAAGTCTCCCGGCTGGTTCTTACCGGAAACCATGTCCTCCACCACCTTGGCGTCAGGCTTCACCGTGGCCATCGTAGCGGGGTCGAGTTCGGCGCCGTATGACCGCTCGAAGCCCCAGTAGCCATAGACGCGGCCATCGTCATCGACAAAGACGGCGGGGTCGAAGCGCAGCACGCCATCGGTCAGCCCCGGGTCGTCGGCGTTCCAGTTGCACACCTCGAAGGGACCGTCGGGACGGTTGCTCTTGGCTATGAGTCCGTTGCGCGGCCCCACTTGGTCATTGGGATAGAGGTAGTAGGTTTTCGTGCCGTCGGGGGCGGTCACCAAGGTGACGTCGGGGGCGAAAAGCACGTCGGCGGTGCCGGCGGAGTCGAAAGGCTCGCCCTTGGCGTTCTTATCCACTCGCAGGATTTCTCCGTCGTAACGCCAGTGGTTCAGGTCGTCTGTGGAGGCTGACCACACCACGAGCTCCAAGCCGCAGTAGTCGGTGATTCGGCTATCGTGGGAGCCATAGATATAGACACGCTGCTTTCCGGGGTTGTCGGGGTCCTCGAAGACGTAAGGCTCGCCGTCGGGGATGTGCTCCCACATGGGAAGGAAGGGGTTGCCCACGGTGGTCAGTTCGCTTTTCGCGGGGGTGCCTGTCTCGGTACAGGCCGTCAGTGCCAGGCAACAAGCTGCCGTGGCGACGGTGGTGAGGATGGTGCCTCCAACAGTTTTCTTTCTCATTTCAAGTAGGTGTTAAGGTAATGATATGCAAAGATAGTGCAAGGTGAGCGAAATGCAAAATAAAAGACGTAGTTTTTTATTTTCATTTCCGAACCGTAGCCTATCTTCGCGCCAGCAGAGTAGTGCAGCCTATCTTCGCGCCAGCAGAGTACGACTTTTCCATGAGAAAAAGACATCTTCCAAGTTTTTTGCATGGAAACGTGCTATTTGTTTGGCTTCCATCGTTTTTTTTCGTATCTTTACGGCGCAAATGCAAAACCAAGTTGTTATGACAAGTGAAAAGGAAAGAAGATACTTCCAACTCTATTTTGGGATGAAATATGGTATGTGCCGCATGACGGCCCTTCTCCTGCTCCTCCTTTCCGGGGTGTGGGTGGCTTTCGCACAGGGTCGCCTTGACTGGGGCGACCAAGGCAATGGCACGTACAAGAATCCGGTGCTCAATGCCGACTACTCCGACCCCGATGTCATCCGCGTGGGCGACATATACTACATGGTGGCGAGCGACTTCCATTACATCGGCATGCAGGTGTTGGAGTCCGCCGATATGGTCAACTGGCGGTTGGTGAGTCAGGTGTATGCACGTTTCGACCTCCCCGGATGGGATGCCAACAACCATTACGCCGGTGGGTCGTGGGCGCCGAGCATACGATGGCACAACGGACGTTTCTATATCTATTTCTGCACACCCGACGAGGGGCTCTTCATGACCACAGCCGACAGCGCCGAAGGACCATGGGCACCATTGCACTGCGTCAAGGCGGTGGAGAAATGGGAAGACCCTTGTCCGCTGTTTGACGATGACGGCAAGGTGTATTTGGGGCGCAGCCGACATGGTGCCGGCCCCATTATCGTACACCGCATGTCGGACGATGGACGCGAACTGCTCGACGACGGCGTGACGGTTTATACCGGTCCCGTGGCGGAAGGTACGAAGTGGATGAAGCGCAACGGATACTACTACCTCGTCATTCCCGAAGGTGGAGTGGGAGAGGGTTGGCAGACGGTGCTGCGCTCTAAAAACGTATATGGGCCGTATGAGAAGCGCGTGGTGCTTGAACAGGGTTCCACGATGGTGAACGGCCCTCACCAAGGAGCCTTGGTGGACACACCCGAAGGGGAGTGGTGGTTCTATCATTTCCAATCGACCCCCGCCTTGGGGCGCGTGGTGCATTTGCAGCCCGCAAGGTGGTGCGACGACTGGCCGCTGATGGGTGTTGACATCGACGGCAACGGCATTGGCGAGCCTGTGGCGGTGTGGACGAAGCCTGCAACGGGCGTAGAGGCTTCGCCGTCGCTTCCCGACACCTCCGACGAGTTTTCCTCCCGACAGTTGGGGCTGCAGTGGCAGTGGTGCCACAATCCTGACAACGCCCATTGGAGCCTCGACGAGCGTCCCGGATGGTTGACACTTGACGCCCTGCCCGCCAACAACTTGAAAGAGACCCGCAACATGCTCACGCAGAAAGTGATGGGGTATGTTGGGGAAGCAACCACAATGATGGACTGCCGTCGTTTCGCTCCCTCCACACATGGTGGTTTGCTGTGTATGGGGAAATCTTTCCGGTGCATGGCAGTAGGACCAGAGGGCCTCTACGTAGAGGTCGATGGCCGACGTGAACTGCTCATAGAAAAAAAGCCCGCCCGCGTGTGGCTCCGCATCACCCTCGATGCCGTCACCAACCTTCATCAGTTCAGTTACAGCACCGATGGCAAGCGCTTCATCCCTGCCGGTGAGCCTTTCCAGATGCAGGCCGGCTACTGGAAGGGGATTCGTGTTGGACTTTTCTGCCACGGCGAGGCTGGGAAGGCGCAATTCGACTTCTTCAAGTATGAGATTGTAAGGTAGGGTTGGGTGAATCTCAATTATTCGACAATTTTTCGTGCTGTACGGATGGATTTTGTGCAAAGACGGCCTGAAAGGCCATCGAGATACCAGCCCAGGGCAACGCCCTGGGTAAACAACGGATTAGATTACGCCCTGCAGGGGCAAAAGCATTATGACATCTATAAGGCTTTTGCCCTGTCTGGGCGATAATTGGCTCACCCTCTTCCCCAGGGCGTTGCCCAGGGCTGATTGCTTTTGGCCTTGCAGGCCGTTTTCATTCGTACATGCTTGGGTAACTTTTTGTTTCTTGGCATTGACAACGATGATTATTTGCATGCTTTTATCAGTTCCTCAATCCAAGCCTTAAAACGCGGGCATTTTGCCATTATCTCTTTCATTCCCACCACCAAGGCAATCAAGTTGCCTTCCAACACTTTTTCATAATCATTCTTGATGGACATAAGTCGTTTGGAAGGTGCACCCTCTGGCGTGGAATTGATTTCTTCAGGATTCTCAAAAGCGTTGATTATCTGATGGGTTTCAAGGGCGTTTTCTTTTGTAAAATAGGTTTCAAATCCTTTGTTTGAAGAAAAGAGGAGGGCTTCAAACTCATGTAGTTGAATGTAGGGGATAAAACGATGGTCTTTGATGTCATCCTTGATGCATTTTTCCATTTCTGCAACTTGATCCTTGTGGTTGGCCATTTTCTCCCATTTTTCTTTTTGGGGTATTTCAGGTATCCTGAAGAAATCAACAAACATGGAGACTATGAAATCGTCTTTTTGTGAGCGTAGCAATTTAACAGCGTCGTTTTTCAAATGCTCGTAATTGACAAAACCACCTCTTCCTGACTTGCTTGTCCTTATTAATATTGGTGTTACGCTATAGATTCCAAATTGTTGAAGATATGGAGCAATCATGGAATTGACAAATTCCTGCTCTGTTTGGCCTTCTACAATGATGTAAAGTCTTTTCATGGTTGTCCTCCAATGATGTTTTTTTCCCAAATATCACCAATGTTGTAATCCTCCAACCAAATGTCAAGTGCTTCTTTACTACACCTGTTGAAAACAGTTTGATTATCTTTTCTGTCCACAACGATGATGTCTTCTGGCTCGAAGCAGTTTACTAAATTAACTGATTGAGTAGCCAGAATGACTTGTTTGCTTTGAGCGGCGTGACGCACCAATGCTGCAAATTTGTTGATGGCTGAAGGATGAAGACCCAATTCTGGCTCGTCAATGATGATGGTGTCAGGTAAATTGGGTTGCAAAAGCAAAGTGGTTAAGGCAATAAAGCGAAGTGTTCCATCAGAGAAACTATTGGCATCTAAATAGGCGTCGGAGTCTTTTTCCTCCCATTCCAATGTTATCATTCCCTTGTTGTTAGGATTCTCTCGTAATTTGAAATGGTTGAAATAGGGAGCAATGGAGCGTATGACTCCTTCTATCAAATTGAAGCATTGAGGTTCGTTTTGCTGCAATCGATACAGGAATGCGGCAAGATTGGAGGCGTCATGACGAAAGAATTCATTATCACCTATCATGCATTCTCTTCTCATCGATGATGTGATACTGGTGTCATGAAAGTGATACACAGTAAAACTTCTTAGAAAATTCATCAAGTATCCAGCTCGCCATTTGGGGCTGTTGAGAATGCCCGACTCTTCCACCGCATTGTCCCACACGGTTTTATTCCATTGATTTTGATAATCTTTGGAAGTCTCTCCCTTGTTGTTGAAATAGTCGCCGGAGGTTTCTATGAAGGCTTTGTTCCCTATGGCTGGCTTTAACTTGAAAAAGAATGCGTTATTGTTGTTGAAGTCGATAAGGCTGCCTATATGGTCAGAATGTTTCAATCCTTGAAAGAGAAATCTTTCTATCCCTCCTCTTTCAAGAACATGGATGCCAAGCCGTTGATTAAGAAGTGCATTCACCAACTCGAAGAAAGAGATGAAATTGCTTTTTCCCACTCCATTTGAGCCTATCAGCACATTTAGGTTGCTTAATCTTATATCCGCATCACGGATAGACTTGTAATTTTTTAAAAGTATTCGTTCTATCATTTCTGATTGTCGGTTGTATCGTTTGCAAAGATAACAAATTTTCTTGAAATTTCTACACCAATGGCGATGGATTTGCATGCCGCCCCCCCACTTTTCGCAAAGATGAAAAAAAATGTGGCCCAAGATTTTGTTTTCCGAACTTCTTTCACTACCTTTGCACACGCTTTGGTCTGATAGTTCAATGGATAGAACAAGTCTCTCCTAAAGATTAGATCCGGGTTCGATTCCCGGTCGGACCACGAAACGGAACGCAAATGCTTGACTGACAAGTGTCTGCGTTTTGTTTTTGATAAAGGCATTCACTCAACCGCAAGCACATGGCATCAAGACAACTCCTGACAATCCTCCTGCTGGCCTCCACGCTTTCCCTGCCGGCCCAACTCATCATCGATGCTCCCGCTGATGCTCCTGCCTCTACTGGGGAGGAGTGGCTCGCCGGCACCCGAGGACGGCTGGAACGGCTTCTCAACGACCCCCTGCTCACCACCACGCAGGCAGCAGTGATGGTTTACGACCTCAATGCCGGACAGCAGGTGTTCGCCTACAACGAACAGCAACGGATGTGGCCGGCACAAAGCCTGCAGTTGGTCACCGCCGTCAGCGCACTCGACATGCTCGGTGCGGACTATGGCTTTCACACCTCCATCAGCTATCGAGGGCGAATAGAGGGCGACATCCTCCGAGGTGAACTGTACTGCGTGGGAGGCTTCGACCCCACGCTCACCCGCGACAACCTGCGTGCCATGGCCGACAGCATCCGTCGCTTCGGCATCCGTCGCATCGAGGGCATGGTGGTGGCCGACGTGTCGATGAAGGACACCCTTTCCTTGGGCAACGGATGGTGCTGGGACATCCCCTACGAGCGGCTGACACCTCTCTTGGTGGACCGCAAGAATGAGTTCGTAGGGCGGTTGGCACGGGAGATGCTCAACTGCGGCATAGAGCTCGATGTCACCTATGCGCATGGCAAACTTCCCCAGGGCTGCACGGAGATTTGTCGTCATCGCACACCCATAGGAGAGGTGCTAAAACCCATGCTCAAGAAAGCCGACTGCCTCTATGCAGAGGCGATGTTCTATCAGATAGCGAAGGCCAACACCATGAAGGAGGCGAAGGCCGCCGATGCCTCACGTGCCATCAAGCGTCTCGTGGGGCGCTTGGGTCTCGACAACACCAACTATACTTTCGCTGATGGTAGCGGCATCTCACTTTATTCGTACGTCACCGCCGAACTGATGGTGCGCTTCCTGCGTCATGCCGCCGACAACCAGTGGATGCTCAACCTCTTGTACCCCTCGTTGCCCATAGCCGGAGTGGATGGCACCCTTCGCGGGCGGTTGACCTCCAGGCCATGCCGTGGCAACGTGCATGCCGTGGCGGGTGGAAGCCCCGGCGTGAGTACGCTGACAGGCTACTGCCGTGCCTCCAACGGGCACACCCTCTGCTTCGCCATCATCAACCAAGGATTGACGCAATTGGGCGAAGCAGAGACCTTCCAGGACCGCGTGTGCCAGGTGTTGTGCAGGTGAGGGCTGTTTCAGAACTCACTTGATCAGTTTCCTGACCGTCTTGAGGAGTTGTTTGGACGGAACGGCCTCCCCGTTGTAAGGTATGAGATACCATTTCACAGTCCAGGAGAGTGATTCACCTGGAGCCAGTTTGGTGTAAGCCCCTTGGCTTTCCAGTTCGATGTAGGTCTTTCCCCTGTTGACATACACCTGTATCTCCGCCTCGTCGGGTGCCGGTTGGTTGGGTTTAAGGTCCTCGAATTTCTTCACCATGAGCAATCCCTTGTTGAGGTATGCCAACCAACCCTTGCCGTCGGCGTTGATTTTTCGATTGTCGTTGGCTTCGTCCGTGGTGTACCATGCAGCTTTGTAGGCCGTTTTGAAGGGGATGACCCCAGCCGGCGTGATTTGTTCTGCGGGAGCGTCGAAGAAGATGAGACCCTCGTTGAGCACGCGAGTAATCTCCCATGGCGCCACTTGTTTCTCCTTTCCGCTTTCGTTGATGATGGTGTAGGTCACTGTAATGGCCTCCGATTTCGTGTCGGTGCTGAACGTCTTTTTGATGCGGAAGCCTAATTTCTGCGACACGTTACTGGTAAGCACCAGGGTGTTGCCGTCCTGCTCCATCGTGTATGCTTGCTTGTCGTATTCCTGCACGGGCGGCCAGTTCCACTCCTTTTGCGGACTGGTCCAGAAGGTGCTGCCGTATGCCTCCCGCATGGGCAGTTGTGAGATGGCCTCCTGACCCTTGTACTTGAAAGACAGGACTTTTCCGCCTTCTGATGGGTCGATGGTCATTTTCACGTCGCCCGTCTGTAGATAGCATTTGGGGAAGATGACGCGGTAGTGTCCGCTGAGGTGCATGAAGGCGAAGAGTCGCAGCAGTCCGTCATAGTAGGCATCGAAATATCCGTCTTCGAAAGGTTCGTGCTTGGCTTCCCACAACGCCTTCACAAACTCCTTGCTCTTCTCATGGGAACACATCATCGATGCAGCCGCCGTGGTGGCCACCAGTCCGATGCTGTGGCGCAGTTTGCGGAATCCTCCTGCTGGCAGGATTTCGTTCCCCTCTGGCAATGTGCCATCGACGCGGTATTGGTCGAGGAAGGAGTCCACTCCCTGGCTGTAGAAGAAGTTTTGTATGCGCTCGCCATATTGCCGCTGCCATTCCTTGTCGGCGCAGCTCCACTCGTAGTCGAGAGCGATGTTCATGGGTACGCGCCATGAGTCGTAACGGAAGTTGCTGCCGCCGTTGCGGGGAGGAGTTGGCGGTTGACCCTGTTGTCCTTGAGCCTGTCCGGATGGCCTCCCTGGGAAGCGGGGCATCTGCATCTCTGAGCCGTCATACTGGCACATGTCGGGATTCAGGCCTGTCTTCTCATTGATGGCCTTGTGAAGGAACTCGCGGCTCTTCTTGGCACACTCATTCCAATAATCGCTGCGCCCGTCGTCGGCCCATCGTGCCCACACCTCGTAGAAAGCGGGGATGTGATAGGAGGGGTCGGTATAGCGTTGTCCGAAACCGTCAGGCGTGAAGGTGATGAGCTTTGTCTCTGGGTCGATGAGGAACATTTTCTGAGGCCCCGACTGCTGCTGTCCTCCAAAGCCACCGAAGCCACCAAAGCCTCCCCGTTCCGGCTCGTATTCCTTGGGCATGGTGCAGTTGAGG